>NZ_LMCV01000001.1:7500-634462 GCF_001424925.1 Pseudomonas sp. Root329 | reverse complement strand
CTGAACTGGCCTAATGATTTTGGACACTTCAATCGGGCGCTATGATGGCGCCCAAATCTGAGGTGTCTGGATATGCGTAAATCTTATTCGAGTGAGTTCAAACTCAAGGCTGCCAGTATGGTGCTGGACGAGGGGCAGTCAGTTCCCGACGTCTGTGCCAGTCTGGATATTGGCCCTACCGCCTTGCGCCGTTGGGTCGATCAGGTTCGCAAAGAGCGCTTAGGTTCAACCCCGGAGGGGGCCAAGGCAATCACCGCCGATCAGCGAGAGATTCAGCAGCTCAAAGCGTTGCTCAGGCAAAAAGACCTGGACATTGAAATCTTAAAAAAGGCCAGTGCTCTCCTGCTTTTGGACTCCAAAGATCATTCTCGTTGATCAATGAGCTGGACGAGCAGTACGGCGTTAACAATTGCTGTCGGGCGTTTGGAGTCAACCGCAGCAGCTTTTACGCCTGGCGTCAGCGCCAAGGCAAGGTGAAGCCTGAGCGGGAGAAACTTAAAGCCGTGCTGGTCGAGCATCACAAGGAATCCAGAGCGTCTGCGGGGTCTCGCACCCTTTCCAAGGAGCTGCAAGCAAAGGGGCATCGTGTCGGGCGGCATATGGCTCGCAGTTTGATGCGCGAAGCCGGTGTTGCCAGTCATCAGCGGCAGCGGCACAAGTACAAATCTTCCGGCGTGGAAGCGTTGGTGGCGCCGCATGTGCTCAAGCGCAAGTTTGATGTCACGGCGATCAACCAGGTGTGGTGTGGCGATGTGACGTACATCAAGGTGGGCAAGCGCTGGATGTATTTCGCGGCGGTGCTGGATTTGTTTGCTCGCCGGATCGTGGGGTGGTCGTTTTCAATGATTTCCGATGCCACGCTGACCTGCGAAGCGTTGCGAATGGCGGTTCAATTGCGAGGTCGTCCAAAAGAGGTGCTGTTTCACTCTGATCAAGGTTGCCAATACACCAGCCACAAATTCAGGAATGAGATGCGTAAGCACGGACTCCTGCAAAGCATGAGTCGTAAAGGTGAGTGCTGGGACAACGCCCCGATGGAGCGTTTCTTTGGGAGCCTGAAATCAGAGTGGGTACCAGAAAACGGCTACAGCTCGGAGCATGAAGCACGCGTGGATGTGCAGCGTTATGTGATGCGTTACAACAACGTCAGACTCCATAGCTACAACGACTACCGGTCGCCGGTAGCCATGGAGAAATTGGCTGCGTGAACCTTAACTGGTGTCCAGAATTACTTGACCAGTTCANGTCAGACTCCATAGCTACAACGACTACCGGTCGCCGGTAGCCATGGAGAAATTGGCTGCGTGAACCTTAACTGGTGTCCAGAATTACTTGACCAGTTCAGCCTGCTCGCGAAAGCGCCGGATCAGTCAACATCAATGTTGAATGTCAGTACGTCTTCGCGAGCAGGCTCGCTCCCACAAGGGATTGGCGTTGCTTAAAACTCGATGCGCACATCCCCCTTCGGCACGCTGCAGCACGAAAGAATGAACCCTTCGGCTTCGTCTTCCTCGGTGATCCCGCCGTTGTGGTCCATCTCGACCTCCCCGCCCAGCTTCATCACCTTGCACGTCCCGCAGATCCCCATCCCACACGCCTTCGGAATCAACAGACCCAACTTGGCAGCGGCGGCGTGAACGGTTTCACCCGGCGCCACACGAATGCTTTTCCCGGACGCGGTGAATTCCACCTGGTGCAGGTCCGCCACGTCGATGTCCGGCGCGTCGGCGGCGATTTCGGCTTGTTCCACCGCATCAGCACGGGCTTCCGCTGGTGTAGCACCGAAGGATTCCTCGTGATAACGCGACATGTCGAAGCCGACCGCTTCCAACATGCGCTTGACCGCGTTCATATACGGCGTCGGGCCACAGCAGAAGACTTCGCGCTCCATGAAGTCCGGCGCCATCAGCTCCAGCATCTTGTGGTTCAGGTAACCGCGATAACCCGCCCACGGCTCGCCCAGACCATGCTTCTCGCAGATCAGGTGCAGGCTGAAGTTATCGATCCGCGACGCCATGTGTTCCAGTTCGCGGTGGTAAATGATGTCTTTGGGCGAACGGGCGCTGTGGATAAACACCATGTCGACGTTGCCGTTGGTGTCATAGAACCAGCGAGCCATCGACATGACCGGCGTGATGCCCACGCCGCCGCTGAGGTAAAGCACCTTCGGCGCGGTGAAGTCCATGGCGTTGAACAGCCCGACCGGCCCGTGCACCGCCAGCTCCTGGCCTTCGTGCAGGGTGTCGTGCAGCCAGTTGGAGACTTTGCCTCCCGGCACGCGCTTGATCGTCACCGAAAAGCTGTAAGGCACCGATGGCGAGCTGGAAATGGTGTAGGAGCGCATGATCGGCACCCCTTCGATTTCCAGCTCCAGGGTGACAAACTGCCCCGGCTTAAAGAAGAACAGGATCGGCTGGTCAGCCATAAAGCAGAAGGTGCGCACATCCCAGGTTTCCTGGATGACTTTGACGCAACGGACGATGTGTCGACCATTGGCCCAGGTCTGGGTGGTTACCGGATTCAGGAAGCTGTTGGACATGCTGTTCTCCACCGCCGATGGTCGGCCTTATGTTGGCGATTCTGCGTAACGTGCGAACCACCCATTTACCTATCTGCGACATTCACATACTTATCGCGACCAGCCCACATCTGCCGGGGGTTGCGCGTCGGGAACAGATTGGGCCATGTCGCCCATGGATAAGGTTCTGCCCAGCGCCGGCCCCACACTCGCTCCACACAAAGACGATTTCTTTACACCCTTGCGTAGCAAACCGTATCAGCCACTATTTCGCCGGCCACACAGAATGGCCTTGAGGATCAAATCGATGGACGTCACCGCAAAAATCAGCCTGGGCGATCCGCTGGAACCCGCACGCAAGGCCACCGCGCAAATGCTGCAAGAGCGCGAACGCACTTTCTCGCTGCCGCAGCCGTTTTACTCTGACGAGCGGCTGTTTGATATCGACATGCAGGAAATCTTTCAGAAAGAGTGGTTGATCGCCGGCATGACCTGCGAAATCCCGACCAAGGGCAACTACCTGACCCTGCAAGTCGGCAAGAACCCGATCATCGTGATTCGCGGCGCCGACGGCGTGGTCCATGCGTTCCACAACGTCTGCCGTCACCGCGGTTCGCGGCTGTGCACCAGTGAAAAAGGCAAAGTCGCCAAACTGGTCTGCCACTACCACCAGTGGACGTACGAACTGGACGGTCGCCTGCTGTTCGCCGGTACCGAAATGGGCGCCGACTTCGATATGAAGCAATACGGCCTCAAACCGGTGAACGTGAAGACCGCTGGCGGCTACATCTTCATCAGCCTGTCGGAAAATCCGCCAGCCATTGATGACTTCCTGTCGACGCTTAACCATTACATGGAACCGTACGACATGGAGAACACCAAGGTGGCGATCCAGACCACCTTGTTCGAAAAAGCCAACTGGAAACTGGTGCTGGAAAACAACCGCGAGTGCTACCACTGCAACGCGTCGCACCCGGAACTGCTGAAAACCCTGCTGGAATGGGACGACGTCACCGACCCGCGTGCCGACCAGGCCTTCAAGGACCACGTCGCCGACTCCGCCGCTGCCTGGGAAGCCGAGAAGATCCCTTACGCCCACGCCAGCTTCGGCCTGCGTAACCGCATCGTGCGCATGCCGCTGCTCAAGGGCACCGTGTCGATGACCCTGGACGGCAAACAGGGCTGCGCCAAACTCATGGGCCGGATCAAAAACCCCGAGCTGGGCTCGATGCGCATCCTGCACCTGCCGCACTCCTGGAACCACTGCATGGGCGACCACATCATCGTGTTCACCGTGTGGCCGATCAGCGCGCAGGAAACCATGGTCACCACCAAGTGGATCGTCCACAAGGACGCCGTCGAAGGCGTGGACTACGACGTGGAACGCATGCGCCAGGTCTGGGACGCGACCAACGACCAGGACCGTCGTCTGGCCGAAGAGAACCAGCGCGGCATCAACTCCACCGCTTACCAGCCAGGCCCTTACTCCAAGACCTATGAGTTTGGCGTGGTGAACTTCGTGGACTGGTACAGCGAGCGTTTGCTGAACAATCTGGGCGCGGAACCTGCGCCTTACCTCAAAGGGGTTCCGGTTCAAGGCTGACCGATCCCGCTGAAAAAAAAACCGCGAACATGTTTCGCGGTTTTTTATTGTTCAAATTTCGATCAATCGCTTTAGAGCTGCCGCTGGCATGGGGCTGCAGCGGTTCGCGAACAAGTTATCCACACCTCCACCCACAGCAAATGGGGACAACTCGGTTTACGGCGCAAAATTTCTCCACAGAAACTGAAGAAAATCCGTGACTTATCCAGAAGCAGGGTTTTGAGCAGCGATTGGTTGTTTTTTGATCGGAAGCTTGTAAGGCACGTTATACGTGGCTTGCAGAGGATGGCGAACACCTTATCCACAGAAGCGCCAACAGACTTTGGGGGCAACTTGGGCGGATCTGTGGAAAACCGTTGGAAGCCGCGATAAATCGGGGTTTGCGCGAGGTTTCTCGGTCTAAAACGACGATTTGATCGTTTTTTGATCACTCGCCTAATAAGCCCGGTTTATATGGTCTGTAGAGGACAGCGAACATCTTATCCACAGATGCGCTAACAGAGATTGGGGGCAAGTATTGGCTCGCTTCCAAAGTTATCCTCTGGAAAAAGCCCGAAAAAACCGCAAGTTAGGCTGGTTGTTTTTTGTACGAAGGGTTGTAGGGCTTGATTTGTATGGGGTGTAGCGATGGGCGAACACGTTATCCACAGAAGCGCTAACAGGGATTGTGGGTAACCTCGATCAGGTCCTGTTGAAACACGACCGGCCCGAGTCGATATCCAGATTCAACTCATAGTCATTGAATGCACCCCACCCAAGCAAAAGCGAAGGCACGTACTGACCCAGTAACAACGACGGAGGAATCGTAAAGTCCGGGTAGTAGTTGTAAGTGACCAGTTGGATATGTCCCGCCAGGCTCAATTCACCCTTGAAGGTTTGGGAACGCGGCTTATCGGTGACATGAATGGGTGAGTTGCCCGGCGAGGAGGACGTCAGGTAATCAACATTGCCGGTGTCAATAATCGCCGGCGTCGCCCGACGATCCAGGCGTGCGGCAATGGTCAGTCGTTGATTGATGTCGATGCGCGCATAGGTGATTGGCGAATCACATCGCGCGGGAGGTTCGGCGTTAAGCTCCAGGGTCTTTTGGGTGACCTTCAAACGCCCCAACTTACCGAGCAAATCAAGCCCCAACAGGTTTTCCCGGTCGCTGACAAACACCAGGACGTTTCTGAACTCGCTTGAGCCTATCTTTAAAGACTCAAAGATCCCGAGTCTGGCAGACAGGTCACGTTCACCATAAAACGTGCTGTAGCCATAGTGAGAGTCGCTTAATAACCTGACTCCCATCAGCTTCGCAGTGTCGAGGTTGACCCGGGTTTGCGGTGCGCCGGTGTCCAGAATGAAGCGCGACAAGACACCATTGGCCGCTTTGACATCGAGGTAGGGCAGCACCTCGTCAGTCACGTGACCGTCACTGGCGTAAGGATGAATCGCCAGCACCTCGTGCCGCTTCGCTCTTGTCACCGAGAAATCGCCGACCGCCCGCAAGGTCGCGAGGGATTCGCTGCCGAACATGGAAAACATTGCGTTGAGTTCAGGATCATTCGCGATTGCTTGAGCGTGACGACGCTTGATCGCCAGATAGTATTCGGGAATCTGGTTTGCGGTTTTGGCCTCGAACATTCGGGCGAGAACGGACACTGAACAATTCAGGTTTTTTTCAGCATCCAACACCTTGGCGCATTGCTGTTTCAGCTGCACCAAGGACGCTTTTTGTCCCTGTTCGGACTCTAACCATGTGTAGAAATCCGCAGCTGCCGGCAGGGTATCAGCCATCGAACTTGTTGCTGCACAGATAAAAAATGCAAACAGCACCAGAGACGACTTTGAATTCACGCCGCCGATCAGACATGTCTCACGCCGACTGACCGCCCTCATGTTCAACCCATTCTTGAAACGAGTTTTATGAACTAGCGCTGCGGCACCCCTGAGCAGCTCATAGAGAAATGTAGCTCATCAGGGCCGATACATCAGATAGGCCTCACCCGTGACCCGAATCATCGGATGGGGAGTGATTTGGCAGGTATCGACGATACGAAAGCCATGTCGCTCGTAAAACCGACGGGCGCCGGTGTTCACGGCGTAGTCGATCAGGCTCAAGCCATTGAGCCCCAGCTGGTTGGCACGGTCGTAAGCGTAGGCGAGGAATTGTTTGCCCAGGCCCTGGTTTCGCCAGCCTTCATGGAGCGCCAGGCTGGATATATAGAGGGTGTCGGGGATTTCCATCTTGGCGTACGGCGCCAGCACCGGATCGGTTACTGGAGGCGCCAGCGGATCGTGACGCATCACGTAGCTGTGCATCATGCCAATGACGTTTCCATCAACCTCGGCGATGAGGCAGTTCTGATAAGAAAAATCTACGTCGTCACGGGCGTAACGACTGGCGCCCACGTCCAGTAAATCCTGACCGGGCTGCGCCAGATGGCTCCAGATGTAATCCGCAGCACCTTCTGATGAAATCTGAAACAAACGAGCAATCTCCCGCGCATCCGCGCGCAGGGCCGAACGAAATTCAACGGTCATTGTTTTTCCTTGTGGGAGCGGGCTTGCTCCGGGCGGCGATCCGACGAAGGCGGACTCACATTCAACATTGATGTCGACTGAGCCACCGCTTTCGTCGGATCGCCGCCCGGAGCAAGCCCGCTCCCACATTTTTAGATCTGCGCTGGTGATCCGCTAGCGGACTACGCCTTCTTCGATCAGTAACTTGAGAATCGCCTCAGCCCCCGCCTCGGCGCTCAACCCTTTTAGCACCTGCCCGCCACCGCCACTGGCCTTGGCAGTCGCAGCTTTCATCCGGTCCGCGCCGCTCTTGGCCTTGATCACCTTCAAGCGTTTAGGCCGTGGCTTGGCCGGTTGCAGCGTGGCGACTGCCAGCAGTTCATCGTCGATCACTTCGACTTCATCCGCCTGCAACACGCCGCGTCGGGCCGGGCCGTAAGCGCTCTGCCGAGGCTTCGGCGCGGCGTTATCCACAGTCGCGAGAAACGGCAGCCGTACTTTCAGGCGACGGCGTTGACCACGCGGCAAAGCTTGCAGCACCAGTGCTGAATTACCATCGATGGATTCAACTTGAGCCAGCCCGACGACCAGCGGCCAGCCCAGGCTTTCGGCCAGCAAGAACGGCAACATGCCAGAGCCTTCGCCGGTTTCCGCCTGGCTACCGGTCAGCACGACCTGAGCGCCGGCGTCACGCAAATACGCGGTCAATGCCGGCAGTGCATCGGCGCCTTCCGGCTGCTCAAGCACGTGCAGCTGTTCCAGGCCCATGCCCAGATACGCACGTAGCGCAGGTTCTGCGACGTCGCCGGCATGCAGCACTTGCAGGTTATCCCCAGCCAGTTGCAGGCCCAGCTCGACCGCCCGCGCATCCTGCTCCGCGCGACGTGGCCGGCCGGAGGTCGGGTGGGCGCCGATGGACACCAGGCTGATGATTTTCGTGCTCATAACCCTTTCCTTTCCTTAAGCCGCATCGCGCTTGGCTTCATTGCGGTAAGCCTCTACCGCATCGATCAAGGCTTGAAGAATCTCTGCACTCTCGCCGATCACCGACAGGTCGGCCCGTTTGATCATGTCGCAGCCAGGGTCGAGGTTGATTGCCACTACCTTGTCGCAGGCACCGATGCCTTGCAGGTGCTGGATCGCCCCGGAAATCCCCACCGCCACGTAAACCCGTGCGGTGACCCAGGTGCCGGACGCACCAACCTGACGGTCGCGGGCCATAAAGCCATCGTCCACCGCCACGCGGGACGCGCCTTCGGTAGCGCCCAGCGCTTCGGCGGTCCTGTGGAAAAGTCCCCAGTCCTTGACCCCGTTGCCGCCGGAGAAGATGAACTCGGCTTCGGCCATCGGAATCGCCGCCGGATCGACCGCCACCGCGCCCAAATCCTCGATGCGCGAGAGACTGCGCGCCACCGCTGTGGATAACTCCACCGGCAAGGCTTCGTGACGGGTTTCGCTGACCGGTTCGGCGCATTCGACGGCAGCCAGGATCAAGCGCGCGACCGGCCGTGCAAGGTCCTGCAAACCGGCACCGGCGCGACCGATGCATTCCTGATCCTTGACCTGCCAGACCCGCGTGGCCGGGCGTTCGCCCAGTGCTGCGGCAAAGCGTCGACCCAGTTCACCACCGCCGCTGCGGCTGTCCGGCAGCAGCCAGTGACGCGGGCTGAACTGGTTATCCACAGCCCGCAGGCCCTGGACCCGTTGTTCCGGTGCATAACCGCTGAATTCGTCACCTTCCAGCACCAGCAAACGATCGACGCCCGCGGTGGCGAAGGCGCTTTCTTTGTGTTCGCCGAAGACCACGGCCAACACCGCGCCGTCCTTGCCGGCCAATTGGTGAGCCAGACCCAGCAAGTCGCGGTCGTGGCTGCTCAAGCGGCCGCCGACCATGTCTGGCACCACGCTGATGTAAAACGCAGGTGCAGGCACTTGATGCAGTGGCAACTGGACTTCAACCGCAGCCGAGCGTTTGCTCGCCCCGCCCTGTTGAGCGCCGCTGCGGTCAATCCGTTTGATGCCGTTGGGACCGATAAAACCGATGCCATGGGGATTCTTGCGAATGACGCCGTTAGGCCCCATCCAGCTGTGTTGCGCCGGTTGCATGGCCGCGTGCAGCGGGTGCAAACGGTTACGGGCGATCCATTCGGCGCGTGGGTCGCGGCGGATAATGTCGCTCATCAGTGGGCCTCCGCAGGTTCACGTTGGGCCGGTTTGGTCGGCTTGCTCGGGGCAGCGTCTTCGAGCAACGCGTCCGCCACCAGTTCGGCGATGTCCTTGATCAGCGGCCGCGGTTCGACCACGCCTTCGAGCATCGCGGTGCACTGTGGACAACCCACGGCCACCAGTTCGGCGCCGGTTTCGCGGATGTCTTCCATGCGCATGTCAGGGATCCGTTGCTTGCCCGGGATGTCGGTGATCGGCGCACCGCCGCCACCGCCGCAGCAGCGCGAGCGGAAACCGGAGCGTTGCATTTCCTTGATCTCGATACCCAGGGCGCGCAGCACTTCACGCGGCGCCTCGTATTCGCCGTTGTAGCGGCCGAGGTAGCACGGATCGTGATACGTCACGCTGCTGCCTTTGTGCTGGCCGAGGTTCAGGGCGCCAGCGCCGATGATTTCCGCCATGTAGGTGCTGTGGTGCTGCACGAGGTAGTTGCCGTCGAAGGGGCCGTACTCGTTTTTCAGCACGTGGAAGCTGTGCGGGTCGCAGGTGACGATGCGGTTGAAGCTGTACTTGGCCAGGGTCTGGATGTTGCGTTTGGCCAACAACTGGAAGGTGGCTTCGTCGCCCAGACGTCGGGCCACGTCACCGCTGTCACGCTCTTCGAGGCCCAGTACCGCGAAGTCGACCTTGGCCGCTTTCAGCACTTTGACGAAGGCGCGCAGGGTGCGCTGGTTGCGCATGTCGAAGGCACCGTCGCCGACCCAGAACAGCACGTCGACGGATTTCTTCTCGCTCATCAGATTGAGGTTCAAGTCCGCCGCCCAGTTCATCCGCCCACCCGGGGCGAAGCCGCCAGGGTTGTCGGTGGCGATCAGGTTTTCCAGGACTTCGGCGCCCTTGTTCGGGGTCGCGCCTTTTTCCAGGGTCAGGTGACGGCGCATGTCGACGATGGCGTCGACGTGCTCGATCATCATCGGGCACTCCTCGACGCAAGCGCGGCAAGTGGTGCAAGACCACAAGGTTTCAGCGTCCACCAGACCGTTGACGATTGGTTGATGCGGGTTACCGGCGTGCTCGCCGATCGCCTTGCCCGGATACGGGCTGCCGGCGAACTTGGCGTCGGTGCCACCGGCCAGGCCGACGACCATGTCTTGAATCAGTTTTTTCGGGTTCAACGGCTGGCCGGCGGCGAACGCCGGGCACGCAGCTTCGCATTTACCGCACTGCACGCAGGCGTCGAAGCCGAGCAGTTGGTTCCAGGTGAAATCCTTGGGTTTTTCCACGCCCAGTGGCGCGGTCGGGTCGTTCAGGTCCAGCGGTTTCAAACCGGTGGAACGGCCGCCATTAAAACGCTCGGCGCGACGGTGCCAGGCCAGGTGCAAAGCACCGGCGAAGGCGTGCTTCATCGGCCCGCCCCAGGTCATGCCGAAGAACAATTCCGATACGCCCCACAGCACACCGACGCCGAGGATCGCAGCCACCACCCAACCGCCGAAGTTTTCCGGGAGGATGCCGGCCACCGGCAGGGTCAACAGGAAGAAGCTTGCAGAGAACGCCAACAGGCTTTTCGGCAGACGCATCCATGGCCCTTTGGAAAGGCGAGCCGGTGGGTTGCGACGACGCAGGAACATGAAAATCGCACCGACGAACATCACCGCCGAGGCAACCAACAGGGCAACACCGAGAATGCGATTATGCAGGCCGAAACCGTGAACCAGGATCGCCAGCACAATCGACGCCACCGCACCGCCAGCCGTGGCGACGTGAGTGTTGGCGATGTACTTGTCCCGCGCGACCACATGGTGCAAATCGACCATGTAACGCTTGGGCATGGCGAACAGGCCGCCGATCAGGTCGACTTTCGAAGCCCGGCCTCGGCGCCACATAGCCACCCGTCGCAACACGCCGAGGACGGCAAGGCCCAGGGCAGCAAACAACAGGATTGGAAGAAGGGTGTTCAACATGGTGAAGCTCCCAAAGACCGCAGGGTCTTGCAGGCCAAACTACCTGGATGCCTTGCCCGATTCCTGTGGGAGCGGGCTTGCTCGCGAAAGCGGTGGGTCAGTCGACATCAATGTTGAATGTCAGTCCGCCTTCGCGAGCAAGCCCGCTCCCACAGGGTTATCCACAAGCTCTTAGAAATCCTTGCACAACCGCAACGCGTCGTAGATCGCCGCGTGGGTGTTGCGCTGCGCCACGCAGTCGCCGATGCGGAACAGCAAGTAGCCGTCGCCTGCCTGGCTCAACGAAGGTTGCGGCTTGATCGCGAACAGGGCTTCGATGTCCATCTGGCCTTTGTTGCGCGACGCTTCCTTCAGCGCGTAATAGATTTCTTCGTCCGGACGCACGCCGTTTTCGACGACGACCTGGTCCACCACCCGCTCCTCTTTGGCGCCGGTGTATTCGTTTTCCAGCACCGCCACCAGCTTGTCGCCTTCGCGGTAGACCTTCTCCAGCATCATGTCCCCGGTCATGATCACTTCTTTCGGGTACATGCTGCGGTAGTACGTCGGGAACGAGGTGCCGCCAATCGCAACGCCCGGTTTGATGTCGTCGGTGACGATCTCGACCTGGCTGCCCTTGTCGGCGAGGAAGTCGGCGGTCGACATCCCGGTGAACTCGCAAATGGTGTCGTAAACCAGCACGTTCTTGCCCGGTGCGACCTTGCCATCGAGGATGTCCCAGCTGCTGACGACCAGGCCTTCAGCCGCGCCCCAGTGCTCGTTCTGCTCCAGGAATGGATGACCGCCGACGGCGAGCACCACCACGTCCGGACGCAGGTCGAGAATGGTTGCCGCATCGGCCGCCACGCCCAGGCGCAGGTCAACTTTCAAACGAGCCAGTTCCAGCTGGAACCAGCGAGTGATACCGGCGATCTGGTCCCGTTGCGGAGCTTTCGACGCGGTAGTGATCTGCCCGCCGATGAATTCTTTTTTCTCGAACAGGGTCACGTCGTGGCCACGTTCGGCCGACACGCGAGCCGCTTCCATCCCGGCAGGACCGGCACCGACCACCACGACTTTGCGCTTCACACCGGTCGATTTCTCGATGATGTGCGGCACGCCCATGTATTCACGGGAGGTCGCGGCGTTCTGGATGCACAACACGTCCAGACCCTGGTACTGACGGTCGATGCAGTAGTTGGCGCCGACGCATTGTTTGATCTGGTCAACCTGACCCATTTTGATCTTGGCGATCAGGTGCGGGTCGGCGATGTGGGCGCGGGTCATGCCGACCATGTCGACGTAGCCGCCTTCCAGAATACGGGTCGCCTGGTTCGGGTCCTTGATGTTCTGCGCGTGCAAAACCGGGGCCTTCACCACTTCCTTGATACCGGCCGCCAAGTGCAGGAACGGCTCCGGTGGATAACTCATGTTCGGGATAACGTTGGCCAGGGTGTTGTGGGTGTCGCAACCCGACCCCACCACGCCAATGAAGTCGATCATGCCGGTGTCGTCGTAGTACTTGGCGATCTGCTTCATGTCCTCGTGGGACAAGCCGTCCGGGTGGAATTCATCACCGCACAGACGGATGCCGACGCAGAAATCCGGGCCGACTTCAGCCCGCACAGCCTTGATCACTTCCAGGCCGAAACGCATGCGGTTTTCGAAGCTGCCGCCCCATTCGTCGGTACGTTTGTTGACGCGCGGGCTCCAGAACTGGTCGATCATGTGCTGGTGCACGGCGGACAGCTCGACGCCGTCCAGGCCACCGGCCTTGGCCCGCGCGGCGGCGCTGGCGTAGTTGCCGATCACCCGCCAGATTTCTTCCGGCTCGATGGTTTTGCAGGTTGCACGGTGCACCGGCTCACGGATGCCCGAAGGCGACAGCAGGGTTGGCCAATGCTCGCCGTCCCAGCGGGAACGACGACCCATGTGAGTAATCTGGATCATGATCTTGGCGCCATGCTTGTGCATGGCATCGGCCAGGTTCTGGAAGTGCGGAATGATCCGGTCATCGGCCAGGTTGACCGACTTCCACCAGCCTTGCGGGCTGTCGATGGCCACACTGGAGGAACCGCCGCAAATCGCCAGGCCGATCCCGCCCTTGGCTTTCTCTTCGTAATACTTGACGTACCGGTCGGTGGTCATGCCGCCGTCGGTGGCATAGACCTCGGCGTGCGCGGTGCTGAGCACGCGGTTGCGGATGGTCAGTTTGCCGATCTGGATCGGCTGGAACATTGCTTCGAAAGCCATGGCGGGTTCCTCGACTTACAACGGCTTGACGGTGAACAGGCCGTCGTCGTGGCCTTCTTCGGAGCCACCGTAAACCTGTTCGGCAACGGTGCGGATCTTGCTGCCACGGGCTTGCAGAATCTGGTCCATGGCACCGGCAAACCAGCCAGTGAACATGTAGTCGACCTTGCGCCCGACCTTGCCGTACACGTAGACGAACGCCGAGTGTTCGAGCTTGACGCTGGCGGTGCCTTTGTCGAGGTCGATGTCCTGGACCTTGAACAGGCCCCAGCCGCGCTGCGACAGGCGCTTCATGTAGTGCTCAAACACCGCGACGCCTTCCAGGCCGTGGCATTCGGCTTCTTTTTCACACCAGTGCCAGGCGGATTTGTAGCCGGCCTTGTAGAGGATTTCGGCGTAGGCGTCGGCGCCCAGCACTTCCTCGATGCCCATGTGGTTGTTGACGAAGAAATGACGCGGCACATACAGCATCGGCAGGGCGTCGGAGGTCCAGACACCGGTTTCGCTGTCGACTTCGATTGGCAATTGCGGGGCGATCTTGGCCATGGAAACTTAACTCCAGAAAAATTCGTTGTGTGTTTTGCGTAGCAGCTGCCGAGGTACGAGGCTGCGTTGCGTGTCCGTAGGACCGCCCTCGGGGGCCGCTTCGCAGCCCGACGCAGCCTCGTACCTCGGCAGCTGCTACAAGGGATCGTTGTTCAAAGTGGGCTTATTCGCCCCAAACGTCTTTGAGGACGTTGACCCAGTTCTCGCCCATGATCTTGCGGACCACGCGCTCGGAATGGCCGCGCTTGAGCAGGGTTTCGGTCAGGTTCGGGAACTCGCCGACGGTGCGGATGCCCAGCGGGTTGATGATCTTGCCGAAGCTGGTCAGGCGGCGGGCGTAGCCCTTGTCATGGGTCAGGTATTCAAAGAAGTCCTGGCCATGGCCCTGGGTGAAGTCGGTGCCGATACCGATGGCGTCTTCGCCGACGATGTTCATGGTGTATTCGATGGCTTCGGCGTAATCGTCGATGGTCGAATCGATGCCCTTGGCCAGGAATGGCGCAAACATGGTCACGCCGACGAAACCGCCGTGATCGGCGATGAACTTCAGTTCTTCATCGGATTTGTTGCGCGGGTGAATCTTCAGACCCGACGGCAGGCAATGGGAGTAGCAGACCGGCTTCTTGGATTCGAGGATGACTTCTTCGGAGGTTTTCGAACCTACGTGGGACAGGTCGCACATGACGCCGACGCGGTTCATCTCGGCGACGATTTCGCGACCGAAACCCGACAGGCCGCCATCACGCTCGTAGCAACCGGTGCCGACCAGGTTCTGGGTGTTGTAGCACATCTGCACGATACCGACGCCCAGCTGCTTGAACACCTCGACGTAGCCGATCTGGTCTTCAAAGGCGTGAGCATTCTGGAAGCCGAACAGGATGCCGGTCTTGCCCTGCTCCTTGGCCTTGCGGATATCGGCGGTGGTGCGCACTGGAATCACCAGGTCGCTGTTTTCGCGGATCAGCTTCTGGCTGGCGGCGATATTGTTGACGGTGGCCTGGAAGCCCTCCCACACCGACACGGTGCAGTTGGCCGCGGTCAGACCGCCCTTGCGCATGTCTTCGAACAGCTCACGGTTCCACTTGGCAATAATCAGACCGTCGATAACGATGCTGTCGGCGTGCAATTCGGCTGGGCTCATCAGGCTGTCCCCTATTAGCGATTCATGCGCCGAATCGTGTGCCGGCGCTTTGGGGCCAGCATATGCCTGAGGGAGGGTGCAGCCGGGTGCAAAAACGACAGGGGGTTTGCCGAAAGCGTCAATCCGCGACAAAGGGTCGTCGCCGGACGTCATGAGCCACCTGTTCAAGGGCCTGCGCATGGGCCAGAATTCGCGCCATTACTGGATGCTTTACTGAAATAAGGGGCGGCGGCGCAATGAAATCGATCTTCCTGGCTTTGGCACTGATAGCGACCGGCGTACACGCGGCTGAAGAGGCCGACGATAACCCCTGCGACAAAGTCGAAAACGAAGTCCAGACCCTGGAATGCTCGACCTTTAGCAAAAACACCGCCGAACAGCTGCTAAAAGACAACTATCAGGGCCTGACCGAGCGCATGCAGACGCTCTACGGCAAGAACCCGGCGCAACTGACCGACATCACCGCCAAGCTCAAAGCCGCACAACAGCAGTGGCTGAAGACCCGGGATGCGGATTGCGCGGTTGAGGCGTTTCCGGCGACGACCGGTAGCAAGGCGTTCACGATTGCGCAGAATGATTGTGTCGCGCGGATGAGTGATGAGCGGTCGGAGTTTTTGGAGTCGATTGGGCAGGAGTAGAAACATACACATGGAGAATCATTTGATCCCACACGAAGTAGTCAGCCGCATCGTTGACGGTGCTCTACCCATCAGGGCCTGGCGCGAACATCTGAACCTTACACAGGATGAAGTGGCCAAACGCATGGGCATCTCCCAACCGGCCTTCGCCCAGCAGGAGACTGTTGCCAAGCCCCGCAAGGCGACTCGCGAAAAAATCGCCGCAGCTTTTGGCATCAAGCCCAATCAACTCGAGCTGTAAGCTGCACTCCACCAACAAAGAAAGGGATTTACATGAAAATCTGCGGCATCGAAATCAAAGGCAGCGAAGCGATCATCGCCGTGGCCTCCCTCGACGATCAGGTCCTGAGCCATGTCGCCCTGGCCACCAAGAAAATCGCCCTCGACGATGACGACGAAGCCGCCAACGTCAAAGTCTTCGCCGCTCAAGTCGCCTCGTTTGTGCGCGAGAACTCCATCGATCGGATCGCGATCAAGAAGCGCAGCAAGAAAGGCGAGTTCGCCGGTGGGCCGACCACGTTCAAGATCGAGGGTGTTTTCCAGTTGCTGGAAAATTGCGAGGTCACGCTGCTGTCGCCACAGACGATTAATGCGCAGAACAAGAAGTTTGACTTTGAGCTGCCGGGGACGCTGAACAAGTATCAGCATGAAGCGTTTAAAACGGCCTGCTCGGCGCTGATGAAGAAGTAAGGCCAAAGCAAAACGAAATGTGGGAGCGGGCTTGCTCGCGAAGACGGTCAGTCATTCAACATTGATGTTGGCTGACACACCGCTTTCGCGAGCAAGCCCGCTCCCACATTTGATTTGCTTTCGCTCAAACCAGCTCCCGACCATCCCCCATCCGCCGCCGATCTTCCCGCGGACACCGCTCAAACTTCGCCCGATAGCTGCGAGTGAAATACGACGGCGATTCAAACCCGCACGCAATGCTCACTTCCAACACGCTCATATCCGTCTGCCGCAACAACTGCCGGGCTTTCTCCAGCCGCAAGCGCAGATAGAAATTGCTTGGCGTGTCGTTCAAGTGCAGGCGAAACAGGCGCTCCAACTGCCGCCGCGTCACCTTGATCGATTCGGCTAACTCAAGCGTGCTCAGCGGCGGTTCGCTGTGCTGCTCCATCTCCCCAATCACCTGCACCAGTTTCTTGTTGCTGATGCCATAACGCGTGGCGACTTCCATGCGCTGGTGGTCTTTGCGCGGGCGGATGCGGCCGAGCACGAATTGTTCGCTGACCTGGATCGCCAGTTCCGGGCCGTGGGCCTGGCTGATGAGGTCGAGCATCAGGTCGATGGAAGCGGTGCCGCCGGCGGAGGTAATGCGCCGACGGTCGATCTCGAACAGCTCCTGGGTGACGCTGAGCTGTGGATAGGACTCCTTGAACGCGTCGATGGCTTCCCAGTGCAGGGTCAAGCGGTGGCCGTCGAGCAGGCCGGCCTCGGCGAGGATGAAGCTGCCGGTGTCGATGGCACCGAGGGTCACGCCTTCGTTGTCCAGGCGGCGCAGCCAGTGTTCCAGCGCCGGGGTGGCGAATTTCAGCGGTTCGAAGCCGGCGACCACCAATAGCGTTGCGCCTTTCTTCAGCGGTTCCAGCGCCGCATCGGCGTTGACCGACATGCCGTTGCTGGCCAATACCGCCCCGCCGTCCGCGCTGAGCACATGCCAGCGGTAGAGCTCGCCACGAAAGCGATTGGCGACCCGCAGCGGCTCGATGGCCGAGATGAAACCGATGGCCGAGAAACCCGGCATCAACATGAAGTAGAAATCCTGGGACATGGAGCGCACTCGATGGCAGGTAGCGAGAGGACGGGAAGCGTGTGGACGTTGATACGCCACTTGCCGGCGGCATTCAAGAGCGCAGGTCGCTGCAGTGCAAGAGCTGGTCGCCGCAGTGCGCTTTAGCGGGCCTTAAGCTGCGTAACTTGGCATCACCGGCGCACAAAGATGACCGGACCCACAATAACGAACTGCCGAGGAACCTGAGATGAAACGACTGATCAGCAGCTGTGTTCTTGCACTCAGCGGTACCGCTTTCCTGAGCGCCAGCGTCATGGCGGCCGAACCTGCTTCATGCCAGAACGTGCGCATGGGCGTTGTGAACTGGACCGACGTGATCGCCACCAGTGCCATGACCCAAGTCCTGCTTGATGGCCTCGGCTACAACACCAAACAAACCAGCGCTTCCCAGCAAATCATCTTCGCCGGGATCCGCGACCAGCGCCTGGACTTGTTCCTGGGCTACTGGAACCCGCTGATGACCCAGACCATCACGCCGTTCGTTTCGGCCAATCAGGTCAAGGTGCTTGAGGCGCCAAGCCTGAAAGATGCCCGCGCCACCCTCGCCGTACCGACTTACCTCGCCGACAAAGGCCTGAAAACCTTCGCCGACATCGCCAAGTTCGAGAAAGAATTGGGCGGCAAGATATACGGCATCGAGCCTGGCTCGGGCGCCAACACCCAGATCAAGGCGATGATTGCCAAGAACCAGTTTGGCCTCGGCAAGTTCCAGTTGGTCGAGTCCAGTGAGGCCGGCATGCTCGCGGCGGTGGATCGTGCCGTGCGACGCAAAGAGGCCGTGGTGTTCTTCGGCTGGGCGCCGCATCCGATGAACGTCAACGTGAAGATGACGTACCTCACCGGCAGCGACGACGCTCTGGGCCCGAACGAAGGCATGGCCACGGTCTGGACCGTCACCGCGCCGAAATACGCCGACCAATGCCCGAACATCGGTCGTTTGCTGAGCAACCTGACCTACACCGCCGAAGACGAGAGCCGGATGATGCAGCCGCTGCTGGATCACAAGGACGCTTTCGAGTCGGCCAAGCAATGGCTGAAAGATCACCCGCAAGACAAGCAACGCTGGCTCGAAGGCGTGACCACCTTCGATGGCAAACCGGCGGCTGAAAACCTGCAACTGACCACCAAATAAACCCGATTGAACCACCGACTCGCAGCCCGACCGGGCTGCGAATCGACTAATCACGCCCGCCATTCCCATAAAGAACAGGAACCGCCTCATGAACCACGACGTCATCATCACCTGCGCACTCACCGGTGCTGGCGACACGACCAGCAAAAGCCCACACGTGCCGGTCACCCCGAAACAAATCGCCGCGGCCGCCGTGGAAGCGGCCAAGGCCGGCGCCACTGTCGTTCACTGCCACGTTCGTAACCCCGAAACCGGCAAATTCAGCCGTGATGTCGCGCTGTATCGCGAAGTGATGGAGCGCATCCGCGAGGCGGACGTCGACATCATCGTCAACCTCACCGCCGGCATGGGCGGCGACCTGGAAATCGGCGCGGGCGAGAACCCGATGGAGTTCGGCCCGAACACTGACCTGGTCGGCCCGCTGACCCGTCTGGCTCACGTTGAAGAACTGCTGCCGGAAATCTGCACCCTCGATTGCGGCACCCTGAACTTCGGCGACGGCGACACCATTTACGTGTCCACCCCGGCCCAGCTACGCGCTGGCGCCAAACGCATTCAAGAGCTGGGCGTGAAGGCCGAGCTGGAAATCTTCGACACCGGTCACCTGTGGTTCGCCAAGCAGTTGATCAAGGAAGGCTTGCTCGACGACCCGCTGTTCCAACTCTGCCTGGGCATCCCGTGGGGCGCGCCGGCCGACACCACCACCATGAAAGCCATGGTCGACAACCTGCCTGCCAATGCGGTCTGGGCCGGTTTCGGCATCGGTCGCATGCAAATGCCGATGGCCGCGCAGGCTGTGCTGCTCGGCGGCAACGTGCGGGTCGGTCTGGAAGACAACATCTGGCTGGACAAGGGCGTACTGGCGACCAACGGCCAACTGGTCGAACGCGCCTCGGAAATCCTCAGCCGTCTCGGCGCCCGTGTTCTGACCCCGGCTGAAGGCCGGGCAAAAATGGGCCTGACCAAGCGCGGTTAATCGACCTTTTCAAATTCTGGAATTGCCATGACTTTTATCACTGAAATCAAAACCTTCGCAGCCCTGGGCAGCGGTGTCATCGGCAGCGGTTGGGTGTCCCGCGCCCTCGCCCACGGCCTCGACGTGGTGGCCTGGGACCCGGCGCCCGGTGCCGAAGCCGCGCTGCGCAAACGCGTCGCCAATGCCTGGGGCGCTTTGGAGAAACAGGGCCTGGCGCCGGGCGCATCGCAGGATCGGCTGCGCTTTGTCGCCACCATTGAAGAATGCGTTCGCGACGCGGACTTCATTCAGGAAAGCGCCCCTGAGCGTCTGGACCTGAAACTGGAACTGCACAGCAAAATCAGCGCGGCGGCCAAGCCCAATGCCTTGATCGGTTCCAGTACTTCCGGCCTGTTGCCGAGCGAGTTCTACGAGAGTTCGACGCACCCGGAACGTTGCGTCGTCGGGCACCCGTTCAACCCGGTTTATCTGCTGCCGTTGGTGGAAGTGGTTGGCGGAAAAAACACCGCCCCGGAAGCCGTTCAAGCAGCAATGAAAGTCTATGAATCCTTGGGCATGCGTCCGCTGCATGTGCGCAAGGAAGTACCCGGTTTTATCGCCGACCGCTTGCTCGAAGCGCTGTGGCGTGAGGCGCTGCACCTGGTCAACGACGGTGTGGCGACCACCGGTGAAATCGACGATGCGATTCGCTTTGGCGCGGGTCTGCGCTGGTCGTTCATGGGCACATTCTTGACCTACACCCTGGCGGGTGGCGATGCGGGCATGCGGCACTTCATGGCGCAATTCGGGCCGGCGTTGCAGTTGCCGTGGACGTATCTGCCGGCACCGGAGCTGACCGACAAGTTGATTGATGATGTGGTGGATGGCACCAGCGATCAGCTGGGCACGCACAGCATTTCGGCGCTGGAGCGCTATCGTGATGATTGCTTGCTGGCGGTGCTGGAGGCGGTGAAGACCACCAAGGCCAAACATGGCATGACGTTCAGCGAGTAACCCCATGCTGGGTCAGCAGGTCTGGCCCCTTCGCGAGCAAGTCGAATCGTCGCACCGCCGCTCCCACAGGGGATTTGCTGGGTGACATAGATTGTATTCACACCTCAAATCAACTGTGGGAGCGGCGGTGCGACGATTCGACTTGCTCGCGAAGACGGCAGTCCAGTCACCACTTATGTTGGAACCTACACCATGCCCACCCTCACCACCTACCAAACCAAAATCATCCCCGACTGGGTCGACTACAACGGCCACCTGCGCGATGCCTTCTACCTGCTCATCTTCAGCTACGCCACCGACGCGCTGATGGATCGTCTGGGCATGGACAGCAACAACCGCGAAGCCAGCGGCAACTCGCTGTTTACCCTCGAACTGCACCTCAATTACCTGCACGAAGTGAAGCTCGACGCCGACGTCGAAGTACACACCCAAATCATCGGTCACGACAGCAAACGCCTGCACCTCTATCACAGCCTGCATTGGGTAGGCGATGACAAGGAGCTGGCAGGCAACGAGCAAATGCTGCTGCACGTCGACCTCGCCGGGCCGCGCTCCGCACCCTTCAGCGAAGACACCTTGAGCAAGCTGCAAGCCATTGTCGCCGAGCAAACCGACCTTCCCGCCCCCGACTACATTGGCCGAGTGATCGCGTTACCCCCTAAAAAATAACAAGGAGATCGCCATTGAACACCGCCGCCGCTTTTGCCGACTTCCGTACCTACCCGTTGATCAGCGCGTTGACCGCCGTACACACCCTGGCGGACCGAATTCAAGTGAAGTGGGCCGATGACCGTGTCAGCCCTTTTCATCATCAGTGGCTGCGGGACAACTGCCCGTGCCCGCTATGCGTCTACACCGTCACCCGCGAGCAAGTGCTGGAAATCGTCGACGTCGCCGACAACCTGATGCCCTCGGACGTCAGCATTGATGCCGAAGGCTGCCTGCGTGTCGATTGGCAGGACGGCCATCTCAGCCGCTTCGATCCTGGCTGGTTACGGGCTCACGCCTACGATGACGAGTCCCGCGCCGAACGCCGGGCTGCCAAGCCAAAAAGCCAGCTCTGGAACAGCAACCTGAAGCTGCCGGTATTCGACTACCAGGCGTTGATGGACGACAACGACGCCCTGCTGCAATGGCTGCTGGCCGTGCGCGATGTCGGCCTGACTCAGGTCCGCGGTGTGCCCACCGAGCTGGGCTCGTTGAAGCTGATTGCCCAGCGGATTTCCTTCATCCGCGAGAGCAATTTTGGCGTGCTGTTCAACGTGCAATCCAAGGCCGATGCCGACAGCAATGCCTACACCGCTTTCAACCTGCCGCTGCACAGCGACCTGCCGACCCGGGAGTTACAACCGGGGCTGCAATTTCTGCATTGCCTGGTGAATGACGCCGAGGGTGGCGAGAGTATTTTCGTCGACGGTTTTGCCATTGCCGAAGCCTTGCGCGATGAAGATCCCGAGGCGTTCAAAAGCCTTTGCGAAATACCTGTGGAGTTCCGCAACAAAGACCGCCACAGCGACTACCGCCGTCTCGCGCCGATCATCGCGCTGGATGCCTTTGGGCAGGTTTCGGAAATCCGCATGGCGAACTTTCTGCGCGGTCCGTTCGATGCATCGGTCGAGCAGATGCCCGCTCTCTATCACGCCTACCGCCGCTTCATTGCGATGACCCGGGAAACGCGATTCCGCGTGATGACGCGGCTAAACCCCGGTGAAATGTGGTGTTTCGACAACCGCCGCACCCTCCACGCCCGCAACGCTTTCGACCCCGCCACCGGCGCCCGGCATTTTCAGGGTTGCTATGTCGACCGTGATGAATTGTTGTCGCGCATCCTTGTGTTGCAACGCTAAAACCGCGTAATCGTTCTTCGCGAGCAAGTCGAATCGTCGCACCGCCGCTCCCACAGAGGATCACATATCCCTGTGGGAGCGGGCTTGCTCGCGAAGGCGTCAGCCCAGACACCACCTCTATCCCTGATTCACAGGCAAAAAAAACCCCGATCAAGCCGTGACAGGATCGGGGCAGAGGTGGGTACTGTTGAGGAGCCGTTGCGCGAGGGTGACCAAACCTTCGTGAAGCCAGCTGATCCCAGTGTGCCCACTCTCCTTCTGCGCAAGTTAGCCGAAAACGACCTGTTCATAGGTATTGCGGCCATTGCGACAAATCGTCCTTGCCGCCACTCCGTACCCCTACGAGAATCGATCCACGACACCGTTCCCTGAAGAAGGATTGCGTCATGATGTACGCCGATTTGATTGACCAGGAAGACCTGTTGGGCCAGCTCAAGGCGTTAGGATTTGCGGTGCCCCCTGGTGCAACCGCTGAGCAGGCCTGCGAATGCGCGGTACGAGGTTTGAACAACGAACGGGCAACGGAACTGCGGACCATGGTCAAGCAGATGTACACCAGCAGCGCGACCATCCTGCCGGCTGTGCGCCAGGCCATCGACAAGCAATTGCTGCCCGCGCTGGCGGAGTATCAGCAGAGCCGTAGCGCCTGATAAACCGCCTTCGCGAGCAAGCCCGCTCCCACATTTGACCGTATTCCCCCTGAGAGACTCGGTCGAATGTGGGAGCGGGCTTGCTCGCGAAGGGAGCGCCTCGGTCTAGAGCCTTACGCTGGCAAACGTCGACTCGTTACGCGCCTGACTCAACGCCGACAACGGCCCGGACAACGGCGACAGCACCAGTGCTTGCGGCAGCGGCATCATCGCCACCTGTTGCGTGGTGTTGGAGCCTACGCGCTCGTCACGCGGTGGAATGCCGAAGTATTCGCGGTAGCACTTGGAGAAGTGCGGCGTAGACACGAAGCCACACACCGATGCCACTTCGATGATCGACATCGGCGTTTGCTTGAGCAGCTGCCGGGCGCGGATCAAGCGCAGTTTCAGGTAATAACGCGACGGCGAGCAGTGCAGGTATTTCTGGAACAGCCGCTCCAGCTGGCGACGCGACACGGCGACATACACCGCCAGTTCGTCGAGGTCGATCGGCTCTTCCAGGTTGGCCTCCATCAGCGCGACGATTTCCTGCAACTTCGGCTGGTTGGTGCCGAGCATGTGCTTGAGCGGCACACGCTGGTGATCCTGCTCGTTGCGAATACGTTCGTAGACAAACATCTCCGAAATCGCGGCCGACAGTTCACGGCCATGATCGCGGCTGATCAGGTGCAGCATCATGTCCAGCGGCGCGGTGCCACCGGAGCTGGTGAAACGGTTACGGTCGAGGGTGAACAGACGGGTACTCATGGCCACACGCGGGAAAGCTTCCTGCATCGAGGCCAGGCATTCCCAGTGCACGCTGCAATCGAAACCATCCAGCAGGCCGGCGCACGCCAGGGCCCAGCTGCCGGTGCAGACCGCACCGAGACGGCGCGACTGACGCGCCTGGCTTTGCAGCCACGAAACGTGTTCCCGGGTAACAGTGCGCTGGATGCCGATACCGCCACAGACAATGATGGTGTCCAGGGCGGGTGCTTTGTGCATGGAGCAGTCGGGAGTGATCTGCAGGCCATCACTGGCCCAGACCTGACCGCCATCGACTGTGATCGTGGTCCAGCGATACAGCTCACGACCGGACAACTGGTTGGCCATGCGCAGGGGTTCTACTGCGGAGGCCAGAGAAATAAGCGTGAAATTGTCCAGCAGCAAAAAGCCGATGGATTGAGGCGCACGGTTCTGGGGTTGGGCCCCGGAGTTGAACGTCGTCATCGCGGTATCTCCTCACACAAAGCGGGTGATGGCCTCAGGCGGAGGCTCTTGTTATTGCCATCGTTCTCGCGTGGGAGACGGGCTTTGTAATGACAGAGCAAATGCCATGCCTAAAGTTGAATGGCCGTTCAATAACTCCTGAAAACGACGTCGTGATGTGTCTAAATATGACTCGCAGAGACAGGAGGTTATAAGTGCCATTATCGGCGGGAGGCGCTCTGCCCCGTTGGGCGTGAGCAAATCGGTAGCACTTGTGGGAACAGGGCTACAGCGACCTGGTGAAGAGTGTCACCGCAAGCACAGGTGACAGGCGGTAATGGCCAACCTGGATCCGTGATCCAGGTGAAGCCGCTTGTCTGTAAGCGACGCGCCAAAACGTGGCGCGTTTTGAATCGAGTGTTCACTTTGCGCGCAGTTTTGACTGGTCTGACGCCTTCGCGAGCAAGCCCGCTCCCACAGTTGACCGCACTCCCTGTGGGAGCGAGCCTGCTCGCGAAGGGGGCGCTACGGTCTCAGCACTCAACCGCGCTAACCGCCAACCCACCGCGCGATGTCTCTTTATATTTGTCATGCATATCCGCGCCGGTATCACGCATCGTGCGGATCACCCGATCCAGCGAGATAAAGTGCTGACCGTCGCCACGCAGCGCCATCTGCGCCGCGTTGATCGCCTTCACCGCGGCAATCGCATTGCGCTCGATGCACGGCACTTGCACCAACCCGCCCACCGGGTCGCAGGTCAGGCCGAGGTTGTGCTCCAGACCGATTTCCGCCGCGTTACACAGCTGTTCCGGTGTCGCCCCCAGAATCTCCGCCAGCCCGGCCGCCGCCATGGCGCAAGCCGAACCGACTTCGCCCTGGCAACCGACTTCGGCACCGGAAATCGAAGCGTTCTTCTTGCACAGAATCCCTACCGCCGCCGCACTGAGGAAATAGTCGACCACGTTGGCGTCGGTCACCACTTCGCTGAACTTCATAAAGTA
Source organism: Pseudomonas sp. Root329 (assembly GCF_001424925.1). Taxonomy (NCBI): domain Bacteria; kingdom Pseudomonadati; phylum Pseudomonadota; class Gammaproteobacteria; order Pseudomonadales; family Pseudomonadaceae; genus Pseudomonas; species Pseudomonas sp. Root329. The sequence goes on along the minus strand of NZ_LMCV01000001.1, from coordinate 609,564 downwards.
GTGCAACACCGCCGGAATGATCCCCGCCGCGCCATTGGTCGGTGCCGTGACCATGCGCCCGCCAGCGGCGTTTTCTTCGTTGACCGCCAGGGCGAACAGGTTGACCCACTCCATGGCGCTCAAGGTCGAGCCGATCACATTGGGCTTGTTCAGTTCTTGAAGGCTGCGGTGCAGTTTGGCCGCGCGACGACGCACATTCAGGCCGCCGGGCAAGATGCCTTCGTGCTTGAGGCCTTGCTCGACGCAATCCTGCATGGCGCGCCAAAGTGTCATCAGGCCGGCGCGGATGTCCTCTTCGCTGCGCCAGACCTTCTCGTTGGCCATCATCAACTCTGCAACGCGCAGGTTGTGCTGCTTGCAGAGGCTAAGCAGTTCGGCGGCGCTGGAGAAATCGTACGGCAGCACGGTGCGGTCCAGATCGACCACGCCGCTGGAAGCCTGCGCCTCATCAACGACAAAACCGCCGCCGATGGAATAGTAGGTGTCGCGATGCAGCTCGCCGTCATCACCTTCGACGATCAGCGTCATGGCGTTGGGGTGGAACGGCAGGTTCTCGTCGATCAGGCGCATGTCCCGGGCCCAGATGAACGGGACCGACAAGCGACCGTCGAGCAACAGCGTGTGGGTTTCGCGCAGGGTTTCGATACGGATGCCGATTTGCGACGGATCGATCGCGTCCGGCCACTCGCCCATCAGGCCCATGATCACGGCGTTGTCGCTGCCGTGACCGATGCCGGTGGCCGATAACGAACCATAAAGCTGAACTTCGACGCGCCGTACTTGTTCCAAAAGACCCCGCTCACGCAAACCTTGCACGAACAACGCCGCGGCGCGCATAGGCCCCACGGTGTGCGAACTGGAAGGGCCGATGCCGATTTTGAACAGGTCGAAAACACTGATAGCCATTACTGCCGAACTCCTGGATGTGCCAACTCCAGACGCAAAAGCGCCCAGTGACGGAGCTGCTACGCTCAAGCTGCAATCCGCCGAGATGGCCGCATCATCAGGCTTTTGTCATGTCGTTCGACGTCTCACACCGACGCACTCATGCTCACCAACGCCGCGGGGCGGCGACGCAATGTTTTCGCCGTTTTTTTGCGGATCAGAGGGGGAAAGAGGGCTGAAAAAAGCTGTAAACGACGTCACCGACACTGGATGCGACCATCCCTGTACTGGATACGACGCACCCTGTAGGCGTCAGATTTTCACTGGTACATGATCGTATCGACTCGATTGCAAGGCGCCGTGGTAGAGATGTCTCCAAAACGCCATCCAACCGCAACCTATAAGTGCGGTGGTCCAGTCGGAACACTGCCAAAAAAAACACCAAGGAGTCCATCCATGAAAGGTTCCCCGTCGTTGTTGTTGGCCGCCATGCTGAGTCTGCCGTTTCTGGCTCAAGCCGCAGAACCGGCTCAATGCAGCACCGTAAACTTCTCCGATGTCGGCTGGACCGACATCACCGCAACGACCGCCACCACCAGCGTCGTCCTCAACGCCCTCGGCTACAAGACCAAAACCACGATGATTTCCGTACCGGTGACCTACAAGTCCCTGGCCGACGGCAAGAACATGGACATATTCCTGGGCAACTGGATGCCGACCATGGAAAACGACATCAAGGCTTATCGCGATGCCGGCACCGTGGACGTCGTGCGCACCAACCTCACAGGCGCCAAGTACACCCTCGCCGTACCTCAAGCGCTGTATGACAAAGGTCTTCACGACTTCTCTGATATTCCGAAATTCAAGAAAGAACTCGACGGCAAGATCTACGGCATCGAACCGGGTAACGATGGCAACCGTCTGATTCAGAGTATGATCGACAAGAACGCCTTCGGCTTGAAAGACGCCGGATTCAAGATCGTCGAGTCCAGCGAAGCGGGCATGCTGTCGCAAGTCGACCGCGCCCAGAAACGCGACACCGCCGTGGTGTTCCTGGGCTGGGCGCCGCACCCGATGAACAAACGCTTCAAGATCCAATATCTCACGGGTGGTGACGATTTCTTCGGCCCAGACTTCGGTGCCGCCACCGTGGCGACCAACACCCGCAAGGGTTATGTCCAGGAATGCGGCAACGTCGGTCAGCTGCTGAAAAACCTGGAGTTCACCGTCGACATGGAAAGCTCGCTGATGGGCAACATCCTGGACGACAAAATGAAGCCTGACGCGGCCGCCAAGGCCTGGCTGAAAAAGAATCCACAGGTCCTCGATACCTGGCTCGCTGGCGTGACCACCATTGACGGTAAACCAGGCCTGGAGGCCGTGAAAGCCAAGCTCGCGCAGTAATCGCTTACGCCGGGCGAGTTCGCTCGCCCGGGCTGTTTATTTCCTTGCATGCGGACGTTCACTACCATGCTGATTGATCAGAAAATACCTTTAGGCCAGTACATCGCGGGCTTCGTTGAATGGTTGACGCAACACGGCGCCAGCACCTTCGACGCAATCGCCGTGTCACTGGAAACGATGATCCACGGTGTGACTTTTGCGCTGACCTGGTTCAACCCGCTGGCATTGATCGGCCTCATCGCGCTACTGGCACACTTCATTCAACGAAAATGGGGCCTGACCGTTTTTGTCATCGCCTCCTTCCTGCTGATCCTCAATCTGGGGTACTGGCAGGAAACCATGGAAACCCTCGCACAGGTGCTGTTTGCCACCTTCGTCTGCGTGATCATCGGCGTGCCGTTGGGCATCGTCGCCGCGCATAAACCGATGTTCTACACACTGATGCGTCCGGTGCTCGATCTGATGCAGACCGTACCGACCTTCGTGTACCTCATTCCTACCCTGACCCTCTTCGGTCTGGGTGTGGTCCCGGGTCTGATCTCTACGGTGGTGTTCGCGATTGCCGCGCCTATCCGCCTGACTTACCTGGGTATTCGCGATGTCCCGGAAGAATTGATGGACGCTGGCAAGGCCTTTGGCTGCTCGCGACGTCAGTTGCTCTCGCGAATCGAACTGCCCCACGCCATGCCAAGCATCGCGGCCGGTATCACCCAGTGCATCATGCTGTCGTTGTCGATGGTGGTGATCGCGGCACTGGTGGGCGCCGATGGCCTGGGCAAACCCGTGGTCAACGCACTGAACACTGCTGATATCGCCCTGGGCTTCGAAGCAGGCCTGGCGATCGTACTGCTGGCGATCATGCTCGACCGTATCTGCAAACAACCCGAAGCCAAAGTAGGGGGTGACGCATGAGCATTATTCGCTTCGAAAACGTCGACGTAATCTTCTCCAAGGATCCACGCGAGGCACTCAAGCTGCTGGATCAAGGCATGACCCGTAACGAGATCCTGAAAAAGACCGGGCAGATCGTTGGGGTCGAAAAGGCCAGCCTGGACGTCGAAAAAGGTGAAATCTGCGTACTGATGGGCCTGTCCGGCTCCGGCAAGTCCAGCCTGCTGCGCTGCATCAACGGCCTCAACACCGTCAGCCGCGGCAAACTGTTCGTCGAGCACGAAGGCAAGCAGATCGACATCGCTTCCTGCACCCCGGCGGAACTGAAAATGATGCGCACCAAGCGCATTGCGATGGTGTTCCAGAAGTTCGCCCTGATGCCTTGGTTGACGGTGCGCGAGAACATCAGTTTCGGTCTGGAAATGCAGGGTCGCCCTGAGAAAGAACGCCGCAAACTGGTGGATGACAAACTTGAGCTGGTGGGCCTGACCCAATGGCGCAACAAGAAACCCAACGAGCTGTCCGGTGGTATGCAACAACGCGTGGGCCTGGCCCGCGCGCTGGCGATGGACGCCGACATTCTGCTGATGGACGAACCGTTCTCGGCCCTTGATCCGCTGATCCGCCAAGGCCTGCAAGACGAACTGCTGGAACTGCAAAGCAAGCTGAACAAAACCATCGTGTTCGTGAGCCACGACCTCGATGAAGCCCTGAAGCTCGGCAGCCGTATCGCAATCATGAAAGACGGCCGCATTGTTCAGTACAGCGTGCCGGAAGAGATCGTGTTGAATCCTGCGGACGATTACGTGCGGACCTTCGTCGCCCACACCAATCCGCTGAACGTACTGTGCGGTCGCAGCCTGATGCGCACCCTGGACAACTGCAAACGCATCAACGGTTCGGTGTGCCTGGATCCGGGCGGCGATTCCTGGCTGGACCTGGCCGAAGGCAACACCATCAAAGGCGCACGCCAGAACGGCGCGAGCCTGGACCTGCAGAACTGGATTCCAGGGCAAGCGGTTGAAGGCTTGGGTCGTCGGCCAACACTGGTGGATTCGAACATCGGCATGCGCGATGCGCTGCAGATTCGATATCAGACGGGTAACAAGCTGGTGCTGCACGACAACAACAAGGTTGTCGGGATCCTCGGTGACAGTGAGCTGTATCACGCACTGCTCGGCAAGAACCTGGGGTAAGGCAACAGACACAAAAACGCCGCGAGAGGATCGCGGCGTTTTTGTTTATAGCGATATCGGGTCAAGCAGCTTTACGGCTGATGGCCTCTTCGCGAGCAAGCCCGCTCCCACAGGGGTATGCATTCCAATGTGGGAGCGAGCCTGCTCGCGAATGAAGGCGGCGCGGTGGTTCAGACTGAAACACCAAGCCTGTTCAACACTCAGCTATAGACACGGCCAAGGAGCTGCCGATGGCTTTCAAACTGATCGAGCACGTCACGGGTGATCTGATCCGAAGTGAAGCCCATCAAGTCGTAGTCCTGGCTGCCGTTGTGCAAGTACACCTCGGCGCGGTAGTAACGTGCACGCGGTTCATCAGCACTTTCAGCCGACACCATGTCGCTCGCCGCTGCCAGATAGCCGTCCAGGCTTACTTCGTAGACAAAAGGGTTGCCCTCTTCCATCTCGATCCGCAGGCCCATGCAACGCTTGGCCTTGCCCAGCAACGTTTGCACGTCCAGACCCTTGCCACGCAATTGCACCACAGCCTCTTCCAGCGCCGGGCTGACTTGCTTGTCCATGAAGCGTTGAACAATCGACTGGTTCGGCTGCAAGTCCAGCTGCGTCAAACGCTCGCTGAAACCACGACGACCACGCGCTGCGAGCTCCGCTTGCTCCTGTTCGATCTGCACGTCCTGGCGCATCGCCTTGTGCAGGCCAAACATGAAGAACACCAGCACCACCGAGAACGGCAGGCCGGCCAGCACCACCATGGTTTGCATGGCTTCGAAGTTACCGGCGAACAGCAGGCCGATGGTCACCAGGGTGATCACTGCCGACCAGAAGATCCGCAGCCAGTGCGGGGCATCTTCGTCGACGTTGCCGCCCTTGCAGGAAAGGTTGGCCATCATCACCGCGCCGGAATCCGCCGGGGTCAGGAACAGCACGAAACCGACAAAGATCGACACGCCGATCACGATTTTCGACGCCGGGTAGTGCTCAAGCAGTTGGTAGATCGCCATCGACGGCTGTTCCAGCGCCGTCTTCCCGAGCTCCACCGCCCCATGGTTCATCACCAGGTCGAGGGCCGAGTTACCGAAGATCGACAGCCACGCCAGGGTGAAGCCCAGCGGAATCAGCAGCACGCCGGCCACCAGTTCACGCACCGTGCGACCGCGGGAAATACGCGCGATGAACATACCCACGAATGGGGCCCAGGAAATCCACCAGGCCCAGTAGAACAGGGTCCACAGGCCCAACCAGCGGTCAGACTTCTCACTGTCGCCTTCGTACACATAGAGGTCGAAGGTCTTCAGCACCACGCCGTTCAGGTAGTCGCCGACGTTTTGCACGAAACCGTTGAGCAGGTGCAGGGTCGGGCCGAACAGCAGCACGAAAATCAGCAGGCCGCTGAACAGCACGATGTTCAGGTTGGACAGACGGCGAATGCCGTTTTCCACGCCGGACACGGCAGCGATGGTCGCCACGGTGCTCATCACGATGATCACGATCAGCAGGTTGGTGTTGCTGTGTTCCATGCCGAACAGGTTTTCCAGCCCCGACGACACTTGCAGCGAACCAATCCCCAGGTTCGTCACCAGACCCAGCAGGGTCACGAACATGCCGAAGCCGTCTACCGCATGACCGGCGGCGCCTTTGACCCAACGCTCGCCGACCAGCGGATACAGCGCCGAACGCAACGCCAGCGGCTGGTTATGACGGTAAGCAAAGTAAGCAACGGCCAGGCCGACCAATGCGTAGATTGCCCAGCCATGCAGGCCCCAGTGCAGGAACGTCAGCTGAACGGCCTGACGGGCGGCCATGTTGCTGGCAGCCACGCCTTCCGGCGGGTTGAAGTAGTGGTCCAGCGGCTCCGAAGCACCGAAGTACAGCAGCGAAATGCCGATACCCGACGAGAACAGCATCCCCGCCCAGGCGCCGTAGCTGAAGTCCGGGGTGTCGTCCTTGCTGCCCAGCTTGAGCTTGCCGTAGGACGAAAACGCCAGGCCGACCACGAACACCAGGTAAGCGGCAATCACCACCATGTAGTACCAGCCGAAGCTGCGGGACAACCAGGCCTGGGCAATACCGAGCAATCTGCCGGCCTCTTGCGGGGCGATGATCAGAATGGCGGTCAACAACAGGATCAACGCGGTAGAGGTGTAGAACACCCAACCGTTGACCGTCACCTTCTCGGGTGGGGTCTTTATTAGAGAGGCAGAACTCATGGCACAGATGCTCCAGGCAGTGCGAGAGAAGAACACAAGGCAACGCGTTACCCGACCAATCGCTTAGTTGGCAGCCGACCAGCGGGTGATATAAAGACAGCCCGAAAAAAGCCCGAAACCCGGGAGCGCCAATGCGCGTGGGTTTCGAGCGTTTTCGGATGTCGTTTTTCCGCCAACTACATGTAGGAAAAACCTGTAGGCAGCGACGAATTGTCGCAGATCTTATTCTTTGTTGATTGAACGTTCAATCAAAACAAAATAGACTGGCCTTCAATCCGATAGACGTTTCACGTCCGCCGGAAGGCCTAAGGAGATGTGCAAGATGCCCAAGGTCGGTATGCAACCCATCCGCCGCCAGCAGTTGATCGAAGCCACGTTGCAGGCGGTAGATCAGGTCGGCATGGGGGACGCCAGCATTGCGCTGATCGCCCGTTTGGCCGGTGTCTCGAATGGCATCATCAGTCACTACTTTCAGGACAAGAACGGCCTGATCGCCGCCACGGCGCAGTATCTGATGAGTGTCCTCAGCGAGAACGTCACCGCGCGCCGTCAGGCGCTGGAGGACAGCAGCCCGCGGGCGCACCTCCAGGTGATTATCGAAGGCAACTTCGACGCCAGCCAGGTCAATGGCCCGGCAATGAAAACCTGGTTGGCCTTCTGGGCCACCAGCATGCACCACCCGTCTTTGCACAGGTTGCAGCGGATCAACGATCACCGTCTGTATTCCAACCTGTGCTGCCAGTTCCGCCGTGTATTGCCGCTTGATCAAGCGCGCAGTGCAGCCCGCGGCCTGGCAGCCCTCATTGACGGTTTGTGGTTGCGCGGCGCGCTGTCGGGAGATGCTTTCGACACCGAGCAGGCGCACCAGATCGCTTACGAATACATGGATTTACAACTGGCCAAGCAGGTGAGTTAGAGCACACAGAACCGCTCAGCACCTGAACCGCCACTGACCAGCGTTGCCCAAGCTATAAGGCACGCCCAGTGGTTACCGCCAACCAACTTATGCTCTTGCGAGGACTATATGGCCCGTTTCGAACTGCAAAAACTCTACATCGATGGCGGCTACAGTGACGCCAGCAGCGACGCCACTTTCGAAGCCATCAACCCGGCTAACGGTGAAGTCCTCGCAACCGTACAACGTGCGACGAAGGAAGACGTTGAGCGCGCTGTCGTCAGCGCCGAAAAGGGCCAGAAAATCTGGGCCGCGATGACCGCCATGGAGCGTTCGCGCATCCTGCGTCGTGCTGTCGACATCCTGCGCGAGCGCAACGATGAACTGGCTGCCCTGGAAACCCTGGACACCGGCAAGTCGTTCTCCGAAACCAAGTACGTCGACATCGTCACCGGCGCTGACGTGCTGGAGTACTACGCAGGCCTGGTTCCGGCCATCGAAGGCGAGCAGATCCCGCTGCGCACCACTTCGTTCGTCTACACCCGTCGCGAGCCGCTGGGCGTCGTGGCCGGTATCGGCGCGTGGAACTACCCGATCCAGATCGCCCTGTGGAAATCCGCACCAGCCCTGGCGGCCGGTAACGCGATGATCTTCAAGCCAAGCGAAGTCACTTCCCTGACCACGCTGAAACTGGCCGAGATCTACACCGAAGCTGGCGTTCCGGCTGGCGTGTTCAACGTGCTGACCGGCAGCGGCCGTGAAGTCGGTACCTGGTTGACCGAGCACCCACGCATCGAAAAAATCTCCTTCACCGGCGGCACCGACACCGGCAAGAAGGTCATGGCCAGCGCTTCCGCTTCGTCGCTGAAAGACGTGACCATGGAACTGGGCGGCAAATCCCCGCTGATCATCTTCGACGACGCCGACCTCGATCGCGCCGCCGACACCGCGATGATGGCCAACTTCTACAGCTCCGGTCAGGTCTGCACCAACGGCACTCGTGTGTTCGTGCCAAGCCACCTGAAAGCCGCTTTCGAAGCCAAGATCGTTGAGCGCGTTGCGCGCATCCGCGTCGGCAACCCGGAAGACGAGAACACCAACTTCGGTCCTCTGGTCAGCTTCGCCCACATGGAAAGCGTGCTGGGTTACATCGCCAAAGGTAAGGAAGAAGGCGCTCGCGTGCTGTGCGGCGGCAGCCGTCTGACCGAAGGCGAATTCGCCAAAGGCGCGTTCGTGGCACCGACCGTGTTCACCGACTGCACCGACGAGATGACCATCGTTCGCGAAGAAATCTTCGGCCCGGTGATGAGCATCCTGACCTACGAAACCGAAGAAGAAGTGATCCGTCGCGCCAACGACACCGAGTTCGGTTTGGCGGCTGGTGTTGTCACCAAAGACCTGAACCGCGCTCACCGCGTGATTCATCAACTGGAAGCCGGTATCTGCTGGATCAACGCCTGGGGCGAATCCGACGCCAAGATGCCGGTTGGCGGCTACAAGCAGTCGGGCGTGGGTCGTGAGAACGGCATCAGCTCGCTGAACAACTTCACACGCATCAAATCGGTACAGGTCGAACTGGGCGATTACGCCTCGGTTTTCTAAGCCCCGGCTGAAAACCCTGTAGCAGCTGCCGAGGTACGAGGCTGCGTTGCGTGTCCGCAGGACCGCCCTCAGAGGGCCGCTGCGCGGCCCAACGCAGCCTCGTGCCTCGACAGCTGCTACAGGCGACCTGACCAACTTCAAAGAGGGTGCATTCAATGTCCCAAGAATTCGATTACATCATCATCGGTGCCGGCTCGGCCGGTAACACCCTGGCGACCCGTCTGACTGAAGACGAAGGCGTCACCGTCCTGCTGCTCGAAGCAGGCGGCCCGGACTACCGTATGGATTTCCGCACGCAAATGCCGGCTGCTTTGGCATTCCCGCTGCAAGGTCGTCGCTACAACTGGGCCTACGAAACCGATCCAGAGCCACACATGGACGGTCGCCGGATGGAATGCGGTCGCGGCAAGGGCCTGGGTGGTTCTTCGCTGATCAACGGCATGTGCTACATCCGCGGCAACGCGATGGACTACGACAACTGGGCCAAACTGCCAGGTCTTGAAGACTGGGACTACCTGAACTGCCTGCCGTATTTCCGCAAGGCTGAAACCCGCGACATCGGCCCGAACGACTACCACGGTGGCGACGGTCCGGTCAGCGTGACCACGCCGAAAGCCGGCAATAACCCGCTGTTCCACGCGATGGTTGAAGCAGGCGTGCAAGCCGGTTACCCGCGTACCGAAGACCTGAACGGTTACCAGCAGGAAGGTTTCGGTCCGATGGACCGTACCGTGACGCCGAACGGCCGTCGCGCCAGCACCGCTCGCGGTTACCTGGACATCGCCAAGAAGCGCTCGACCCTGACCATCGTCACCCACGCCCTGACCGACAAGATCCTGTTCGAAGGCAAGCGTGCGGTCGGCGTGCGTTACCTGATCGGCGCCGCTGAAGAGCGCGTTGAAGCCCGCGCCCGCAAAGAAGTGCTGCTGTGCTCCGGCGCCATCGCTTCGCCGCAGATCCTGCAACGTTCCGGCGTCGGTCCGGCCGAGCTGCTGAAAAAACTCGACATTCCGGTGGTCCACGACCTGCCAGGTGTGGGTGAAAACCTGCAGGATCACCTCGAGTTGTACCTGCAATACGCGTGCACCCAACCGGTCTCGCTGTACCCCTCGCTGCTGCTGCACAACCAGCCGGCCATCGGTGCCGAGTGGCTGTTCAAAGGCACCGGCATCGGCGCCAGCAACCAGTTCGAAGCCGGCGGTTTCATCCGCACCCGTCCGGAATTCGATTGGCCGAACATCCAGTACCACTTCCTGCCGGTCGCGATTAACTACAACGGCAGCAACGGTGTGAAAGAGCACGGTTTCCAAGCGCACATGGGTTCCATGCGTTCGCCGAGCCGCGGTCGCATCCAGGCCAAGTCCAAGGATCCGCGCGAATACCCGAGCATCCTGTTCAACTACATGGCCACCGAGCAGGACTGGCAGGAATTCCGCGACGGCATCCGCCTGACCCGTGAAATCATGCAACAGCCGGCACTGGACGCTTTCCGTGGCCGCGAAATCAGCCCGGGCATTGACGTGCAAAGCGATGAGCAGCTCGACACGTTCATCCGCGAACACGCCGAAACCGCGTTCCACCCGTCCTGCTCGTGCAAGATGGGCACCGACGAAATGGCGGTGGTTGACGCTGAAGGTCGTGTGCACGGCATGCAGAGCCTGCGTGTGGTCGATGCCTCGATCATGCCGATCATCACCACCGGCAACCTGAACGCGCCGACGATCATGATCGCCGAGAAAATCGCCGACAAGATCCGTGGTCGCAAGCCATTGCCGCGTAGCAAGGCTGCCTACTTCGTGGCCGGCGATGCGCCGGTGCGTGGCAAGCCGTTGCGGGATGTGAGCCTGACCGCGCAGTAAGACAGTTACACCGCGGTGCGCCCTTCGCGAGCAAGCCCGCTCCCACAGGGGATCTTCAGTGAACACAGATTCTGTGAACACCAAAGACCAAATGTGGGAGCGGGCTTGCTCGCGAAGGGGCCCGACTAAACAACAAACATACTCCTGACACTCCCCGGTAATCCCTTCCTACACCGCTCCGCGCTTGATCCTACCCCCCACGCAGGCCTAATCTAGCGCCACGCAAACGTTTCACCCCCCTCGCAACATCGATACACCGCCACTCCATACCAAGGAGGTTCCCGAATGTTCGATTTCCATCCCCAGCTCAAGCAGCGCTTCGCTGCCTTGCGCACGGGCGCTGAATTCTTTTCGCTGCGTTATGTGCGCGAGTCCGGCCAGTACCTGTCGGTGCGCAAGAATGTCGCCGAACCTCCGAGCCTGAGCCGTGACGAAGGCGCGATGCTGACCGTTCGGGTCAACGGCGTCGAAGCCTACGCCGCGACCAACGACCTGTCTCAGTCCGGCCTGCAAGCCGCGTTGGAGCGAGCCGAGCAGCAAGCCCGCCGACTCAAGCCCCACGCCCTGCTCGACCTGCGCGAGCAAGCCGTCTCCAGCGACCGCGCCGACTACTTTTCGCCGAACCTGGACCAGCCCTTCCCATCCCTGAGCGATTGCTACCAACTGCTCGGCGCCGAATCCGCGTCCGTCCCCAAGGACGAGCGACTGGTGAACTGGCAGGTGAGCATCGGCATCACTAACGTCGAGCAGATCTACCTCAACAGCGCCGGCGCCGAACTGCGCCAGGCCCAGCGTTTCGTCTACCCGAGCGTGGACGTCACCGCCTACGACGGCAATGACAGCCAGACCCGCACCCTGGGCCGCGAAAATTTCGGCCAACAAGGCGGCTTTGATGTGATCAGCCGTTGCGGCCTGGTCGGTGCTGGCCCGAAAATCGCCGATCAGGCGCTGCAATTGCTGCTGGCGCCGAACACCCCGAAAGGCCCGCGTGACCTGCTGTTGATGCCGGACCAGATGATGCTGCAGATCCACGAATCCATCGGCCATCCGCTGGAACTGGACCGCATCCTCGGTGATGAGCGCAATTACGCCGGCACCAGTTTCGTCAAGGCAGAAGACTTCGGCAGCCTGCAATACGGCTCCAAACTGCTCAACGTGACCTTCGACCCGGACATTCCCGAGCAGCTAGCCAGCTATGGCCATGACGACGACGGTACTGCCGCGAGCAAACAATTCCTGATTAAAGAAGGCTTGCTGCTGCGCCCATTGGGCGGTGCGCTATCGCAATTCCGTGCCGGCATGGATGGCGTCGCCAACAGCCGCGCCTGCAGCTGGAACCGTCCGCCGATCGATCGCATGGCCAACCTGAACATCGAGGCCGGCGATCAACCGCTGGAGCAGATGATCGGCAACATCGAGCACGGCATCTTGATGAGCACCAACCGCTCGTGGTCCATCGACGATGCCCGCAACAAGTTCCAGTTCGGCTGTGAGTGGGGCCAACTGATCGAAAACGGCGAACTCAAAGGCGTGGTCAAGAACCCGAACTACCGGGCAATTTCCGCGCAGTTCTGGAAAAGCCTCAGCGCCGTTGGCGATGCCAACTCCGTCAAGGTCCTGGGCACACCGAACTGCGGCAAGGGCGAACCTAATCAGGTGATCCGTGTCGGCCATGCGTCGCCGGCCTGTGTGTTCAGCAACGTTGATGTGTTTGGGGGAGATGCCTGATGAGTACTTCAAAAAGTCAGGCCGATGCGTTCAAGGCCTTGGTCAATTGGCTGCGCGACGCGATTCGCGAGCCGGAGCAATTCACTCTAAGTTACGCCGCCGAATCCTCGGCCTTCGTGCGCTTCAACCACGCCAAGGTTCGTCAGGCCGGACAGGTACAGCAGGCGAGCGTTGGTTTCAAACTGATCAACGAGGGGCGCCACGCCGACCTGAACCTCACGCTGTCGGGTGATGCCGCAGTCGATGTGCAGCGTCTGGCCGAAGGTCTGCAACAGTTGCGCGAAACCTTGCCGCTGCTGCCGCAGGATCCGTACCTGCTGCTCAACCACAACGGTTGGCAGAGCAAGAATGTTCAAGATCACCCGCTGCCGGACACCGAGCAGGTGGTCGCTGAAATCACCCAGGCCGCCGAAGGGCTGGACCTGGTCGGTTTCTACGCCGCCGGCCCGATCAGTCGTGGTTTCGCCAGCTCTTCGGGTGCGTTCGGCTGGCATCAGGCCAACAGCTTCAACTTTGATTTCAGTCTGGTCCATGAAAACGGCCAAGCGGTGAAAGCCAGTTACGCCGGGCACGACTGGAACAGCGAAGGGTTTGCCAAGCGCTTTGCGCAGGCACGCGAGCAGTTGGCGTTTCTCGGCAGACCGCAACACACCCTGGCGCCGGGTCAGTACCGCGCCTATCTGGCGCCGGCAGCCCTGGGAGAAATCATGGACATGCTGGGCTGGGGCGGTTTCTCGGCGCAGTCGATTGCCAGCAAAAACAGTCCGCTGCAGAAGCTTTACGCGGGCGACAGTGCGCTCAGCCCGTTGGTGTCGGTCGATGAAAAGGTCAGCGGTTCGTTGAGCCCGGCATTCTCCGGCGAAGGTTATCCGCGCAGCGATCTGGGGCTGATCGTCAACGGCAAGGCTGGCGCGCAGATGGTCAGTTCACGCAGTGCGGCCGAGTACGGCCTGACTGCCAACGGCGCCAGCGGTGGTGAAATGCCGAGCGCAGTGGACATGGCGGCCGGTACGTTGCCTGATGCAGAGATTCTCAAGCAACTGGGCACGGGCTTGTACATCAGCAACCTGTGGTACCTGAACTACTCCGATCAGCCGGCGGCACGCCTGACCGGCATGACGCGGTTTGCGACCTTCTGGGTCGAGAACGGCGAGATTCAGGCGCCGGTGAGTACGATGCGGTTTGATGACAGTGCGTACAGTTTGCTGGGTTCGCAGCTGGAAGCGTTGACCCAGGAGCGGGAGCTGATGTTGTCGGCCAGCACCTACAGCCAGCGGGCCACCGCTTCGGCATTGTTGCCGGGGGCGCTGGTCAGCAAACTCACGTTAACGCTGTAAACACTTTGTAGCAGCTGGCGAAGCCTGCGTTCGAGGACGCAGTCCTCGCCAAACCGGCAACCGAGTTACTTCTGTAGGAGCGCGTACGCTGAACTCGCGAGGACTTCGTCCTCGAACGCAGGCTTCGCCAGCTGCTACAGGATTTCATCGACTTGCGGACTGCTTCATCTCACACCCACAAGAGGTCCCATGCCCAACCGCCCGCCTCTCGACGCTGTCACCGCCCGCTGGGTGCCGTGGGTCGTCGCCATCGCGTTCTTCATGCAATCCCTCGACGGGACCATCCTCAACACCGCCCTGCCCGCCATGGCCCGTGACTTGGCCGAAGACCCGTTGCGCATGCAGGGCGTGATCATCGCCTACATGCTCACCGTCGCCTTGCTGATCCCTGCCTCGGGCTGGATCGCCGACCGTTTCGGTACCAAGAAAATCTTCTTCAGCGCGATCCTGCTGTTCAGCCTCGGCTCGTTGCTCTGCGCACTGTCGAGCACCCTGAGCCTGTTGATTGGCGCACGGGTGATTCAGGGCCTGGGCGGTGCGCTGATGTTGCCGGTCGGACGGTTGGTGGTGCTGCGCGCCTACCCTCGCTCGGATCTGGTGCGAATCATGGGCTTCATCACCATTCCCGGATTGCTCGGTCCGTTGATCGGCCCGACCATGGGCGGCTGGATGGTGGAATACCTGACCTGGCACTGGATCTTCCTGATCAACCTGCCGGTGGGCGCCGTCGGTTGTTACGCGGTGTGGAGATTTATCCCCGACCTGCGCGGCACCGAACGCACCCGCTTCGATAGCCTGGGGTTTTTACTGTTCGGCGCGGCGATGGTGCTGATCACCATCGCCATGGAAGGCCTCGGCGAACTGCACCTGCCGCACTTGCGCGTGATGCTGCTGCTGTTCGCCGGCATGGCCTGTCTGGCGGCGTACTGGTTGCGGGCCGGGCACATCGAAAATCCTCTGTTCGCACCATCGTTGTTCAAGACCCGGACGTTTGCCGTGGGCATCCTCGGCAACCTGTTCGCCCGACTGGGCAGCGGCGCCCTGCCATTCCTCGTGCCGTTGCTGTTGCAAGTGGCGCTGGGTTATTCGCCGTCCCAGGCCGGGATGAGCATGCTGCCGCTGGCGGCGGCAGCGATGGTCGCCAAGTCGGTGGCGCGACCGCTGATCGAACGTTTGGGCTATCGCATCGTGCTGACCGGCAATACCTTGGCGCTGGGGTTGATGTTGGCGAGCATGGGCCTGGTCAGCGAGCAAACGCCGTACTGGCTGCTGTTGGTGATGCTATCGATTCTGGGGGCGATCAACTCCTTGCAGTTCACCGCAATGAACACCGTAACCCTGATCGACCTCGACGATGCCAGCGCCAGCAGCGGCAACAGCTTGCTGTCGGTGGTCGCGCAATTGTCCCTGAGCCTTGGCGTTGCCTGTGCCGGCGCCTTGCTTGGCGGCTTCACGGCGGAGATCGGCAATGACGGCGTGGACACGGTTTTGGGCGCGTTCCAGCTGACCTTTGTAACGGTCGGAATCATGGCGATGCTGGCCGCAACGATCTTTTCTCAGCTTTCACCAAAGGATGGCCGACGGATGGTCAGCCGCGAGCACGATATAGAGCACTGATTTGTAGCAGCTGCCGAGGCACGAGGCTGCGTTGCGTGTCCGCAGGACCGCCCCCGGGGGCCGCTTCGCAGCCCAACGCAGCCTCGTGCCTCGACAGCTGCTACGACTATTCGTCCAGAATTTGCAGGTAGAGAGAGCGAGGCTGGTACACTGCGCGACATTTTGTTTTGCAGGCCAGTCCCGTGACCACCATCGCCACCGCTTTTAATACTTTGCCGCTGTCCGCCGCCATGCTGGCTAACCTCGACTCTTTGGGTTATGCCGAGATGACGCCGATCCAGGCGCAAAGCTTGCCGGTGATCCTCAAGGGGATGGACCTGATCGCCCAGGCCAAGACCGGCAGCGGCAAGACCGCCGCCTTCGGTATCGGCCTGCTGAACCCGATCAATCCGCGCTTCTTCGGTTGCCAGGCGCTGGTCATTTGCCCGACGCGTGAGCTGGCCGACCAGGTCGCCAAGGAACTCCGTCGTCTGGCCCGCGCCGAAGACAACATCAAGATTCTGACCTTGTGTGGCGGCGTGTCCTTCGGCCCGCAGATCGGCTCTCTGGAGCATGGCGCGCACATCATCGTCGGCACCCCGGGCCGCCTTCAGCAGCACCTGCGCAAGGGTTCGCTGATTCTCCATGGCCTGAACACGCTGATCCTCGACGAAGCCGACCGCATGCTCGACATGGGTTTCTACGATTCCATCGAAGAAATCATTGCCCAGTGCCCGGAGCGTCGCCAGACCCTGCTGTTCTCCGCCACGTACCCGACGGGCATCAAGCAGTTGGCTGCGAAGTTCATGCGCAACCCTCAGATCGTGAAGGCCGAGGCGTTCCACGACGACACGCAGATCGAGCAGCGCTTCTACGAGATTTCCCCGGAAGAGCGCATGGACGCCGTGGTCAAAGTCCTCGCGCATCATCGTCCGGCCTCCTGTGTCGCCTTCTGCTTCACCAAGCAGCAGGTTCAGGAAACCGTCGACCACCTGTCCTCCAAAGGCATCTCCGCCGTCGGCCTGCATGGCGATCTGGAACAGCGTGACCGTGATCAGGTACTGGCCATGTTCGCCAACCGCAGCACCTCGGTGCTGGTTGCTACCGACGTCGCCGCGCGTGGTCTGGACATCGATGCGCTGGACATGGTGATCAACGTCGAACTGGCCCGTGATTCGGAAATCCACATCCACCGTGTTGGCCGTACCGGTCGCGCCGGTGAGAAAGGGATTGCAATCAGCCTGGTCGCACCGTCCGAAGCGCACCGCGCCCAAGCCATCGAGCTACTGCAGAAGTCGCCGTTGAGCTGGGATCAGCTGGACAACCTCAAATCCCAGGGCGGCGCACCGCTGCTGCCGGTGATGAGTACGCTGGTCATCGGCGCTGGCCGTAAAGACAAGGTGCGTCCGGGCGACATTCTGGGCGCACTGACGGGCGATGCCGGTATTCCGGGCGCTCAGGTTGGCAAGATCGCGATTTTCGATTTCCAGGCTTATGTGGCTGTGGAACGCGGAATCGCCAAGCAAGCCTTGCAGCGCCTGAACGACGGCAAGATCAAAGGCCGTTCGTTGCGCGTGCGTATCCTGTAAGAGATCTTCTGGCTGACAGAGATCAAATGGGGAGCGGGCTTGCTCGCGAAGGCGGACTGACAGACAACATCCATGTTGAATGTGCTGGCCCCTTCGCGAGCAAGCCCGCTCCCACATTGGTTTGTCGGTGAATTTGAAATTTGTATGAGGACACCGTTTTGCGCTCTACCGAAGTCGTGATCATTGGCGCTGGCGCCGCAGGTTTGATGTGTGCGCTGACCGCCGCCGGGCGCGGGCGCAAGGTGATGTTGCTCGACCATGCGAACAAGGCCGGCAAGAAAATCCTGATGTCGGGCGGTGGCCGCTGTAATTTCACCAACATGTACACCGAACCGAGCAATTTCCTCTCGCAGAACGAACACTTCTGTAAATCCGCCCTGGCCCGCTACACCCAGTGGGATTTCATCGGCATGGTCGCCAAACACGGCGTGCCATACCACGAGAAAAAACTCGGCCAGTTGTTCTGCGATAACAAATCCAGCGACATCCTTGAAATGCTGCTCAACGAGTGCGATCAGGTCGGCGTCAGCCTGCACCTCGACACCTCGATCCAGCACATCGAGAAAATGGAGAGCGGCTACCTGCTGCAAACCACCCTCGATCAGATCACCTGCGAATCCCTGGTCATCGCCACTGGCGGCTTGTCGATCCCGACGCTGGGTGCGACCGGTTTCGGTTATCAGGTGGCCAAGCAGTTCGGCCACGACTTGCTGCCGACCCGCGCCGGGCTGGTGCCGTTCACCATCACCGATCAGCTCAAGGAGCTTTGTACCGAACTGTCCGGTACGTCGGTGGATTGCCTGGTGAGCTGCAACGACCAGAGTTTCCGCGAGAACATCCTGTTTACCCACCGAGGCCTCAGTGGTCCGGCGATTTTGCAGATTTCATCGTTCTGGGAATCCGGCGACACGGTTGAGATCAATCTGATGCCGGACCATGACGTACCGACCTGGCTGCAACAGCAGCAAGCCGAACGCCCGAACAGCGAGCTGAAAACCCTGCTGGGGGAAATCTTCACCAAGAAGATGGCCAACCTGCTGGCGGATAACTGGTTCGTCTCCAAACCGATGAAGCAGTACACCCACGCAGAAATTGCCGACATCGCCGAAAAACTGGCGAGCTGGAACGTGGTTCCGGCCGGCACTGAAGGCTATCGCACCGCTGAAGTGACATTGGGCGGCGTCGATACCAACGAGGTGTCGTCCAAGACCATGGAATCACTGAAAAGCCCCGGCCTGTATTTCATTGGTGAAGTGCTCGACGTGACCGGGCATCTGGGCGGTTTCAACTTCCAGTGGGCCTGGGCCTCCGGCTACGCCGCCGCGCAATACGTCTGACCAACACAAATCAAAATGTGGGAGCGGGCTTGCTCGCGAAGGCGGCTTTACAGTCAACATCAATGTTGAATGTGCCGGCCTCTTCGCGAGCAAGCCCGCTCCCACAGGTTTTTTGGCTGGCCACAAAGATGTGATCAGCACAGCCCCACATGGGTTACGTGTTGATCTTTAAGGAACAGATTTTGCTGTCAGATGTGATCGGCGCCATTGCGTCGGCGTCATTACTGGCTCAATTTAGCGTCATTGCCTCGGAAGGCCCTCGCACTTCATGTCATCGACCCCCTTTAGTCAGTCTCTGCGTCGCCTCTGGGCGCTGGATAAATTCAGCTACAGCGTGCGGGTATTCATCGCCCTGACCGGCAGCATGGTGCTGTGTTGGTACAAGGATGAAATGGGGCTGCTGATCCCGCTGTTCCTCGGGATCATCGCCAGCGCCCTGGCCGAGACCGACGACAGTTGGCAAGGCCGCCTTAACGCACTGGCCGTGACGCTGGTGTGCTTCAGCGTCGCCGCCCTTTCCGTCGAGTTGCTCTTCCCCTATCCCGTCGTCTTTGTCATCGCCCTGGCCCTGGCCAGTTTCGGCCTGACCATGCTCGGCGCCTTGGGTGAACGCTATGGCGCGATTGCCTCGGCGACGTTGATTCTGTCGGTCTACACCATGATCGGCGTGGACCAGCGCGGCGGTGCAGTCACCGATTTCTGGCACGAGCCGGTGCTGCTGGTGGCCGGTGCGGCCTGGTACGGTTTGCTCTCGGTGCTGTGGCAGGCGATGTTTTCCAATCAGCCGGTGCAGCAAAGCCTGGCGCGGTTGTTCCGAGAGCTGGGTTACTACCTGAAGCTGAAATCGTCGCTGTTCGAGCCGATCCGGCAGATGGACGTGGAAGCGCGTCGACTGGAACTGGCGCAGCAAAACGGTCGTGTCGTGGCGGCGCTGAACGCCGCCAAGGAAATCATCCTGCACCGGGTCGGCAATGGTCGACCGGGCTCGAAACTCAGCCGTTACCTGAAGCTGTACTTCCTCGCTCAGGACATCCACGAGCGCGCCAGTTCCTCGCACTACCCTTACAACGCCCTGGCAGATGCCTTCTTTCACAGCGATGTGATGTTCCGCTGCCAGCGCTTGCTGCGCCAGCAAGGCAAGGCCTGCCGGGCGCTGGCCGAGTCGATCCAGATGCGCCAGCCGTTCATCTATGACGCGAGCTTCGCCGAAGCCCTGAGCGACCTGCACGCCTCCCTCGAGCACCTGCGCATTCAGAGCAACCCGGCGTGGCGCGGACTGTTGCGTTCGTTGCGGGCACTGGCGGCCAACCTCGGCACGCTCGATCGTTTGCTCAGCGATGCCAGCAACCCCGATGCCTTGGCCGATGCCACCGACAGCAGCCTGCTCGACCGTTCGCCCCGTAGCCTCAAAGATGTGTGGATTCGGTTACGCACGCAGCTGACACCGACGTCATTACTGTTCCGTCACGCACTGCGTTTGCCCCTCGCCTTGAGCATCGGCTACGGGATGGTGCATTTGATCCACCCGTCTCAGGGTTACTGGATCATCCTCACCACACTGTTTGTCTGCCAGCCGAACTACGGCGCCACCCGGCGCAAACTCGGCCAGCGGATCATCGGCACCGCCATCGGCCTGACCGTGGCCTGGGCGCTGTTCGATCTGTTTCCGAATCCCTTGGTCCAGTCATGCTTTGCGATCGCTGCCGGGGTGGTGTTCTTTATCAACCGCACCACCCGCTACACCTTGGCGACGGCCGCGATCACCTTGATGGTGCTCTTCTGCTTCAACCAGGTCGGGGATGGTTACGGGCTGTTCCTGCCGCGGCTGTTCGATACCTTGCTCGGCAGCCTGATCGCCGGGCTGGCGGTGTTCCTGTTCCTGCCGGACTGGCAGGGCCGACGCCTGAACAAAGTGCTGGCCAACACCCTCACGTGCAACAGCATTTACCTGCGCCAGATCATGCAGCAATACGCCGCCGGCAAAAGCGACGACCTGGCGTATCGCCTGGCCCGACGCAATGCGCACAACGCCGACGCGGCACTGTCGACGACGCTCGCCAACATGCTGATGGAACCGGGGCATTTCCGTAAGGAAGCGGATGTCGGGTTCCGCTTCCTGGTGCTGTCGCACACCTTGCTCAGTTATTTGTCCGGACTGGGCGCACACCGGGAAACCCAGCTACCGCCCGACGTGCGCGAGCATTTGATCGACGGCGCCGGCGTGAAACTGGCTGCCAGCATCGATGAAATTGCCCAAGGCTTGTCGAGCAAACTGCCGATTGCGATTCAAAGCGATGAGGAAGAAGCATTGGCCAATACGCTTGAACAGATGCCGGACGAAATCGATGAAGGCCAACGGCTGGTGCAGACACAGTTGGCGTTGATCTGCCGTCAGCTTGGGCCATTGCGGACGTTGGCAGCGCATTTGATCAAAGATACGAGCGAGGATTGAGATCTGCGGTGGCTGGGCGGGCCTCTTCGCGAGCAAGCCCGCTCCCACATTAGATCTCTGTCGTACACAAAATTTGTACCCACTGCAGATCTACTGTGGGAGCGGGCTTGCTCGCGAAGGGGCCATCAGCCACACCACAAAACTCACAGTCCGTGCTGTTCCATCAACCGCTGATAACTCCCATCCACTTTCATTGCCGCGATCTCGCGGTCGAAACCGGCGACGATCTGTTCATGCCTGGGGTTCTTCAGGCTGACCAGGATGTGCAGGCTGTTCTCGCTCAATGCCTTGGGCAAAAACTCCACGGCATTGCGCACCTTGGATGATTCCCGAGCCAGGTAGTAACGCGCGACGTATTCGTCTTCCAGCGTCAACTTGACCCGGTCGGCGATGACCATGCGCACCGCCATGGAGAAGCTGTGCACCGGGACTTTCTGCAGTGACACGTCGTCATCGAACTCCGGCGAATAGGCGTAACCGCGCACCACCGCTATCGGGTAGGTATGCAGTTGTTGCAGGTTGTTGTATTCGATCGGTGTGTCTTTGCGCTTGAGAAAGCGCACCCGATTGAGCAGGTATTCGCCGGAAAACTGGCCAAGCTTCGTACGATCGTCGGTGTACCAGGCGTTGACCAACACGTCGTATCGACCCTCGCCAACCCCCAGCAAGGCGCGCGCCCAAGGCACTTGTTCAAAGTCACTGGCATAACCGGCCCGGGCCAGTGCTGTGCTGACGATGTCCGTGGCCAGCCCACCGTTGACCAGCGTGGAGTCGGTAAAGGGCGGCCAGGCATCGGCTACCAATCGCAGCTTTTCCGCTGTCGCGCTTTGAGTCAGCAACAGCAATCCAATCAAAGCAAAGGCTCGATGCAATCGCGGCATGCTAGAAAATCCTTAGCGGGCGGGACGCCCGACGTGTTTTCAGCCAAAACTCCAAGGCCCCCGTACTGCCAAACCCAGGTACTGACATTAGCTCATCGAAGCCACTGCACAGCGCTTCATCCCAGATTACACAAACAAGACAAGACCGCGCGAAATGAATGATGGCATTTTGGCCTTTGTCACAGATTTCTCTGCCATAAAGACATCTTTCGCCTGGGCGCTTAGTATCGGAGTGACGATGTTCAAGGAGTGTGAAGATGACAATCGATTGGGTCTGCAAACACCACAGCGATCTGGGCAAAGAACAGCTGTACGCCATTCTGCAGTTACGTGCAGAGGTGTTTGTCGTTGAGCAGAAATGCGTCTATCAGGACGTCGACGGCCAGGATCTGGAAGGTGACACCTGCCATTTAATGGCGTGGGACGGGGATCGGCTGGTGGCGTACCTGCGGTTGCTCGACCCGGAGTTACAGGGTGGCGACGTGGTCATCGGGCGGGTGATCATTGCCCCTCAAGCGCGCGGTACAGGGCTTGGGCATGAGTTGATGGCACAGGCGTTGAAACAGGCTGAAAAGCGCTGGCCTGAAGTACCGATCTATCTCTCGGCCCAGGCGCATTTGCAGGGGTATTACGGGCGGTACGGGTTTGTGGTGGCGGGCGAGGAATTTCTCGAGGATGACATTCCGCATATCGGGATGCGCCGTCCCTGAGGGCCCCTTCGCGAGCAAGCCCGCTCCCACATTTGATCCGCGGCGTATACAAATCCAATGTGGGAGCGGGCTTGCTCGCGAAGGCGTCAGCTGCCGCACCACAGGCGTTCAGGGATACTCAAGCACCGCTTTGATCTGCCGAAGATTGCGCTCGATCCACCCCCGGTCAATCGCCCCCCACTCGCGAATCCGATAGCGCCCGGCATGATTGCGCGCACCTTCTTCCTGCTGGAACTCGCAAACAATGTCCAGATCCGCCAACGCTGCGATGGTGTCCTGAGCCGTGCGCCGGGGCATGCCGGTCACTTCGGTCAGCGCCGGGACGCTACTGGCCAACCCGCTATCAATCAGGTACGCCACGTACAACCGACGATAGAAGCTGCTCTTGGTCTTGCTTACATCCATCTAAACACTCCCGGTTGCGATATTTTGATCTCTATTGCATATCCCGCCACGTCAGGTACACCCGCACATCGAACTCCACCTGGTGATACCCCGGCAACATGTGTTCGCAAAGCTTGTAGAACGCCTTGTTGTGATCCGACTCTTTGAAATGCGCCAGTTCATGCACCACGATCATTTTCAGAAACTCGGCTGGCGCCTCCTTGAACAATGAAGCAACACGAATTTCTTTCTTGGCCTTGAGCTTACCGCCCTGCACCCGGGATATCGCGGTGTGCAATCCGAGGGCGCGGTGGGTCAGGTCGAGGCGGTTGTCGAACAACACCTTATCGATGGCCGGGGCGTTACGCAGGTATTCCTGCTTGAGGTCCAGCGTATAGGTGTACAACGCCTTGTCGCTCTGCACCCGGTGTTTTTCCGGGTAACGCTGGCTCAGGTAGTCGCCCAGCCGACCGTCGGCGATCAGCTGGCGCACTTGGTCCTGCAGTGCTGCAGGATAGGCCTGGAGGTATTTCAACGCGGTCATTGGGGCGGCAACACGATTCACGAAAAGGTCGCCAGTGTAGCGAATTCAGCCGGTCAGCGTGTTCCAGTCAAACGGCTGCACAAAGTCGCCGACGTCCTCGGCCATCATCGGCCGTGCGACCAGAAACCCTTGCACGTACTCGCAACCATTGGCTTGCAGCCACCGATATTGCGCAACGGTTTCCACCCCCTCGGCAATCACCAGCATCCCGTACTCCTTGCACAGCTCGATCACATTGCGCACTAGCGCCGCATCGCGTGAGGACTCCAGTAGCCGGGCAATCAAATGCCGGTCGAACTTGAGCGTGTCCAACTCCAGATCCCGCAGATGAGACAGCGAACACGGCCCGCAACCAAAGTCATCCAGGGCCACTCGCACCCCCAGATTACGCAGCAGGCGCAGCTGTTTACGGGTTTCCTCGGGGTTTTGCATCAAGGCCTCTTCTGTGACCTCGACTTCCAGATGGCGCGCCTGCAAACCATGGCGCTCCAGCACCTGGCGCAACTCAGTGACCAGATTGGGCATGCCGAACTGCGTGCTGCTCAAACTGACGCCCAGCACCAAATCGTCGGCAAACACGGTTTCCCAGGCTTTTCGCTGGCTCGCCCCTTGTTGATAGATCCAGCTGCCCAGGTGACTGATCAACCGCGCCTCTTCCAGCAATGGCAAAAACAGCCCCGGTGGTACATCGCCGACGCTCGGGTGCTGCCAGCGGATCAGCGCTTCGAACCCGCGAATCTGCCCGCTGGCAATGGCCACCTGAGGTTGATACACCAAATTGAAATCACGGTTCTCGATCGCCGCGCGCACACTTTCTTCGAGCATCAACCGCGAGCGCGCCCGGCCGTTCATTTCGTGATCGTAGAAGCGATATTGCTGACGGCCGGCGCGCTTGGCTTCGTACATGGCGATGTCAGATGCGCGCAACAAACCGTCAAGATTGGAACCGCAATCCGGGTACGTCGCGATGCCGATGCTGGCGCCCAACGCGATATCCAGACCATCGATCTGCTGACAGATCGACACCCGCTCAATCAGCTTCTCGGCGATTTTTGCCGCTTGCTCGGGGAACTCCAGATCCAGCAACGCGGTGAACTCATCACCGCCCATGCGCGCCAGAATGTCGAAGGGCCGCAAACAGGCCTTCAACTGCTCGGACACCCAACGCAGCACCCGGTCGCCGGCATCGTGACCGAGGGAATCGTTGACCCGTTTGAAGCCATCGAGGTCCAGATACAGCAGCACCCAGGCGCTATCGGAGCGGTCGCCACGCAGCAGCAGGTTTTCCGCCGTCTGGTAAAAGCCGCGACGATTGAGCAGCCCGGTCAATGGGTCAGTGACGGCCTGAAACTCCAGTTGCTGATGCAGATGGCGCACCACCGACATGTCCAGCACCGTCACCACCATCGCATGTTGTTCGCTGGGCAACGGTGCGCAGGACAGCGCCACGGGCACCTGTTGACCGGGCGCCGTACGCAGCAATGCATCGTGCAGGCGCAGGGTTTCGCCGCGTTTGTAACCGGCTAACAGCTCGGAGTCAGCCCAGATCGGGATGTGCGGATTTTGCAGGAAATCCAGGAATTCTTTGCCTTGCAGGTCTTGCACCGTGGCATTGAGCAGCCGCGACATCGCCGGATTGGCAAAGCGGATCAGACCGTCCTCACCGACCACCAGGATGCCTTCGGCGGCATTGTCGAGCACCGAGGCATTAAACGCGCGCGCGACCTCCAGATCGTGGCTCAGGCGCTGTAACGCACGGCGATTGCGCTGATGCTCGAGCAGCGCCTGGACTTTGGGCTTGAGAATTTGCGGGTCGAACGGTTTGAACAGGTAATCCACCGCACCACTGGCATAGCCCTTGATCACGGCGTCCTGAGACTGTTCGTTGGCGGTAAGGAAAATGATCGGCGTGAGGCGGGTTCGCTGGCTTCCGCGCATCAGGCGTGCCACTTCAAAACCGTCCATGCCCGGCATCTGCACATCCAGCAGCACCAGGTCGACATCGTGTTCGAGTAACAGACTGAGCGCCTCGAAGCCCGAGGCGGCGGTCATGACCTGCCAGTCCTGGCGCTGCAACAACGCGCGCATGCTGATCAGGTTTTCAGGGTAATCATCAACGATTAAAAGAATTGAGTTGCCTTCAGCTGGCGTGGGTTGCGCGCATTCCATGCTGCTTCTCTTATGCGGGACGTCAGGCCGGTTTCTCGTGAAAACCGGACAAATACTAAGCCTTCACTCTAGACCGGGTTCCGCAAAAGCAGAAGCTATCAGTACGCCATCATTTAACCAAAGCGTCCATTTGCCGACTAACGGTCAGCGCCACAGCCCCCTAAAACCGGGAAAGATGGCCTTTTAACAGGATTTTGACGTCACCCGTTTGTCATTTACGCATTAACAAATTGAACTTCTGCGATTATAAGGATTGCCCCCAAGGCGCGTGCCAGAGCTTCTGGAACGTGCGTGCAGCAAAAAATCCGTGGAAGCTTTTGTCTATGATCGATCTCGCAACCTGGAACCTCAGCGTTCCCGTCGGCAATCCGCCGTACACCGTTGAAACGTCAAAACTGGTGGATGGCTTCAAGGATCAATACTTCCACTCCGACACCGGCACCTTGTTTTTCTGGGCCCCGGTCACCGGCTCCAAAACTGAAAACGCAAAGTATGCCCGCACCGAACTTCGCGAAACCTACAGCAATGGCACCCTGAAAAACTGGCTCTACCCGGACGCCGACAATACCCTGCGAGCCACCTTGGCGGTGAACCAGGTACCGAGCTCGGGCAAGATCGTCATCGGCCAGATCCACGCCTATGAAAGCCAGAAACCCATGGTGAAACTCGAGTATCAGTACTCGACCAGCACGCAGTCGGGCAACATCGTCGCCAAGGTTCGTATGCACCCTGATGACGATAGCGCGCGGATAATCACCATTGCTACCGGGGTGAAACTGGATCGGGAGTTTTCCTACCTCATCCACCTGAGCCCGCGCGGCGCGCTGGGCATCAGTGCGGCGGGCTACCAGTGGGACACCGACATCAGCAAGACCTGGAGCGTCAAACCGCTGTACTTCAAGGCCGGGGTGTATGTGCAGGACCACACCGGGTACACCAGCGAAGGCGGGAAAGTGACGTTCAGCAAGCTGGATATTGATCACGATAAATAACGTTCCGCGTCCCAACCCTCCCAAGAACAACTCGATCTCTGTAGCAGCTGCCGAGCCTGCGAGGCTGCGTCCGAGGACGAAGTCCTCGCAAGCCCGCAGAACCCGGTCTAACCGAATAAATGCGTTGTCTGATTTACGACTGCTACGCAGCCGAACGCAGCCTCGCAAGCTCGACAGCTGCTACAAACCCCAGCATCCGAAAACCTCGTAGGACCACTCCGACCGCGGCGAGGGAGCTTGCTCCCGCTGGACAGCGAAGCAGCCCCAAACCCTCCCCCCCAATTTCCTCAGACACACCGCAGTGCCCGGTTCTATTGCCGCTACGCCACCGAACGAGACCAAACAGTCTCGCCAGTTGACCGGGACGGCGCCCTACAGCCCGGTTGCGGTCACCCGAATCGCTGCCTAAAGTTGACCTGTCGCTGACATCGTTGGCGACAGGGTTTCGCAGCCCTTACGGTACGAGTAACTCTCCTTTTAGGTACAAGGAAGATTTACTTATGACAATGAACAATCCGCCCCGCCGCTTCACCCCCATGTCCCAATTCGCCACCGACTACCCCGTCCTGCTCATTGACAGCGACGCCCCGCTACGCGAACTCCACAACTGCGTCAGCGAACGCCTCAACGCCGTCCTCAAATATCTGAACCTCACGGCCTGCACCAGCCTGCCGGACTATGCCGAGAACGACATCAACACCGTCACCAACATCGCCCGGATCATGATTCAGGATGTGAGCGATGTGTTTCGGGTGATTGAGCAACGTGGGTTTGACGAGAAATCGAACCGCTAAAATAAGATGGATGTCACCCATATCGGACTTTTCTGCCTCGATCCTTAAAAATGTCCGTTATAGGTGACATTGATTCGCCGAGCATTAGCTGCGCCGCGTAAAAATCTCCGACCATAAAAAACCCGCCTCTCGGCGGGTTTTTTAATGCGATTCAAACACCAAAGGCTTAGTTAACCTTAGCGTTCAACTCACCCTTCAAATAACGCTGATACATCGCTTCCAACGAGATCGGCTTGATCTTCGAAGCATTACCCGCCGTACCAAACGCTTCATAACGTGCGATACACACATCACGCATCGCAGTCACGGTCGCGCCAAAGAATTTACGCGGATCAAACTCGCTCGGGTTGGTGGCCATCAGGCGACGCATCGCACCGGTGGACGCCAGGCGCAGGTCGGTGTCGATGTTGACCTTGCGCACGCCGTGCTTGATGCCTTCGACGATTTCTTCAACCGGTACGCCGTAGGTTTCTTTGATGTCGCCGCCGTACTGGTTGATGATCGCCAGCCAGTCTTGCGGAACCGAAGACGAACCGTGCATCACCAGGTGGGTGTTCGGGATGCGTTTGTGGATTTCTTTGATGCGGTCGATGGCCAGCACGTCGCCGGTAGGCGGCTTGGTGAACTTGTACGCGCCGTGGCTGGTGCCGATGGCGATGGCCAGGGCGTCGACCTGAGTGCGTTTGACGAAGTCAGCGGCTTCTTCCGGGTCGGTCAGCATTTGGCTGTGATCCAGAACGCCTTCGGCGCCGATACCGTCTTCTTCACCGGCCATGCCGGTTTCCAGCGAACCCAGGCAGCCCAGCTCGCCTTCTACCGATACGCCGCAGGCGTGAGCCAGGGCTACAGTTTGTTGGGTGACGCGGATGTTGTAGTCGTAGTCGGTCGGGGTCTTGCCGTCTTCGCCCAGGGAACCGTCCATCATCACCGAGCTGAAGCCCAGTTGGATGGAGCGCTGGCAGACGTCAGGGCTGGTGCCGTGGTCCTGGTGCATGCACACCGGGATGTGCGGGAATTCTTCGATTGCCGCCAGGATCAGGTGACGCAGGAACGGTGCGCCGGCGTATTTGCGAGCACCGGCCGAAGCCTGGACGATCACCGGGGAGTCAGTCTTGTCAGCGGCTTCCATGATGGCGCGCATCTGCTCAAGGTTGTTGACGTTGAAGGCTGGAACGCCGTAGCCGAACTCGGCTGCGTGGTCCAGCATCTGGCGCATGCTGATAAGTGCCATTGTGTGTGTATCTCCCGGTTGAGGGTCGTTAATCGTGCCAGCCTGCCGTAGCGGCGGCGGCTATTCAAGTTATTGCAGATCGGGGGTCAGCCCGGCCTGCCAATTCGGTGTTGCCTCAATCTGATGTACCTACACAGATCCACTGTGGGAGCGGGCTTGCTCGCGAATGCGGTTCAACATTCAGCACTGATGCAAGCTGACCCACCGCTTTCGCGAGCAAGCCCGCTCCCACATTTGGATCTGCTTCCACATTGGATCTGTGGTGTATCAATTTCGTGTCTTACTGCGCTTTACAACCGCGGCCGATCAAATCATTGGTGGCGACCCAGTACACCAGGCCTTCCTCACCTTTTATGTGAAACGCCAGCATGTCGTTGCTGTACAGCGAACCTTCGGCGCCCGGCTCATGCTTCAAGCGGTAGACCTGATCGGCACCGCCCAGGCGAACGTCGACTTCCTTGCGGCTTTCGTCGGTGTAGCGCCAGAGCACTTTGGCCTGACTGTCGCAGGTCCAGGTGGTCCAGCTGTCCGTCGATTCGGCAGGCTTGAACAGGTTCAAATTAGCGCAACCTGCCAGCAGAGCCAGCGCCGTAACGGCGATAAAACCTTTCATCCATGTTCCTCGACTGACGGCGCACGCCGCCAGCCCTGAGTAAAGTGTCAGACCTTTCAAGGGCAACCATGTTCCTTGGCCGGGGTCTGTGTCTCGTATTTGTCCAGGCCATCAGGCCCGGAACGCTTGTTGATCACCGGATTGGTTTCGGCCTGCCAGTCGGCCTGGTAGCAGCCTTTGTCCTGTTCAGGCGTCTCGGGTACCTTCGGAGCTTTCGGGTTACTCCCGCAAGCTGCCAGCGACCCCGCGATAATCAACAGCGCTAATGTTTTGACCATCTGAACACTCCTTTGCCTGGTCAAATGGGCGGCCTCAGGCCTTGGCCCGGCTTTCCAGGACTTCAACGGCCGGCAGCACCTTGCCTTCGACGAACTCGAGGAACGCGCCGCCACCGGTAGAAATGTAGGAGATCTGATCGGCAACGCCATATTTATCGATGGCGGCCAGGGTGTCGCCGCCGCCCGCGATGGAGAATGCCGAGCTTTCGGCGATGGCCTGGGCCAGCACTTTGGTGCCGTTACCGAACTGGTCGAATTCGAACACGCCCACCGGGCCGTTCCACAGGATGGTCTTGGACGACTTCAGCAGCTCGGCGAAATTCGCCGCGGTCTGTGGGCCGATGTCCAGAATCATGTCGTCTGCGGCCACATCAGCGATCAGCTTGACGGTAGCGGTGGCGCTTTCAGCGAATTCCTTGGCAACCACGACATCGACCGGCAGCGGCACGCTGACCTTGGCGGCGATGGCGCGAGCGGTGTCCAGCAGGTCCGGCTCGTACAGGGACTTGCCGACCGGGTGACCGGCAGCCGCCAGGAAGGTGTTGGCAATGCCGCCGCCGACGATCAGCTGGTTGCAGATCTGGCTCAGGCTGTTCAGCACGTCGAGTTTGGTCGAGACCTTGGAGCCGGCAACAATGGCAGCCATTGGCTGAGCCGGGGCGCCCAGGGCTTTGCCCAGTGCGTCCAGTTCGGCGGCCAGCAACGGGCCAGCGGCCGCGACTTTGGCGAACTTGGCCACGCCATGGGTCGAACCCTCGGCGCGGTGAGCGGTGCCGAAGGCGTCCATCACGAACACGTCGCACAGGGCGGCGTATTGCTGGGCCAGTTCGTCAGCGTTCTTTTTCTCGCCTTTGTTGAAGCGCACGTTTTCGAACAGCACGATGTCACCGGCCTTCACGTCAACGCCGCCCAGGTAATCGGCCACCAGCGGCACTTCACGCCCCAGAGCCTTGCTCAGGTAGTCAGCGACTGGCTTGAGGCTGTTCTCAGCCGAGAACTCGCCTTCGGTCGGACGGCCAAGGTGCGAGCAGACCATCACGGCCGCGCCTTTTTCCAGGGCCAGCTTGATGGTCGGCAGCGAGGCCAGGATTCGCGCATCGCTGGTGACAACACCGTCCTTGACTGGGACGTTGAGGTCTTCGCGGATCAGTACGCGCTTACCTTGCAGATCGAGGTCGGTCATCTTCAACACGGTCATGGGTCGCATTTCCTACTGTTTTGGAGAGGCAGCTGTTTGCAGATAGTGTTCTGCAACGTCCAGCATTCGATTGGCAAAACCCCATTCGTTGTCGAACCAGGCCAGGATGTTCACCAGCCGTGGGCCGGAAACTCGGGTCTGACTGGCATCGACGATGGCCGAATGTGGGTCATGGTTGAAATCACAACTGGCGTGAGGCAACTCGGTGTAGGCCAGAAGGCCTTTGAGCGGGCCAGCAGTGGCGGCCTCGCGCAAAATCCGGTTGACCTCGGTGGCGTCGGTATCGCTCACGGTCTGCATCGTAATGTCGAGGCAAGACACGTTAACCGTCGGCACCCGCACGGCTTTGGCCTGAATTCTCCCGGCAAGTTCCGGTAACAGGCGTTCGATGCCACGCGCCAGACCAGTGGACACCGGAATCACTGACTGAAACGCCGAACGGGTGCGGCGCAAGTCTTCGTGATGATAGGCGTCGATCACCGGCTGATCGTTCATCGCCGAGTGAATGGTGGTGATCGACACGTATTCCAGACCAATGGCCTGATCCAGCAGGCGCAACAGCGGCACGCCGCAGTTGGTGGTGCAGGACGCGTTGGACACCAGCAACTCATCACCGGTCAGGCAATCCTGGTTCACGCCGTAGACGATGGTGGCGTCGACATCCGCCTCGCTGGCCATCGGCTGGGAAAACAACACACGCGGCGCGCCGGCATCCAAGAAACGCTGGCCGTCTTCACGAGTGTGGTAAGCGCCGGAGCACTCCAGCACCAGATCGACGCCCAACGACGCCCAATCGATGCCTTCGGGGGTGGCACTGCGCAGGACCTTCACGCAGTCGCCATTAATATGCAGACAATCGCCGTCGACCTTCACTTCCCCGGGAAAACGCCCGTGAGTGGAGTCGAAGCGTGTCAGGTATTCGATGCTGGCCATGTCAGCCAGATCGTTGATCGCAACAATTTCAAACCCGGCCTTATCGCCTCGCTCAAACAACGCACGCAAGACGCAACGACCAATCCGGCCGTAGCCGTTGAGTGCAACTTTGTAAGGACGCGGTTGAGGCATGGGGTTCTCGATTACCGTGGTGAAACCGTTAGTGCAGTGTTGGTCGGACCGACGCCTTCGCGAGCAAGTCGAATCGTCGCACCGCCGCTCCCACAGGAGAATGCATTCCAATGTGGGAGCGGGCTTGCTCGCGAAAGCGGCAGTCCAGACAAAGCAACTTCTGGATCAGTCTTCCAGCAGCTCTTCAGCCTGACCCAGGATGTTTTCCAGGGTGAAGCCGAACTCTTCGAACAAGGCAGGCGCAGGCGCCGACTCGCCGTAGGTGGTCATGCCGATCACGCGGCCTTCCAGGCCCACGTACTTGTACCAATAGTCCGCATGAGCAGCTTCGATCGCGATACGGGCGCTGACTTGCAACGGCAGAACCGCTTGCTTGTAGCCGGCATCCTGAGCAT
Source organism: Pseudomonas sp. Root329 (assembly GCF_001424925.1). Lineage (NCBI taxonomy): Bacteria > Pseudomonadati > Pseudomonadota > Gammaproteobacteria > Pseudomonadales > Pseudomonadaceae > Pseudomonas > Pseudomonas sp. Root329. Next base: position 577,332 of record NZ_LMCV01000001.1, on the reverse strand, counting down.
CGAACACGCTGGTGCAAGGCATCGAAACTACACGCACCTTGCGACCCTGTTCGGTCAGCTTGTCGTAGGCCTGAACCGCCAGACCGACTTCGGAACCGGTAGAGATCAGGATCAGCTCAGGCTCGCCGTCGCAATCCTTCAACACGTAACCGCCACGGGCGATGTCGGCGATCTGGAACGCATTGCGGGTTTGGTGCTGCAGGTTCTGACGCGAGAAGATCAGCGCCGAAGGGCCGTCCTTGCGTTCCAGGGCCATTTTCCAGCACACCGCCGATTCAACGGCATCGGCTGGGCGCCAGGTGTCGAGGTTCGGCGTGCTGCGCAAGCTGGTCAGTTGCTCGATCGGCTGGTGAGTCGGACCGTCTTCGCCCAGACCGATGGAGTCGTGGGTGTAGACGAACACGACACGCTGCTTCATCAGCGAGGCCATGCGCACTGCGTTGCGGGCGTATTCCATGAACATCAGGAAGGTCGCGCCGTAAGGCACCAGACCGCCGTGCAGGGTCACGCCGTTCATGATCGCGCTCATGCCGAACTCGCGAACGCCGTAGTACATGTAGTTGCCGCTGGCGTCTTCAGCCGTAACACCTTTGCAACCTTTCCACAGGGTCAGGTTGGAACCGGCCAGGTCAGCGGAGCCGCCCAGCAGTTCAGGCAGCAGCGGGCCGTAGGCATTCAATGCGTTCTGGCTGGCTTTACGGCTGGCGATGGTTTCGCCTTTGGCGGCGACTTCAGCAATGTAAGCCGAGGCTTTTTCAGCGAAGTCTTCCGGCAGTTCGCCGCTCAGACGACGAATCAGCTCGTTGGCCAACTCAGGGAAGGCAGCAGAGTAAGCCGCGAAACGCTGATCCCATTCGGCTTCGGCCGCGCGACCGGTTTCCTTGGCGTCCCATTCGGCATAGATGTCGGCCGGGATTTCGAACGGACCGTGGTTCCATTTCAGCGCAGCACGGGTCAGAGCGATTTCCGCGTCACCCAGTGGGGCGCCGTGGCAGTCTTCCTTGCCTTGCTTGTTCGGCGAACCGAAACCGATGGTGGTCTTGCAGCAGATCAGGGTTGGCCGATCGCTTTTGCGCGCAGTTTCGATCGCGATCTTGATCTCTTCAGGATCGTGACCGTCGACGTTGCGGATCACCAGCCAGTTATAGGCTTCGAAACGCTTAGGCGTGTCGTCGGTGAACCAGCCTTCGACTTCGCCGTCGATGGAGATGCCGTTGTCGTCGTAGAAGGCGATCAGTTTGCTCAGGCCCAAAGTACCGGCCAGGGAGCCGACTTCGTGGGAAATGCCTTCCATCATGCAGCCATCACCCAAGAACACGTAGGTGTGGTGGTCGACAACATTGTGGCCCGGACGGTTGAACTGCGCCGCCAGGACTTTTTCTGCGAGGGCAAAACCAACGGCGTTGGCCAGGCCTTGGCCCAATGGACCGGTGGTGGTTTCAACGCCCGGGGTGTAGCCGAATTCCGGGTGACCCGGAGTGCGGCTGTGCAGCTGGCGGAAGTTCTTCAGGTCATCGATCGACAGATCGTAGCCGGTCAGGTGCAGCAGCGAGTAGATCAACATCGAGCCGTGACCGTTGGACAGCACGAAGCGGTCACGGTCGGCGAACGATGGATTGCTCGGGTTGTGCTTCAGGTAGTCACGCCAAAGTACTTCGGCGATATCCGCCATACCCATAGGGGCACCGGGATGGCCGCTGTTGGCTTTTTGCACGGCATCCATGCTGAGGGCACGAATGGCGTTGGCACGCTCACGACGGCTGGGCATCGCTGTTCTCCTGCGGATATTGAATCGAGAGTGAATAAAACGAAACGGAAAAAAGGCGAGCATTTTCCCTCACCCACCCGCCTCGGGGCAATGACAGATAGTCATCTGAAGGCGTTTTTCCGGTGGATAAAGTCGCATTCGCCTGGTGAAACCTTTCCGCTGACGATTTGTAGAGTGACCCTTTCCCCGAGAAGTGCCATCTATCGAGCAATATCAAAACTTTTTGATATTGCTCTTGCGGTGTTTTCTGACCGTCACTAGACTGCTGGCCTTATGAATTTACGTGTGCCTTCCATTCGACATGACGATTGCGATGAGCTGGCGGCCCTGTGCAAGGCCGGCGGTGATCCTCTGCGGCTGAATGTATTGCGCGCGCTGGCCAACGATTCGTTTGGCGTACTGGAGCTGGCGCAGATCTTTGGCATCGGCCAGTCCGGCATGAGTCATCACCTCAAGGTATTGGCCCAGGCGGACCTGGTGGCGACGCGCCGTGAAGGCAACGCGATTTTCTACCGTCGCGCCCTGCCCCACACCGACCTGCTGGGTGGCAAGCTGCATGCCGCGCTACTGGAAGAAGTGGACAACCTGACCCTGCCTGCCGAGGTGCAGTCGCGGATCGCTCAGGTCCATGGGCAACGAGCGGCGGCCAGCCAGGACTTTTTCTCACGGGTCGCGGAGAAGTTTCGCGCCCAGCAAGACTTGATCGCCGGCCTGCCGCAATACCGCGAAAGCGTGGTGGCATTGCTCGACAAGCTGAGTTTCAGCGAAGGCGCCACGGCCATCGAAGTCGGCCCCGGCGACGGCGCTTTTCTGCCGGAACTGGCGCGCCGCTTCACCCAGGTCACGGCGCTGGACAATAGCCCGGCGATGCTCGAACTGGCGCGTCAGGTTTGCGAACGTGAAACGCTGGCTAACGTCAGCCTGCAATTGGCCGATGCATTGAACGGTGTCCGCCTCAAGGCTGACTGCGTTGTACTGAACATGGTGCTGCACCATTTCGCCGCGCCGGCCGAAGCACTCAAGCACATGGCCGACTTGCTGCAACCGGGCGGTAGCCTGCTCGTGACAGAGTTATGTAGCCACAACCAGAGTTGGGCCAGGGAGGCCTGCGGTGATCTCTGGTTGGGGTTTGAACAGGACGATTTGGCCCGTTGGGCCACCGCTGCGGGACTCGTTCCCGGGGAAAGCCTCTATGTAGGCTTACGTAATGGTTTCCAGATCCAGGTCCGCCATTTTCAGCGACCGGCTGGCGACACTCACCATCGGTAAATTCAGGAAAAAATCGAGATGAGCGAATACTCCCTCTTCACCTCCGAGTCCGTGTCCGAAGGGCATCCGGACAAAATCGCCGACCAGATTTCCGATGCGGTGCTGGACGCCATCATTGCTGAAGACAAATTCGCCCGTGTAGCGGTCGAGACCCTGGTAAAAACCGGCGTGGCAATCATCGCAGGTGAAGTCACCACGTCGGCCTGGGTCGACCTGGAAGAGATCGTGCGTAACGTCATTCTGGACATCGGCTACAACAGCTCCGATGTCGGCTTCGACGGCGCCACTTGCGGCGTGATGAACATCATTGGCAAGCAGTCCCCTGACATCAACCAGGGTGTCGACCGTGCCAAGCCTGAAGATCAGGGTGCCGGCGACCAGGGCCTGATGTTCGGCTACGCCAGCAACGAAACCGACGTGCTGATGCCCGCACCGATCACCTTCTCGCACCAGCTGGTTCAGCGCCAGGCCGAAGCCCGTAAATCCGGCCTGCTGCCTTGGCTGCGCCCGGACGCCAAGTCGCAAGTGACTTGCCGTTACGAAGGCGGCAAGGTTGTCGGTATCGACGCCGTTGTACTGTCGACCCAGCACAACCCTGACGTGTCCTACAAAGACCTGCGCGAAGGCGTGATGGAGCTGATCGTCAAGCACGTACTGCCTGCCGAGCTGCTGTCCAAAGACACCCAGTTCCACATCAACCCGACTGGCCAGTTCATCATCGGTGGCCCGGTTGGCGACTGTGGCCTGACCGGTCGCAAGATCATCGTCGACAGCTACGGCGGCATGGCCCGTCACGGCGGCGGCGCGTTCTCCGGTAAAGATCCATCGAAGGTTGACCGTTCGGCGGCCTACGCGGGTCGCTACGTGGCGAAGAACATCGTGGCAGCCGGCCTGGCCGAGCGTTGCGAGATTCAGGTTTCCTACGCGATTGGTGTTGCTCAGCCGACTTCGATCTCGTTGAACACCTTCGGCACCGGCAAGATCAGCGACGACAAAATCGTCAAACTGGTTCGCGAAGTGTTCGACCTGCGTCCATACGCAATCACCACCATGCTTGACCTGCTGCACCCGATGTACCAGGAAACCGCTGCGTACGGCCACTTCGGTCGCACCCCGACTACCAAGACTGTGGGCGAAGACACTTTTACCACCTTCACCTGGGAAAAGACCGACCGCGCCGATTCCTTGCGCGCTGCTGCCGGCCTGTAAGACTTCCCCGGCGGTACCAAAAGCCCCGCACGGTTCGCCGTGCGGGGCTTTTTATTGTCCGTTTTCCAGAGGCTGACACACGCTGAAAAACAGCCGGACCTCTCATCCTGACAATCCGTCCTAGCCTTCAAGCATTCCACTTGAGCAAGGACGCTCACGATGCCGCTCGACCTGCGCGTGTTTTTCAGTTTTCTACTGATGATTTTCTGCCTGACCACCCACGCTACCAATTGCCCCGACTGGCCACCCGCACGCGCCCTGGACGAAATCACGTCACTGCAGAAACAAATCGACCTCTGGGACGACAGCTATCACCGGGGCGGCCGTTCATTGGTCGCCGATGAACTCTACGATCAGTCTCGTGCGCGATTGACCGAATGGCGCACTTGTTTCGACCTGGCCCCATCCGCGGAACCGTTGCGTACCGCGGGCGGCACGATGCCTCATCCCATCGCCCACACGGGTCTGGAAAAACTCCACGATGGTCGCGCCGTCGAAGCCTGGCTAAAAGGACGGAGCGATGTCTGGATTCAGCCCAAGATCGACGGCGTGGCGGTGACGCTGATCTACCGCAAAGGCCTGCTGACTCAGGCAATCAGCCGCGGTGACGGAACAAATGGCCAGGACTGGACGGCTTCGGCGCGCCAGATCGCCGCCATCCCCCAACAATTGCCAGAGCCGCTGGACCTGCTGCTGCAAGGTGAACTCTATTGGCGCCTGACCGACCACGTACAGGCCCGTGCGGGCAGCCTCAATGCACGCGCCACAGTGGCCGGCTTGATGGCTCGCAAAAAGTTAAGCACTGAGCAAGCCGCCGGGATCGGCCTGTTTGTCTGGGACTGGCCCCAAGGCCCGGCCAGTTTGCCCGCCCGCGTCGCAGCCCTGGATGAGTTGGGCTTTCCGAGCACCGCAGCTTACAGTCACTCGATCACGGTATTTGCCGACGCTGAACGCTGGCGCGATCACTGGTATCGCTCGCCCATGCCCTTCACCAGCGATGGCATCGTCCTGCGCCAGGATCAGCGTCCACCCGCCGAGCGCTGGCAGGCTAAACCGCCTTATTGGAGCGTCGCCTGGAAATACCCTTTTGCCCAGGCCCTGGCCGAGGTGCGCAAAGTCCATTTCAAGATTGGACGGACCGGACGAATCACCCCGGTACTGGAACTGACGCCGGTAATGCTCGATGACCGGCAGATCAAGCGAGTCAGTGTGAGCTCACTGCAACGCTGGGAAGCACTTGATATCCGGCCCGGAGATCAGGTCGCCATCAGCCTGGCAGGCCTGACCATTCCCAGGCTTGACGGCGTCATGCTGCGCAGTACCGAACGCGCTGAATTGAGCGTACCGCTGGCGGAGGACTTTCATCATTTGAGTTGCTGGCAGCCGACACCGGGGTGCGAAAGCCAATTCCTCGCCCGACTGACCTGGCTCAGCGGCAAGCAGGGACTGGCCCTGCCCCATGTCGGTCCCGGCACTTGGGAGAAACTTTTCGAAACAGGCCGCCTGAATGGCCTGCTGGATTGGTTGACCCTCGATGCTCAAGAGCTTGCTAACATTGACGGCTTCGGCGAACGCAGCAGCGCTCGTCTTTTGAACAGTTTCAACAGTGCCCGACAACGCCCTTTCGCTCGCTGGCTCAAAGCCCTGGGTTTACCGCCGACCGGCCAGGCGCGGCTCGCCGATTCATGGCAGGAACTGGCACAACGAAATATCGAACAATGGCAGGCAGAAGCCGGCATCGGCCCGGGACGCGCAGCGCAATTGAGCGCATTTTTCCGCGACCCGCAGGTCCTGGCCTTGAGTGAAACATTACGTGTTGCGGGGATTGACGGTTTTTAGCGGCCGGCGATGCTCGGGAACCCGGGAACCCAATGGTGCCGCCGGGCTCAAACACCCCATCGCCACATCGACCCGATCGCTTTTTCACATGGAGCTTTTATGAAACTTCTTTCACCGCTCGCCCTGTTGACCCTTTGCAGCGTGCTGGCCGCTCCACTGATGGCCGCCGAAGAAGCTCCAGGGCTGACCGGCTGCGCCGCAAAGAAGCAGGGCATCATCAATCAGATTGAACTGGCCAAGTCTCACGGTAACGCCGATCAGCAGGCAGGCCTTGAAACGGCACTGAGCGAAGTCACGGCTCATTGCACCGATGCCTCCCTGAAGAAAGAACGGGAAAACAAGGTGCTCGACGCCAAGCACGAAGTCAGCAAGCGTCAGGCTGATCTGGACAAGGCCATGAAGAAAGGCGACGCCGAGAAGATCAACAAGCGCAAAGACAAACTCGCCGAGTCCCGCAAGGAATTGCAGGACGCACTTGATGAGCTGGATAAGTAAGGATCAGTGATCCCGAAACTCTTTATGGCAGGCACTGCAGGCATCTTCGACCTTCTGCACCGCCGGCCCAAGGTTACTGGCCTTGTAAGGCTGAACCTTGCTGGCAATCACCAAGTCACCGGTGGCGGCTTCAAGGGTGCGAGCCATGTCCTGAAAGTGTTCCTGTTTCTGCCAGACATCGCTCTTGGCGCTGGTGTGATCTTCTTCGCGCACCTGCGGGAAATGTTTCCAGGGTTCACGGGACAACGCATCGAGCTTCACGGCACCGTCAGCGAATTTCGGACCGTCAAACGGGATGCGGCCACGCAACATGCCGCCCAGGTCTTCGCCGGTCTTGAGCATTTGCTTGAAGATCGCCTTGCGCTGGCCCAGCGGCGAGTTGGGATCGACACCACCGCAGGCAGACAACGTCAGGCAGGCCAGCAATACAACAGAAAGTCTTTTAAGAGTCATGGTGGCTTCAAGTCACGGGAAACGGCGGCCAGTATCCTCGCGTCATCGGCAAAGACCAATAGCCCTATTATCAATACGGGTTGTTTGAGCGCATGGAGCACTCAGGCAACCGACAAAGGAATTACTCCATGAACAGCCGTTTCAAGGCATGGCGTCACAACCTCGCCTGGACCCTTCCGATGGTGGCCGTGCTTGCGGGCTGCACCGGTGGCGACAACAACCAACCGAAAACCCACGCCCTGGCCACCTACTCCAGCGCCACGTGGGAAGCACTTCCGACGGTGTCCGACAACGACCTGGTCGCCGGCTTCGGTTCGTGGCGCAGCGCCTGCACCCGGCTCAAAGCCGACCCGGTGTGGGGCTCGACGTGTGCGGCTGCCGCCAACGTGCCGCAAACCGCCAGCGACATTCGTGGCTTCCTCAAGCAGAACCTCGACGTTTACGGCCTGCGCGCCGCCAATGACAATCCCAGCGGCTTGATCACCGGCTATTACGAGCCGGTCTACCCCGGCAGCCTGACCCAGACCGAAGTGGCGAACATCCCGGTGTACGGTGTGCCCGAGGACATGATCATCGTCTCTCTGGACAGCATTTATCCGGAACTCAAAGGCAAACGCCTGCGCGGACGACTCGAAGGTCGCGTGCTCAAGCCTTACGACGATGCGGCCACGATTGAAACCAAAGGGGTCAAGGCACCGGTTGTTGCCTGGCTGACCGACCCGATGAACCTGCAATTTCTGCAAATCCAGGGCTCGGGTCGTATCCAGCTCGATGATGGCCGCCAGTTGCGCATCGCGTATGCCGACCAGAACGGTCACCCGTATCGACCGATCGGCCGCTGGCTGGTGGACCAGGGCGAGCTGAAAAAAGAAGAAGTGACCATGGGCGCCATCAGCCATTGGGCCAAGGCCAATCCGACGCGCATTCCGGAACTGCTGGGCAGCAACCCCAGCTACGTATTCTTCACCCGCAACCCGGACAGCAACGAAGGACCTCGCGGCTCGCTGAACGTACCGCTGACCGCCGGCTACAGCGCGGCGGTGGATCGCAAAGTGATTCCGCTGGGCAGTCTGTTGTGGTTATCGACCACTAAACCGGACGGTACCGCACTGGTACGCCCGGTTGCCGCTCAGGACACCGGCGGCGCAATTGCCGGTGAAGTCCGTGCAGACCTGTTCTGGGGCACCGGCGAGGCGGCCGGGCAATTGGCTGGCGACATGAAACAACAAGGGCAGATCTGGATGCTCTGGCCTAAAGGCGCAGCCCTGCCTCAAGTGCCGCAGGTGACCGACAAGCTTTAAAGTCAAAAGATCGCTGGCGTCGCCTGCTCCTACAGAATCGTATTCACACCCGATCAAAGTAGGAGCTGCCGAAGGCTGCGATCTTTCGAGCTTGCTCTTAAACCGACACCACAAAGAAACTGACGATCAACCCCATCCCCACCAACCACATCAGCGACCGCAAAATCGCCCAGTCCGCCAAGTAGCAAATGATGTACAGCAGCCGACTGGTGATGAACAACACCGCCAGCACATTGATCGTCACCAGTTCGGCATTGCCGGCCAGGTGCGCAACGATCACCGCCGCCGCGAACGCGGGAATCACTTCAAGACTGTTCAAATGTGCCGTATACGCGCGTCGGCCCAAACCATTCAGTGACTCGAGAAAGTCACGGGGGTCATAGTTGTCTTTCAGTCTGAACCCGCCACAGGCCCTGGCGATGCCCGTGCAGATATAGGGCAGGAAAATCGCGATCAAAATGCACCACAGAGCAACCGTCATATCGCAATCCCTTCTTCAAGTTTCAAGAGTCGAGCTCCAGTCAAAACTTCATCACCAGCATGCCGATCAGTACCAACCCACAGGCTAAGAGCCGTGGCCTGCCGAAAGGTTCTTTCAGGTAACGCATGCCGAACAGCACCACCAGAATTACGCTGATTTCGCGCAATGCCGCCGCTTCGGCAATCGAGCCCAGCTGCATGGCCCACAGCACCAGAGCGTAGCTGAACAACACGCAAAACCCGACCGCCAACCCCAGTCGCCACTGTTCACGCCAGAACAACATGAAGGCCGGTCGCTTACGCACCAGCGCCAGTAACGGGAACGGCCAGGCGCTGAGCAACGTGACCCACACCAGGTAATCCAGCGGATGCGACCAGCGCCGCAACGCCTGGCCATCGATGAAGGTGTAGCAGCCGATGCACAGGCCGATCAACGCCACCACCGGCAGCATCGACCACGGCAATCGCGCTCCGCCGCCGCCCTGCCAGAGCAGGCAAAGCATGCCGAACGGGATCAGCAGAATCCCGAAGATCTGCTGGTTCGTCAGCACTTCCCCGGCAAAAATCAGCGTCAGTGCCAGCACTACCAGCGGCGACAAGCCACGCATCAGCGGATAGACCAGCCCGAGATCACCAACCCGATAGGCCTGGATCAGCAAATAGCGATAGAGCAATTCAAACGCCGCCGACGCCAGAATCCACGGCCAGATGTCCAGGGGTGGCAACGCCACGAACGGCAGCATCAGCGCGACAAACAGCATTGCAACGCTGTCCATGCAGGCCACCACCAGCAGCCGTTCCGCACTGAATTTGATCAGGGTATTCCACGCCGCGTGCAACAGCGCCGCTACTAACACCAGTGATGTTGCAAGCACGGCACACTCCTTTTGTTGACCGCCCCCCTCCCATGCTCCTTTCTACATGAAGCAGGGGGGAGATAATTGATTCGCCATATATCAGCAGCTGTTTATACTGCAAGCGACCACGCCGCACTCAGTTGCGCACAGACTAATTCCAATAAATTTTTGCCACCGCCCGCTCTCGTCGAGAACGGGCGTCGGCATGCGTATGCCTGATCAGAGCGTCAAGACTACCGACAGAGACCATGCGCATGCCACTCGCCTTGCTTGCCCTCGCTGTTGCCGCGTTCGGCATCGGCACCACTGAGTTCGTCATCATGGGCTTGCTGCCCGATGTCGCCCGCGACCTCGCCGTGAGCATTCCCCACGCGGGTCTGCTGATCACCGGCTACGCCTTGGGCGTGGTGTTCGGTGCGCCGATCCTCGCGGTCGGCACCGCCAACATGCCGCGTAAAGCCACGCTGCTGGGCATGACCCTGATGTTCATCCTCGGCAACATTCTTTGTGCATTGGCGCCGAACTACGCCACGCTGATGGCCGCGCGGGTGGTCACCGCGCTCTGCCATGGTGCGTTCTTCGGCATCGGTTCGGTGGTCGCCGCCGGTTTGGTGGCACCGAACAAACGCGCCCAGGCAATTGCGATGATGTTCACCGGCCTGACGCTAGCCAATGTGCTGGGCGTGCCATTGGGCACCGCGCTCGGGCAATACGCCGGCTGGCGCTCGACGTTCTGGGCGGTGTCGGTAATCGGCGTGATTGCTGCGATTGCGCAGTGGGTCTGGTTGCCGAAGGACATCGCCATGGACAAGGCCAACCTCGCCAGCGAGTTCAAAGTACTGGGCAAGGTCAACGTGTTGCTGGCGCTGGGCATGAGCGTGCTGGCTTCGACCAGCCTGTTCAGCGTCTTCACTTACATTGCCCCCATCCTGCAAGACATAACCGGCGTCAGCCCGCATGGCGTGACCATCATGCTGCTGCTATTCGGGGTCGGATTGACCGCGGGCAGCATCCTCGGCGGTCGCTTGGCTGACAGTCGATTGCTGCCGTCGCTGGTGGGCATGGCGTTGGCCGTGCTGGTTGTGCTGGCCGCCTTCACACAGACCAGTCACTCGGTGATCCCGGCAGCGATCACGCTGGTGTTGTGGGGCATCTTCGCGTTTGCCCTGTGCCCGATTTTGCAACTGCTGATCATCGATCAGGCCCATGAAGCGCCGAATCTGGGCTCAACGTTGAACCAGAGCGCGTTCAACCTCGGCAACGCGGCAGGTGCGTGGATTGGCGGATTGGTGGTCGCCAGTGGAGCGGATCTGGCGGACTTGCCGTGGACCGGCGCGCTGGTCAGTGGCTTGACGGTGCTGACGGCGCTTTTCTACATCTATCTGCAACGTCGCGGGGCTGCTGCGGTCAATGTGCCCGGCTGATTAACTGCATCGCCCATGACAATGCTTTCGCGAGCAAGCCCGCTCCCACAGTGGATCTCCAGTGAACACAGATATTGTGAGCTACCGAAATCCAATGTGGGAGCGGGCTTGCTCGCGAAGAAGCTGACGCGGTGCACCTGCCCAAACCTTTTCCTCCAACTCCCATCCAAGGACCCCGGATGCTTGAACTTGTCGCTGCATTTATCTGCCTCACCACGCTCCTCACCTACGTGAATTTCCGCTTCATCGGCCTGCCCCCGACCATCGGCGTCATGGTCACCGCGCTGATGTTTTCCCTGCTGCTGCAAGGCTTGAGTTTCATCGGCTACCCCGGTCTCGAAGATCGTGTGCAACAGCTGATCGGCCAGATCGACTTCGGCGATCTGCTGATGAACTGGATGCTGTCCTTCCTGCTGTTTGCCGGCGCCCTGCACGTCAACCTGAATGACCTGCGCAGCCATCGCTGGCCCATCGGTTTGTTGGCAACCTTCGGCGTGTTGATCGCCACCGCCGTGATCGGCAGCCTCGCCTATTACATTTTTGCCCTGTTCGGCTGGCACGTGAGTTTCCTTTATTGCCTGCTGTTCGGCGCGCTGATCTCCCCCACCGACCCGATCGCGGTCCTCGGCGTACTGCGGACCGCCAACGCCTCCAAGCCACTGAAAACCACCATCGTCGGCGAGTCGCTGTTCAACGATGGCACCGCCGTGGTGGTGTTCACCGTGTTGCTGGGCATCGCGCAACTCGGCGAAACCCCGACCGTCGGCGCCACGGCCATGCTGTTCGTCCACGAGGCGATTGGCGGCGTGCTGTTTGGTGGGCTGATCGGTTACCTGGTGTACCTGATGATCAAGAGCATCGAGCAGCATCAGATCGAGGTGATGTTGACCCTGGCGCTGGTGATCGGCGGCTCGGCCATGGCGTCGGAACTGCACGTCTCCGCTCCGATCGCGATGGTGGTCGCGGGCCTGATCATCGGCAACCTGGGCCGCAATCTGGCGATGAACGACATGACTCGCAAGTACCTGGACGGTTTCTGGGAATTGCTCGATGACATGCTCAACGCCCTGCTATTCGCACTGATCGGCATGGAGTTGTTGCTGCTGCCGTTCAACTGGTTGCACGTACTGGCGGCGAGTTTGCTGGCGCTGGCGATTCTGCTTTCGCGCCTGCTGACGGTGGCGCCGGCCATTGTGTTGTTGCGGCGCTGGCGCACAGTGCCGCGCGGGACGATCCGGATTCTGACCTGGGGTGGTTTGCGCGGGGGTGTTTCGGTGGCACTGGCCCTGGCCTTGCCGCTGGGTCCGGAGCGTGACTTGCTGCTGAGCATCACCTACATCGTGGTGCTGTCGTCGATCCTGTTGCAGGGTTTGAGCATTGGCAAACTGGTCAAGCACGTGACCAAGGATGAGCCTGCGCCAGCGGCACAGGCCGAACATCACTGACTACTTTTTGGTCTTCTGCGGGTCGGGCTCAGGGCCTTGATCCGTAGACTTCTTCGGCGGCCCGCTCTCGCTGCGAATCTGTGCATGGCTGATCAGCGCGAAGATGAAGCTGCCGCCGATGATGTTCCCCGCCAGCGTCGGCCCGGCGAACACCAGCCAGAAATCCTTCCACGGCAACTCACCGGCAAACACCAGATACGAGACCTCGGCCGAACCGACCACGATATGGGTGAAATCCCCCAGCGCCATGAGGTAGGTGATGAGGATGATGATCCACATCTTCGCGCTCTCCATGGACGGAATCATCCAGACCATGGTGGCGATCATCCAGCCCGACACAATGCCTTTGGCGAACATCTGGCTGGCGTCGTTCTCCATGATCTTGCGCCCGATATCGAGGAAGGCCAGGTCGGTCTTGCTGTCGAAAATCGGCAGATTCAGCATCACATACGCCACCAGCAACGTGCCGCAGAGGTTGCCCACCAGCACCACCGACCACAGGCGTAGCAACCGACCGAAATTGCTCAGTGTGGGTTTGGTCATGATCGGCAGCACCGCCGTCAGGGTGTTCTCGGTGAACAACTGCTGACGGGCGAGGATCACCGCGAGAAAGCCTGCGCAGTAACCGAAACTGGCGATCACCTTAAAGCCTTCGCCGTCCGGCAGACGGGAATTGAGCAGCCCCATGGCCATCAGCGACAGGCCCATGGTCAGGCCGGCGGCCAGCGCCGACCACCACAAGGCGGCGACACTGCGCTCGAGTTCCTGATCGCCCTGGGTGCGGATGATTTCGTGCAGCACCGCCGCCCGCGGTGGCTGGCTCTTTTCGACGTCGTGCTGCTCTTCAGGCGAGAGGTTCGGGGTCTTGCCGTCTTTTTGCGCGTCCATAAAGCTCCGGAACCAGTGGCGTGTCATGTAGGTACGACACGCAGGGTTCGGCGCTGTTCAGTGGTCAGCCAAATCATCGTTGACCGGTAGACCGCCTTCGCGAGCAAGCCCGCTCCCACAGTGGATCTCAGTCGTTAACAGCGTTTGTGTTCGCTGAAGATCAAATGTGGGAGCGGGCTTGCTCGCGAAGGGCGCACCGCCGATCTCACTCGCTGGCGACATCATCCTTGAACTGGTCTTTGACGTACGTGATCTCGGTCCGGCCGTGCGGCGCAGGCAAGCCGTCTTCGCCCAGATTGACGAAGACAATCTTCTCCACCGTCAGGATGCTTTTGCGAGTGATCTTGTTACGCACTTCGCACTTCAGGGTGATGGAGGTGCGACCGAACTCGGTGGCGGTGATGCCCAGTTCGATGATGTCGCCCTGGCGCGAGGCGCTGACGAAGTTGATCTCGGAAATGTACTTGGTGACCACTCGCTGATTGCCCAATTGGACGATGGCGTAAATCGCCGCTTCTTCGTCGAGCCAGCGCAACAGGCTGCCGCCGAACAGCGTGCCGTTGGGGTTGAGGTCTTCGGGTTTTACCCATTTGCGGGTGTGGAAATTCATATTCACTCCTGAGCGTCTTGCCGAATGATGGTAGGCATCATGGCAGAGCCCGACCTAGAGCTCTATCAAGCATCGGCTATGGCCTCGATTACCGTTCAGACATTGACCAACAGAAACGCTTTGGAAGTATCGCTCACACGGCTATAATCGCCACCGTTTCAAAACGGTAACGTTCCATTGATACCGTTTTCCCGCCACCTGTCCGAGGGGCGCTGCAGCAGGTTCGACCTGTCAGGCTCGGATGGGGCGTTGCTTGACCGTTATCGGTCAGACACTAAACGCACAACGGCGCCCATTCGCATACATTACGAATGGAGGCTCATCATGAGCGCTGTTATCACGCCTGCAGATTTTAACGATTACAAAGTTGCCGACATGTCCCTGGCTGCCTGGGGCCGTCGCGAAACCATCATCGCCGAATCCGAAATGCCAGCCCTGATGGGTCTGCGCCGCAAATACGCCGGTGAGCAGCCGCTCAAAGGCGCGAAGATCCTCGGCTGCATCCACATGACCATTCAGACTGCCGTGCTGATCGAAACCCTGGTTGCCCTGGGTGCCGAAGTACGCTGGTCGTCCTGCAACATTTTCTCGACTCAAGACCAGGCCGCTGCCGCTATCGCCGCTGCCGGTATCCCGGTTTTCGCCTGGAAAGGCGAAACTGAAGAAGAGTACGAGTGGTGCCTGGAGCAAACCATCCTCAAAGATGGCACGCCTTGGGATGCCAACATGATCCTCGACGACGGCGGCGACCTGACCGAGCTGCTGCACAAGAAATACCCGGCGATCCTGGACCGCGTCCACGGCGTCACCGAAGAAACCACCACTGGCGTTCACCGCCTGCTGGACATGCTGGCCAAGGGCGAGCTGAAAATCCCGGCCATCAACGTCAATGACTCGGTAACCAAGAGCAAGAACGACAACAAGTACGGCTGCCGTCACAGCCTGAACGATGCGATCAAGCGTGGTACCGACCACCTGTTGTCCGGCAAGCAAGCGCTGGTCATCGGTTACGGTGACGTGGGCAAGGGTTCGGCCCAGTCCCTGCGTCAGGAAGGCATGATCGTTAAAGTCTCCGAAGTCGACCCGATCTGCGCCATGCAAGCCTGCATGGACGGTTACGAGCTGGTTTCGCCGTTCATCGACGGTATCAACAACGGCACTGAAGCAAGCATCGACAAAGCGCTGCTGGGCAAGATCGACCTGATCGTGACCACCACCGGTAACGTCAACGTTTGCGACGCGAACATGCTCAAAGCCCTGAAGAAGCGCGCTGTTGTCTGCAACATCGGCCACTTCGACAACGAAATCGACACCGCTTTCATGCGCAAGAACTGGGCATGGGAAGAAGTGAAGCCACAGGTTCACAAGATCCACCGTACCGGCCCTGGCGCATTCGACGCTCAGAACGACGACTACCTGATCCTGCTGGCCGAAGGCCGTCTGGTTAACCTGGGTAACGCAACCGGCCACCCGAGCCGCATCATGGACGGTTCGTTCGCCAACCAGGTTCTGGCTCAGATCTTCCTGTTCGGCCAGAAGTACGCCGACCTGTCGCCAGCCCAGAAAGCCGAGCGCCTGACCGTTGAAGTACTGCCGAAGAAACTCGACGAAGAAGTGGCCCTGGAAATGGTTCGCGGTTTCGGCGGCGTTGTGACTCAACTGACCAAGACCCAGGCCGACTACATCGGCGTGACCGTTGAAGGTCCGTTCAAGCCGCACGCTTACCGCTACTGATTGGACCTGCTGCCTGCTCTCCCTTGTGGGAGCGGGCTTGCTCGCGAAGGCGGTTTATCATTCAACATTAATGTCGTCTGACCCACCGCATTCGCGAGCAAGCCCGCTCCCACATTGGGACGTGCAAGCCTCCGGCTTACGTGCTTCCAAGGATATGACCATGTCCCAAGAACGTCGCTACAGCTTCGAGTTCTTCCCTACGAAGACCGACGCTGGGCATGAAAAACTGATCGCTACTGCCCGTCATCTGGCGACCTACAACCCTGACTTCTTCTCCTGCACCTACGGCGCTGGTGGTTCGACCCGTGATCGCACCCTCAACACCGTGTTGCAGCTCGAAAGCGAAGTCAAAGTCCCTGCCGCACCGCATTTGTCCTGCGTTGGCGACAGCAAGGACGACTTGCGTGGCCTGCTGACCCAATACAAGGCGGCCGGCATCACCCGTATCGTT
Organism: Pseudomonas sp. Root329; assembly: GCF_001424925.1. Taxonomy (NCBI): domain Bacteria; kingdom Pseudomonadati; phylum Pseudomonadota; class Gammaproteobacteria; order Pseudomonadales; family Pseudomonadaceae; genus Pseudomonas; species Pseudomonas sp. Root329. The sequence goes on along the minus strand of NZ_LMCV01000001.1, from coordinate 561,109 downwards.
GCCCTGCGCGGTGACCTGCCTTCCGGCATGGGCATGGCCAGTGGTGAAATGCGCCACGCCAATGACCTGGTTGAATTCATTCGTGAAGAGACTGGCGATCATTTCCACATCGAAGTCGCTGCCTACCCGGAAATGCACCCGCAAGCGCGCAATTTCGAAGACGATCTGACCAACTTCGTGCGCAAGGCCAACGCTGGCGCCAACAGTGCGATCACCCAGTACTTCTTCAACGCCGACAGCTACTTCTACTTCGTCGAGCGTGTACGGGCGATGGGCGTGAACATCCCGATCGTTCCGGGGATCATGCCGATCACCAACTACAGCAAGCTGGCGCGCTTCTCCGATGCCTGCGGTGCGGAAATCCCGCGCTGGATCCGCAAGCAGCTGGAAGCCTACGGCGACGACACCCAAAGCATTCAAAGCTTTGGTGAGCAAGTCATCACCGAGATGTGCGAACGCCTGCTGCAGGGTGGCGCTCCAGGGCTGCACTTCTACACGCTGAACCAGGCCGAACCGAGCCTGGCGGTGTGGAACAATCTGAAGTTGCCGCGCTAAAAGCAAGACCAAAAGATCGCAACCTCGTTTCACTCGACAGCTCCTACAGGGCACGCAATCCCCTGTAGGCGCTGTCGAGTGAAACGAGGCTGCGATCTTTTGCTTTTAACGCCCTTTTATTGTGCAGCAACACTCTGAGTTAGAGCTTCTGGATCCCGTTTCTGGCTCTTTCCGGTTTCTCGTCGTAATCTCAAGCCATGCCTTTGATCGCGCAGTTACTGACCGTGTTTCTTTTTACTTGCCTGAGCTTCGCCGCTCAGGGCGAGAAGCTGCGCATTGTCACCGAACCCTGGGCGCCGTACGTGTATGAGGAAAACGGCAAATCCCTGGGACTGGACTACGAAACCACCGCCATCGTCTTCAAACGCCTGGGCATCGAAGTGGATTGGCAGTTCCTGCCGTGGAAACGCTGCCTGTCGATGCTCGAAACGGGCCAGGCAGACGGCGCGCTGGACATCTTCCACAGCGATGAGCGCGACGCCACCCTGCTCTACCCCGGCGAGCCGCTGTCAGAAGTGGAATTCGTGATGTTCTACGCCAATGAACGGCCCCACCCTTTCCGCACCCTGGCCGACCTGAAAGGGCTGACCATCGGCACTTCCCCAGGCTATCTGTACAGCCAGGACTTTCGCGAGTCGACCCTGTTCACTCGCGAGCCAGCGCCGACCCATGAAGCCAACTTCGGCAAACTGGTACGCGGACGGATCGACCTGCTGATCACTGATCGCAGGGTCGGTCAGCACCTGCTCGACGAATTGGGCATCCGCGACAAGATTACCGAGAACCCGACCGTCATCAGCCACCAGAGCCAGTTCCTGGCAGTACGCCGCAACGCCGGCATGGACTTGTTGGTGCAGCGCTTCGGCGCCGAACTCAAACGCTTCAAGCGCGAGCCTGCGTACGCTGAATTGAGCGCCCGTTATGGCGCCGATCCGGCTGCCGAGGTAAAAACCACCAGAACCACCGCCGCCAATGGAAAAACCGTTGAGCAGCAGGAAAGCGGCGCGCAGTGATTGCTCTGTTATACTCCGGCCTTCCCGCCAGGCTCACGCCCGGACGCTCGGACTTGTTCAAGGCATCTCGACCCCGCTACAGCGCAGCTTTTCAGCCCGCGCGAGCACTCCAGATGAGCCTTCTTGGCCCAGCAGGACCGGACGGGATTGCGTTCCTCTTAAACGCCATTCGCGCCAGGCAAGACTCCCATTGGGCCAAGCCCTAACTAAAACAGGATTACTCATGTCCTTTGCTTCCCTCGGTCTCTCCGAGGCTTTAGTCCGCGCCATCGAGGCAGCGGGCTATACCGAGCCTACTCCGGTGCAACAGCGGGCCATTCCCGCCGTGTTGCAAGGTCGCGACCTGATGGTCGCGGCTCAGACAGGTACTGGCAAAACCGGCGGCTTCGCCCTTCCGATTCTGGAGCGGTTGTTCCCCAACGGTCACCCGGACAAATCCCAGCGTCACGGCCCGCGCCAACCGCGCGTACTGGTCCTGACCCCTACCCGCGAACTCGCGGCTCAAGTACACGAGAGCTTCAAGGTCTATGCCCGTGACCTGAAGTTCGTCAGCGCCTGCATCTTCGGCGGCGTCGGCATGAACCCACAGGTTCAGGCCATGTCCCGCGGTGTTGACGTGCTGGTGGCCTGCCCTGGCCGCCTGCTCGACCTCGCCGGTCAAGGCAGCGTCGATTTGTCCCACGTGGAAATCCTCGTGCTGGACGAAGCCGACCGCATGCTCGACATGGGCTTCGTCCATGACGTGAAAAAGGTCCTCGCCCGTCTGCCGAGCAAACGCCAGAACCTGCTGTTCTCGGCGACTTTCTCCAAAGACATCACCGACCTCGCCGGCAAGCTGCTGCACAACCCGGAACGCATCGAAGTCACGCCGCCGAACACCACGGTCGAGCGTATCGAACAGCGCGTATTCCGTCTGCCAGCCAACCACAAGCGTTCGCTGCTGGCCCACCTGATCACCGCTGGCGCCTGGGAACAGGTGCTGGTGTTCACCCGCACCAAGCACGGCGCCAACCGTCTGGCCGAGTACCTGGACAAACACGGCCTCAGCGCCGTTGCGATCCACGGTAACAAGAGCCAGAACGCTCGCACCAAAGCCCTGGCCGACTTCAAGGCTGGTGAAGTGCGCATCCTGGTCGCCACCGACATCGCCGCTCGCGGCCTGGACATCGATCAGTTGCCACACGTGGTCAACTTCGAACTGCCAAACGTCGACGAAGACTACGTTCACCGTATCGGCCGTACTGGCCGTGCCGGTCGTTCGGGCGAAGCGATCTCGCTGGTTGCTCCGGACGAAGAAAAGCTGCTGAAAAGCATCGAGCGCATGACCAAGCAGAAGATTGCCGACGGCAACCTGATGGGCTTCGATTCCAGCGCTGTAGAAGCCGAGAAACCTGAAGTTCGCGAGCGTCCGGATGTGCGTAACCCGCGCAACCCACGTGGCCCGCGCGGCGACGGTCCGAACGGCACCGGCGGTGGCGGCGGTCGTAAAGACAAAGGCAAGGACAAGGGCGGCAAGGAAAAACCTGCAGCCACTGGCCGTGGTGATCGTCCGGCGCGTGAACACAAGCCACGTGAAGGCACTCCGGCTCGCGAGCAACAGCGTCCAGCGCCACGCGCTGCTGCTGCAGACCGAGCTCCGGACGAGTTCCTGGACGACGATATCGATAACTTCGGTAACCGCGTCGACTACGTTCCCCAAGCCAAACCGGCTCAGGGCCGTGGCCGCCGTCCGGGTGCTCCGGCACAAGGCACGACAGCTGGCGCAGGTGCTCCGCGCACCGGCGGCGCCAAGCCTCAGGGTCGTCAAAGCGGCCCACGCAGCAGCGATGGCGCCACCACCGGCACTCCGCCGGCCAAGCGCAGCGGCCCACGCAACGGTGCTCCACGTGACGGCCAGGCCCGTCGCGAAGAGTCCCGCAACCGCCGCCCGGCCCGCACCGACGACCAGCCGCGTTCGGAACCGGCCGTGCAAAACCCGCGCGGCCCGGCACCGAAGATCATTCACAAGGAGTCGAAAACCGATCGTTTCCCGACTCCTGAGCAACTTGATCAACTGCCAGGCCGTCCGCGCGGCGAGAAACCAGCGTTGCTGACCCGCAATCGCTGATTTAACGCAGTAACAAAAAATGCCCCTGATCTCACGATCCGGGGCATTTTTGTTTGTGCTGCGAACTGCTTCTGTAGGAGCTGGCGAAGGCTCGGGCCGCGTTCGGACGATCTTTATAAGATCAAAAGATCGCAGCCTGCGGCAGCTCCTACTGTCTCAGCATTACTTCGCTTTCACACCTTCAAACGTCACGTACAACTCGACCGCGTCGGACTGTGGGCCCAGGTCTTTCTGCTTGCCGAAATCGGAGCGCTTGAGGTTGGTGGTGCCTTCGAAGCCAGCACGGTAGCCGCCCCACGGATCCTTGCCTTCACCCAGGAAAGTGGCCTTGACCACGATCGGCTTGGTCACGCCCGCGATAGTCAAGTTACCGCTCACGTCAGCAGTGTCTTTGCCAGCGGCGTTTTTGCCGGTGGATTTGACGCTGGTGGAAACAAACGTGGCTTTAGCGAATTTGCTCGCGTTCAGGAAATCGCCGCTGGCGATGTGCTTGTCACGTTCGGCGTTGTTGGTGAACACGCTGGCGGTGTTCACATTGAACTCGATCTTGCTGTCTTCTGGCTTGGCAGCGTCGAAGCTGAACTTGCCGTCGATATCCTTGAAGGTACCGGTGATGAAGCTGTAGCCCAGGTGGCTGATCTTGAAGTCAACGAAGGCGTGCTGGCCTTCCTTGTCGACGACGTAGTCAGCCGCCATCACGTTGGCGGACAGCAGAGCAGAACCGATTGCCAGAGCGGCGAGAGTCTTTTTCAACATGCTTTCTATTCCTTGGGAGTCGAGGTTGAACGTCAGGCTTTGCGCCCCAGCATTCGAGAGAGGGTCGCATCACGATCGATAAAGTGGTGCTTCAGTGCTGCCAACGCATGGAGACCGGAAAAAATTACCAGCACCCACGCCAGGTACAGATGAATCACACCGGCGGTGTCTGCCTGATCCGGTAGTCCGGAAATCAATGCAGGGACTTCAAACAGGCCAAACACCGGAATCCCGACACCTTCTGCGGTGGAAATCAGGTAACCGGCAATCATCACAGCGAACAGACTGAGATACAGGAACGAATGGCCGAACTTGGCGCCAAGGCGCGTCATGCGGCTATAGCTTTCAAGTGCGGGTGGCGGCGGGCTGATAAAACGCCACAGGACCCGTAGGACCATGACGGCTAACAACACCAGGCCAATGCTCTTGTGCAAGTCGGGCGCGTCTTTGCGCCAGGTGCTGTAGTAGTCGAGACCGACCATCCACAAGCCCAACGCAAACAGACCGAAGACCGCCAGCGCCACGCCCCAGTGCATGAAGATGCTGACCCAACCGTAGCGCGAAGAAGAATTACGTAGCTGCATTGCCCAAATCCTGTGAGAACTGCGAACAAGACTATCGAGTTATCTATCGAGTTAAAGCGGAAAATTTCGCTTTGAAATATCGAGAAATACGATCAAGAGTCTGAAATAGGTGAGTTAAGGAAAGATTAAAGACCCATGTGTAATAAAAAATGACGTCCAACTAAAGAACACCTGCACCATAAGGTTTATTCGATTCTTGATTTTGGTTTTCTTCGGGCATAAAAAAACGCGGCATTTCTGCCGCGTTTTTTAGTCCCAAAGCTTACTGCGCTTTGGTATCCGTTGCCGGAGTCGCAGCAGGTTTGGCCGCTGGCTTCTTGGCCGGTTCAACTTTCTTCGCCGGGGCCTTTTTGGCCGCAGGTTTTTTCGCCGCAGCTTTGGCCGGGGCTTTTTTGGCGGGTTCGGCTTTCACCGGTTCCGCTGGTTTCGGTGCTTCGACCGGCGCTGGCGCTGGGGCCGGCGCAGGTGTTGGAGCCGGTGCCGGAGCAACCGGAGCCACTGGCTCTGGCGCTTTGACCGGTGCCGGTTTGTCGTCAGAACCAATGAACAGGTTGGTGAAGAAATTGCCTTTCTTCGCTGCCACCGCGCCGGCCGTCGCAGCGGTCGCTGCCGGAACAACTTTCGCGGGTTCAAACGACTTGCCGGCCGCCAGGTCTTCTACCTGACTGGCTGCCCGCTGACCGGTGCGCAATGCACCTTCCAGCGTGCCTGGGTACAAAGTGTCAGTGTGTTCGCCAGCAAAGGTTACACGCTGAATCGGACGCTCCCACAGACGCCAGTACTTGCTGATCTGGCCAGGACCGAACGCCAGGTAAGCGCCGCCCATCGATGGGTCGGTGCTGTAGCGGCGGATCTCATAGCCGGTGAACGAACCGCGCGCCTGTGGATAAAAAGCGTGCAGGCGAATCAACACCTGATCGGCCATCTGCTTGTCGCCGAAAGCCTGCATCACCCGGGCGTTGTCGCCGGAAATGTTGATCACCACGTTGGCGCCGCCCTTCAGCGCCGGCTCAACCCACAACATGCCCAGACCGGCGTTGCTGTAGATCTCGCCGGTCATGCGCGCCTTGCTTTCCCACACTGGCGTCTTGAACTTCAGCATGATCTGGTCGCGCCAGCCGTAGTTGGTGCCCTTGATCGCGCCCATGTGCTGGGCATCCAGCGACGGGGTCATCTGGATCTTGTTCAGTGCGCGCAATGGAACGGCCACGACGACGTAGTCAGCCTGATAGCCGACGCTGCCGACTTTGACGGTTACGCCATCCTTGTCCTGGGTGATCGTCGAGACCGGGGAGCTGGTCTTGATGGTTTTCAGTTGTTTGACAAAAGCCTGGGCCAGCACCGGACTGCCACCCACCAAGCGCGAGGCGCGCAAGTCACGGTCAGCAACGCCACGGTAAACGCGGCTTTGCTGTGCGAAGTACAACAGCGACAGGCGCGATGGTTCGTCATAACGGGTACGAATCTCCTGATTCACCAATTGACGAGCCGTGGCCGGCAGATTCAGACGGTCGAGCCAGTTGGCCACGTTGATCTGGTCCAGAGCGAACAGCGTGCTGTTGGCCGCCGGGTTCTGCGGGTCTTCGATCGAGCGCGCCAGATCGTCCAGGGTCTTTTCGTAGCGCTTGAGCGCATCGCTGGTAGCCGGTTGCTTGGTGGCCAGATCGGCAGCAGTGAAATACTCACCGTCAATCAGGTAGCCCGGGGTCCGCACGAACTCTGGGGCCGGCGTGGTGCTCAGCTTGAAGGTCGATACGTACTTGTTCAGAACCGGTTGGGTCTTGTCGTTGCCGATCCACTCACTGGTGGCCATGCCGGAGCGACCGCCCATGCTCGATTTGGCTTCCAGCAGGGTGACCTGCCAGCCCTTGTTTTGCAGTTCGTAAGCCGCGGTGAGACCAGACAGCCCTCCGCCGATCACGATCGCCGTTTTATCCTTGGCCAGCGCAGACACGCTGAACAGCCCCAACATCACCAGCGCACAGGCGCGCAGCCAACCAGCAGACATTCAGAGAACTCCGAAATACACGAGGAAAAAGCGGTTTTACGAGCCAGACGGCCCAAAGAACCGCGAAGAATACGTCAGCCATCAAAAGGCCGCCAGCGACGTCTATCCACCTATACAAAGTAGCTCAATCCACACAATGGGTTGTCCCCACGTCGCGCATTGCATAGGCTTGCGCGATTGTTTGCCCGCGCACGTCGCGAGCCGCCTCGAGGAGACTGAAAATGGGCCTGAATAATCAGTGGATGCAACGCGATCTCGCGGTGTTGTGGCATCCCTGCACCCAGATGAAAGACCACGAACAGCTGCCGCTGATCCCGATCAAACGCGGTGAAGGCGTTTGGCTGGAAGACTTCGAAGGCAAACGCTACCTCGACGCCGTCAGCTCCTGGTGGGTCAACGTGTTTGGCCACGCCAACCCGCGGATCAACCAGCGCATCAAGGACCAGGTTGATCAGCTGGAGCACGTAATCCTCGCCGGATTCAGCCATCAGCCAGTGATCGAATTGTCCGAGCGCCTGGTGAAAATGACGCCGGAAGGCCTGACCCGATGTTTCTACGCCGATAACGGTTCGTCCTGCATCGAAGTCGCGCTGAAAATGAGCTTTCACTATTGGCTCAACCGCGGCCAGCCGAACAAGAAGCGCTTCGTCACCCTGACCAACAGCTACCACGGCGAAACCATGGCGGCGATGTCGGTGGGCGACGTGCCGCTGTTCACCGAAACCTACAAGGCCCTGCTGCTGGACACCATCAAGGTGCCGAGCCCCGATTGCTACCTGCGTCCGGAAGGCATGAGCTGGGAGGAACATTCGCGCAACATGTTCGCCGCCATGGAACAGACCCTGGCCGAGAATCACGACACCGTCGCCGCAGTGATCGTCGAGCCGTTGATTCAGGGCGCCGGCGGCATGCGCATGTACCACCCGGTTTATCTGAAACTGCTGCGCGAAGCCTGCGACCGCTATGGCGTGCACCTGATCCACGACGAAATCGCCGTCGGCTTCGGCCGCACCGGGACGATGTTCGCCTGCGAACAGGCCGGCATCCGTCCGGACTTCCTCTGCCTGTCCAAGGCCCTGACCGGCGGTTACCTGCCGCTGGCGGCCTGCGTCACCACCGAAGATGTCTACAGCGCGTTCTACGACGACTACCCGACCCTGCGCGCCTTCCTGCACTCCCACAGCTACACCGGCAATCCCCTGGCGTGCGCGGCAGCCTTGGCGACGCTGGATATCTTCGAAGAAGACAACGTCATCGAGAACAACAAGGCCCTGTCTCAGCGCATGGCCAGCGCCACCGCGCACCTGGCCGATCACCCGAACGTTTCGGAAGTGCGCCAGACCGGCATGGTGCTGGCCATCGAGATGGTCAAGGACAAGGCCACCAAGGAAGCGTATCCGTGGCAGGAACGTCGCGGCTTGAAAGTGTTCCAGCATGCGTTGGAGCGTGGTGCTTTACTTCGTCCGTTGGGCAGCGTGGTGTACTTCCTGCCGCCGTACGTGATCACGCCTGAACAGATCGACTTTCTGGCCGAAGTGGCCAGCGAAGGCATCGACATTGCCACCCGTGACAGCGTCAGTGTTTCGGTGCCGAAAGACTTCCACCCGGGCTTCCGCGATCCGGGCTAAGTTATTTGGGATTCTGTGGTGTCCGGGCCGCCGCCTTCGCGAGCAAGCCCGCTCCCACAGTTGACCGCATTCCAATGTGGGAGCGGGCTTGCTCGCGAATGAAGTCGACACCGATTCAGATGATTAACACTTTCCAGAGACCCAAGATGAGACTGTCCCGCTTCTTTATCGACGCCCCCTTGAGCACCGGCGAACACGAGTTGCCCGAGGCCCAGGCCCATTACATCAGCCGCGTGCTGCGCATGGCCGAGGGTGATGCGCTGCAACTGTTCGACGGTTCGGGGCATGAGTTTCGCGCCACGCTGGTGGAGGTCGGCAAGAAGCGCGTCGTGGTGCAGATCGATGAAAGCTTCGCCGGGCAGGTCGAGTCGCCATTGTCGATCCATCTCGGCCAGGGCTTGTCCCGTGGCGAGCGGATGGATTGGGCGATTCAGAAAGCCACCGAACTGGGCGTCACTGAAATCACCCCGATCTTCAGCGACCGCTGTGAAGTCCGGCTGAAGGATGAACGCGCCGACAAACGCCTGATGCACTGGCGCCAGGTGGCAATCAGCGCTTGCGAGCAGTGCGGGCGTTCACGGGTGCCGGTGATTCATCCGCCGCTGCTGCTGGCCGATTGGCTGAAGCAGACGGAGGCCGAATTGAAATTGGTACTGCATCCGGTGGCCGAACCATTGGTGAGCCATGCGAAACCGGCGACGCTGGCGTTTTTGATCGGCCCGGAAGGCGGGTTGTCCGATGCTGAAGTCGATCAGGCTAAATCGGCGGGGTTCCATGCTGCCCGCCTCGGTCCTCGGGTGTTGCGCACCGAGACCGCGCCGGTGGTGGCGTTGGCTGTGGCCCAGCAGCTTTGGGGTGACTTCTAGGGCCTCTTCGCGAGCAAGCCCGCTCCCACACTTGATCTCTGAACGACACAGATCAAATGTGGGAGCGGGCTTGCTCGCGAAGGCCGGCGACGCGGTCTACAAGACATAAAAAACAGAAACTATTGCACCGGATCACTCACCGGTTTGGCGATGATTGCTTTCAGCTCGCTGGTCATCGGGAATTCCAGGTTCAGGCCTTTGGGCGGAATCGGTTGCTGGAACCAGCGCTGGTAGATGCCATTGATCTCACCCGAACTGTACAGATCGGCGAGTGTCGAGTTCACCAACGCAAGAAACTGCGGATCATCCTTGCGCACCATGCAGCTGTAGATTTCCCGCGACTGCTCCTCACCCACCACAACCCAGTTATGCGGATCGCGAGCCTTGGCACGCTCACCGTAAAGCAGCGCGTCATCCATATAGAACGCCGCCGCCCGACCTGACTGCAGCATCTGGAAGGCTTCGCCGTGGTCCTTGGCGCTGATCACGAACATATCGATCTTGTGATCGATGTTGTAGCTCTTCAGAAACCGCTCGTTGGTGGTGCCGGCGGTGGTCACGACGTTCTTGCCGCGCAGGTCGGCGAAGCTTTTGATGCCGCTGTCCTTCGCCGTGAGCAACTGCCCCTTCACATAGATAAACCCGTAGGAAAACGCCACTTGCTGCATGCGCTCGGCGGTCACGCCGGTGGAGCCGCACTCAAGGTCGACCGTGCCGTTCTGCACCAACGGAATGCGCGTTTGCGAGGTCACCAGGTTGTACTTCACCTGCAGATCCGGAAGCTCGAGTTTTTGCTTGATGCGCTCGACAATCTTGCTCGCCAGGTCCACCGAATAGCCCATCGGCTGCCCCGTGTGATCACCCACGTAGGAGAACGGCACCGACGCGTCGCGATAGCCCAGCGTGATGCTCTTGGCATTGGCAACCTTGTTCAGCGTGCCGGTCAGCGGCGCTTCGTTGGCCTGGACCTGGCTGGCGAGCAGCAGGCCGAGGGTGCAGCCGATCAACGTGATTTTTTGCATTGTTATTCTCCGTTGTGGGTAGAGCGATTAGCGGCGGGCGGCGATCACGGTGATTTCCACCAGAACCTCTGGACGGGCCAGTTGCGCTTGCAAGGTGGTGCGGGTCGGCGCGTTGCCCGGTGACAGCCACTGCGACCAGACCTCGTTCATGGCGGCAAAGTCGCGGCCAATGTCGTTCAGGTAAATGGTCGCGTTGAGCAGATGATCCTTGTCGCTGCCAGCTTCGGCCAACAACGCATCGATTTTCGCCAGCACCTCAGCGGTTTGGCTGGTGACGTCGGTGCTGTCACCCGGAACCTGTCCCGAGAGAAACACCAGATCGCCAAAGGTCACCGCGCCAGAGAGTCGGCTGTTGCTGTTGATACGGTTGATGCTCATCGGTTTTTCCTTTTCAAGTCAGGCGACGCGGGGGGCGAGGCCGTGCATTTCGATTGAAGGTGTGCGCCGGGCGATCAACTCGCTGAGCACTCGGGCGCTGCCACAGGCCAGGGTAAAACCCAGGGCGCCATGACCGAGGTTGAGCCAGAGATTGCGGTACGCCGTGGCGCCGATCAACGGCACGCCGCTGGGGGTGGCCGGGCGCATGCCGGCCCATTCGATGGCGGCGTCGTAATCACCGGCATTGGGCAAGGTTTCCTGTGCCTGGCGCTTGATCAGCGCCAGGCGTTTGGGGTCGACCGCCGGGTCGAAACCGACAATGTCGACCATCGCCGCCACGCGCAGTTGTTCACCGATGCGGGCGTAAACGATCTTGCGGTTGTAATCGGTGATGCTCAGCTCCGGCGCACGATGTTCGGCGCGGATCGGCAAGGTCAGGCTGTAGCCCTTGAGCGGATACAGCGGCAGGTTCATGCCCGGCAGCGCCAGCGCCGGACTGCGATGACCGGCGGCAATCACCAGCTGCTCGACCGGCAGCACTTGCGAACCCATTTCGACGGCCTGCACCGCGCCGTCCGCGTGGCGAATGCCGGTGACCTTGCGCCCGAGCAAAAACTCGCAACGCCCCGACGCCTGGAGTCGAGCCTGCAGTTGCTGGCAGAAAGCATGGCAATCGGCGACCTCTTCGTCAGGCGTATAAATCGCGCCCACAAACGGCGCCTCGGCCAGTGCAGGCTCCAACTGTGCGCATTCGGCCCTCGACAGCACATGCTGCTGTCGCGGATCGGCGAGGCCATGGCGAGCGTGTTCGAAACTCGCGGTTTCACGAAACGTCACCAGTTTGCCGTTGCGCCGCCAGTCGAAACCGTCGAGACGGTCTTCGTCGCGCCAGCCTTGCAGCGTGGACTGACTCAGCAACGCCAGACGCAGCAGGTGCGCGCCGTTGCGCTGATTCACCGAACGACGGCAGGCCGCCAGGAAGGACGCCATCCAGCGCCATTGCGCCGGGTCCAGGCGCGGACGCAGTTTCAACGGCGAGTCACCGCGCAGCATCCAGCCAAGCGCCTGCAATGGGACGCCGGCATCGGCCAGCGGCGCGACGTAACGGTAGGACAACTGGCCGCCGTTGGCGAAACTGGTCTCGCTGCCCAGCGAATCCCGGGCCTCGATCAGCGTCACGTCGATGCCGTCGCGAACCAGTGCGTAAGCTGTCGTCAGCCCGATGACGCCACCACCGATGATGCAAACCCGCTGAGCCATGTCTGTCCTTAACCGTTGTTGAAACAGGCTTCAGGTTAGGACCAGGTGACAGGCGTTGAACAATGCTTAAAGATGCCTGACCCATAAACAAAGGTTATGGACTTGCCATGCGACTGCGACACATCGAGATTTTCCAGGCCATTCGCCAGACCGGTTCGGTCAGTGGCGCCGCGCAGTTGCTGCACGTATCGCAGCCGGCGGTGAGCAAAGTGCTGCAACACGCCGAACAGCAACTGGGCTTTCCGTTGTTCCTGCGGGTGCGCGGTAAATTGCAGGCTACGCCCGAAGCGCTGGAGCTTGAGCGCGAGGTCGACAAGGTCACCGAAAGCCTGCAAGGCGTGCGACGTCTGGCCCAGAGCCTGCGGCGCGAGCCGGGTCACAGCGTACGGATCGGTGCGATCCCGGCGCTGGCCCTGTCGCTGCTGCCGCCGGCCATCAATGAGTGGACGCAACGTTACCCGGACATCGTCTGCGAACTGTCCAGCGCCCACAGCCGTGAGCTGATGCAGAATTTGTTGATGCGCGAAGTGGATGTCGCGCTGACCTTGCAACCGCCAGATCATCCAGGCTTGAAGGCGCAAGCCCTGGCCTGCGGGGTTTTGGTGGCGCTGGCGCCGTTGGGCTATTGGACCGACGACGCCTTGAGCCAACCGTTGCCATTGATCGAACTGGCCGGTGCGCCGCTGATCGGCCTGTCCAGCGCCGACCCGCTGGCGGCCAGACTCGACAGCTACCTTGAAGCGGTCGATCCGCCGCCACGGGTTCGCATCGCCGTACAGACCTATTCGCTGGCGCGGGCGATGGTTGAGTCCGGTGCCGGGCTGGCAGTGATCGATCCGTTTACCGCGCTCGGCGCATCCCCCGCCACCACGGCGATTCGACCTCTGGCGCCAGCACTACCGATCACGTTGTATGCGGTCACCCGCGCCGACGAACCACCGCCCCACACCCTGAGCGACTTGTTGCAGGTGTTCAGCCGACGGGCGCAGGCACAACTGGATCGCTTGATCTCATAGCAGCCTTAAAGGACATAAAACAAAATCGCCACGAAGTGCAGCAAACTCCCGGCGATCACGAACAGATGCCAGATCCCGTGGGCATGGCGCAGACGATGATCGAGGGCAAAAAAGATAATGCCCACGGTGTACAACACCCCGCCCGACGCCAACCAAGTAAAACCGACAGGGCCCAACGCCGCCAGTAACGGTTTGACCGCCACCAGTACGATCCAGCCCATCACCGCGTAGATCACGATCGACAGAATCCGCGCCTCCGAGCGCGGTTTGATCTCTTGCAGGATGCCGATCAACGCCAATCCCCAGACAATTCCGAACAACGTCCAGCCCCACGGCCCGCGTAGCGTCACGAGACAGAATGGCGTGTAGCTGCCGGCAATCAGCAGGTAGATCGAAAAGTGATCGACCTTCTGCATGATCGCTTTCTTGCGCCCACGCACGCTGTGGTAAACGGTCGACGCGCTGTAAAGCACCAGCAAGGTAAACCCGTAAATTGCCACGCTGACGATCTTCCAGGGGCTGCCATCCATGCCGGCGATCACCAGCATCCACACCACCCCGACCACCGCTGCCACCGCCCCGACCAGATGCGTCCAGGCGTTCAATCTTTCCCCGTGATACATGTGTTTCTCACCTCAAGATTCGTTGCAACCTCGCGTAAGGCTCACGCCTGAAGGTTAAAAGCGCAATGTTTCCGTATAGCGCAATCCCGTGTAGGAGCTGCCGAAGGCTGCGATCTTTTGATCTTGAAGGGCTGAAGGTCAAAAGATCGCAGCCTTCGGCAGCTCCTACAAAGGCCTGCGGGCCCCGGAGGAATTGGGCACAATCAGGCCATTCGAATAAGAGTCTGCATCATGCTGATCGATGAAGAGTTGACCCTGAAAAAACTCGAGGTGTTCCTGGCCTTCATGCGCACCGGCAACCTGGCCCGGGCTGCCGCCGAATTGCAGACCAGCAACGTCAGCGTGCACCGGGCGATCCACTCCCTGGAAAGCGCCCTGCGCTGCCCGCTGTTCAAGCACGAGGGCCGCAATCTCACGCCGTTGGAAAGCGCTTATGTGCTGGAAGAACGGGCGCAGAAGCTGATTCAGGACGTGGTCGAAACCGTGCGCCTGACCCGCGAAGCCGCCGGGTTCTCCGCCGAGCGCTTCAAGCTCGGTTCACTGTATTCGCTGACGGTGAAGACCGTGCCGCAGCTGATCATGGGCCTGAAGATCCGCCGCAGCGAACTCAATATCGACCTGATCCTCGGCTCGAACTTCGACCTGCTGTACAAGCTCAAGAACATGGAAGTCGACGCGATCCTGGTGTCGCTGGACGAGAGCGTCAACGACCCGGACTGCGAGCAGATTCAGCTGTTTTCCGACGACATCTTTCTCGCCACACCGGCTGATTCAAGGTTTGCCCAACGGACCGAAGTCGACCTTGCCGAAGTGCGCGATGAGACCTTCATTACACTGACCCAGGGCTTTGCCACGCACCAGGACGGTAATCGGGTGTTCAAGCAGGCGGGGTTCGAACCGAAGGTGGCGATGCAGGTCAACGACATCTTCACCCTGCTGAGCATGGTCAGCTCGGGCGTGGGTTATGCGTTGCTGCCGGGGCGGATTGCAGCGGTGTATGAGAACAGGGTGAAGCTGATTCCGTTGCAGGAAAAGTATCGGTTGCAGCAGCACATCGGGGTGGTGTTTTTGAAGGCCAAGGAGCGGGATCCGAATCTGTTGGCGTTGCTGGCTGAGTGTCGGATGTATGCGAATCGCCAGGTTTGAGACCAAGCCCGCTCCCACAGGGAAATGCATTCCAATGTGGGAGCGGGCTTGCTCGCGAAGGGGGCGGTAAATTCAACAAAGAACCAAAGCCCTACCCCACAATCCCGCGAACAATGAAGTACAGCAGCGAAGGCCCCAGCAAGCACCCAAGCCCGGTGTGGAACGTCGCCGTCAACGCGCCATAAGGCACCAACCGCCGATCCGTCGCCGCCAACCCGGCCGTCACACCGCTCACAGTCCCGGCCAACCCACCAAACACCATCGCCGAGCGCGGGTTATCCAGCCCCATCCAGCGTGCCGCCATCGGTGTGCCGACCATCACAAAAATCGCCTTGATCAACCCGGTGGCAATCGACAACGCCACCACATCCGAACTGGCACCAATCGCCGCCCCGGTCACCGGCCCGACGATGTAGGTCACCGCACCCGCGCCGATGGTGGTCATGCTGATCGCATCGCGATAACCGAACACCCAGGCCATGCTCGCCCCGACAATGAATGGCAGGATCGTGCCCAGCAGCAGCGCAATCACACCGATCAAACCCGCCTTTTTCGCTTCGGTAGCCTGCACTTCGAACGCCGTGGCGACGATCGCAAAGTCCCGCAGCATCGCGCCGCCCATCAGACCGATGCCGGAAAACAGCGTCAGGTCCGCCAAGCCTTTTTGCCCGCCAGTCATGGTGCCGCCGACCCAGGCCAGAACAAGCCCGATGACGATGGCAATCGCCGAACCGTGAATCCGTCCGAACGTCAGGCGCTTGGACAACACCACCGACACCCACATGATCACACCAACGAACGCGAACGCGGTGACCAGACTGTTAGTGGCCAGACCCTTCTCAATGAGTTCCCACATATCAGCGACCTCCTACTGGAGTGCCGACCGGCGTTATTTCCGCCGGTTCATCGGGCAACGGTTCGCCTTTGTGAGTCCGGCTGATCAGGGCAATGGTGCAGCCGCAGATCACCACCGAACCGATTGCCGCCAGCACCGCAACCGGGCCACCGTGCAGGGCGGTGACGACGTTCTGTTGCGCGGCCATCGCGACCACCACGGGAATGTACATGGCGCCCCAGAAACCGACGCCCATCTCGCAATCCTTGGTCATGCCGCCGCGTTTTTGCATCCATAACCGCGCACAGATCAACAGGATCATCGCGATCCCGACGCCGCCGACGTTTGATTTCACACCCAGCAACATGCCGAGCATGTCGCCTACGATTACCCCTGCCAGCGTACAAATCGCCAACAGCGCCACACCGTAAATAATCATTGTTGTTGTCCTCAAAGTGCATCGTCGAATGTTGTTTTTGTTGTTCGAAGGCCTGAGTCGGTGTTCTAGGGTTGGCGGCTTCCCTCCTCACGCAACAGCGCCTGCAAGGTATCGAGCCGCGCACCGTCGAAGGCAATCACAGTGCCCTGCTCGAACACCCGGCGCGCCAGCCCGGTCAGCACCGCACCGGGCGGCAGTTCGATCTGTAGACGTACGCCGCGCTCGTAAGCGCTTTGTACCGTGCCGCGCCAATCCACCACGCGGCACATGTTGAACGCCAGGTCGTCGCGCAAGGCTTCCGTGTTGATAACGGGCCGGGCGCGACTGCCGCTCAGGTAGCCCAGTGTCGGTGTTTTCAGCTGCACCTTGGCGAAGGCTTCGGCCAGGGTTTTCGCCGGTGTTTCCAGCAACGGGCAGTGGGACGGGACGCTGACGGCCAGACGTTTGGCCAGACCTGCACCGCGACCTTTCGCCAACTCGGCGACCGCTTTCATCGCGCCATCGCTGCCGGCAATGACCACCTGGTTATCGGCGTTGATGTTGGCCAGGTAAACCGGCGTGTCGTCGCTGTGAACCTGCGCCAGCAACTCTTCCACCGTGGCCAGATCCAGACCGATGATCGCGGTCATGCCGAAGCCTTGTGGATAAGCCTGCTGCATCAGCTCACCGCGCAGGCTGACCAGATGCAACGCATCGCTGAAACTCAAGGCGCCGGCGACCACCGCTGCCGGGTAGGCGCCGATGGACAATCCCGCCACGTAATCCGCCGTCATTAACAACTGGCGTGAAGCCGCGACGCCGGCGATCAGCAGGCAGAGCTGAACCGCTCTTGTCGACTTCAGCGCTTCGGCAGAATCCAGAAGAAAAGCGTCTTCCCCGAGGACTTCACTTGCCTCGATCACCGTTTCCACAGGCAAACGATGCAGCATGCCCGGCTGCTGCGCGCCCTGGCCGGGGAACACCAGCAAACTGCTCACGCTGCTTGCTCCTGCGGGTTCCAGGGATTGATTACCAGACAGGCTTCACTGGCGTTTTTTAGCAGCACCCGTTGCGAGGGACCGGCCCATTCACGCAGGGCGACAGCGCCGAAAGGTGTCTGCAATTGCATGTCCACCTTGCAGAAAGACGCATCAAACACCCTCAGCATTTCCTGTGCCTGAGAACGATCCAACGGCTGCGGTGTACGCAGGATCAAGTCGAGGTCGCTGCCCTCGTGCAATGCCTGAAAACCGCTGGCCAATTCAAACCCGGCGCTGCCGCTGACACCCCACACCCACTCACAGGAATCGAGCATCGGCCGCAGTTGATTGAGGGCGCGCACTGCCGGCAAGTCCCGATCAATCGAGACATGGCAAAGCGCTTCCGGCCGGACTTGACGCTGGATCGCATCGACCGACATCACCGTCGCATACCGCTGCTCACGCAAACGCCCACGCACCCCGACCGCGATGTGATCCGCCGCGCTCAACGCACGCCGAACCACCACCGGTTGACCCGCACTGATCGACTCGATCACCCACGAAGGTGCATCCGCAGGCAACTGCTCCGGGGTCATCCCCCAGAGCAGGTCGTGGGCCAGAAGCGTGTTCACCACTGCGCTCTCAGCAATTGGCGAACCTGGCTCGACGCTGCACGGTTGCTCGCGCCCAAGCGGCTGCTCAGGTCGCGGCCACTGGTGGCGACATCGCCAATTGCCTGGGTCAGGCATTCAGCCACCCGTATCAGATCCGCCGCCGTCGGCTGCTCGATCTGTTCCACCGACAAGGTTTCCCAGAGCAAACCAAGGCTCGCGTAGCTGTCGATGTCGTACGCCATCGGCGGCACGCTGGCGGCCAGTGCTTCGAGTTCTTCGACGCTGCGCAACGTCACCCGCGCCGCCGAAGCCTTGCCCATCGCGTGAACCATCACGCCGGGATCGCGCAGGGCGATCAGCCGATTGGCCTGATACCCATGAGCGAGAAACGCCCCGGACATCGCCTTGCCCACCAGCAAACCGATCACGGCATGGCCGGCCAGTCGGGCGCGGGCATAACTGTCTGCCGCACCGGCCAAGGCCTGATGAATGCCGAGCGCTTCTTCCCGCCGACCGTAGGCCTGGCTCGGCACATCGACGATGGCGATCAAGGCGCGCTTGTGCGGTTTATCCAGATCGGCTGCGATGACTTCATCCACGGCTTTGGCCAGTCCCCAACCTTCCAGCAAACCGACCTCGCCATTGCGGGCGCGGACGAAACGGTTGTCGGGATCAGCCACCACCGCGATAAAGCGAACGGGCTGGTCACCCAAGACACCGTCGGCAACCTTCAATGAAGCGGGCAAACCGTCCACCGGTTTCGCGCCCGCACTCAAGGCGTTGAACCAGTTCAAACCTCTCAGGGAATACGAACTCATGAGCGCTCTCCTTGATACAGATCGCGAACCGTATACGGCTCGATTTGCGGCTCGGCGTCCAGACGGGCCAGCCGTTGCAGGAACAGCTCGGCCTGACGGCTGCGTTGTTGTTCCGGCAACCCTTGCTTAAGCAATTCACTGACCTGCTGCTGAACCTGCGCCACGTCGTCAGCGACAAAACGATCCACCAATCCGCTGGCGAAGCGTTGCTCGCCACCAGTCAGGCTCCAGATGAAGGGACGATCACGGGAGTCGTATTCTTCAAGCCCGGCTTCCTGTTCGATCACTTGCGGACCGTTGAGGCCAAGCCGTGCTTCCTGAGTCACCAGCAAATAGCTGCACAACCCGGCCGCAATCGACATCCCACCAAAGCAGCCAACGCTGCCGGCCACCACACCAACCACTGGCTGGTATTGGCGCAGATCGACAATCGCCGCATGAATATCGGCAATCGCCGCCAGCCCAAGGTTGGCTTCCTGCAAACGCACGCCGCCGGTTTCCAGCAGCAACACGGCACGCGTGGGAATGCCATTGCGGTTGTCTTCGGCGGCGAGTTCCAGCGCACCGGCAATCTTCGCCCCGCCGACCTCACCGAGACTGCCACCCTGAAATGCACCTTCGATCGCGGCGATCACCACCGGCAAACCGCCGATGCTGCCCTTGGCGATCACCACGCCGTCATCGGCTTGCGGCACCACGCCCTGGCGCGACAGCCATGGCGACATGACGCGCTGAAACGGGTCGAGCAATTCGCGGAAGGTGCCAGCGTCGAGCAAGGCCTTGGCACGTTGCCGGGCACCGAGTTCGACGAAGCTGCGTCTTTGTAGGGAGGGCTGGAGGAGATCAGTCATGGCCGATCTCCTCAAAGCCTTGTTCCAGACGCAAGCGCACCACGCCCGGCGTCGCGCCGAAATCGTGGATATCGATCGCCATCGCCGGCGGTGTCTGACCGTCGAACATCCGCGCAAACAGATGCTGCCAGCGTTGTTCGGCGCCGTTGACCGAGGTCTGAACTTTGATTGTCAGCTTGCCGGCCTGGCCTGGTTCGATCAGCACTTCCAGATCGCCCGAGCCGACACAGCCCACCAGCGTCCGGCCGCGTGGCGGCTGCCCGGCGGGGAATTCAAAAGATAAGGTTTCCATCAGAAAGCTCCCTGGATGAGGCCGTCGCCAGACTCGATGCGGTCGATGAACAGGCAGGCTGCGAGCAAGTCGGCAGCACCGCCGGGCGAGGCATTCAACGCGATGAGTTGTTGGTCCAGCTCATGCAAACGGCGGCGGCCGGCGAGGCTGGCACTGCCGCCCGCGTCGAGCACGGCTTGGGCGCCGAGTTGCATGGTCTGCAGGCCTTGTTCGCCTGCGCGGTAGAGCACGCAGGTGTCGGCCAGATTCGTCATGATCGCCAGCAAGGCATCGAGCCGGGCGTTCTGTTCGCCGTGGCCTAGGGCGCGGCTGCGTTTGAGTTGTGGCAGCGCCCGTTGAATCACCGCCGGGAAGCCGAGCTGCGCTTCTTCACGGGCACCGCGTGCGCCGTAACGCTGGGCGACTTGCGCACCGTGGCTCAGAGGACGCGGCGCGTAACGGTCGTCGAGCAAGGCCAGACGTGCGGCATGCAACGTCACGGCGCTTGCCTTGGTATTCGTGGATTCCAGCGCGGCAGCAGCGACCAACAGGCCCAAGGCCCAGATGGCGCCGCGATGGGTATTCACGCCGCCCGTGGTGGCGAGCATCACTTCCTCGCCTTCACGACCGATCAGGCCAATGGCTTCACGCAGCGGCAAACCGACTTCGCCGAACTCGATGGCCGCTTCCGCCATTTCCTTGAACGCAGGCCACAGGGACAGCGCCGAAGCGTGCATCAGCCCAAGGTGCAAATCGGTGTGCGCGCCATTGCCACGGCGATCGACCAGCGCCGGTTTCGGCGACAGGTCAGCTTCGTCGATCAGCACATCGACGGCCAGGTCCGCCAACTGCTCAGCCAGGGACAGGGTTTTTGGTTGCAGGTTAAATGCGTGCATTACCAGCTCCTGAACTTGGCGGGCGGGTTGTAGAGACCACCGGACCACTCGACCAGATCGGCCACGCTTTTGGCGGCGAGCAATTCGCGGGTGGCGTCGGTGCGGCGGATGCCGAGGTCTTCGGGCAAGGCGATCAGGCCTTCGCGGCGCATGCGCGCGGTGTCTTTCGGGTTGTGGCGCAGACCGATAACGGTGACTCCGGCCACGGCCGCGATCATCGCCTGACGCTCTTCCAGCGAACGCGCCTTGTAGAGATAGGCGATGCCTTCTTCGGTCAGCAGGTGGGTGACGTCGTCGCCGTAGATCATGATCGGTGCCAGCGGCATGCCGCTTTTCTTCGCCACTTCCACGGCGTCGAGGGTTTCGACGAAGGTCGGTTTGCCGCCCTCTTGGAAGGTTTCGACCATTTGCACCACGAGTTTTTTGCCCCGTTCCAGCAGCGCTTCGGGCGCATCGTCATGGCGCATATCGAGCCAGGCTGGGGTGCCGTGACGACGGCCGCGCGGGTCATGGCCCATGTTCGGCGCACCGCCGAAACCGGCGAGTCTTCCGCGCGTCACGGTGGAGGAATGGCCGTCGCCGTCGACTTGCAGGGTGGCGCCGATGAACAGGTCCACCGCGTATTGCCCGGCCAGTTGGCAGAACATCCGGTTGGAACGCAGAGAGCCATCGCGTCCGGTAAAGAACACGTCGGGACGGGCGGCGATGTAGTTTTCCATGCCCAATTCGGTGCCGAAGCAATGCACGCTTTCGACCCAGCCGCTTTCGATGGCCGGGATCAAGGTTGGGTGCGGATTGAGCGTCCAGTTGCGGCAGATCTTGCCCTTCAGGCCGAGGGATTCGCCGTAGGTCGGCAGGATCAATTCGATGGCCGCGGTGTTGAAACCGATACCGTGGTTCAGGGACTGGACGTTGTGTTTTTCGTAGATTCCGCGGATCGCCATCATCGCCATCAACACGTGCACAGGCTTGATGTGGCGCGGATCGCGGGTGAACAGCGGTTCGATGTAGAACGGCTTGTCGGCCACCACCACGAAATCCACCCAGGACGCGGGAATGTCCACGCGAGGCAGGTCAGTGACATCGTCCACCAACTGATTGACCTGAACGATGACGATGCCGTCGCTGAAGGCGGCCGGTTCGATCAATGCCGGGGTGTCCTCGGTGCTTGGGCCGGTGTAGATGTTGCCGGCGCGGTCGGCCATGAAACCGGCCGAGAGCACGACGTTGGGAATCAAGTCGACCACCAGTCGCGCATAGAGCTCGATGTAGGTGTGAATTGCACCGATTTCCAGCAGGCCGTCTTCCAGCAACTGGCTGATACGCAGGCTTTGGGTGCCGGCGAAAGAGAAGTCGAGCTTGCGGGCGATGCCGCGTTCAAACAGGTCCAGATGCTCGGAGCGTCCGACGCTGGGCATGATCATGTGCAGATCATGCAACTTCGCGGGATCAGCCTTGGCCAGGGAGCGGGAGAGGAAATCCGCCTGCTTCTGGTTATTGCCCTCCAGCACCACACGGTCGCCGGGCAGAATCAACGCCTCCAGCGCCGCAACGATTTTGTCGGTGGGCAAGACCACACCGTCGGCGAGACCCCGTACCAGCTCGAGACGCCGCTGCTTTTCGCTGCGCCGCCGCGTCCATCGCGAGTCGGGGGATATTGTTGTTGTCATGACCACTCCACGGGTTCGCTGTCGTGGGAGTCACCTTAGGAGTGTTGGGTGGGGGCATCAATCAAGCAGAGTGGTGGATCGTTACGGCTAGGGTAATGATTTGAAATGTTGGGTGGCTGTTAGATCCACCCCTCACCCTAACCCTCTCCCCAGAGGGTAGAGGGGACTGACCGAGGTGTCTTACGCTATACATCGACCTGAAAAACCGAGTCGAACTCAGGTTACGAAAACCATGAAGATCTGCTCCCTTTCCCCCTCTCCCCCGTGGGGAGAGGGCTGGAGTGAGGGGTGGATTTCGAACACACCTAGTTTTTGTGTTGAAACATCTGTCCTCAGAACGCTCCACAGCAATCATCGACAAGTCCCAAAAAAGGACCGATCAGTCCCTTTTTGGGACTCTTCAACCTTCGCGAGCCGAATGGGGATTTGTGTTTAAAAGTTTCTCCGCAGGAACGGAGTGAGGCTACGCAGTCTGGCGTCGCTGCCTACAGCAATGCCGGAACCCGCTGACTGGTGCGTTTTTGCGTTGATCTTTATCGTTTGTGTGTCGCTGCCAATTCAGCGATCGGGTCTGGAAAACCCGAAGAACAGGATCAATGCACATGACATACTGCGGCGCTTTTTTTGCTCCGTAGTTCCAAGTTATGGCGGCTGTGCGTGGGAGACCTTCGGGTCTGCCGGGTTTGATCCTTACTCGGTTTTTCCAGTCCGCGTACAGCTGCCACCCTTTTCGTCTGGAAAACGAAAAATGGCAGCTCCATCACTACAAGGATCTTTGCCATGTTCAAACCAACTCCCAACCCGCCGGAAACCGACACCGGTTCCGAAGCATCCCTCGAAGCCGAAAAACTCAAGGAAGCCGCCGACCGCGTCTTTTCCTACTACTTCCCACCCCATGAAAAACCGGGCAAGCGCCGCAAACATCACCTCTTCAGCGTTTCCCCCGATATCGACACCGAAGCCCTCCTGACCAATGCCTCGGAAGACCTGCTGTCCATCAGCGCCATTGCTGCCGATCTGGCGGACGATGTGGAAGGCTCACGCCGTTCTGTAGCCTTGGCGCTCAGTCGCATGGCGGATGGGGTGCAGTTGTTGGTGGAGCGGGCGCTGGATCATCATGAGTCGTTACAGATGAAGGCTCGGGCCGGGGTTTAGCAGTGAGGTATTTGGTGAATTGACGGCCGCCATCGCGAGCAAGCCCGCTCCCACAGGGGATTTGTGTACGCCGCAAATCCAATGTGGGAGCGGGCTTGCTCGCGAAGGGGCCCGTCAGACCAACCCGGCATCCACAAGTAACTTCTCTAGCGCCAACAAATTCGGCACTTTGGCCACTTGCTCCCCGACCTGCACCGCCGCCTGTTCCAGCGGACACAACGGCACATCCACATAGCTCAACTGGCTATCAAGCTTGTAAGACCGCGGAATCCCCTGCACCAGCAACGCGATGAATTTCAAATCAGGCCGCCCACCAAGGGCATTGAGAATCACAATCCGCGCCCGCTCACCGATGACGATTTTCTGCCCACACGCCGACTCAAAACTCAGCAACGGAATCTGCCGGTTCCGCCACATGACCCGCCCGAGGTACCACGGCGGAGTGTCGAGGTCGAAGGCGCTGGGTTGGTAATCAATAAGCTCCGCAACTGCGACATTGGGCAGGATCAGGTTGCGGTCAGCCAAGGGCAACAGCAGCCCGGTGAGGTTGCTGGTGCGGTGCTCAAGCATGGGTTTTGCTCCACAGGGTGATGCTTTCGAGCAGCACCGATTCCTGATATGGCTTGCCGAGGTAGTCGTTGACGCCGATGGCCATGGCGCGGTCGCGGTGTTTCTGGCCGGTGCGGGAGGTGATCATGATGATCGGCAGGTGCTGCAGACGTTCGTCGGCGCGTACCTGGGTCGCGACTTCGAAGCCGTCCATGCGCGGCATTTCGATGTCCAGCAGCATCAGGTCAGGCATGTGTTCTTCGAGCAACAGCATGGCATCGACACCGTCCTTGGCGGTCAGCACGTTCATCCCGTGACGTTCCAGCAGACGGCTGGTGACTTTGCGCACCGTCACCGAATCGTCGACCACCAACACCAACAGTGGCTTGTGCGGCTCGACTTCCGCCTCCTGAGTCACTGGCTGTTGCGGCACTCGGGCCTGCATGGCACGGATCGGCGCCAGCAAATCGAGAATCAGCACCACTCGCCCATCGCCGAGAATCGTCGCCCCGGACAAACCCTGCACCGCCGCGAATTGCGGGCCGAGGCTTTTGACCACGATCTCGCGAGTGCCGGCCATGGAGTCGACTTGCACCGCGATGTACCGCTCGTTGCACTGCACCAGCAACACCGGCAGCGGCAGGCTCTGGCCCAGCAGTTTCGGGCGGTGACTGGTTTTCAGCAGTTCGCCGAGGTAGCACAGCTCATAGTGTTGCCCGGCGTATTTGTAAGTCGGCGGATCGAGCCGGTAATGCCCTTCAAGTTCGTTGGGCAGCACGCGAACGATGCCGTCGATGGTGTTCAGCGGGATCGCGTACTGATCATCAAAACACTGCACCATCAGCGCCCGGTTGACCGACACGGTGAACGGCAGGCGAATGCGGAAGTGCACGCCCTGCCCGGCCACAGAGTCGATGCTCATGCTGCCGCCAAGCTGCCGGACCTCTTCATGCACCACGTCCATGCCGACGCCGCGCCCGGAAATCTGGGTGATTTTCTCGGCGGTGGAGAACCCCGGTTGCAGGATGAATTGCAGCACGTCGCGGTCGCTGATGTCGCTGTCCGGCGCCAGCAACCCACGCTTGATCGCCTTGCTCCGCACCGCGTCCAGCGGCACGCCGGCACCGTCGTCGCGGATGTCGAAAATGATGTCGCCGCCCTCTCGCGACAGGTCGAGAGTGATTCGACCCTGAGCCGGTTTACCCGCCGCGATACGCACCTCGGCGGATTCCAGGCCATGATCCACGGCGTTGCGCAGCATGTGTTCCAACGGCGCGGCCATGCGCTCGAGGACGTTGCGGTCCATCTCGCCTTCGGCATTGCCGACGATGAATTCGACGTCCTTGCCCAACTCGCCGGAGACCTGACGGACGATCCGCTTCAAGCGCGGCAGCATCCGTTCGAACGGCACCATGCGCGTGCGCATCAGGCCTTCCTGCAATTCGGTGTTGATGCGGCCCTGCTGCTGCAGCAGGTTTTCCGCGTCCTGATTGCGTCGGTCGAGGGTTTCCTTGAGGTCGAGCAAGTCGGAGGCGGATTCGAACAGCGCGCGCGACAGTTGCTGCAACTGCGAGTGGCGGTCCATTTCCAGCGGATCGAATTCTTCGTAGCCCAGGCGTTCGGCTTCGACTTGCTGACGACTGAGAATCCGCCCCTGGGTTTCCGTATCGAGCCGGCGCAATTGGTCGCGCATGCGCTCGATGGTGGTTTCCATCTCGCTCAGGGTCACGCGCGCATCGTTGACCTGTTGTTCGATCCGGCCACGGAAGATCGACGTTTCGCCAGCCAGGTTGACCAGATCGTCGAGCAGCTCTGCCGAGACCTTGACCATGTCCGCGCCGGCATCGGGTTGTGGTGCGGGCGTCTCGACTTTCGGCGTTGCGCACGCCACGGCCGGTGCCGGTGTTTCGGGCACTGCCGGATGACTGAAGTTCTTGATCGCGTCGATCAGTTGATCGGCGGGCGGTAAAGGCTGTCCGGCACGGGTCGCGTCGAGCATCTGAGCCAGTCGGTCGTGACTGCTTTGCAACAAGCCGAACAACGCGGCGGTGGGTTGCAGCACGCCAGCCGACAGGCCTTCGTAGAGGAATTCCAGCTCATGGGCGAGGTCGCCAATCGGCGCGATTTCCACCATCCGCGCGCCACCCTTGAGGGTGTGCAGGTCACGCAGCAGGGTTTCCACTTCCTGACGATTCGACGGCTCGGCCTGCCAGCGCACCAGCGCCGCGCCGGAGTTTTCGATGATGTCGAAACCTTCCTCGAGGAAGATCTCCAGCAGCTCCGGATCATGCCCCGGCGAATCCTCGGTTCGTGCCGGTTCGACCGTTTCAACAGCGCTGGCGTTGCCCTGGCGAAACTCGCGAATGGACTCGATCAGCTCACCCGGATCGCCCAATGGCCGCTGGTTCTGCAACTGATCAAGCAGCTGCGCGAGCCGGTCATGACTGTGTTGCAGCAGGTGCGCCAAGGCTTCGCTGTAGGCGTAACGGCGGTCCACCAGCCCTTCGTAAAGGCTTTCCAGTTCATGGGCCAGATCGCCGACCGGCTCGACCTCGGCCATCCGCGCACCACCCTTGAGGGTGTGCAAATCTCGCTGCAACGACAACAGCGGTGCAGCGTTGTCCGGGTCACTCAGCCAGCGCTGCAGGGCCTGGCCGGCGCTCTCGAGGATATCCACCGCCTCTTCGAGGAAGATCGAAACGAGCTCATCGTCCAGCCCAACCTGGGTCGCGGTCTGCTCCAGTTCGGCCGTGGCGCTGCCCAGTTCCCGAATGCTCAACGTGCGGCTGCCATCGCTGCGAATCAGCCCCATGGCCGACGGATCCAGGCTCTCATCGAGCAACCCGCGCAAGGCCCGAATCCGCTCGGGTTGCGGGCTGACTTCCTGGCCGGCGGCCAGTTCGTCGAGCATGTTGATCAGCGCTTCATGGGCACTTTGCGCCTCGCGGAAAAACGCCTCGCTGACTGCCAGGCTGCTTTCTTCCACCGCGCCGTAGAGGTCGAGCAACGCTTCGCAAAGCTCATCCACCGGATGCAGGTCAGCCAGGTGGGCGCCTTCGCCCAAGGTGGTCAATTCATCCAACAGCGCGCTGAGCTCCTGACGCTCGCCGGGATGTTGCTGCCAGCGCTGCAACAGGCTTTCGGCGTCGAGCAGGATGTCCATGCCTTTCGCGAGGAAGTTATTGATCAGTTGCGGATCACGCTTGATGCGCAACCCGCTATTGGGTGCACTCAGGAGGGTTTCCAGACGCTGGGCCAGCAATGCCTGGGTTCGTTCGATCAAGGAGCGGGCGCCGGGAATCTCCGTCAGTGGCTCAGTCTTGAGCTGTCGTAGCCCGAGACGGAACAGTCCTTCGGCTTCCAGCAACAGTTCGACTTCGTCCAGGTCGAGGGCGATCAGGTGCGCCTTGTACTCCCGGGTCAGATGATCCAGTGGCTTCGCCAGCTCGGCGATCGGCAATACGCCAGCCATGGAGGCGCTGCCCTTGAGGGTGTGCAACGCCCGCTGCAGCTCGTCGCTGGCCTGCAATGGCACGTGCTCGGCGGCTTGATCGAGGAAGCGGTTGAGGCTGCCCAAATGGGTTTCGGCTTCGTTGCGGAAGATCTCAAGCAGCAGCGGATCGAGGGCGGCGACGTCTTGTGCGTCCTCGTCGGGTATCGGCTCATTGCCCTTGGCCAAGGCGTGCGCGCGTGCGGCCAATTGGTCGACATCGTTGCGCTGACGCTGGGCATGGTTGGCAAACTCGGTCACCAGTTCCGGTAGCAGATTCAGCGCATCGCCCAGCAGTTGTTGCACCGCCGGCCCCGGCGGAACGCTGTGTTCCAGTACGCGGTTGAGCAGGTTTTCCACCGCCCAGGCCAGTTCGCCCAGGACCAAAGCGCGGACCATCCGGCCACTGCCTTTCAACGTATGGAAGGCCCGGCGCAGTTCGCTCAGGGCAGACTTACTCTCGGGATCGGCCGACCAGCGCGGCAGGTACTCGCGGAGGATTTCCAGGACTTCATCGGTTTCTTCGAGGAACACTTCCCGCAGCTCATCGTCCACCGGTTCTTCACCGGTGGGCGGCGGCAACAGGCTTCCCGGGATAGTCAGGGCAGGCGGATTGACGGAAGACACAGGGCTGGCCAATACATCGGCCAGTGACTGGACGGTCTCAGGGTCATCCAGTTCCTGCAGATCCTGCATGACCTGCGCTTCAGTCGGGCTGAGCACATCTTCAAGCACCGGCACCTGTTGCTCGATGGGGAAAAAGCCGAGTGAGGCCAGGCTTTTTTCCGCGACGTCGAGCAACTTTTCGCCCGGCGCTTCGGGGTCGTCGCTGAGGCGCTCCAGGTAATACTCGATGCTGGTGATGACGTCGGCCAGGCTGTCCAGTTCCTGCCAGCCGGGGTGATCCGGATCGAGCAGCAAGTGCTCGCGGATGAAGTGGTTGCAGGTTTCGATCAGGCTCGCCGCACGGCTCAACGGAATCATCGCCAGCGCACCGCGCACCTGGGTCAGCAACGCTGGCAATGGCTGCAAGTGCTGGCGATCCCAGTCGGCGTCGATGTAGTCGACGATCATGTCCTTGGCCTGTTGCAGGCAGATGCGTGCTTCCTTGATCACGATCTGATGGATCTGGGTCAGGTCGGTGGTCGGCAGGCGGCTGTCTTCCTGGCTTTCCGGCTCGACGGTGCCGACCATGCCGGCGAGGGTCGCTTCGACGTAGAGCAAGGCACCGGCGACGTCCATCAGGATCGCGTCGTTGGGCTCACGCTGGCCCTGGGCGAGGCTGAGCACCACCGCCAGTTGGTCGATGATGACCTTGCGTGGCTGGCCGAAACCGAGCACCGCCAGGGTGTCGGCTATTTGCCGCAGGGGCGCCAGCAGGCTTTCGAGGTCCGAGGTGTGCTGGCGGTCGCTGCGCACGAACAGGTCCAGGCGTTCCTTGACCCGCACCAGCTCTTCACACAAAGCGGCCAACACCGAGCGCATGGCATCGCGGTCGGGACCGGCCAGCCGTGCTCGTTCTTCGTCGACCATCGCGCTGTCAGGTAGCGCGTCGTCCAGTCCGTAGCGATCTTTCATGGTCAGCATCTGCCCGGTGGGATGTTCGGCCTTGGCAATGTAGAACAGCAAACTCTTGAGTAACTCTAGCGGCGCCGGCTGATTGATTCCGGGCATGCCCTGTTCGAGCAGGCGCTTCAGTTCTTTGTCGGCCTCCTTGAACAGACTGCGCAACGCCGGACTGTTGGCGATCGAACCGCCGCGCATGCCTTCGACCAGCGCCGAGGCGACTTGCCACAACGGGCTCAAGGGCGCGTTGCCGCACAGCCCTTCGAGGCGCGCAAAAACCTTGGTCAGGTAACCGAGATTGGTTTCGCCGTCCTGCTCACGCAGCAATCCGACCAGGGCCATCTGCAACATCTGCCGCAACTTGCGCAGCACATTCGGTAAATCCGCCGGCTCCAGCAGCGCCAGCGACTCTTCGTCCAGTGGCGGCAGGTCCGGCAATTGCGGGCTGAACAGGCTGGTTTCCGACAACAGGCTTTCGCCACGGGCGCTGCGCAGATCGTTGATCAGTGGCAACACCACCAGCGGCAGGTCGCGGCGCGCACCTTGCACCCGGTCGAGGTAAATCGGCAGCTGCCCAAGGGCTTGCAACAACAGGTGGAGCGTCTCATCGCGATGACTGACGCGGTTCTGTTGCAAAGCCGTGGTCAGATGTTCCATCTCTTCGGCGAGCAGCGCCGCGCCGTAGAACTCGACCATCTGCAAACTGCCGTGAACCTGATGGATGCACGCCAGGCATTCACTGAGCGCGTGCATCGCCTGCGGGTCATCAAGCAACGTTTCAATCGCCTGGTGAGCCACTTTCAGCGTTTCGGCAATCTCGCCTTTGACCCACTCGAGGGCCACATAGTCGTGCCGATCACCCATAACCACTCCAAATCACTGCTCTACTCAAAAAAAGCATTCGCCCGCAGGCGTTTCACACTTTATCCGCAACCTCAGCCTTGGCGGCCGGCAAGGTGAAACCGGACACCGAACGCCGCAGCTGGCTGGCCATTTTCGCCAGGTTGCCAATGCTCTCGGCGGTGGCGGTGGAGCCAGACGAGGTCTGCGTGGTGATCTGCTGGATCACGTTCATCGTCAGGGAAATCTGACCGGCCGAAGACGTCTGCTGCTGCGCTGCGTTGGAAATACTCTGGATCAACGCGGCGAGGGTCTTCGACACGCCTTCGATTTCTTCCAGGGCCACTCCGGCATCCTGCGCCAGACGCGCGCCACGCACCACTTCGGTGGTGGTCTGTTCCATGGAAATCACCGCTTCGTTGGTGTCGGTCTGAATCGCCCGGACCAGGGTTTCGATCTGCCGGGTGGCGGCGGACGAGCGCTCGGCCAACCGCTGGACTTCATCGGCGACCACCGCAAAACCGCGCCCGGCATCACCGGCCATGGAGGCCTGGATCGCCGCGTTGAGCGCAAGGATGTTGGTCTGGTCGGCAATGTCATCGATCAGGCTGACAATGTCGCCGATCTCTTGAGAAGACTCGCCGAGGCGCTTGATGCGCTTGGCGGTGTCCTGAATCTGCTCGCGAATATTGTCCATGCCGTGGATGGTGTTGTGCACCACCTCGTTGCCCTTGTTGGCGATTTCCACCGAACGCTCGGCCACCGCCGAGGACTCAGCGGCGTTGGCCGAGACCTGATCGATGGACTGGGCCATGTCGTTGATCGCGGTGGAGGCTTCGGCAATCTGCTGCGCCTGATGCTCGGAAGCCTGGGCCAGGTGCATGGCGGTGGCCTGGGTTTCCTGCACGGCAGCAGCGACCTGGCCAGCGGTGAGGTTGATGGTCGCCACCAGATCGCGCAGTTGGTCCACGGAATAGTTGATCGAGTCGGCGATGGTCCCGGTGAAGTCTTCGGTCACCGAGGCGGTCACGGTCAGGTCGCCGTCCGCCAGGTCTTCGATCTCGTCGAGCAGGCGCATGATCGCGTTCTGGTTACGCTCGTTCTTCTCGGCCGTTTCACGCAGCTGACGATTGGTTTCCCGAACCATCACCAGACCGATGAGGATGATCGACATCAGCGCCAACAGGCCCAGCACGTAGCCGCCAATGGTGTCGGTGTTGCGCCCGCCGGCCAGGTTTTCGAAACCGCCGGCCAGGTGCGAGGCTTCCTCGAGCAGGGTCTGCGACAGGGTGAAAATATTGGTCGCCGATTCGCGGACCTTGAACAGCTCCGGCGAGGTTTCGAGGATTTCATCCACCGAACCCGAGACGAACTCGAACAGCTCGGAAATCTCGATCAACCGCGCGCGCGCATCGCGGTCTTCAACCTGGCTGACTTTCAGTGACGGATTGCCCTGGAGCATGCCGTTGAGCACCTGGCCGAATCGTGCCGCATCGCGACCGAAGGCGTCGGCGGCCTGCTGCGAATTTTCATCACCGGACAGCACGGTGTTCACCGCACCGAGAATCCGCTCAGCCAATAGCGACTGGCGCTGCGCCATGGCCACCTGCGCGGCCGGGGCACCGCGCTGGAGGAGCGTTTCGACGACTTTTTCGTACTCGACCTGCAACTGCGGCACGGTTTCGGCCAGCGTCGCGGCGACTTGATGCAGCGACAGCACGGTCTGTTCGCTGGAGAGGATCGCGTCGGTGTTTTTCAGCAGACGTTCCCAGTCCAGTTGCACGGCGCGCATTTCCGGGCGCACGGTGGACGGCGCCGGCGGCAGGCCGGTGGAGGGATCGCCTTTCTTCAGATAGCTCCAGCGTTGGGCAAAGTCGTTGCGCGCATCGCTCAGCAGTTTGAACGCCGCCGCCTTGCCGGCAGCGGCTTCGGTGGCGTTCTTGGCAATGCGCTGGGACAGCACGCGCAGCTCACCGGCGTGGCCGATGTACTGTTTGTCGTACGTAGCCTGGGTGTTGAGGTACGCGAAGTTGGCGAACAGCAGCATGATGAAGACGATCAGCGCGATGAACAGCACGATGATCTGTGACCGGCTGCGCGACCCTTCTGGCTTGCCTGTTTTTGCTTTTATCATCGGTCCTCGCCTGTTAACCAACCTTTAGAACCGCCGAAGATCCCTTGTGGGAGCGGGCTTGCTCGCGAAGGCGGTGTATCAATCGACATCTATGCTGAATGATCAACCGCCTTCGCGAGCAAGCCCGCTCCCACATTTAATAGGTGTCGAGCCAACTACAGCGCGACGTGCATAAAGCTTTGTGACTGCACCAACGCAAACGGGCTGAACACCTGCCAGGTCTGCTCGCGCTGAAACCGGCCTTTGATGAACGGTGCAATCGGGCCGTTCAAGGTATCTACCGGTTCCAGGCTGTCCTGGGCAAAGTGCTGCAAGCCGAAAACCTCATCGACCATCAACCCGGTAAACACCTCGTTATGCTCCACCACCAAGACCCGGCGCTGCTTGCGCACGGCTGAAAGCTCATGCCCGAAGAAGCCGCACAAGTCGATGATCGGCAACAGACGCCCGCGCAGGTTGGCCACGCCCTTGACCCAGGGTCTGACCCCCGGCAGTTGGGTGAACCGAGGCTCGTGCAACACTTCGCTGACCTCGCCCATCGGCGCGACGTACCAGTGCTCGCCCAGACGGAAGCCGATGCCGCTCCAACTGTCCTGCCGGGTTGGCTGGGACGGCAAGTCCGCCGCCAGCAGACGACAACGCTGGTCGATCTGCAGCAGCAGTTCGAAAGCCGTCAGCGACTCGGTCATGGCCGGACGATCAACCGGCCAGCACGTTGTTCAGGGTCTTGATCAGGGTTTCTTCGTCGACCGGTTTGGTCAGGTAATCCTTGGCGCCCTGGCGCGTGCCCCAGACCTTGTCGGTCTCCTGATCCTTGGTGGTGATGATGATCACCGGGATGTGCCCGGTTTCCGGGTCTTTGGTCAGCTGACGGGTCGCCTGGAAACCATTGAGGCCAGGCATGACGATATCCATCAGAACGGCGTCAGGTTTTTCCTGACGGGCCAGGGCCACGCCGTCGGCGCCGTTTTCGGCTTTCAACACTTCATGACCGTGCTTTTCCAGCATGCCGGTCAGTTTGTACATTTCGGTCGGCGAATCATCGACGATCAGAATACGTGCCATGGTCTTCCCCATTCTTGTCGACGCCGGGCCCGCTGGCCGAGCGTCACTGTGCGTGTCCTACTGCGGCAAAACGGCGGCGAAGCCCGGTACATGGGCCTGGATCGCGTTCAGCAGTTCTTCCTTGCTGAAAGGCTTGGTCAAAAACTGGTCGGAGCCGACGATGCGCCCCTTGGCCTTGTCGAACAGCCCATCCTTGGACGACAGCATAATCACTGGCGTGGACTTGAATGCACTGTTGTTCTTGATTAAAGCGCAGGTCTGATAACCATCCAGACGCGGCATCATGATGTCGACAAAGATGATGCCGGGGTGATTGTCGGCAATCTTGGCCAGAGCATCGAAACCATCGATGGCGGTGATCACTTCACACCCCACGTTCTTCAACAACGTTTCGGCGGTGCGGCGAATCGTTTTCGAATCGTCGATCACCATGACCTTCAAGGCGCTGGAATGCTGTTCCATAAATGCTCTGCCGTCGCCTTTGCGAATCAAATTGTCCGTTTTCGGGTTACCAGCGGCTCGAAACCCTTGATGTTCAAGGGTCAGCGCGACTTGGCAGCCTTTTTAGCACAGTCTCCAAAACCAATCTATCGGCCAACCCTGGCAGTGGTTTTTCCTTGACCGGGAACACACTCAGCGCCACTCTGACGCCACTTTTGCAGGTCACTGCGACCCACCCAATTTCGAGGAAAAACCCATGAGCGTTCGCGTCGGGATTGTCATGGACCCTATCGCCAGCATCTCCTATAAAAAGGATAGCTCGCTGGCCATGCTGCTGGCCGCACAGAAACGCGGCTGGGAACTGTTCTATATGGAACAGGGCGATTTGTACCAGGCCGAAGGCGAAGCGCGGGCGCGGATGCGGCCGTTGAAAGTCTTCGCCAACCCGGAAAAATGGTTCGAACTCGAAGCCGAGACCGACGCGCTGCTGAGCGATCTGGACGTGATCCTGATGCGTAAGGATCCGCCGTTCGACATGGAATTCGTCTACTCCACCTACCTGCTGGAGCAAGCCGAACGCGCTGGCGTGCTGGTGGTCAACAAGCCGCAAAGCCTGCGCGACTGCAACGAAAAGCTGTTCGCCACGCTGTTCCCGCAGTGCACGCCGCCGACCATCGTCAGCCGTCGCCCGGACGTACTGCGTGAATTCGCCGATCACCACGGCGACGTGATCCTCAAGCCGCTGGACGGCATGGGCGGTTCGTCGATCTTCCGTCACACCGCTGGCCACCCGAACCTGTCGGTGATCCTCGAAACCCTGACCCTGCATGGCAAACAGCAGATCATGATTCAGGGTTACCTGCCGGCGATCATCGATGGCGACAAGCGCATCCTGATGATCGACGGCGAGCCGGTGGATTACTGCCTGGCACGAATTCCTGCCGCTGGTGAAACCCGTGGCAACCTCGCCGCCGGTGGCCGTGGCGAAGCCCGACCGCTGACCGAGAAAGATCGCTGGATCGCCGCACAAGTCGGCCCGACCCTGCGCGAAAAAGGCCTGTTGTTCGTCGGTCTGGACGTGATCGGCGAGCATCTGACGGAAATCAACGTCACCAGCCCGACCTGCATTCGCGAGATTGATAACGCGTTCGGCACCGACATCGGCGGCCTGCTGATGGATGCCATCGATCAGAAGCTCAAGGCCCGTTGATATAGAACAGCCAAGAAACGACCAACATTGCGTTATCATCCGCGGCCTGTGAAAAACGCGATGTTGGTTTTTTTGTCATGACGCTCCCGTCCGATCTGCCCGCTGAACTCGCCCATCGTGGCGTGCGCCCGGCTGATCGCCTCGGTTTTACCCTGTTTCTCGCGGCGCTGATTCACCTGGCCTTGCTGTTGGGCGTCGGCTTTACGATGGTCGAACCCAAGCAAATCAGCAAAACCCTGGAAATCACCCTCGCCACCTTTAAAAGCGAAAAGAAGCCAGAGAAAGCCGATTTTCTTGCTCAAGAGAATCAGGAAGGCAGCGGCACCCTGGATAAAAAGGCAATTCCCAAGACCACCGAGGTCGCGCCTTTCCAGGACAACAAGGTGCAGAAAGTCACGCCACCGCCGGCGGCCAAGCCTCAAGTGGAGGCCGCACCGAAGGCAGCCGTGACGACCGTCGCGCCCAAGCCGAAAAAGGCCGCGGCCAAAACCGAAGAACCTAAGCCCGTCACCAAACCCGCCGTCGCCGCGCCGACGTTCGACAGTGAACAGCTGTCCACCGACATCGCCAGCCTGGAAGCGGAACTGGCCAACGAACAACAGTTGTATGCCAAGCGCCCGCGAATCCACCGCCTGAGCGCCGCGTCGACCATGCGCGACAAGGGCGCCTGGTATAAGGACGAGTGGCGCAAGAAGGTCGAGCGCATCGGCAACCTGAATTACCCCGACGAAGCGCGACGCAAGCAGATCTACGGCAATTTGCGCCTGATGGTTTCGATCAACCGTGACGGTTCGCTCTTTGAAGTGCTGGTGCTGGAGTCGTCCGGGCAACCGCTGCTGGATCAGGCGGCACAGCGCATCGTGCGGCTGGCGGCGCCGTTTTCACCGTTTACCGGGGATTTGTCGGATATCGATCGTCTGGAAATCATCCGGACCTGGAAGTTTGCCCGCGGGGACAAGCTCTCCAGCAATTGACACCCCACAAATCCCTGTGGGAGCGGGCTTGCTCGCGAATGCGGTCAATCATTCAACATTGATGTCGACTGACACGACGCCTTCGCGAGCAAGCCCGCTCCCACATTTGATCTGTGTTGGCTGCCAAATTGCGCCATCCTCAGCTTGTCAGTTCGCCCCTCCAACGCCACACTAGCGCTCATGAAGAACGTCAGCCCCAGCTACCTCAAGCATCAATTCCTGATCGCCATGCCTCACATGGTCGACCCGAACTTTGCGCACACCTTGACCTACATCGTCGAGCACACGGCCAATGGTGCCATGGGGCTGGTGGTCAATCGTCCGCAAGACCTCAATCTGGCCGATATCCTCGAACAACTGCGCCCTGACATCGAACCGCCGGTGCTCTGCCAGCATGTGCCGATCTTCATCGGCGGCCCGGTGCAGACCGATCGTGGTTTTGTCCTGCACCCCTCGGGGCAGAGTTATCAGGCCACCGTTGAGCTTGATGAGAAACTGGCCCTGTCGACCTCACAGGACGTGCTGTTCGCCATCGCCGACGGCGTCGGTCCGGCGAAAAGCCTGATCGCCCTCGGATACGCTGGCTGGGAAGCCGGGCAACTGGAAGCCGAACTGGCCCAGAACGCCTGGCTGACCTGCCCGTTCGATGCCGATATTTTGTTCAACACCAGCAGCGAACTGCGACTGGAAGCAGCGGCCAAGCACCTGGGCGTCAACCTCAGCCTGCTGACCAGCCAGGCGGGACACGCCTGATGGCCCTGCGCCTGATTTTGGGTTTCGACTACGGCACCAAACAGATCGGCGTTGCGGTCGGCCAGGTGATTACCGGCCAGGCCCGCGAGCTGTGCACTTTGAAGGCACAAAACGGTATTCCCGACTGGAATCAGGTCGAAGCCCTGATTAAAGAGTGGAAACCCGATGCCGTGGTGGTGGGCCTGCCCTTGAACATGGACGGCACGCCGAGCGACATGTGCCTGCGCGCCGAGAAATTCGCCCGCCGCCTCAACGGCCGCTACAACCTGCCCTTCTATACCCACGATGAACGCCTGACCACCTTCGAAGCCAAGGGTGAACGGCGTGATCGTGGCGGACAAAAGGGCAGCTACCGTGACAACCCGGTGGACGCCATCGCCGCCGCCCTGCTGCTGCAAGGCTGGCTCGACGAAAACACCGCACTGTTCGAATCCTGAAGAGCCGCAACACGCGTCTCTACTTAGCGACAACCCGAGCCACCTCTCCAGCAGAACCCGGCTCGGGCCCAAGAAGGAGCAACCATGAGCCTGCCCAATCCCGCCGAACTGATCAGCCAGATGGCGACCCGTCTCAAGGCGCACCTGGAACACCGTGGCATCAGCGAGCCGCGCTACATCGGTATTCGTACCGGTGGTGTCTGGGTCGCCCAGGCGCTGCTCGATGAACTGGGCAGCGACTCGCCCCTCGGCACCCTGGACGTCTCCTTCTACCGCGACGACTTCAGCCAGAACGGCCTGCACCCACAAGTGCGCCCGTCCGCCCTGCCGTTCGAGATCGAAGGCCAGCACCTGGTGCTGATCGACGACGTGCTGATGAGCGGCCGGACTATCCGCGCCGCCCTCAATGAGCTGTTCGACTACGGCCGCCCGGCCAGCGTGACATTGGTGTGCCTGCTGGACCTGGACGCCGGCGAGCTGCCGATCCGCCCGAATGTAGTCGGCGCGACCCTGTCGCTGGCGGCCCACGAACGGGTGAAACTGTCCGGCCCGGAACTCAAGCTCGAACTGCAAGACCTCGCCCTTTAATTCGCCCTATTGAGAGTCCCCCTCGCGATGACGCCTCTAGAAACCAAGCGCCCGCTGCAGCTCAATGATCAGGGCCAGCTGCGCCACTTCCTCTCGCTCGACGGTTTGCGCCGCGAGCTGCTGACGGAAATCCTCGACACCGCCGACTCGTTCCTCGAAGTCGGCGCCCGGGCGGTGAAGAAAGTCCCGTTGCTGCGCGGCAAGACCGTGTGCAACGTGTTCTTCGAGAACTCCACCCGCACCCGCACCACCTTCGAACTGGCCGCCCAGCGGCTGTCGGCGGACGTGATCACGCTGAACGTGTCCACGTCGTCGGCGAGCAAGGGCGAAACCCTGCTCGACACCCTGCGCAACCTGGAAGCCATGGCCGCCGACATGTTCGTCGTGCGCCACGGTGACTCCGGCGCGGCGCACTTCATCGCCGAACATGTCTGCCCGCAAGTGGCGATCATCAACGGCGGCGACGGCCGTCACGCCCACCCGACCCAGGGCATGCTCGACATGCTCACCATCCGTCGGCACAAGGGCGGCTTCGAAAACCTTTCGGTGGCCATCGTCGGCGACATCCTGCACTCGCGGGTGGCGCGCTCGAACATGCTGGCGCTGAAAACCCTCGGCTGCCCGGACATCCGCGTGATCGCGCCGAAAACCCTGCTGCCGATCGGCATCGAGCAATACGGCGTGAAGGTTTACACCGACATGACCGAAGGCCTGAAAGACGTCGACGTGGTGATCATGCTGCGCCTGCAGCGTGAACGCATGACTGGCGGCCTGCTGCCGAGCGAAGGTGAGTTCTACCGCCTGTTCGGCCTGACCACCGCGCGCCTGGCCGGCGCCAAACCGGATTGCATCGTCATGCACCCGGGGCCGATCAACCGCGGCGTGGAAATCGAGTCGGCGGTTGCCGACGGTCCGCACTCGGTCATCCTCAATCAAGTCACCTACGGCATCGCGATTCGTATGGCCGTGCTGTCCATGGCCATGAGCGGGCAGACTGCCCAGCGCCAATTCGAGCAGGAGAACGCCCAGTGAAGCTCAGCATTCTCGGCGCCCGCGTCATCGATCCGGCCAGTGGCCTGGATCAAGTTACCGATATCCATATTGAAGCCTGCAAGATCATTGCCCTTGGCGCCGCCCCGGCCGGTTTTGTCGCCGTCGACACCCTCGACGCCAAAGGTCTGGTCGCCGCCCCTGGGCTGGTTGACCTGAACGTCGCCCTGCGCGAGCCGGGCTACAGCCGCAAAGGATCAATCGTCAGCGAAACCCGCGCCGCCGCGGCCGGTGGCGTCACCAGCCTGTGCTGCCCACCGAAAACCAAACCGGTGCTGGACACCTCGGCCGTGGCCGAATTGATCCTCGACCGCGCCCGCGAGGCCGGCAACACCAAGGTGTTCCCGATCGGCGCCCTGAGCAAAGGCCTGGACGGCGAACAGCTGGCCGAACTGGTTGCCTTGCGCGATGCCGGTTGCGTGGCCTTCGGCAACGGCCTGGACAGCTTCCGCAACACCCGCACGCTGTGCCGGGCGCTGGAATACGCCGCAACATTCGACCTGACGGTGATTTTCAACTCTCAGGACCATGACCTGGCCGAAGGTGGCCTGGCCCACGAAGGCCCGACCGCCAGTTTCCTCGGTTTGCCGGGCATTCCCGAAACTGCCGAAACTGTGGCTCTCGCGCGGGATCTGCTGCTGGTCGAACAAAGTGGCGTGCGCGCGCACTTCAGCCAGCTCACCAGCGCCCGTGGCGTGGCCCTGATCGCTCAGGCCCAGGCTCGCGGCCTGCCGGTGACGGCCGATGTCGCCCTGTATCAACTGATCCTGACCGACGAAGCGCTGATCGGCTTCAGCAGCCTCTATCACGTCCAGCCGCCGCTGCGCACCCGCGCCGACCGCGATGGCCTGCGTGAAGCGGTGAAATCGGGTGTGGTCTCGGCCATCTCCAGCCATCACCAACCCCACGAGCGGGACGCCAAACTGGCGCCGTTCGGGGCCACAGAGCCAGGCATCAGCAGCGTTGAACTGCTGCTGCCGTTGGCGATGACGCTGGTGGAAGACGGTTTGCTGGATCTGCCGACGCTGTTGGCGCGCTTGAGCACCGGACCTGCCGAGGCCTTGCGCCTGCCGGCGGGCAAACTGGCGGTAGGTGGACCGGCGGACATCGTGCTGTTCGATCCGGCGGCGTCGACCGTGGCCGGCGAAACCTGGCTGTCCAAAGGCGAAAACTGCCCGTTCATTGGCCACAGCCTGCCGGGCGTGGTGCGTTACACCTTGGTGGATGGACGCATTAGCCACCAGGCGTAAGACCGCGTCGCCTGCATTCGCGAGCAGGCTCGCTCCCACAAGGACCGCATCAACCCTGTGGGAGCGAGCCGGCTCCGGGCGGCGATCCGACGAAGACTTACTGGAAGGCGCCTCGGTTCTGGGCATTGCGAATCGACACCTGGTCATTCAGCGTCCAGAAGTCATACAGCACCCCCAGAAAGAACAACCCACCCGTCAACAGATACAGCAATCCGCTGATCCACTTCCCCTGATACATCCGGTGTAAGCCGAACACCCCAAGAAACGTCAACAGAATCCACGCGACGTTGTACTCGATAGGCCCCGCGGTGAACCGCAGGTCCGCTTCACGATCCATGGCCGGGATCAGAAACACGTCGATCAGCCAACCGATACCCAACAAACCGAAGGTGAAGAACCAGATCGTCCCCGTCACCGGCTTGCCGTAATAGAAGCGGTGAGCGCCGGTAAAACCGAAAACCCACAGCAGGTAACCGATCACTTTGCTGTGCGTGTCTTGATGCGGAACGGGCTGTTGATAGGTGTTCATGAAGGACCTCTATTCACACGATAGATAAATATTCTTTAAATCTTTGTGACTTTTTTACAGGTTGCCGACGCATGGCAAATGCTACCTTGTGTCCCGTCAAAGCCTTGTACCACAAGCGTTGTGTCCGACAATCGCGTCTATTTTCCGCTTATTTGGTTCCGTTGACCCCAAGGTTGAATCGACCAACGGCCTCGGAAGGGCCAAAAAAGCTGTTATAAAGTTGCGCGCTAACTTATATGAGCCTTGCCTAATGCGTCCATTTTTCAAGACATGGCTAACCATTTGCCTTTTGATGCCACTGGCCGCCCACGCCACCAATCGTGAGCAACGTCTTCCTAACGTTAATGGTTACACCCAAAAATCCCATGTTTCTGCTCCTTCGAGCAAAAACAAACAGACCGTAAAACACGCTCCCCTGCTGAGCAGCAGCAAAAGCGGCCTGGTTCCGCCGATGGCGACCAAGGAAAGCAGCAACGTGCTGAGCCGCGCCGTAAACGTCCTGGGTACTCCGTACCGTTGGGGCGGCAGCAGCCCAAGTAAAGGGTTCGACTGCAGTGGACTGGTGAAATACGCGTTCAACGACGCCACGTTTGACCTGCCGCGCACGTCCAACGCCATGGCCAGCGGTCATGGGGAGAAAGTCGATCGCAAGGATCTGAAGCCTGGCGACCTGATTTTCTTCAACATCAAGAGCCGTCGGGTCAATCACGTTGCCATCTACCTGGGCAACGACCGCTTCATCCACGCACCACGTCGTGGCAAGTCGGTGACCATCGATACGCTGAAGAAACCCTACTGGGAAAGCCACTACGTGGTTGCCAAGCGGGTTATGCCGAAAGAGAAGAACGCCATTCAGGTTGTTCAGCGCTGATTTGAAGCAAGATCAAAAGATCGCAGCCTGCGGCAGCTCCTACACGGGACTATGCATTTCCCTGTAGGAGCTGCCGCAGGCTGCGATCTTTTGCTTTTAAGCCTCAAAAACCATCCGGCGTGCGCGCTTTCTCCCGCGCATGCTCGCGGCTGATCAAGCCCTTGCTCACCAGCTCCTTCAAGCACATATCCAGCGTCTGCATCCCCAGGTTTCCCCCGGTCTGAATCGATGAGTACATCTGCGCCACCTTGTCTTCGCGGATCAGATTACGGATCGCTGACGTGCCGAGCATGATTTCGTGGGCCGCGATCCGCCCGCCGCCGATCTTCTTGACCAATGTCTGCGATACCACCGCCAGCAACGACTCGGACAGCATCGAACGAACCATCGACTTTTCGTCCCCCGGAAACACGTCCACCACCCGGTCAATGGTTTTCGCCGCCGAGGTCGTGTGCAGCGTGCCAAACACCAGGTGACCGGTTTCGGCGGCGGTCAACGCCAGGCGAATGGTCTCGAGATCCCGCATCTCCCCCACCAGAATCACGTCCGGGTCCTCCCGCAGGGCCGAGCGTAGAGCCGTGGCGAAACTGCGTGTATCACGATGGACTTCACGCTGATTGATCAAGCATTTGCGTGACTCGTGGACGAACTCGATGGGGTCTTCGATGGTGAGGATGTGCTGATGACGATGGGTGTTCAGGTGATCGATCATCGCTGCCAGGGTGGTGGATTTGCCGG
Organism: Pseudomonas sp. Root329; assembly: GCF_001424925.1. NCBI lineage: Bacteria > Pseudomonadati > Pseudomonadota > Gammaproteobacteria > Pseudomonadales > Pseudomonadaceae > Pseudomonas > Pseudomonas sp. Root329. The sequence continues at coordinate 519,154 of NZ_LMCV01000001.1, read as the reverse complement.
AACCGGTCGGACCGGTCACCAGCACCAGCCCTCGCGGCGCTTCGGTAATTTTGCGAAACACTTCCCCCATACCGAGATCTTCCATGCTCAGGACCTTGGACGGAATGGTCCGGAACACCGCGCCAGCACCGCGATTGTGGTTGAACGCGTTAACCCGAAAACGCGCCACGCCGGGCACGTCAAAGGAGAAGTCGGTCTCCAGGTGCTTCTCGAAGTCCACCCGCTGCGTGTCGTTCATGATGTCGTAGATCAGCGCCTGCACCTGCTTGTGGTCCAGGGCCGGCAGGTTGATGCGCCGCACATCGCCGTCGACCCGAATCATCGGTGGCAGGCCGGCAGACAGATGCAAGTCGGACGCGCCCTGTTTCGCGCTGAAAGCCAGCAGCTCAGTGATATCCATAGCGTTCCTCAATTCCAGTAGAATGCCGCGAACCTTCAGCCGCCGGCGCCTCTTGATGTCCACGATAGCAGACAACATCGCTCAGGTTAGTTCACGCATCCACGCTGCCGTCCTTGCCGCAAAACGCGACGAAGACAGCGTCCAGCTGCTGGCTGTGAGCAAGACCAAGCCCGCCGAAGCCCTGCGCGAAGCGTATGCCGCCGGGCTGCGCGACTTTGGCGAGAACTACCTGCAGGAAGCCCTGAGCAAACAGCTCGAATTGGCCGACCTGCCCTTGATCTGGCACTTCATCGGCCCCATTCAATCGAACAAGACTCGCGCTATCGCCGAGCACTTCGCCTGGGTGCATTCCGTGGATCGTTTGAAAATCGCACAACGCCTGTCCGAACAACGTCCTGCCGATTTGCCGCCACTGAACATCTGCATCCAGGTCAACGTCAGCGGTGAAGCCAGCAAGTCCGGCTGCACCCCGGCTGATCTTCCGGCCCTGGCCAATGCCATCAGCGAACTGCCGCGCATCAAGCTGCGCGGGTTGATGGCGATCCCCGAGCCGACCGAAGATCGCGCCGCCCAGGATGCCGCTTTTGCTGCCGTACAAAGCCTGCAAGCCAGCCTGAACCTGCCGCTCGACACACTTTCCATGGGCATGAGCCACGACCTCGAGTCCGCCATCGCCCAAGGCGCCACTTGGGTCCGTATCGGTACGGCCCTGTTTGGCGCCCGCGACTACGGCCAGCCTTGAAAAATGGCTGACTCCTCTCTTTATAAGGACCTGACATGAGCAAGACTCGTATTGCCTTTATCGGTGCCGGCAACATGGCGGCCAGCCTGATCGGCGGCCTGCGCGCCAAAGGTCTGGATGCCGCGCAGATCCGCGCCAGTGATCCGGGCGCTGAAACCCGCGCTCGCGTGAACGCTGAACACGGTATCGAGGTGTTCGCCGACAACGCCGACGCCATCCAGGGCGCCGAAGTCGTCGTACTGGCGGTCAAACCCCAAGCGATGAAAGCCGTCTGCGAAGCGCTTCGCCCAAGCCTCAAGCCGAATCAACTGGTGGTCTCGATTGCGGCCGGCATCACCTGCGCCAGCATGAACAACTGGCTTGGCGCCCAACCGATCGTGCGTTGCATGCCCAACACCCCGGCGCTGCTGCGTCAGGGCGTGAGCGGCTTGTTCGCCACGGCTGAAGTGAACACCGAGCAACGCAAACAGGCGCAAGAACTGCTGTCCGCCGTCGGCATTGCCCTGTGGCTGGATGAAGAGCAACAGCTGGACGCGGTCACCGCCGTTTCCGGCTCGGGCCCTGCATACTTCTTCCTGCTGATCGAAGCCATGACCGCCGCGGGCGTGAAGCTCGGCCTGCCAGCAGACATCGCCGCACAACTGACCCTGCAAACCGCTTTGGGCGCCGCTCACATGGCCGTCGCCAGTGACGTCGACGCTGCGGAACTGCGTCGCCGCGTGACCTCGCCTGCGGGCACGACGGAAGCGGCGATCAAGTCGTTCCAGGCCGGCGGCTTCGAAGCCCTGGTAGAAAAAGCACTCGGCGCCGCTGCGCACCGCTCGGCCGAGATGGCCGAACAATTGGGTCAATAAGGAGCCTTACATGATTGGATTGAACACTGCAGCGGTCTACGTGCTGCAAACACTCGGCAGCCTGTACCTGCTGATCGTGCTGCTGCGCTTCGTACTGCAACTGGTACGCGCGAACTTCTACAACCCGCTCTGCCAGTTCGCCGTGAAGGCCACTCAGCCGCTGCTCAAGCCATTGCGCCGGATCATCCCGAGCATGTTCGGCCTGGACATGTCCTCGCTGGTGCTGGCAATCCTCGTGCAACTGGCGTTGATGGCCCTGACCCTGCTGCTGACTTACGGCACCACCGGTAACCCGCTGCAATTGCTGATCTGGTCGCTGATTGGCGTGACCGCGCTGTTCCTGAAGATTTTCTTCTTTGCCCTGATCATCAGCGTGATCCTGTCCTGGGTCGCACCGGGCAGCCATAACCCTGGCGCCGAGCTGGTGAACCAGATTTGCGAGCCAGCCCTGGCGCCGTTCCGCAAGATTCTGCCAAACCTTGGCGGCCTGGATATCTCGCCGATCCTGGCGTTCATGGTGCTCAAGCTGATCGACATGCTGGTGATCAACAACCTCGCCGCCATGACGATGATGCCGGAAATCCTGCGTCTGCTGATCTGACCCGGTGAGCTACTTTCGCTGGGACGGTGACGACCTGATTCTGGAATGTCACCTGCAACCGGCGGCCCGCAGCGATGATTTCTGCGGGCTGCATGGGGATCGATTGAAGATTCGCCTGACGGCACCGCCGGTTGAAGGCAAGGCCAACGCGTATTTGATGGCGTTTCTGGCCAAGGCGTTTGGGGTGTCCAAGAGTCAGGTGAGCTTGATCAGCGGCGAGTTGAACCGACAGAAGCGGGTGCGGATTTGTTCGCCGAAGAAGTTGCCGGATTTGCCGGACCTGCTGCGCCCGGCAGGCTGACCGCGTCATCGTTCTTCGCGAGCAAGCCCGCTCCCACATTGGAATGCGTTCCCCTGTGGGAGCGGGCTTGCTCGCGAATGGCGCACCTCGGTCTAACTGAATGAAATCAGGCCCGGCCTTTGCTTGCTGCTAAAGGCAGCGGTCTTTAGACTTACGCCTCATTTCAACGAGAGCAGGGTCGATGCCAGCTGCCTTTCCCCCCGATTCTGTTGGTCTGGTGACGCCGCAAGTGGCGCACTTCAGTGAACCCCTGGCCTTGGCCTGCGGCCGTTCGCTCCCAGCTTATGACCTGATCTACGAAACCTACGGCACGCTGAACGCCGCGGCGAGCAACGCCGTGCTGATCTGCCACGCCTTGTCGGGTCACCATCACGCTGCCGGCTTCCACAGCCCCGACGATCGTAAACCCGGTTGGTGGGACAGCTGCATCGGGCCTGGCAAGCCGATCGACACCAACAAATTCTTCGTGGTCAGCCTGAACAACCTCGGCGGTTGCAACGGCTCCACCGGCCCGAGCAGCATCAATCCGGAAACCGGCAAGCCGTTCGGTGCCGACTTCCCTGTGCTGACCGTGGAAGACTGGGTTCACAGCCAGGCGCGCCTGGCCGACCTGCTCGGCATCAACCAATGGGCCGCCGTGATTGGCGGCAGTCTCGGTGGCATGCAGGCCATGCAGTGGAGCATCACCTACCCGGATCGCATTCGCCACTGCCTGGCCATCGCCTCGGCCCCCAAGCTGTCGGCGCAGAACATTGCCTTCAACGAAGTGGCGCGCCAGGCGATCCTCACCGACCCCGAGTTCCACGGCGGTTCGTTCCAGGAAGCGGGCGTGATCCCCAAGCGTGGCTTGATGCTGGCGCGGATGGTCGGGCACATCACGTACCTGTCCGATGACTCCATGGGCGAGAAATTCGGCCGGGGCCTGAAGAGCGAAAAGCTCAACTACGACTTCCACAGCGTCGAGTTCCAGGTCGAAAGCTACCTGCGTTATCAGGGTGAAGAGTTCTCCGGGCGTTTCGACGCCAACACGTACCTGCTGATGACCAAGGCGCTGGACTACTTCGATCCGGCAGCGAACTTTGACGATGACCTGGCGAAAACCTTCGCCAACGCCCAGGCGAAGTTCTGCGTGATGTCCTTCACCACCGACTGGCGCTTCTCCCCCGCCCGCTCGCGGGAACTGGTGGACGCGCTGATGGCGGCCAAGAAAGACGTCTGCTACCTCGAGATCGACGCTCCGCAAGGCCACGACGCCTTCCTGATTCCGATCCCGCGCTACTTGCAGGCATTCAGCAATTACATGAACCGCATTACGTTGTGAGAAAGCCATGAGAGCTGATCTGGAAATCATCCAGGAATGGATCCCCGCCGGCAGCCGCGTGCTCGACCTCGGTTGCGGCGATGGCGAATTGCTGACCTGGCTGCGCGATAACAAGCAAGTGACCGGCTATGGCCTGGAAAACGACCCGGACAACATCGCCGAGTGCGTGGCCAAGGGCATCAACGTGATTGAGCAGGACCTGGACAAGGGCCTGGGCAACTTCGCCAGCAACAGCTTCGACGTCGTGGTCATGACCCAGGCGCTGCAAGCCGTGCACTACCCGGACAAGATCCTCGACGAAATGCTGCGCGTCGGTCGCCAGTGCATCATCACCTTCCCCAACTTCGGTCACTGGCGCTGCCGCTGGTACCTGGCGAGCAAGGGCCGGATGCCGGTGTCCGATTTTCTGCCGTACACCTGGTACAACACGCCGAACATCCACTTTTGCACCTTCGAAGACTTTGAAGCGTTGTGTCGCGAACGTGAAGCCAGGGTCATTGATCGGCTTGCCGTGGATCAACAGCATCGGCACGGGTGGGCCAGTAAGCTATGGCCTAATCTGTTAGGTGAGATCGGTATTTACCGTGTCAGCAGCCCCGGGCTGCAGGATCACAAGGTCGCTGTCTGAACCACGCCATTCCAAGGAGAACGAACATGGGTCGTCTAGCGCTGTTTTTACTCACTGCCTGCCTGAGCGTCACCGCCATGGCCGCCGACGTCATCAAAGGCGAGCGCAAGGAAACCTTTGGCGATGTAACGGTGCACTACAACACCTTCAACTCCACCTTCCTGACACCCGACATCGCCAAAGCGGCCGGGCTGACGCGGAGCAAGAACCAGGGTGTGATAAACGTCTCCGTGCTCAAGGATGGCAAACCACTGACCGCTGACGTCAGCGGATCGGTGAAAGACCTGACCAGCCAGACCGTGCCGTTGAAGTTCAAACAGATCACTGAACAAGGCGCGATCTACTACATCGCCCAGTTCCCGGTCGATCAACAGGAAGTCCGGACCTTCGACATCAAGGTGCAGAACGGCGATAAAATCAACACCATCAATTTCAACCAAGAGCTCTTCCCCGGCGAATGATCAACTTCACGCAACTCGTACTGGCCAGCCACAACGCCGGCAAACTCAAAGAACTTCAGGCCATGCTCGGCGAATCGGTGCAACTGCGCTCGATCGGCGAGTTCAGCAGCGTCGAACCTGAAGAAACCGGCCTGTCGTTCGTCGAAAACGCCATCCTCAAGGCCCGTAATGCCGCGCGCATCTCCGGCTTGCCGGCGCTGGCCGACGATTCGGGGTTGGCAGTGGATTTCCTCGGCGGTGCGCCGGGTATCTACTCGGCTCGTTATGCCGACGGTCAGGGCGATGCGGCGAACAACGCCAAACTGCTCGACGTATTGAAGGACGTGCCGGAAGCCGAGCGCGGTGCGCAGTTCGTCTGTGTGCTGGCGCTGGTGCGTCACGCCGATGATCCGCTGCCGATCCTCTGCGAAGGCCTGTGGCACGGTCGTATCCTGCCTGCGGCCAGCGGCGAACACGGTTTTGGTTACGATCCGCTGTTCTGGGTGCCGGAGCGCGATTGCTCCAGCGCCGAGTTGAGCCCGAGCGACAAGAACCTCATCAGCCACCGCGCCCGTGCAATGGATCTGCTGCGCCAGCGTCTGGGCCTGAAATGATCCATGACTCATCCGCATCGCCGCTGATCTTCGGCGGCGATGCCCAATCGCCTCGGGCCGCCCTGCCTGTGCTGCCGCCCCTGGCGTTGTACATCCACATCCCGTGGTGTGTGCGCAAATGCCCTTATTGCGACTTCAACTCCCACACCGCCAGCCCGGTGCTGCCGGAAGAAGAGTATGTGGACGCGCTGCTGGCCGACCTCGATCAGGACCTGCATGCGGTTTACGGCCGTGAGCTGAGTTCGATCTTCTTTGGTGGCGGCACGCCGAGCCTGTTCAGCGCTGAAGCCCTGGGCCGTTTGCTCAAAGGCGTCGAGCAACGCATTCCGTTTGCCAGCGACATCGAAATTACCCTGGAAGCGAATCCCGGGACGTTCGAACAAGAGAAGTTCGTTGCCTACCGCGCGCTGGGCATCAATCGCCTGTCGATCGGTATCCAGAGCTTTCAGGAAGAGAAACTCAAGGCACTGGGGCGGATTCACAACGGTGACGAAGCGGTACGTGCCGCCGGCATGGCCCGTCAGGCCGGGTTTGATAACTTCAACCTGGACTTGATGCACGGCTTGCCCGATCAGTCGCTGGAAGATGCCCTGAACGACCTGCGTACAGCCATCGCCCTGAAGCCGACTCATTTGTCCTGGTATCAGCTGACGCTGGAGCCGAACACGGTGTTCTGGAACCAGCCGCCGACGCTGCCCGAAGACGACACGTTGTGGGACATTCAGGAAGCGGGTCAGGCGCTGCTCGCCGAACACGGTTACGCGCAATACGAAGTCTCGGCTTACGCGCAACCGGGTCGCCCGGCGCGGCATAACCTGAATTACTGGAGTTTCGGCGACTTCATCGGCATCGGCGCCGGGGCTCACGGCAAGCTCAGCCACCCGGACGGGCGCATCGTTCGTACCTGGAAGACCCGGTTGCCGAAGGACTACCTCAACCCGGCCAAAAGCTTTAAGGCTGGCGAGAAAGCGTTGACCAATGATGAGATGCCGTTCGAGTTCCTGATGAACGCGCTGCGCCTGACCGAAGGCGTGGAATCGCGACTATATCCGGAACGCACCGGGATGACCCTGGAAAGCCTCGCCGAACACCGCCGCGAAGCCGAACAAAGTGGCTTGTTGCAGGTCGAACCGTCACGTCTGGCGGCCACCGAGCGCGGACAACTGTTTCTCAATGATTTGCTGCAGACATTTCTGAGCTGATTTCAGCCTTAAGGGAAAACGAATGGATTTGATACTCGACCTGCTCGCCACCGCGTCCCGCTGGAGCCGTAGCAACCTGTCTGAAATCGCTCTGGCACTGGTGGGCTGCCTGCTGGTGTTGTTTGGCGCCGATATCAAAGGCTGGGTCGACCAACGTTTGGGCAGCATCGCCGGTGCCTTGCGCGTCCCGCTGATGGCCCTGCTGTGCATGATCGGCAGCGGCGTCGCGCTGATTTACGCCACGCCGTGGATCATCAAAGGCCTGAGCCAGTTCAACAACTACAGCCTGGCGCCGGTGTTGTTGGTGGTGCTGGTACTGATCGGCGTAGTCGCCGACCGCCGCTGAATTCAGCTACAACCGAAAACAACTGTGGGAGCGGGCTTGCTCGCGAAGAGGGAGTGTCAGTCGACATTAATATCGACTGATACACCGCCTTCGCGAGCAAGCCCGCTCCCACAGTTAGTATTGCGTAGGGTTTAGGACTGTTTCTCGAACTTCAGGTCCCACACGCCATGCCCAAGACGTTCGCCACGGCGTTCGAACTTGGTGATCGGGCGTTCGGTCGGGCGCGGGACGCATTTGCCGTCTTCGGCCAGGTTGCGATAACCCGGCGCAACGTTCATCACTTCCAGCATGTACTCGGCGTACGGTTCCCAGTCGGTGGCCATGTGCAGCACACCACCGACCTTCAACTTGCTGCGCACCAGCTCAGCGAACGACGCCTGAACGATACGACGCTTGTGGTGGCGGCTCTTGTGCCATGGGTCCGGGAAAAACAGCATCAGGCGATCGAGGCTGTTGTCGGCCACACAGAGGTTGAGCACTTCGATCGCATCGCAATCGTAGACCCGCAGGTTGGTCAGGCCCTGAGTCAGCACGCCATTGAGCAGCGCGCCAACACCCGGACGGTGCACTTCCACGCCGATGAAATCCTGCTCCGGCGAGGCCGCGGCCATTTCCAGCAGCGAATGGCCCATGCCGAAACCGATTTCCAGCGAGCGCGGTGCCGAACGACCGAACACCTGATCGAAGTCCACCGGCGCATCGGCCAGAGGCAACACGAACAGCGGCGTGCCTTGCTCCAGACCTTTTTGCTGGCCTTCGGTCATGCGCCCGGCGCGCATCACGAAACTCTTGATGCGGCGGTGTTGGCGCTCTTCGCCTTCTTCCGGCTGGATAGGCGTTTCGTTTGATTCAGTCATCAATGGCTCTTACTTGATCAGACCATCCAGCGGCGAGGAGGCGCTGGCATAGAGTTTTTTCGGCATGCGGCCGGCGAGGTAGGCCAAGCGACCTGCAACGATGGCGTGTTTCATGGCTTCAGCCATCATGATCGGCTGCTGGGCGTGGGCGATGGCCGAGTTCATCAGCACCGCTTCGCAACCCAGTTCCATAGCGATGGTGGCGTCGGAAGCGGTGCCGACACCGGCATCCACCAGTACAGGAATCTTGGCTTCTTCGAGGATGATCTGCAGGTTGTACGGGTTGCAGATCCCCAGGCCCGTGCCGATCAGACCGGCCAGCGGCATCACCGCGATAACACCGATTTCCGCCAATTGACGGGCAATGATCGGGTCATCGCTGGTGTAAACCATCACGTCGAAACCTTCCTTGACCAGCACTTCGGCGGCCTTGAGGGTTTCGATCACGTTGGGGAACAGGGTTTTCTGGTCGGCCAGCACTTCCAGCTTCACCAGGTTGTGGCCGCCGAGCAGCTCACGGGCCAGGCGGCAGGTGCGCACAGCCTCGGTAGCGTCGAAGCAACCAGCAGTGTTAGGCAGGAAGGTGTAGCGGTCCGGCGACAGGACTTCGAGCAGGTTCGGTTCGCCCGGGTTCTGGCCGAGGTTGGTGCGGCGCACGGCGAAGGTGACGATCTCGGCACCCGAGGCTTCGATGGCCAGGCGGGTTTCTTCCATGTCGCGGTACTTGCCGGTACCTACCAGCAAACGCGACTGGTAAGTACGACCGGCCAGGACGAAGGGCTTGTCGCTACGAACGATGCTCATGGGAAATCCTCTGTAGGGGTGAGGTTCTTGCAGAATTCTGTGCCCTTAAGGGCCGGACGACTAGCCGCCGCCGATGGCGTGAACGACTTCGACCGAATCGCCGTCGTTCAGCGTGGTTTCAGCGTGCTGGCTGCGCGGGACGATATCCAGATTGAGTTCGACCGCCACCCGGCGTCCGGTCAGTTCCAGACGGGTCAGCAGGGCCGCAACGGTTTCACCGTCGGGCAGTTCAAGGGATTCGCCGTTCAACTGAATGCGCATACCGAATGCCGCCATCATTTTTAGGGGCTGGCATTCTAGCCCGATCAGTCTTGGCGACCCAAGCCATTCGTCATGAAATGGACCACCCGGTCAGCTCAACCGCCAGGCGGCAAGCCCCAGGCACAACCAGCCGACCAGAAATGCCAGGCCGCCGAAGGGGGTGATGATCCCTAGCTTGCTGACGCCGGTCATGGTCAACAGGTACAGACTGCCGGAAAACAGCAGGATGCCGACGACAAACGATGCTCCCGCCCAGGTGATCAGGCGCCCGGGAATCTGCGTGGCCAGCAACGCAACGCCCACCAATGCCAATGTGTGCACCAACTGATAGGTCACGCCGGTGTGGAAAATCGCCAGGTACTCGGGCGTCAGACGGCTTTTCAAGCCATGGGCGGCGAACGCGCCAAGGGCAACGCCGGTGAAGCCGAAGAAAGCGGCCAGCATCAGAAAGCCACGCAGCATGAAGAACTCCAGTCAGACTCGATCCACAGGGTCTGTATAATGGCCCGCTCAACGGGTTCGGCCAAGCCATCTCTATGCTGCGTATATTTTTGCGACGATTCACGAAGGCCCTGCTCTGGTTCGCGGGTGGCAGCGTATTGCTGGTGCTGATCTTTCGCGTGGTACCACCACCGGGAACCGCGCTGATGGCCGAGCGCAAGGTCGAATCCTGGTTCGACGGCGAGCCCATCGACCTGCAACGCACCTGGAAACCCTGGGATGAAATCTCCGATGACCTGAAAGTCGCGGTGATTGCCGGCGAAGATCAGAAATTCCCGGAGCATTGGGGCTTTGACTTTGGCGCGATCCAGGCCGCACTGGCCCACAACGAACTCGGCGGAACGATTCGCGGCGCCAGCACCTTGAGCCAGCAGGTCTCGAAGAATCTGTTTCTGTGGTCCGGCCGCAGCTGGTTGCGCAAAGGCCTGGAAGCCTGGTTTACCGGGCTGATCGAAGTGTTCTGGCCCAAGCAGCGAATTCTTGAGGTGTACCTCAACAGTGTCGAGTGGGATGACGGTGTGTTTGGCGCTGAAGCAGCCGCCAGGCATCACTTTGGCGTCGGCGCTCGTTCGCTGTCCCGGCAGCAGGCCAGTTTGCTGGCGGCGGTGTTGCCTAACCCGCGAGTGTGGAGCGCCGGCCATCCAACTAACTACGTCGCACGGCGAGCGGGATGGATTCGACAGCAGATGAGCCAGCTCGGCGGTGATAGCTACCTTGTAGGAATCAATGATTCACGCCGCGCACCTTGGGCTCAGTAACCGATCACTCATTTCTGAGCGCTAAAGATCCCCTGTGGGAGCGGGCTTGCTCGCGAATGCGTCGTGCCAGTCAACATCAATGCTCAATGAACAACCGCATTCGCGAGCAAGCCCGCTCCCACATTGGTTTTGCGGTGGGGCAGGAATATCGGACACAAACAAAAACGCCCCGCTCAATGATCGGGGCGTTTTTTTATGCCTGAGCTGCGGTTAGGCGGCGATCGACAACTTGAGCTTGTTCATCGCGCTCTTCTCGAGCTGACGAATACGCTCGGCCGACACGTTGTACTTCTGCGCCAGGTCGTGCAGCGTGGCTTTTTCTTCTGCCAGCCAGCGCTGGTAGAGGATGTCACGGCTACGGTCGTCCAGCACTTCAAGCGCTTCGTGCAGGTTGTGGTTCGAGTTGTCGCTCCAGTCGGCATCTTCCAGTTGACGGGCCGGGTCGTACCGGTGGTCTTCCAGATAGTTGGCCGGCGATTGGAAAGCACTGTCGTCGTCCGCTTCCGCGGCCGGGTCGAAGGCCATGTCATGGCCGGTCAGGCGACTTTCCATCTCACGCACTTCCCGAGGCTCTACACCGAGACTTTCCGCCACACGGTGGACTTCCTCGTTGTTCAGCCACGCCAGACGTTTCTTCTGGCTGCGCAGGTTGAAGAACAGCTTGCGCTGGGCCTTGGTGGTCGCGACTTTCACAATGCGCCAGTTGCGCAGGATGAACTCGTGGATTTCCGCCTTGATCCAGTGCACAGCGAACGAAACCAGGCGCACACCCATTTCCGGGTTGAAGCGCTTCACCGCCTTCATCAGGCCGACGTTGCCTTCCTGGATCAGGTCAGCCTGAGCCAGACCGTAGCCGGAATAGCTACGGGCGATATGTACAACAAAACGCAGGTGGGCGAGCACCATCTGCCGAGCCGCCCCCAAATCCTGCTCATAATAGAGACTCTCGGCCAGTTCACGCTCCTGCTCCGGCGTCAGCAATGGAATGCTGTTCACGGTGTGCACATAGGCCTCCAGGTTCGCACCCGGGACCAGAGCATATGCAGGTTGCAAAGAATTGGTCATACGAAAAAACCTCCGACTTACATAACTCGTGCAGTTCAGCACTGCGAAAATTGACCGGAAACCGAAAGACAAGTTCCCATAAACGCTGAAAGGTCAATACGAGCAAAATGATATTACTTTGGCGCAAGCTCCCGCAGGTGGCGTGCGACTGCAATCCATGCACCGATATACCCCAACAGCACCGCGCCAAGCAAGAGAGACAGACCGTCGGCAACTGGCACTCCGGCCAGCGCAAAATCACTGCCGTACAAACCGGCCAGCCCAACCACCGCGTCGTTCAGCCAATCAAGGCCGAACGCCAATACACCCCAGGAAAGAATCCCCGCACCGAAGCCATAAAGCGCCCCCATATACAGAAAGGGCCTGCGCACATAGCTGTCAGTGCCGCCGACGAGTTTAATCACTTCTATCTCTGTGCGGCGGTTTTCAATATGAAGACGAATGGTATTGCCTATCACCAAAAGTAATGCAGAAACCAGAAGCACGGTCAGACCGAAGACAAAACGGTCACCCAGTTTGAGGATGGCTGCCAGACGCTCGACCCAGACTAGATCAAGTTGCGCCTGTTGTACCTTCGGCAGCTCGGAAAGTTTTTGTCGTAATGCTTCAAGCGCGGGCTTGTCGACTTCGTTCGGGGTGACCAGAACCACGCCCGGCAGCGGGTTTTCCGGCAGTTCCTTGAGCGCCTCGCCCAGCCCTGATTGCTGCTGGAACTCTTCCAGCGCCTGATCGCGGCCGACATATTCAGCATCAGCTACGCCAGGCATGCCTTTGATCTGCTCGCGCAACGACTCGCCTTCAGCGGGGCTGGCCTCGATTTGCAGGTACAGGGAAATCTGCGCCGCACGCTGCCACGAACCGCCGAGACGCTCGACATTACTTAGCAAAAGTGACAGGCCCATGGGCAAACTCAGGGCAACCGCCATCACCATGCAGGTGAAGAAACTACCGATTGGCTGCTTGCCCAAACGACGCAAGCTATCGAGCAGGCTGGCGCGATGGCTCTCGACCCAGGCACGGAACAGTGTCGCGAAATCCGGGCCGTCATCATCGTCGCGTTTTTTCTTTTGCGGTTGCTGATCGGCGGCCTTCGGGGCCACGCGCTCGGAAACCTTGGGGCTGCGTGTCGCACTCATACGCCGGCCTCCCCGTCACCGATCAATCGGCCGCGTTGCAGGGTCAGCATGCGGTGGCGCATGCGGGCGATCAGTGCCAAGTCGTGACTGGCAATCAGCACGCTGGTGCCCAGACGGTTGATGTCTTCGAACACGCCCATGATTTCCGCCGCCAGACGCGGATCGAGGTTACCGGTCGGTTCGTCCGCCAGCAGCAAGGCCGGGCGGTGAACGATGGCGCGGGCGATGCCGACGCGCTGTTGCTGACCAGTAGACAGGTCGCCAGGGTACAAATCGGTTTTGTCCGACAGCGCCACGCGCTCCAGCGCCGAATCCACGCGCTTGGTGATCTCGGCCTTGGACAGCCCAAGGATCTGCAAGGGCAGCGCGATATTGTTGAACACCGTGCGATCGAACAGTAATTGGTGGTTCTGGAACACCACACCGATCTGCCGCCGCAAGTACGGGATCTGCGCGTTGCTGATGGTGCTCAGGTCTTGCCCGGCCAGCAGCAATTTGCCGGTGGTCGGACGCTCCATCGCCAGCAGCAGGCGCAACAAGGTGCTTTTACCGGCGCCAGAGTGGCCGGTCACAAACAAAAACTCGCCCCGACGGACTCGAAAGCTCAGCTCATGCAAGCCGACGTGACCGTTCGGGTAGCGCTTACCGACCTGTTCGAAACGAATCATGAACGCTCCCGCTCGGCAAACAATGCCTGGACAAAGGGTTCTGCTTCAAAAGTACGCAAATCATCAATGCCTTCACCGACGCCGATGTAGCGAATCGGCAAGCCAAACTGCTTGGCCAGGGCAAAAATCACCCCACCTTTGGCGGTGCCATCGAGCTTGGTCAGCGCCAGGCCGGTCAGTTCGACGGTCTGGTTGAATTGTTTGGCCTGGCTGATCGCGTTCTGTCCTGTACCGGCATCAAGCACCAACAGCACCTCGTGAGGCGCGTCGGCGTCGAGCTTGCTGATCACCCGGCGAACCTTCTTCAGCTCTTCCATCAAGTTGTCTTTGGTGTGCAGACGACCGGCGGTGTCGGCGATCAGCACGTCAATGCCACGGGCCTTGGCGGCTTGCACGGCGTCGAAGATAACCGAAGCCGAGTCAGCGCCGGTGTGCTGGGCGATGACCGGGATCTTGTTGCGCTCGCCCCAGACCTGCAATTGCTCGACGGCGGCGGCGCGGAAGGTATCGCCGGCCGCGAGCATGACTTTCTTGCCTTCGAGCTGCAGCTTCTTCGCCAGTTTGCCGATGGTGGTGGTCTTGCCCGCGCCGTTGACGCCGACGACCAGAATCACGAACGGCTTGTTCTGCGAAGTGATTTTCAGCGGTTGCTCGACGGGTTTGAGCATCGCCGCCAGTTCCGCTTGAAGGGACTTGTACAGCGCGTCGGCATCGGCCAGTTCTTTACGGGCGACCTTCTGGGTCAGATGCTGAATGATCACCGAAGTCGCCTCGACGCCCACATCGGCGGTCAGCAGGCGGGTTTCGATGTCTTCGAGCAGCTCGTCATCGATGATCTTCTTGCCCAGGAACAGGCTGGCCATGCCTTCGCCGATGCTGGCGCTGGTTTTGGACAGGCCTTGCTTGAGGCGGGCGAAGAACCCGGCTTTGGTTTCTTCGGTACGCACAGGCTCGGCAGGCGCTTCGACGGGAACGACAGGTGCGGCGGCAACAGGAGCGACGGGAGCGACGACCGGTGCCGGCGCTTGAACAACCGGAGCAACCGGAGCAACGAATGCGGGCACCACAGGTTCCGGAACAACCGGTTCAGGCTCGGCCACCACCACTGGCGCAACAACCGGCTCAACCACTGGCGCTTGAACGGGCTCAGGTGCAAAGGCAGTCGGTGCTGGAATGGGTGGTGTAACGTGCGGCGCCAGTTCATCTTCAACCAATGCCACCGGCTCTTCCGCCACTGGCAACGTCAGCCATGGCTCGGCAACGGGCGTGAGCGGCACCTGGGTCACGACTTCGGCGACAACATCAGGCTCAGGCTCGATGGCCGTTTGCAGCACCGGCTCAGCGATCGGCAGGACAACCGGCGCGGGCTCTGCTTCTATTACCGGCGCAGGCGTGGGCTCAGGAAGTGGCTGTGGCTGTTCGACGACGGGTTCCTGCGGCTTTTTGCGCAGCCATCCGAACAGGCTTTTCTTCTCACCAGCCGCAGCTGGGGCTTTCTTGTCGTCGTTGGAACCAAACATGGAGGACGGCTATCTCACGGTAGCGACGCGCCAAAGGGCGCCTCGGCAAATAAATATTCGATGCAGAACAGACTGCGATTGACCCAGCTTGTTCACGCGCAACATTTTGTCGAGGTGCAAACAGCACCTCAAAGGTCGACTAATACGAAGGACTGGAACGGCATCGTCGGCGAAAACGCAGAGTTTAGCTGACAAACTCAAAGCTTCCGCCGTAAACCCAAACAACCTGCTGACCGATCAAAGGCCTGATAGGCGTGGCCGCCAGTAAAACGGATCAGTATCCTAGCACCTCCTCGCCCGCCTAGGCTAAGACCAAGCGGGCAGCCCCAAAGGTTTAAAAACGAATGAATGCTCTAGCCCGCCGCGCTGCAGGCCTGCTGCTCAGCACAGTTTGTCTGCCCCTCTCGGCCCTGGCTGCCGATCCACAACCCACCCACGAATTCACCCTCGATAACGGTCTGAAGGTCGTCGTGCGCGAAGACCATCGTGCACCGGTGGTGGTTTCCCAAGTCTGGTACAAGGTCGGCTCAAGCTACGAGACCCCGGGTCAGACCGGTTTGTCCCACGCCCTGGAACACATGATGTTCAAGGGCAGCGAGAAAGTCGGCCCTGGCGAAGCGTCGCTGATCCTGCGCGACCTCGGCGCCGAAGAGAACGCTTTCACCAGCGACGACTTCACGGCGTACTACCAGGTGCTGGCCCGCGACCGTCTGGGCGTGGCCTTCGAGCTGGAAGCCGACCGCATGGCCAGCCTGCGCCTGCCGGCCGACGAGTTCGCCCGCGAGATCGAAGTCATTAAAGAAGAACGTCGCCTGCGCACCGACGACAAGCCGATGTCCAAGGCCTACGAACGCTTCAAGGCCATGGCCTACCCGGCCAGCGGTTACCACACGCCGACCATCGGCTGGATGGCCGACCTGGACCGCATGAAAGTCGAAGAGCTGCGCCACTGGTACCAATCCTGGTACGTGCCGAACAACGCCACGTTGGTGGTGGTGGGCGACGTGACCCCGGACGAGGTCAAAACCCTGGCCCAGCGCTACTTCGGCCCGATCGCCAAACGTGACGTGCCACCGGCGAAAATCCCGCTGGAACTGGCCGAGCCCGGCGAACGGCAGATCACCCTGCATGTGCAGACTCAACTGCCAAGCCTGATGCTGGGCTTCAACGTGCCAAGCATCGCCACTGCTGAAGACAAACGCTCGGTCAACGCCTTGCGCCTGATCTCCGCCCTGCTCGACGGCGGCTACAGCGGACGCATTCCGACGCAACTGGAGCGTGGCGAAGAGCTGGTCTCCGGCGGTTCGTCGAGTTACGACGCCTATACCCGTGGCGACAGCCTGTTCACCTTGTCGGCAACGCCCAACACCCAGAAAAACAAAACCATGGCTCAGGCTGAAGCTGGCCTGTGGAAGCTGCTCGAACAGCTGAAAACCACCGCGCCGTCCGCTGAAGAACTGGAACGCGTCCGCGCCCAGGTCATTGCCGGCCTGGTTTTCGAGCGTGACTCGATCACCAGCCAGGCTACCGCCATTGGCCAACTGGAAACCGTCGGCCTGTCGTGGAAGCTGATGGACACCGAACTCGCTGACCTGGAAAGCGTGACCCCGGAAGACATCCAGAAGGCCGCCAAGCTGTACTTCACCCGCGAACGTCTCAGCGTCGCCCATGTATTGCCGGAGGAGACGACTCATGAGTGAGCGTAAAAAACCGCGCCTGGTCCTGATGGGCCTGATCGCTGTCGCATTGATCGGGTCTGCCGCGTTTTACTTCTCGAAGACCGACGAATCCAAGGCCAGCGAAGCCCTCGACAAGGCCAAGACCAGCCAGAAGCTGCAATCGCTGGCCGAACTCGACGGCAAAGCGCCAGGCCACCGCACCCTGGACGTGCAGACCTGGAAGACCGCCGAGGGCGCCAAGGTGCTGTTCGTTGAAGCCCGGGAACTGCCGATGTTCGACATGCGCCTGATCTTCGCCGCCGGCAGCAGCCAGGACGGCGACGCACCTGGCCTCTCCGTGCTGACCAACGCCATGCTCAACGAAGGTGTGGCCGGCAAAGATGTCGGCGCCATCGCTCAGGGCTTCGAAGGCCTGGGCGCAGACTTTGGCAACGGCGCATTTAAAGACATGGCATTGGCTTCGTTGCGCAGCCTCAGTGCCGCGGACAAACGCGAACCGGCCCTGAAGTTGTTCTCTGAAGTCGTCGGCAAACCGACCTTCCCTGCCGATTCCTTTGCGCGCATCAAGAACCAGATGCTTGCCGGTTTCGAATACCAGAAGCAGAACCCCGGCAAACTCGCGAGCCTGGAACTGATGAACCGCCTGTACGGCGATCACCCGTACGCGCACTCCAGCGACGGCACGGCGAAAACCGTTCCAGCGATCACACTGGCTCAGCTGAAGGCGTTCCATGAGAAAGCCTACGCGGCTGGCAACGTGGTGATTGCGCTGGTGGGCGACCTGTCTCGTGCCGAGGCGGAGGCGATTGCTGCGCAAGTCTCCAGCGCGCTGCCAAAAGGCCCGGAGCTGGCGAAAATCCCGCAACCGGAGGAACCGAAAGCCAGCATCGGTCACATCGAGTTTCCGTCCAAGCAGACCAACCTGATGCTCGCCCAATTGGGCATCGACCGTGACGACCCGGATTACGCGGCGCTGTCCATGGGCAACCAGATTCTTGGCGGCGGTGGCTTCGGCACGCGGTTGATGAGCGAAGTGCGCGAGAAGCGCGGCCTGACTTATGGCGTGTATTCGGGTTTCACCCCGATGCAGGTTCGCGGCCCGTTCATGATCAACCTGCAAACCCGCGCCGAGATGAGCGAAGGCACGCTGAAACTGGTGCAGGACGTGCTCGCCGACTACCTTAAAACCGGCCCGACCCAGAAAGAACTCGACGACGCCAAGCGTGAACTGGCCGGCAGCTTCCCGCTGTCCACCGCCAGCAACGCCGACATTGTCGGCCAACTCGGCGCCATGGGTTTCTACAACCTGCCGCTGAGTTATCTGGATGACTTTATGCGTGAGTCCCAAAGCCTGACGGTCGAGCAAGTCAAAACCGCACTGAACAAACATTTGAGCACGGACAAAATGGTCATCGTCAGCGCTGGCCCGACCGTGCCGCAAAAGCCGTTACCGGCCCCAACTGATAAACCTGCCGAGCAACCGCTCGGGGTTCCGGAGCATTAATGGCCACTCGTCCTAAAAAACCCGTACACAACGTCCATAACGGCGTGAACCAACTGCGCATCATCGGCGGTGAATGGGGCAGCCGAAAGCTGAGCTTCCCGGATGCCCCGGGCCTGCGTCCGACGCCGGACCGGGTGCGTGAAACCCTGTTCAACTGGCTCGCGCCTTATGTCGCTGGCGCCAAGGTTCTGGACCCGTTCGCCGGCAGCGGCGCGTTGTTCCTCGAAGCCTTGTCCCGTGGCGCGGCCATGGGTCAGGCGCTGGACGCCAGTAACATCGCGGTCGCCAGCATCAAGGAACATCTGGGCACGCTGCGCTGCACCACCGGCCAGATTCAGACCGCCGATGCCCTGCGCTACCTGGAAACCCAGACAGCGACCGCTTACGACCTGGTGTTCCTCGATCCGCCATTCAACCAGAACCTGTTGCCGGGCGTTTGCGCATTACTTGAAGAGCGTCAGTGGCTGGCCGACAAAGCCTGGATCTACACTGAAAGCGAGAATGCGCCATCGAGCCTTGGCTTACCAGGCAACTGGCGCCTGCACCGGGAGCAGAAATCCGGGCGGGTGTATTACGCGCTGTGGCAACGTATGGCAGAGATTGCCGGTTAACCAACCGGCCTGAAAAAGGTGCGCGCCTCAAGCGAGGCTCGCACCGCTGCATCGAGAACCATCGTGCCCCAAACGCCAGAACGCTTCACCCCCGCCTTCGGCCTCGGCAACCCGCACCTGCAAACCTTGTGGGGACCGCTGTGGCGCAAAACCACACACATCGAACGCCAGCGCGAACGCTTGTGGCTTGAGGATGGCGACTTTCTCGATCTCGACTGGCACGGCCCGCACAGCGCCGATGCGCCACTGGTGCTGGTGTTACACGGCCTGACCGGCTCTTCAAATTCGCCTTACGTGGCCGGGGTGCAGAAAGCACTGGGTGCCCAAGGCTGGGCCAGCGTCGCACTGAACTGGCGCGGCTGTTCCGGCGAGCCAAATCTGTTGCCGCGCAGCTACCATTCTGGCGCCAGTGAAGACCTGGCCGAAACCATCAAACACCTGAAGGCCCAACGACCGCTCGCGCCGTTGTATGCGGTCGGCTATTCCATGGGCGGCAATGTATTGCTCAAGCACTTGGGCGAATCCGGCAGCAATAGTGGCGTGGTCGGTGCGGTGGCGGTGTCGGTGCCGTTTCGTCTCGATCAATGCGCCGACCGTATCGGCCAGGGTTTCTCCAAGGTCTATCAGGCGCATTTCATGCGCGAGATGGTGGCCTACATTAAAAACAAGCAGCGCCAGTTCCAGCACGATGGGCGCGAGGAAGGACTGGCGGCATTGGCCGCGCTGGGCTCGTTGGAGAACATGCGCACGTTCTGGGATTTCGATGGCCGGGTCACCGCGCCGCTGAACGGTTTTGCCGATGCCAAGGATTACTATGACCGCGCCTCAAGTCGCTATTTCCTTGGCGAAATTCGTACGCCAACCCTGATCATTCAAGCGGCCGATGACCCGTTTATATTTCCTCATAGCCTGCCGCACGCCGACGAATTGTCCGCCTGCACTCAATTCGAGTTACAGACCAAGGGTGGGCATGTCGGCTTCGTCGATGGTTCGTTCAAGCAACCGGGTTACTACCTGGAACGCCGCATCCCACAGTGGTTGACCGCCGTGGGTCGTCAGTAAGGCCATGGACGTCGATCAGGGCGAGTCGATCCGATTCTGGCAAACAGCGCCGTTGGCCGGCGTCGAGTTATTGTCCGCGCGCTACATCGAACACCGTTTTGCGCCCCATGTGCATGACGGTTACGTGATCGGCATGATCATGGCGGGCGCCCAGCGCTATCGTTATCGCGGTGCCGAACACCTGGCGGGCAGCGGCACGCTGGTGCTGATCAATCCGGACGAACTGCATACCGGCCATAAAGGCACTGAGGATGGCTGGCTGTATCGGGCGTTTTATCCGGACAGCGGTCAGATTCTGTCGCTGTTGGCCGAGCTGGAACTGCCGACCAACGACTTGCCAGCATTTGGCGCCACGCTGTATCGCGATCCGGATCTGGTGAAGGGTTTCTGCCAACTGCATCATCTGCTGGAGAGTCCGTCCACGGCCCTGCAACAACAAACGGTCTGGCGGGAAATGATGCTGTCGCTGCTGCAACGGCACGCAGCCGTGCCGATTGCCGGCAAGCCGGGCAAGGAACACCGCGCGGTGACGCTGGCCAAGGATCTGCTGCAAGCACAATTGGCGACGCCGCCTTCGCTGGAGGAACTGGCAGCGGCAGTCAATCTTTCGCCCTTCCACTTCGCCCGGGTGTTCCGCCGCGCCACGGGCATGCCACCGCACACCTGGCTGATGCAGCAGCGCATCGCTCGGGCGCGGGCGCTGTTACAGAACGGTTGTTTGCCGCTGGAAGTGGCTACGCAGTTGGGGTTTGCTGACCAGAGTCATCTGAGTCGGCAATTCAAGCAGGTTTACGGCGTTGGGCCGGGCGCGTATCGCACAGCGCGGCAGCTACCGGGATATTGATAACGACGGAGATCCAAATGTGGGAGCGGCGGTGCGACGATTCGACTTGCTCGCGAAGGCGGTGGGTCAGTCAACATAAATTCCGACTGAAACACCGCCTTCGCGAGCAAGCCCGCTCCCACATGGATTAAGCGTTTATTCGCCGATGGCGATGCCGTGCGCAGGATCGTTGATCCACTCGCTCCATGAACCGGCATACAACGAGCCCAACGGATAACCCGCCAGACACAACGCAAACAGGTTGTGACAGGCCGTCACGCCAGAACCGCAGTACGCCACCAGATCAGTCGGCGAACGATCCCCGAGCTTCGAGGCAAAACGCTGCTTGAGCTGATCCGCCGGCAGAAAACGCCCGTCGCTGCCCAGGTTGTCGGTGAACGCCGCACATTGCGCGCCGGGGATGTGCCCGGCAATCGGGTCGATCGGTTCTACTTCGCCCTTGAAACGCGGCAAGCCGCGGGCATCGAGCAGGGTCAGCGCAGGCTGGCCGAGACGCTTCTGGAGCTGTTCAGCGCTCAAGACCAGCACGTTGTCCGGCGACCCCGTGAAGGTGCCCCGTTCAATCTGCGGCGCATCAAGACTCAGTGGCAAGCCGGCCGCGTGCCAGGCCTTGAGCCCGCCATCCAGAATGAACACGCCGTCACGTTTGCCCAGCCAGGCCAGCAACCACCAGGCCCGCGCCGCGTACGCACCCGGACCGTCGTCGTACAAAATCACATCGCTGTCGGCGTTGACGCCCCAGGCTTGCAGACGTTCGATCAATTTTTCAGGTTCAGGCAGCGGATGACGCCCGGTCACACCCTTGACCACTGTCCCGCTCAAATCACGCTCAAGATCGGCAAAGCTCGACCCTGCGATATGCCCTTCGGCATAGCTGCGCTGACCGTAATCCGGGTCTTCGAGGGCAAAACGACAATCCAGAATCACCAGCCCCGGCTGCTCCTTTTTCAGGTCCAACGCTTGCGGGCTGATCAGTTGCGCAATGGGCATAACGGGCTCCTGTGATTAAGTCTGTTTTGAATCCTACTGCACTTCTTCCAGCGCTTGGGCCAGCGGCACGTAAAACTCCTCGAACAACGCGTTTACCGCGTCGCGAGATTGATCCGTGACAAAACCGGCCTCAAGCACCAGCACCTGATACACACCACGTTTAATGGCCTGTTCGCTCAGGTGATTGGAATTTTCACGCGTGGTGCACAGAAAACGCACCCAGGACGTCAGGATGATCCAGGCATTGAGCGTCAGGGATTCGATCTGAACCTTGTCCATTTGCAGGATGCCGGCCTCGACGAAGCCCGCGTAGATGTGCGTGCCATGGATCAGACAGCGCTGGGAAAAGCGCCGATAACGGGCGGCCAGCTCCGGATCACTGTCGAGCAGGTGCTCCAGATCGCGGTGCAAAAACCGGTAGCGCCACATGGCGGCCAGCAATTCCTGAAGGTAGAAGCGCTTGTCTTCGACCGTGGCGGCACGACCCTGGGGCGGGCGCAGGAAGCTGTCCACCAGGCTTTCGTACTCACTGAACAACACGGCGATGATCGCCTGCTTGTTGGGGAAGTGGTAGTACAGGTTGCCCGGGGAAATTTCCATATGGGCAGCAATGTGGTTGGTGCTGATGCTGCGCTCACCCTGCTGATTGAACAGCTCCAGGCTGTTCTGCACGATGCGCTCGCTGGTTTTGATCCGAGGGGCCATGGCTTGGGCTTTAATTCAAAGTGCGTTGACCGGCATCTTACGACCTATCCGCGAGGGGATAAAACAAAGCTGCGCCAGGATGTCATTTGACTTTATAGAGCATAGACTCTAAAAAGTCCCTCATTACAATAAATCCGGAGCCGACCATGACTGCTGACATCGTCTACTTGCAGAACCTGCAGCAGCCCCTGGAAGAGCTCCAGACCCTGTTCGACGCCCAACGCGCGGCGTATGCCGCCAACCCGATGCCACCCGCCGCCCAGCGCCAGCAATGGCTGAAAGCCCTGCGCGATCTGTTGAGCAATGAGCGTCAGGCATTGATCGATGCCATCAGCCAGGATTTCAGCCATCGCAGCGCCGATGAAACCCTGCTCGCCGAACTGATGCCCAGCCTGCACGGCATTCACTACGCCAGTCAGCACCTCAAAGGCTGGATGAAGGCGTCGAAGCGCAAGGTCGGGATTGCCTTTCAACCCGCGGCGGCCAAAGTCGTTTATCAACCGTTGGGTGTGGTCGGGGTGATCGTGCCGTGGAACTACCCGCTGTATCTGGCCATCGGGCCATTGGTCGGCGCGCTGTCGGCAGGCAATCGGGTGATGCTCAAGCTCAGCGAATCGACCCCCGCCACCGGTTTGCTGCTCAAGGAACTGCTGGGCCGAATCTTCCCGCAAGACCTGGTCTGCGTGGTACTGGGCGAAGCCGATATCGGCGTAGCGTTCTCCAGATTGCGTTTCGATCACCTGCTGTTCACCGGCGCCACCAGCATCGGCAAACACGTGATGCGTGCGGCGGCCGAGAACCTGACCCCGGTGACCCTCGAACTCGGCGGCAAATCCCCGGCCATTGTGTCCCGCGACGTGCCACTCAAGGACGCTGCCGAACGCATC
Organism: Pseudomonas sp. Root329; assembly: GCF_001424925.1. NCBI lineage: Bacteria > Pseudomonadati > Pseudomonadota > Gammaproteobacteria > Pseudomonadales > Pseudomonadaceae > Pseudomonas > Pseudomonas sp. Root329. The sequence goes on along the minus strand of NZ_LMCV01000001.1, from coordinate 495,853 downwards.
GCTTTCGGCAAGACGCTCAACGCCGGGCAGACTTGCGTGGCCCCGGACTATGTACTGGTGCCGGAAGATCGCGTAGGCGCTTTCGTCGAAGCCTATCGTCAGGCGGTTCGCGGGTTTTATCCGACCCTGACCGACAACCCGGACTACACCGCGATCATCAATGACCGACAATTGGCGCGCCTCAACGGCTACATCAGCGACGCCACCAGCAAGGGCGCGCTGCTGATTCCGTTGTTCGACAAGGGCCAGGGGCGCCGCATGAGCCACAGCCTGTTGCTCAACGTCAGCAACGACATGATGGTGATGCAGGACGAAATCTTCGGTCCGCTGCTGCCGATCGTTCCCTACAAGGATCTGGATCAGGCCTTTGCCTACATCAATCAACGACCCCGTCCGCTGGCCCTGTATTACTTCGGCTACGACAAGCGTGAGCAACACCGCGTACTTCACGAAACCCATTCCGGCGGCGTGTGCCTGAACGACACCCTGCTGCACGTCGCTCAGGACGACATGCCATTCGGCGGCATCGGTGCCTCGGGCATGGGCCATTACCACGGCCACGAAGGTTTCCTGACCTTCAGTAAAGCCAAAGGTGTGCTGATCAAACAGCGGATCAATGCGGCGAAATTGATCTACCCGCCGTACGGAAAAGCCATTCAGAAGCTGATTCAGAAACTGTTTATCCGCTAACGATCATTCCCTTCGGGTAATAACAATAATGAGCCCAAGTCTGTCCGATACCCCCGCGCTGTCACGGCGCGGCTTGCTTAAGTTCAGCCTGGGAGCCAGCGCGTTTCTCGCCACCGCCGGTTTGGGCGCGAGCCTCAGCGGTTGCTCATCGAGCCTGCCGGCCAGCGGTTTTGCGATTCTGCGCAGCGGTGACTTGCTGTTTCTGCGGGCACTGATTCCGGTGATGCTCGACGGCGCTGTGGCCGTCGAAACAATGCCGACGGCCGTCGGTGAAACCCTGCACTGCCTGGATAACGGTCTGAATCACCTGTCGTCGGAAATGCTCAAGCTGACCCGGCAGTTGTTCGATGTGCTGGGAATGGCCGTGACTCGCGGACCACTTACCGGGATCTGGGGCAGCTGGGAAAACGCCAGTGCCGACGAGATCCGGCACTTTCTCGATCGCTGGGAAAACAGCTCGTTAAGTCTGCTGCGCATGGGCCACAGCTCCTTGCTGCAACTGGTGATGATGGCGTGGTACAGCCGGGCGGAGTCGTGGGCGCATTGCGGGTATCCCGGACCGCCTACGGTTTGAAACCGCAGCGCGCCCTTCGCGAGCAAGCCCGCTCCCACAGGGGACCGCGTATACCCATGTGGGAGCGGGCTTGCTCGCGAAGGCGTCAGCCGCCCCACCACTGCATCCAAAACATAACAACAAGAGACCCTGAAGATGCCCGTACCCGATCCGTTCCGCGAAGGCCTGGCCCGTGGCTGGAAAACCTATAACGGTTCACAACTGACCCAGGACCTGACCCTCGAAGCGGACGTGGCGATTATCGGCAGCGGAGCGGGCGGTGGCACCACCGCCGAAATCCTCAGCGCCGCGGGCTACAAGGTATTGCTGATCGAGGAAGGCCCGCTCAAGACCAGCAGCGACTTCAAGATGCTCGAAGACCAGGCCTACACCAGCCTCTATCAGGAAGGTATCGGCCGCATGAGCAAGGACGGCGCGATCACCATCCTTCAGGGCCGGGCGGTGGGCGGCACCACGCTGATCAATTGGACCTCAAGCTTTCGCACGCCGGACCCGACCCTCGACCACTGGGCCAAGGAACACGGCGTCAAAGGCCACACGACTGCCGAGATGGCGCCGTGGTTCGAGAAAATGGAGCAACGCCTGGGCGTCGCCCCCTGGATGATCCCGCCCAACGCCAACAACGACGTGATCCGCAAAGGCTGCGAGAAACTCGGCTACGCCTGGCATGTGATCCCGCGCAACGTGCGTGGCTGCTGGAACCTGGGCTACTGCGGCATGGGGTGCCCGACCAACGCCAAGCAATCGATGCTGGTCACGACCATCCCGACGACCCTGGAAAAAGGTGGGGAGTTGCTCTATCTGGCTCGCGCCGAAAAGCTCTTGATCGCCGGCGACAAGGTCACGGGCTTGCACTGCGTAGCGATGGACGACCGCTGCGTCGCACCTACCGGACACACGATCACCGTCAAGGCGCGGCATTACGTGCTGGCCGGCGGCGGGATCAATAGCCCGGCGCTGCTGATGCGCTCCGAGGCGCCCGATCCGCACAAACGGCTGGGTAAACGGACTTTTCTACACCTGGTGAACATGTCGGCAGGACTGTTCGACGAAGTGATCAACCCGTTTTATGGCGCGCCACAGTCGATCTATTCCGACCACTTCCAATGGCAAGACGGCACCACCGGGAAAATGTCTTACAAACTCGAAGTGCCGCCGCTGCACCCGGCGCTCGCGACCACTCTGCTCGGAGGCTTCGGCAAGGAAAACGCCCAGCACATGGAAAACCTGCCCCACACCCACGCCATGTTGGCGTTGCTGCGGGACGGCTTTCACCCAGACAGCCCCGGCGGCAGCGTCGAGTTGCGCGGTGACGGCACGCCGGTGCTCGACTATCAGGTTTCACCCTATGCCTGGGACGGATTGCGTCGGGCGTTCCACAGCATGGCCGAGATCCAGTTCGCGGGCGGTGCCAATGCGGTGATGCCGATGCACGCCGACGCTCGCTACGTGAAAACCCTCGCCGAAGCGCGCACGCTGATCGACGGCCTGAACCTTGAGCTGTATCGCACACGCCTGGGCAGCGCCCATGTGATGGGCGGTTGTGCCATGGGTGAAGACCCAAAAAACGCGGTGACCGACAGCCTCGGCCGGCATCACCAGTTAGGCAACCTGTCGATTCATGACGGCTCGCTGTTCCCCACCAGCATTGGCGCAAACCCGCAATTGTCGGTCTACGGGCTGACGGCGCAGCTGGCAACTTCTTTGGCCGAACGTTTGAAAAACCCATGAAAAGGGAGAATATTCCAATCGTCTATAGTGCTTTCTTACCCAAAAGGCGACTTGGCCGACCGGGAAGGCTGCGATACCATCCGACTCCCCAACGGACTCCCGCCAGGACGACGCGATGAACCGAGTGTTGTACCCAGGTACCTTCGACCCTATTACCAAGGGCCATGGCGATCTGGTCGAACGCGCCGCGCGCCTGTTCGATCATGTGATCATCGCCGTCGCCGCCAGCCCGAAGAAAAACCCGTTGTTTCCCCTGGAACAGCGTGTGGCGCTGGCCCGCGAGGTCACTAAACATCTGCCCAACGTTGAAGTCGTCGGCTTCTCGACGTTGCTGGCGCATTTCGCCAAAGAGAAGAACGCCAACGTGTTCCTGCGTGGTTTGCGTGCGGTGTCGGACTTCGAATACGAATTCCAGCTGGCCAACATGAACCGTCAGCTGGCGCCGGATGTGGAAAGTCTGTTTCTTACCCCGTCCGAACGTTACTCGTACATTTCCTCGACGCTGGTCCGTGAAATCGCAGCCCTGGGCGGCGATATCACCAAGTTCGTCCACCCTGCGGTGGCGGACGCCCTGAACGAACGCTTCAAGAAGTAACAACCGCTCAAGCGGCGTCCGCGTGCACTGCGGGCGCCAATGCGGCACAATTGTGCGCATTGGTTTATTGCGCCCGGGCCTTCCGCCCTGGCTGGAGTTAGCATGTCCCTGATCATCACCGACGATTGCATCAACTGCGACGTCTGCGAACCCGAGTGTCCGAACGCCGCCATCTCCCAGGGCGAAGAGATCTACGTGATCGACCCGAACCTGTGCACCCAGTGCGTCGGCCACTACGACGAACCTCAGTGCCAGCAGGTGTGCCCGGTGGATTGCATTCCGCTGGACGAAGCGCATCCGGAGACTGAAGAGCAGTTGATGGAGAAGTACCTGAAGATTACCGGTAAGGCTTGAATCTGAGGTTTTTGTAGCGCTTATTCGGGCCTCTTCGCGAGCAAGCCCGCTCCCACAGTTGATCACGGTCTAATGTGGGAGCGGGCTTGCTCGCGAAGACGTCATCAGCCAAACCGAAGATCGAACTGGCTCACTCCCTCTGCTCAAACCCTTCTCCGACACACCCCAGACACCGCACAAACGCCGCTTTTGCCGGGTCGACCACCAACGCCTGCCCCGCATCGCCGACGCCGCCGCCCAACGCGGTAAATGGCAACGACACCACAAACGCTCCGGCACCGATCACCGTCGCCACGACCAGCAAGGGTCGGGCAATCAGCAAATCGCCGAGCATGGCGTACGCCGGGGGATTCTGGATGGTGTAACGCGGGTCGCCGCTGCCCGTGTTTGCCGCCAGCGCTGGCGCACCGACGCTCAGCAGCAAAACGACGACAACGGTTCGAAACAGGTTCATGGCACGGTCCTTGGGCTAGGCAGTCAGAACACTGACTATAGACCGTAGGCGTATCAGCTCTGGCAACGCGGGCAAAAGACGCTGGCGCGCTGCCCGAGCTTCACTTCCCGCAACTCCGTGCCACAGACCTTGCAGGGCGCACCGCCACGGCCGTACACGAACAGTTCCTGCTGGAAATAACCCGGCTGACCGTCACCGCCGATAAAGTCCCGCAGTGTGGTGCCGCCGCGCTCGATAGCGGCCGCCAGGATGCGTTTGATCTCGATTGCCAGCTTCAGATAACGCCCCCGAGAGATGCTCTTGGCCTCACGACGCGGGTCGATACCGGCGGCGAACAACGCTTCGGTTGCGTAGATATTGCCCACGCCGACCACTACTGCGTTGTCCATGATGAACGGTTTGACCGCCATGGATCGCCCGCGGGACTGCTGGAACAAGCGCTCGCCGTCGAACAGGTCGGTCAACGGCTCCGGCCCCAGGCGAATCAACAACTCGTGGTTGAGCGGATCGAGGCTCCAGAGCATCGCGCCAAACCGTCGCGGGTCGGTGTAACGCAAGGCCAGGCCGGATTCCAGTTCGATGTCCACATGCTCATGCTTGGCCACCGGCGTGCCGATTTCCACCAGACGCAGATTTCCCGACATCCCCAAATGGCTGATCAGCGTGCCGACTTCGGCATTAATCAGCAGGTACTTCGCGCGTCTTTCCACCAGCACGATGCGCTGGCCAGACAGCCGCACATCCAGGTCTTCGGGAATCGGCCAGCGCAAGCGCCGCTCACGCACGATCACCCGGCTGACGCGCTGGCCTTCCAGGTGTGGCGCAATTCCGCGGCGGGTGGTTTCGACTTCAGGCAGTTCCGGCATGGTGCTCTCGAATCAGGCTGTGCAACGCTCAGCGGTGAGCGCCAAGGTCACGAATCGTTTGTTTGAGGGTCTCGAAGTCGTAGTCCGAGAGACCGACATAATCGAGGACCAGCGGCGCGATGCTGCCCCACTCGTGGTCATCACGCTGGTTGCCCAGCACCCGGAAGGACGCACAAATGTGCTCGGCCATTTTCAGGATCGCCAGCAGGTTCTTCAGCTGACTGTTGCGCGACGACTCGTCGCTGAAGATCGCCAACGCATTGTGGTGATTGGCGATGGCGGCGGTCACATGCTCCGGCAGGCGCCAGGATTTGGCGGTGTAATAACCCACCACCGCATGATTGGTATTGAACACCCGATTCTCGGTATCCACCACCCGGCATTCGGCGCTGGCATTGGCGTAGGCCTCTTCCAGAACGGTCATGTAGTTGGGGAAGCGCTGAAGCATCAGCGGCACGCCGCAGTCATGGAACAGGCCCAACGCGTACGCTTCATCGCCGGCCTGGGTGCCAATGCGCTTGGCCAGGGTCAGGCAAGTCATCGCCACGTCCTGGGCGGTGTCCCAGAAACGATTCAAGGTAACGATGGTGTCGTCGTTCATCTCGCCCTTGATCGACTGCGCGTTGATCAGGTTGATGATCGAGCGGCTGCCCAGCAGATTCACCGCACGCTGAATCGAGGCGATCTTGTTGCTCAAGCCGTAGTACGGCGAGTTGACGATTTTCAACAAGGCGCCAGAGAGGCCCGGGTCCTGGGAGATCAGCTTCGCGATCACCTCCAGATCCGGATCGGGCATGTACTGTTCCATCTGCAAATCCACCATGATTTGCGGCTGGGCCGGCACGCTGATGCCTTGCAGGGACTGTTGAATCTGTTCGGAAGTCAGCTCTGGGGACATAAGTACACACTCTGGGACAGGCGGCGATTCTAACCCTTATAAAGTTGGATCCGACACCTTGGCCGGTCCATCGCCTGAAGTTTCATCAAATGCCTGGCCCTTCCTCACCGCATGTCCATCCGCCAAACCGTGGCCGTGCGCAACACGCTATACTCCCGCTCTTTTTTCCGGAGCGACGTCATGTCCCTGCCTAGCCTGCGCCTCAAAGCCAACGCCGACCGTCGCCTGCGAAACGGCCACTTGTGGGTCTACAGCAACGAAATCGATGTAGCCGCCACTCCTTTGCACGGTTTCAAGGCCGGCGACCAGGCGATCCTCGAAGCAGCCGGCGGCAAGCCGCTGGGCATCGTTGCCATGAGCCCGAACAACCTGATCTGCGCCCGCCTCTTGTCGCGCGACATCAAGTTGCCGCTGGACAAGTCGCTGCTGGTGCATCGCCTGAACGTTGCGCTGTCCCTGCGCGATCGCCTGTTCGACAAGCCGTTCTATCGCCTGGTCTACGGCGATTCCGACCTGCTGCCGGGTCTGGTAGTCGACCGTTTCGGCGACATCCTGGTGGTACAGATCGCTTCGGCAACCATGGAAGCCCATAAAGAAGACGTGATCGCAGCGCTGACCCAAGTGATCAAGCCTAGCGGCATTCTGTTCAAGAACGACTCCGCTGCCCGTGATGCCGAAGGCCTCAACCGCTACGTCGAAACCGTGTTCGGCCTGGTGCCGGAGTGGGTTGCCCTGGAAGAAAACGGTGTGAAATTCGAAGCACCCGTCATCCAGGGACAGAAAACCGGCTGGTTCTACGACCACCGCATGAACCGCGCACGCCTGGCACCTTATGCCAAAGGCAAGCGCGTTCTCGACCTGTACAGCTACATCGGCGGCTGGGGCGTGCAAGCGGCTGCGTTCGGCGCCAGTGAAGTGTTCTGCGTCGACGCTTCGGCCTTCGCCCTCGACGGCGTCGAGCGCAACGCCGCGCTGAACGGTTTCGCCGACAAGATGACCTGCATTGAAGGTGACGTGTTCGAAGCCCTGAAAGAGCTGAAAGCCAGCGAAGAGCGTTTCGACGTGATCGTTGCCGATCCTCCGGCATTCATCAAACGCAAGAAAGACATGAAAAACGGTGAAGGCGCCTACCGTCGCCTGAACGAGCAAGCCATGCGCCTGCTCAGCAAGGACGGCATCCTGGTCAGCGCTTCGTGCTCGATGCACCTGCCGGAAGACGATCTGCAGAACATCCTGCTGACCAGCGCCCGTCACCTGGACCGCAACATCCAGATGCTGGAGCGCGGCGGTCAGGGCCCGGATCACCCGGTTCACCCGGCCATCGCCGAAACCCGCTATATCAAGAGCATCACCTGCCGTCTGCTGCCAAACAGCTGATTTCGCCGGTTTAACGGGGAGCCAGCCGGCTCCCCGTTCTGTTTTCTGTTATCGAACTCTCCAACTTCCTACTCCGGCAGTCTTAATGACTTGCAGGAAGTTTCGCTTCGTCTTTTATTTTAACGGACAGAACTTACAAGATTCATCCAACCCTCAGATCGATCCGACAAAATTACTGGAACATTCCTACCCAATTCCCCCTTGATAAGAACTCATTACAAACTATGATTAAGTCGTCACAAAGGAGTGACACTCACTATCAATTACAAGGAGTTCAAAACATGAAAGCAATTACTCTGGAAACCAACAAAATCGCTAACCTGGCTTTTCTGGTTGCGCCAAAAGCCCGCTAAGTAAATGAAACGCTGGGGAGTGCCGGCTACCCAGCGTTTTCTATGGCAAAGACCAGAGTGAGTCGCCAATCATGCAGATAAACCCTTATATATTCATACTTCCTCGTTCACCCGACCAAATAGTCTGGGATTACAAGAACCACAAACAGTTCGAATTGAACCTTGAATATTCAACCCGCCTTGCACACCTTATCGACAACCCTGAAAAGTTTGATGACAACAACATAATAGACACGCAACTCCTGAACGCGGGAATACTCACAACTTCAATACAAGACACCCTGGAATGGGGCTGGGATGAACTGTCGAAGATATTTCATATCGGCACCAAGAACATTCCTTGTGAATACGTCCCCCAAGATATTAATGAATGGTCGAGACACTATCTGGACCATTGCGCCGAAGTACTGGCCACTCCTGCCCCGGAGGTCAGACTCACAGAACGCCCGACAAGCGAGCGGATTGCCCTGCCCCAACCTTTCTGTCTGCCGCAAAGCGCACTTGCAAAGACGTTGATCGACCGAAAGACCTGTCGCTCCTTCACGGGTGAAGGGGTTTCTCTCGACGATGTGGGCACTCTTTTGTATTTGTCCCTTGGCTATCTACGTGAGCGCGACAACGACATCGACGAAACCATCGCGGAAGGTCTTGGCGCCCGGCGCAGCAGTCCATCCGGTGGTGGGCTGAATGCCTGCGAAGGTTTTCTGCATGTTCAGAACGTCAGCGGCCTGAATCCCGGGCTCTACGCCTACCACCCCGACGAACATGCGTTGAGCTTCGTCAATCCGGTGCCTGACTCGCCCTTGGGCCAGTTGTTATGTGGGCAGCATTTCATCAACAACCTGCCCGTCGGCCTGTTCATCACCGCTCGCTTCGACAAACTGTGGTGGAAATATGAACACTCGCGGGCCTACCGAATGGCTTACGTCGAGGCAGGTCATATTTCCCAGACCTTTCAACTGGTGGCCACCGCACTTGGATTAAGCACCTGGCTGACCGGTGCGTTGGCCGACGATCAGGTCGAAACGCTGCTGGGGATCGAAGACAGCGCCGAACAACCGTTGTTTTTTGTGGGTTGCGGCCAGAGTGACGGGCAAGTGATGTGCAAGGAATTAAAAACACTGCTGAGCAGTCGAGGCTCACAACAATGACCGAGCCCCGCACAGACGACCTGTCACTGCCCGACGCCTGGGCACAGCGCTTCACCCTCGGCGACTGGAACACCCGGGCCTCGGTACGAACCAGCGAGCACACCTATCAATTGCCATCAGATCTGGAACGGCAACTGGAAACACGACACTGGTTCCCCCCCGCCTTCCTGCCCTACCTGAATCACCCGGAAATCGATGCAGCCGGCAGTGCGATCATTCATCGTTTATCGGCCAACCATCTGGTGTATTTCCTCGACTACACCACCCGGCTCGAACATCGGATCGTCAACCGCTCCGTGGAAACCATCGTCCACGATGAGCTCGGTGCGTCCATCCCCCGACGAATGAAAACGGCCGCCCTCCAGCTCTATACCGATGAGGGCTATCACGCGCTGTTCTCCAATAGTCTCGCCGAGCAGATAGCCGACCTCTACGGCATGACCCAACGCCCGGTGATGCCGCACCGCATTACCCGACTGAACCCCCTGCTTGACCACGCACCTGACAGGCATAAGGCGCTGGCCTGGTTTCTCGTCGGCTTCGTGTCCGAGACCATCATCGCCAGGGAACTGCTCGAGGTTTGCCGCAACGAGCTGGTGTCCAGCGTCCAGGAAATGCTCAGGGACCACCTCTCCGACGAGGCCCGACACAGTCGTTATTTTTGCGAAGTGTTCCATTATCTGTGGCTGACCCTGAACAGCAGCCAACGCACGTTCGCCGCGAAGCTGCTGGTGGACATCCTCCTGATTTTCTTTGAAGTCGATGAGCGATGGCTGAAGGAAAGCCTGAACAGCGTAGGCCTCAGGGAGAATTGCGTCGCAGAAATCCTCAGTGCCCTGACCGGCCCGCAAGCCTGCCTTCAGCGCGCCCGATCAGGTGCAGGCGCGACGCTACAGGCAATGGAAAAGGCAGGTTTTTTCGACCTGCCTTTTAACCAGCAGCTCTTCGCACAGGCAGGACTTGTCGATGGATGAAGGAAAATCTGCGGTCAGTGTCAAACACCGCCGCTCTGCGATCACCCTATTAATGACCCTGGTGATGCTCGGGGTCTTCCCTCTGGATGTTCTGCTGCCATCGTTCCCGGCGCTGGCCGAACACTTCCGGACCACGCCAGGCGACATCGCGTTTTCCATCAGTCTGTTTGCCATCGGGATCGCACTTTCCCAACTATTGGTCGGGCCGCTCTCGGATGTCATCGGGCGCAAAAGTCTGCTGCTGGTGGGAATGGCGGTCTCGATCGTCGGTGCGACTGGTTGCGTGCTGTCCACCGACTACGCCTGGTTCCTGATGTTCCGGGTGGTGCAGGCCATCGGCTGCGGTTGCTTCGTACTCTCGCAGGCGCTGGTCCAGGACCTGTTCGACGGCAAGGAGCGGGATCAACTGCGGATTCTGATGGTCACCGCCAGCGGGATCTTCATTTCCGTCTCGCCACTGGCTGGCACCCTGTTGCAACAGGCACTGGACTGGCCCGCAAGCTTCATTGTCTTTATTGCCCTCGCCGCCGCCGTGTTCCTTAAGGCCTGCTTCTTTCTTGAAAACCGGCACACCGCCACAACCCCGCGCCGAAGCATTCTTCAGTCCTACCGGCGCGTCTGTCGCGATGCGGGTTTCCTCGGCTATTGGCTGATCGCCGCCATTGCCTTCACCTGCCACTTTTCCTTCATTGTCATCTCGCCCCTGATCTTCATGGAGCAGTTGCAGCTTTCGGCCTACGAGTTTTCCCTGACACTGCTGCTGTATGGCGTGGCTTACATCATCGGCGGCATTGTCGCTCGAGTCCTGGCTGGGCGAATCGCACCCAATACACAGATCATTGTTGGTTTGAGCCTGATCTTCTTTTCGGGGCTGGTAATGCTCTTGCTCTCAAATCTGCTGGGGCTTTCAGCCCTGACCGTGCTGATCCCTATGATCATCTGCACTGCCGGCACGACCATCGTCCGCCCTGTCGCCACCTCGAAGGCGATGGAGGTTTTTCCGGACATGGCCGGCACCTCGGCGTCGGCCGGGAACACACTGATATTCATCTTCGGCGGGGTGATCAGCGCCCTGATCAATCTGAGTGGAGCCCATCTGCAAACGACTCTCGCATTGAGTTTCCTCGCCTTGAGCACCGTCGGCGTTTCCTTCAATGCACTGATCACACGTCGGCAGCTCTCGCTGAATAGCGGGTGATTCCTGCCGGTCGTCATCCCACACGCTCCGTCAGCGCTGGATCCCCCTTTTCCGGCATTCCCTCCTGACGCCAGCCGTGTAGAATCGCGACATTCATCGCCAGTCATCCCCCGGCGGGTTTATGAGCTCAAGCTGAAGCGCGCGGCGATCCCGCAAAGTTATCGGCAACTTCCGGACACACGGCCATTTCTGAGTGTTCCAGACGTCAATAGAAGCTCACTTCCCTTTTGATACCTGATTAGCCGCCCGGAGTGCTTCATGCCTGATTACCGCTCGAAAACATCCACCCATGGCCGCAACATGGCCGGCGCCCGCGCACTGTGGCGCGCAACGGGGATGAAAGATGACGACTTCAAAAAGCCGATCATCGCCATTTCCAACTCCTTCACCCAGTTCGTACCGGGCCACGTCCACCTCAAGGACCTGGGCCAACTGGTCGCCCGCGAAATCGAACGCGCCGGCGGTGTCGCCAAAGAATTCAACACCATCGCCGTGGATGACGGCATCGCCATGGGTCATGACGGCATGCTGTATTCGCTGCCGAGCCGCGAGATCATCGCCGACTCCGTCGAGTACATGGTCAACGCCCACTGCGCCGACGCCATCGTCTGCATCTCCAACTGCGACAAGATCACCCCAGGCATGTTGATGGCTGCCCTGCGCCTGAACATCCCGGTGATCTTCGTTTCCGGCGGCCCGATGGAAGCCGGCAAGACCAAATTGGCCAGCCACGGTCTCGACCTCGTCGACGCCATGGTGATCGCCGCCGACTCCAGCGCTTCTGACGAGAAAGTCGCTGAGTACGAGCGCAGCGCCTGCCCGACCTGCGGTTCGTGCTCCGGCATGTTCACCGCCAACTCGATGAACTGCCTGGTTGAAGCCCTGGGCCTGGCATTGCCGGGCAACGGTTCGACCCTCGCCACCCACAGCGACCGCGAACAGCTGTTCCTGCAGGCCGGCCGCACCATCGTCGAGCTGTGCAAGCGTTACTACGGCGACAACGATGAGTCGGTATTGCCGCGCAACATCGCCAACTTCAAGGCGTTCGAAAACGCCATGACCCTGGACATCGCCATGGGCGGTTCCACCAACACCATCCTGCACTTGCTGGCCGCGGCCCAAGAAGCCGAGATCGATTTCGACCTGCGCGACATCGACCGTCTCTCCCGTCACGTGCCGCAACTGTGCAAAGTTGCGCCGAACATCCAGAAGTACCACATGGAAGACGTGCACCGTGCCGGCGGGATCTTCAGCATCCTCGGCTCGCTGGCCCGTGGCGGTTTGCTGCACACCGACCTGCCGACCGTGCACAGCAAAACCCTGGCTGAGGGCATCGCCAAGTGGGACATCACCCAGACCGACGACGAAGCCGTGCATCACTTCTTCAAGGCCGGTCCGGCGGGCATCCCGACGCAAACCGCGTTCAGCCAGTCGACCCGTTGGGAAACCCTGGACGACGACCGTGAAAACGGCTGCATCCGCAGTGTCGAACACGCTTACTCGAAAGAAGGCGGCTTGGCCGTTCTCTACGGCAACATTGCGCTGGATGGCTGCGTGGTGAAAACCGCCGGCGTCGACGAGTCGATCCACGTCTTCGAAGGCAACGCGAAGATCTTCGAAAGCCAGGACAGCGCCGTACGCGGCATCCTCGCTGACGAAGTGAAGGCCGGCGACATCGTGATCATTCGTTACGAAGGCCCGAAAGGCGGCCCGGGCATGCAGGAAATGCTGTACCCGACGTCGTACCTGAAATCCAAAGGCCTGGGCAAAGCTTGCGCCCTGCTCACCGATGGTCGTTTCTCCGGCGGCACCTCGGGCCTGTCCATCGGCCACGCTTCCCCGGAAGCGGCGGCGGGTGGCGCGATTGGTCTGGTGCAGGATGGCGACAAAGTGCTGATCGACATTCCGAACCGCTCGATCAACCTGTTGATCAGCGACGAAGAAATGGCCGGCCGTCGTGCCGAGCAGGATCAGAAAGGCTGGAAGCCTGTGGAAAAACGTCCACGCAAGGTGACCACCGCACTGAAGGCCTACGCTCTGTTGGCGACCAGCGCCGACAAGGGTGCCGTGCGTAACAAGGCCATGCTCGACGGGCTGTAAGCGTCGATCACCGCTATAAAAATGCCCCGCCAAGTGCGGGGCTTTTTTATGGGCCGATGATGAGATCTCGCTTTACGGCCCCACCAGCCGGGCTTGCAGGTAATCGTAAAGTTCGCCGGCGCTTTTTTTATAACCTTCACCATTCAGGTGAATCAGATCATTTTGAGCCAGATGCGCTGCCTGCCAGCGCTCAATTGAACAGGCGCCGCCCATGTAAGCTTGCCAGTCCCAGAACAAGGCTGCGGCCTTCAGTGCTGCTTGCCTTTGAATTTGAATGATCTGAGCCAGTTTTGCCGGTTGGCGCCCGACGCACGAGTCAGCGGACCGTTGTTTTATCGAGTCTGCTGGCCCGACCAGCAAGATCACGATATCAGGCAAGGTGCGTCGCAACAGGACAAGCTTCTCGTTCAGGTCAGCCTCATAAAGTGTCAGGTCCAGATCGTCGTCAAATGCTTCATTACCCCCATACGCGAGTACCAGCAAGTCAGGGCGCAAGGCTTGCAGAGTGCTTTGCCAGCCGTCTTGCCACCTATCGAGAATCTTAAACATCGCACCATTAACACCCAATGCAGAGTACGTCACTCCACTCTCTGTCAAAGACTCGATGTTCCAGCCTCCCAGTTCTACGGTCTGATTCGAGGCTATCACCAGATCCACCGGCAGATTTACGGGTTGGATAGCCGGGCTGAAACGCCACTGTCCAGATGTTGGCAACAGCTCGACACTGGCAGAGACCCCTCCAGCACTGGCAGTCAGGCGGCTATTGAAGAGCGCACGGTACAGCGCCGATATTCGATATATGCCGTCATTCGATGCTCGTGATTCGATATGCACCCCTGCGCCCGGGCTCATGGGCAGCGACAGATAGCCCCCCAATGGAAACTCGCCACTGTACTGATTGCGACTGGAAACCAGACGCCACTGCCCATCTACCGTCGACAGAACAACCTCATCGTAACGAGTGCCAGGTACAGGCATCGCCGCGATGAAGCCAATGCCGCCGACGCCGTATTGTTTCTGGAACAGTCGGCGCATTTCGCCTGTGAACAAATCGGCAGCCGTGTGAGAGTCGCCCAGTTGCACAATACTGACCGACGTGCTGCGCGAGGCTTTTAGTTTGCCCACCAGTTTACTCAAGTTCAGGGTCGAGGCCCCTTGAGGCACGTCTGGTGAAATGACATGATCATTTCGCGGCATCAACTCAGCCGCCGCACTCGTGCAAAGCCAGCCGTATCCGCTCAGCGTGGTGATCATCCACGCGATAAAGACTCGATGTAATCGTCGCATGCCCCCGTTCCTTCGGTCGTTGCCCGAGCCAACTGCCCAGCACCGTATCACCCAATGATTAACCAATGAATATAGGCAGCTTACAGCCACCGCGCGTCGTTATTCCGGACAAAAAAAAGCCCCGCATTGGCGGGGCCGGTCGCGCCCACACACTGTGCGGGTGCGATTATCGTGGCATTTACTGAATCTCTTCTGGCTTGACGATCACCCAGTTCTTGTCCGCCGTAACCTGCAACCCTTCCTTGGCCTGAGCCGCCGCGTGCTTGGCCATCATGCCGTTAAGCTGGGTCATGTATTTGTCTTTGCGGTTGACCCACAAGTGGATGCCGCCCTTGGCCACGTCAACATCGTGGAACAGCATGTAACCGTCGCTGCTCGGCGTATCGCCGCCCACCAGTACCGGCTTTTTCCACTCGTCGATGTAGGTCAGGATCGCCGCGTGCTTGCCGGCCATCCAGGTCGCTGGGGTCCACAGGTACGGGGTCAGTTCGAGTCCGAGGTTAGCCTTCTCGTCATACTTGCCCGCGGTGATCTGTTTGCGCGCCGTGGTCAGCTCGCCGGTAGTGCGGTCCTTGAGTAGCGTGGTCACGCCGATCACGTTCTGCGGTTTGACGTTGTAGCCGTACTTCGGATCGGCAGCGACCATGCGCACCAGTTCTTCGGAGGCAGCGGTCATCACGTAGACCTCGATGCCGTTCTCCATCAGCTTGTTGTAGAGCTCTGCCTGGCCGGTGAAGACTTTCGGCGGATTGACGTCGAGCTTCTTGACCACGTCGCCTTCGTAATACGTCGCAGGCACCGGTTTTCCGGACGCCATCAACTCATCGACGTAGCCTTTGAGTTCCTGGAGGGTGAAGCCGGAGAACACTTGGGCGACCCATGGATAGCAGACCATGTCGTCGACTTCGCAGAGGCGATAGTAGTAACTGAACAGGCTTTCCTTGTGGTCGGCAGTGTCTTTGAACGGCATCAGTTTCAGGGAGGGGTCGAGTTTCTCGCGGGTGATCAGGCCCTTGTTTTCCATGAACGGCAGCAACGACTCTTCGAGATCGTAGCGGTAACTGGTGTTGTCCATGTCGAACACCGCGTAGTTACCTTTGTTGGCGTTGGCGGCAATCATTGCGTCCAGTGCCTTGGCCTGATCGGCTGGCCAATGCTTCAAATCCGTGGCGAATACCTGGCCGGCAAGGCCCAGGCAGAGTGCAGCGACCAGAAATTTCGGTGCGAGCTTCATCGGCATACTTCCCTTATTAAAAGACCCTGAATCAAAGAGATCGACGCTATCAAATTAATATGACACCTCTCGTCTACCTGCGACCGCTAACGTGCCTATTGCGCCAGCTGCATCTCTGTCAGCGACACTCGCTTATTCCAAAAACGACAGTATTCAGATGTTTTTGATATTAATTCATTAGATATCAAGCTGTTAGGCTTGCCGGTTCGCGGCTGCCCCGGAAGGTAGCCGGCACAAGTCTTTATCGGAGTTCCAATGAATCTGCCGCTGATCCTCAATCTGCTGGTGTTCCTCGCCCTGCTCTTTGGCCTGGCGCAAACCCGTCACACCACGTGGAGCCTGGCGAAAAAAGTCCTGCTCGCGTTGGTGCTGGGCGTGGTCTTCGGTGTGGCTCTGCACACCGTTTACGGTGCCGGCAACCCGGTACTGAAAGCCTCGATCGGCTGGTTCGATCTGGTGGGCAACGGTTACGTGCAGTTGCTGCAAATGATCGTGATCCCGCTGGTGTTCGCCTCGATCCTCAGCGCCGTGGCCCGTTTGCACAACGCCTCGTCGCTGGGCAAGATCAGCTTCCTGACCATCGGCACACTGTTGTTCACCACCGCCATCGCGGCGCTGATCGGTATCGGTTTGACCAACCTGTTTGGCCTGACCGCCGAAGGCCTGGTGGCCGGCACTCAGGAAATGGCGCGTCTGCAAACCATCCAGACCGACTACGCGGGCAAGGTTGCCGACCTGAATGTGCCGCAGCTGTTGCTGTCGTTCATTCCGCAAAACCCGTTCGCCGACCTCGCTCGCGCCAAGCCGACCTCGATCATCAGCGTGGTGATCTTTGCGGCGTTTCTTGGCGTCGCGGCGCTGCAATTGCTGAAAGATGACGTCGAGAAAGGTCAGAAAGTGATCAACGCCATCGACACCCTGCAAGCCTGGGTGATGCGTCTCGTGCGTCTGGTGATGAAGCTGACTCCATACGGCGTATTGGCGCTGATGACCAAAGTGGTCGCCGGCTCCAACCTGCAGGACATCATCAAACTCGGCAGTTTCGTGGTGGTTTCCTACATCGGGCTGGGCCTGATGTTTGTGGTCCATGGCCTGCTGGTCTCGGCCGCCGGGATCAACCCGCTGCGCTTCTTCCGCAAGATCTGGCCGGTGCTGACGTTTGCTTTCACCAGCCGCTCCAGCGCCGCGACCATTCCGCTGAGCATCGAAGCCCAGACCAGCCGTTTGGGCATTCCACAATCCATCGCCAGTTTCGCCGCGTCGTTTGGCGCGACCATTGGCCAGAATGGCTGTGCCGGTCTGTACCCGGCGATGTTGGCGGTGATGGTTGCGCCGACTGTCGGCATCAATCCGCTGGACCCGTTGTGGATCGCGACGTTGGTGGCGATTGTGACGCTGAGTTCGGCCGGTGTGGCCGGCGTGGGCGGTGGCGCGACGTTTGCCGCGTTGATCGTGTTGCCGGCGATGGGCTTGCCGGTGTCATTGGTGGCGTTGCTGATTTCGGTTGAGCCGTTGATTGATATGGGCCGTACGGCGTTGAACGTGAGCGGTTCGATAACGGCGGGGGCGATCACCAGCCAGATCATGCAGCAGACCGATAAAGAACTGCTGGATGCGGATGAGCATTCGGAGTTGGCTCACGCTTAAGTAGCGCCTGATAGTCCGCCTTCGCGAGCAAGCCCGCTCCCACATTGGATTTGTGATCGACACACAACCACTGTGGGAGCGGGCTTGCTCGCGAAGCTTTTAGGCTTTTTCCCACACTTCGAAGTTGTACGCTGGCTTGTCATCCACAGCTGGATTTTCGGTATTCGACACCAGTTTCCACACTTTCAAATCAAACTCCGGAAACCACGCATCCCCTTCCGGGCTCAGCGCCACGCGCGTCAAATACAGCCGATCAGCCTGAGCCATCCCTTGCGCATACAACTGCGCCCCACCAATCAGCATCAGCTCATCAACACCCTGTTCCCGCGCCCACTCTTCAGCGCGAACCACTGCAGCCTCCAGCGACGGATAAACCTCCGCGCCTTCCAACAGCAGATCCGTCTGACGGCTGACCACGATGTTCAACCGGCCCGGCAATGGACGACCGAGGGAATCCCAGGTCTTGCGACCCATGATGATCGGCTTGCCGAGGGTGGTGGCCTTGAAGTATTTGAAGTCCCCCGGCAAGTGCCAGGGCATGCTGTTGTCGACGCCGATCACACGGTTTTCACCGAGGGCTGCAATCAGGCTGAGGGGGAGTGATTTAGTCATGCCGGCGAGGATACCAGAGCCTCCCGTACCCCGATAAGCGCCACAGCGGTTATGCTCACCGTTCAATTGAGCGACGGGATGCCGCGTGACTGAACTGACTCCACTGCAAAACCTCTGGCTGACCGAGACGGTGCGCCTGCGTGAAGAACACGCCGGCCCCCTGGATGATCTGGAAGCCAACCGACTGGCCCGCAGCGCGGGCGGCGATCTGCCGACACGTATTCAACGCCGTGCCCTGTGGCTGGCGGACCGCGATGGGCTGACCAGCGCCCTCAAACATTGGCTGCAAGGTGCGCGGCTGGCACTGTTGGTGCTGGCTGTTCTCGCTGTCGCCAGCGGCGCCGGCCTGGCGTTTGCCGCGCTGGGCGACGGACAAACTCCAGTGAATGTGTTCTGGGCCTTGGGCAGTCTGCTCGGGTTGAACCTGATTCTATTGCTGAGCTGGGCATTGGGCCTGGCCTTCGCCGGCGAACACGGCGCCACCCTCGGCCGCTTGTGGTTATGGCTCAGCGAAAAACTCGCTCGCGATGCCAAAGCCGCGCAACTGGCGCCGGCCCTGCTGCTATTGCTGCAACGACAGAAACTCAATCGCTGGGCGGTCGGCGTACTGGTCAACGGTTTGTGGTTGCTGGCAATGCTCAGCGCGCTGGTGATGCTATTAATGCTGATGGCGACCCGGCGTTACGGCTTCGTCTGGGAAACCACCCTCCTCAGCGGCGACACCTTTGTCGCCATGACCCAGGCCCTCGGCGCCCTGCCGGCCATGCTTGGTTTCAACGTACCGACCGAGGAGATGATCCGCGCCAGCGGCGATGCCGCGCTGAACATCGAAAGCGCCCGTCAGGCCTGGGCTACATGGCTGGTCGGTGTGTTGGTGGTCTACGGTGTTTTGCCGCGACTGTTGCTGGCGCTGTTTTGCCTGTGGCGCTGGAAAACCGGCCAAGCGACATTACATCTGGATTTGAACCTGCCCGGTTATGCCCAACTGCGCGAACGGCTGATGCCGACCAGTGAACGCCTGGGCATCAGCGACGCTGCGCCAGAGCAATTGCATCGTATTGAAAGCGGTGTCAGCGACCTGCCAAGCGATGGCGCGCTGTTGGTCGCCGTCGAGCTGGACGATCAACGCCCCTGGCCGCCGCCACTGCCGAAAACCGTGGGCAACGCCGGGATTCTCGACAGTCGCGAATCGCGCAACAAACTTCTCGAACAGCTGAGCCGTTTCCCCCCGGCCCGATTGGCCATCGCTTGCGATCCGCGACGTTCGCCGGACCGCGGCAGTCTGGCACTGATCGCCGAACTGGCACGCAACGCCAGCGCCACCCGCATCTGGCTGCTGCAAGCACCGCCGGGCGAAGCACTGGATGCCGAAAGGCTGGGCGACTGGCACGTGGCGTTGCAGCAGCTGGACTTGCCGTTCGCCGATTGCGCTCCATTGAATTGGCTGGAGAGCGGTCATGACTAATCCATGGAAAGCGCCCTTGAAGCTCGCGGTAGTCGGCCACACCAACGTTGGTAAAACCTCATTACTGCGCACCCTGACCCGCGATGTCGGTTTCGGTGAGGTGTCTCATCGCCCCAGCACCACTCGACACGTGGAAGGCGCGCGGTTGTCGGTGGATGGCGAGCCGTTGCTCGACCTCTTCGACACGCCGGGCCTGGAAGACGCCATCGCCCTGCTCGACTACCTCGAACGTCTGGAACGACCGGGTGAACGCCTCGACGGCCCCGCGCGTCTGGCGCGTTTCCTTGAGGGCAGCGAAGCCCGGCAGCGTTTCGAACAGGAAGCCAAGGTGCTGCGGCAACTGCTGACCTGCGACGCCGGTCTCTACGTGATCGACGCCCGGGAACCGGTGCTGGCCAAGTACCGCGACGAACTGGAAGTGTTGGCCAGCTGCGGCAAACCTTTGCTGCCGGTGCTGAATTTCGTCAGCAGCGCCAACCACCGCGAGCCGGACTGGCGTGAAGCGTTGGCACGGTTGGGCCTGCACGCACTGGTGCGTTTCGACAGCGTCGCGCCGCCGGAAGATGGCGAACGGCGACTGTATGAAAGCCTCGCGCTGCTGCTGGAAAACGCCCGGCCACAACTGGAACGCCTGATCGCCGATCAGCAAGCGCAACGCCTGGCCCGACAACAGAGTGCGGCGCGGCTGATTGCCGAATTATTGATCGACTGCGCCGCGTGCCGTCGCAGCGTGGTCAGCGAAGCCGAGCAAGAACAGCAGGCCATCAATGAACTGCGCAAAGCGGTTCGACAACGGGAACAACGCTGCGTCGAAGCGCTGCTCAAGCTCTATGCCTTCCGCCCACAGGACGCGGCGGCCAGTGATCTGCCACTGCTCGATGGCCGCTGGGGCGATGACTTGTTCAACCCGGAAACCCTAAAACAACTGGGGGTCCGGGTTGGTGGTGGTATCGCGGCTGGCGCGGCGGCCGGTGCTGGCGTGGATCTGCTGGTCGGTGGCCTGACCCTCGGCGTGGCGGCATTGGCCGGCGCAATTGCCGGCGGCGCCCTGCAAACCGCCCGCAGTTATGGCAGCCGCTTGCTGGGCAAGATCAAAGGCCAGCGAGAGCTGACCGTCGATGACAGCGTGCTGCGGCTATTGGCATTGCGTCAGCGGCAACTGCTGCAAGCGCTCAATGCGCGTGGGCATGCGGCGATGGACAGCATTCAGGTCGCCACACCCCAGGACAAATCCTGGCGCGAAGGCAAACTGCCCGAGGCACTGAACAAGGCTCGCGCGCATCCGCAGTGGTCGTCGCTCAATGCGCATCCGAAGTTGAACCAGGCGGAGCGGCAGGAGCAGGTTGAGGTGTTGGCGCAGCAGCTTTAGTTCTGTGGCGTCGGGACCGGCCCTTTCGCGAGCAGGCTCGCTCCCACATTGGAATGCGTTCCCACTGTGGGAGCGAGCCTGCTCGCGAAGGCCGTTACTCGGTTTCGGTATTGATCACTGCCAACCCAGCTTCAAAAACTGCTTCGCCAATGCCGTAACACGGCTTCGATCCATCCGATTTGAATGCCCGTCATTGTCCACATCCGAACTCAATATCAGCTCGAAAACCCCATCGTTATCGAGATCGCGAGCTGCAGCCTTGTAGGCAATCACCGGCCCGTCATGAAAGTGCAGCCGTACCGTTTCCGGCGTGCCGTCGCCGCTGAGGTTTTCCGAGAAGATTCGCAGGTGTC
This sequence comes from Pseudomonas sp. Root329, assembly GCF_001424925.1. NCBI lineage: Bacteria > Pseudomonadati > Pseudomonadota > Gammaproteobacteria > Pseudomonadales > Pseudomonadaceae > Pseudomonas > Pseudomonas sp. Root329. The sequence goes on along the minus strand of NZ_LMCV01000001.1, from coordinate 474,571 downwards.
GTGCCTCGCCCGCTCCAGCGTTGAACCAGGCACATTTCAGATAAGTTTTGCCAAAGACCTTCAGCCGCCGAAGCTCAGCAGCCGTTGCCTCACGCGGTAAATCCTCATCCTCGATAAACCGGTAAAGCACGGTATCGGCTTGCCCCTGGCCGGTGGAGTCCTGAGCGATTACTTTCAAGTAACGCGTGAACGGGCTCACTTCCATTTGAATTTCAGGTAAGTGCCACTCAATAACGACACCAGTTCCCGATCCGTGGCATCAATATCGCCATCGTTATCCGTATCGAAGTGGATCACCCAGTCCAGCGTGCCGTTGTTATCCGTGTCGTAGCTCGCGGCGGTTGAAACCAGGGTTTTGTCGGTCGGCTTGCCGATACCTTCGTGAAAGTGAAAACGCACGGTGTCCGGACTGCCATCCCCAGCGGAGTCCTCGACGAATATCTTCAGATATCGTTTAGTGGAAGCACCGGGATTGAACCAGTTGAGTTTCAGACACGCATTGGCGAAGGTCTTCAGCAATCGCTGATCAGTATTGTTTTCCGCACCGTTGTTAGTGACATCGCCCATTTTGTAATCGACGTTGCCATCAGCGTCGAAATCCAGGGCAAAGGCCTTGTTGAGCAGAATGTCGCCGCCGGGGGTACAGGCTGTCTCATAGAACTGCAGTAACACAGAGTCTGCCCGGCCGTTGCCGATTCGATCCTGAATGGTGACTTTCAAATAGCGCATGAGCATTCCTTGCCAATTAAAGAAGCTCAAACACTAGCGACTCCACCGCGTTGCGCGCCATGGCGCCAATTCGCCGCGAGGAGTAGGGAATTTCGCTAAACATTGCCCGTAGAGTGATCAGTGAACGAAGGGCATTCCCCCTGGACCAGTAGCGCCGCCGCTTTCGCCTTCAGCACTTCAAGATCAATCAGCGGCACGTTCATCTCCTTGGCTTGTTCATCCCACTGACGCATGCGCAAACTGACCCCACATAACGGATCGCGCTCGAACGCCTCAGCCTCGCCAACCGTCATCACCCCACCCTGATACGCCAGCGTCCGGCGGCTGGCTTCGCTCAAGCGCTCGTAGTACCCGGGCTCTTTGAGCGTCAGATAACGCTTGGCCTGAACGTGATATTCCACCAGCCGCGCCATCCGCTCGCTGAAACCTGCGCGGCGCAAATAGTCGGCGCCCAGGCGTTCGTGGCTGACCACTCCGTAGCCGCCCATGTTCTCGGCGCTCTCGGCGCAGATATGGCCGATGTCGTGGAAGAACGCCGCCAGCACCACTTCGTCATCGAAGCCCTCGGCCATGGCCAGTTCGGCGGCCTGCGACATGTGTTCGATCTGCGACACCGGCTCGCCGATGTAATCGCTGTCACCAAAGCGCTCGTACAGACCGAACACCTCGGCGACCACTTGCTCATTGCGGTCCATCAACGCTCTCCCAATAACGTTGCTACGTTACGTTCAGCCATCGCTGGCCCGACGCTCATGCCGACACCCGTGTGCATCAGTGCCACGCTCACACCCGGCATCGGACGCAGGAACGAGAACGGCCCCGGTCCTCGAGAACCATAGACGCCCTGCCAGCGTTCGACCACTTGCACCTTGCAACCCAACGTCTGCTCGGCCAGTTCAATCATCCAGTTGTCCACCTGCTCGGCGTTGAACGGCGACGGGTCGCGGCCGTAATGGTGGGAGTCGCCGATGATTAATTCGCCATAAGGTGTCGGGCTGATCAGCAGGTGAATGCCGTTTTCATGCAGGTGCGGTTCGTCTCGCAGAATCTGCGCCTGCACCGCCGCCGCTTCCGGCAGATCGGCGAAGGCACCGTAGTGCACGCAGCTCAGACCGGTGAGCAACGCGTGTTGCAGGTTGAGGTTGATTTGCGGTCGAGCGCGGAGCATTTGCAGGCGGCAGATTTGCGGGTTGAGTTCGGCGATCGGCTCGGCCAGCAGCGTCTGATAATCATGGCCGGAACAGACGATGATCTGCTCGGCACGGAAGGATCCGGCGGTGCTGTGCAAGCGGCCAGGCTCGATGTCGCGCACGAGTGTGGAGAAGTGAAACGCGACGCCGAGTTCGCGGCGCAGGTAGTCGATCAGCGCTGGAATCGCTTCACGGGAATACAGTTGCTGATCGTCCATCCCATGCAACGCGGCGCGATGATGGCTGAACTGGCCGCCGTACAAGTCGCGCAATGCAGCGCCGCGCAACAGGTCGACGCGGTAACCGTGCTCCACGGCGCGACCGGCGCAGAAGGCTTCCAGCAGGTGTTCTTCGGCTTCGGTGCGGGCAAACAGGTACGAGCCGTTGCGCTTGAGTTGCAGACCGGCGAGTTGCGCCCATTGGCCCCAGATCTCGCGGCTGGCCTTGGCCAGCTCGAGCATTGGGCCCGGTGGTTGGCCAGTGACCAGTGCCTGACCGAAGTTGCGTACCGATGCGCCTAAGGGCGTTTCGCTGCGTTCGAAAACCGTGACCTTGAGACCGCGTTTGGCGGCGGCGTAGGCGTGGGACAGGCCGAGAATGCCGGCGCCTACGATCAGTATGTTGTTGTGTTGTGTCATGGGGTTTTGTCCTGAACTCAGGACCGCTATCGCGAGCAAGCTCGCTCCCACAGGGGAATGCATTCCAAGTGTGGGAGCGAGCTTGCTCCGGGCGGCGTTCCGACGATGAGGCCCTGTCAGCCAATAAAGATCTTACTTGGCAGCCACTTTCTCGGACTTGCCGTCATAGCGCTTGCGCCACTCGGTCAGGATTTCATCGCGATTCTTCGACGCCCAGGCGAAGTCGTTCTTGATCAAACGCTGCTCGTAATCCGCCGGCAGTTCGGTCTGCGGCTTGGCAATACCCGGTTGTGCGAGCACGGCGAAGTTCTCTTTATAAAGCTCCATCGCCGCCGGACTGGCCGAGAAGTCGGCCAGCTTCTTCGCCGCCTCTTCGTGCGGTGTGCCCTTGATCACAGCCGTCGCTTCGATCTCCCAGCCCAGGCCTTCTTTCGGCAGGATGATGTCCAGCGGCGCGCCTTGGCGCTTCAACTGAACGGCCGGGTATTCAAAGGAAATACCGATCGGAAACTCACCCGAAGCCGCCAGTTTGCAAGGCTTGGAACCGGAGTGAACGTACTGGCCGATGTTCTGGTGCAGGTCGTCCATGTACTGCCAGCCCTGCTTCTCGCCGAAGGTTTGCAGCCAGGCGCTGACGTCAAGGAAACCGGTGCCGGACGAGGCCGGGTTGGGCATGACGATCTTGCCTTTGTACTCAGGCTTGGTCAGGTCCTGCCAGCTCACCGGTTTGCTCAAGCCCTGCTTTTCGGCTTCGACGGTGTTGAAGCAAATGGTCGCGGCCCAGACGTCCATACCGACCCAGGCTGGCGGGTTGGCAGCGTCGCGGTAGTTGCCGCCGATTTTGCCCAAGTCCTTCGGCGCGTAGCTTTGCAGCATGCCTTGTTGATCGAGGATCGCCAGGCTTGAAGCCGCCAGGCCCCACACCGCGTCAGCCTGCGGACGGGCTTTTTCGGCCAGCAGTTTGGCGGTGATGATGCCGGTGGAGTCGCGCACCCACTTGATCTCGACGTCCGGATTGGTCTTTTCGAAGGCTTCTTTGTAGGTCTTCAGTTGTTCGGCTTCGAGGGCGGTGTACACCGTCAACTCGGTTTTCGCCGCGAAGGCGTTCAGGCTGAAAGCGGTGAGGACAGCAGCGGCCAGGGCCAGGGGCTTGAACATGATCTTTTCCTGTTTTGAGTTGAGGTTGCGGGATTGGAAATCAGTGACCGGGCGCGGTCTGCCGCCAGGCCTGGGAGCGGCGCAGCAAACCGCGCGAGGCCCAGGCCAGCAGCAGGGACACGCCCGCCGAGGTGAACAGAATCAGGGTCGACATCGCCGCCGCGCCGCCGACGTTGCCGGCGTCGTCCATGTTCAGCACCGCCACCGCCGCGAGGATGGTGTCGGGGCTGTAGAGAAAGATCGCCGCCGAAACGGTGGTCATGGCCGAGACGAACAGGTAACGCACGATGTCCAGCAGCGCCGGCAGGCAGATCGGCACGGTGACGCGCAGGTAATGCCGATACAGCGGCGCCTTGAGCGACAGCGCGGCGGCTTCGAACTCGGCGTCGAGTTGGCGCAGCGCCGTGGTCGCGGTCATTTGCGCGGTGGTCAAATAGTGAGCAATGGTGCAGACCACCAGCAGGGTCATGGTCCCGTAGAGCACATGCAGCGGGTTGCCGGTGAGGTTGAAGAAGAAGACATAACCCAAACCCAGCACCAGACCCGGCACCGCCATCGGTACGAAACTGAGCATGCGCAGTATCAGATTCAGCCCGCGCTGGCCCTTGGTTTTTTCCATCAGGTACGCGCCGGTAAAGATCAGCACGCTGCCGATCAATGCCGTGCACAAGGCCATCTTCACGCTGTTGCCATAGGCCAGCCAGCCACCGCCCGCCGTGTCGTTGAACTGGTAATGATTGAGCGACAGCGACAGGTTATACGGCCAGAATTTCACCAGCGACGAGTACACCGCCATGCCGAACACCAGCAGCAACACCGCGCAGATCAGCAGCACGATGGCCAGGTAGCAACCGTCCCGCAGTTTCGACGGCGCCGGTTGAAAGACCTGCGCCCGGCCGCTCATGGAGTCGCCGTGACGCCGACGCAACCAGGCGTCGACACCAAAACTGAACAGCGCCGGCAACAGCAGGACCATGCCGATCAACGCGCCGCGACCGAATTGTTGCTGGCCGACCACGGCTTTATAGGCTTCCAGCGCCAGCACCTGATAATCGCCACCGACCACCACGGGCACGCCGAAGTCGGTGATGGTCAGGGTGAACACCAGACAGAACGCCGCGAACACAGCCTGACGAGTCGCCGGCCAGGTGATGCTGCGGAAAGCTTTTGCCGGACTGGCGCCCATGCTGGAGGCGGCATCGAAGAGTCGCGCATCCGCCAGGGACAGCGCCGACAGCAGAATCATCAGCGCGTGTGGGAAGGTGTAGATGACCTCACCGAGAACAATGCCCCAGAAGCCGTAGATATTGTCCGAGAGCAAACCGCGCAGCATGCCCTGGTTGCCGAACAGATAAACCAGCGCAATGCCCGGCAACATCGACGGCGCCATCAGCGGCAACAGCGACATGCCGCGCCAGATGCCTTTGCCTGGAATCAATGTGCGTTGCAGCGCGTAGGCAAACAGGTAGGCCAGCGGTACGACAATCGCCGCCACGCTGAGGGAAACTTTCAGGCTATTGCCCAGCAGCCAATGAAAATTCGCACTGGTCACCAATTCACGGGCGGCCACCAGACCGCCGCCCTGCCCGGCTTCCGAACTGAAGCCGCGCCAGAAGATCGCCAGCAACGGCATCAGCACCGCAACGCCGAGCAACGCCAGTAACAGGACCTTGCCGCCGACCACGAACACCCGGTCGCCGATCTCGGCACGGGAGGTCTGCCGAACCTGCTTGTGCGGTATCGGCAGCGCGAGGTTCGCGCTCATCAGGCAAACACCTGCAGGCTGCGTGGCGGCAAGGCGACCATGATCTGCTGGGCGCCGAGGCGTGGCATGGCTTCCGGCGCGAGCTCGGCCAGCAATGCGTGGCCTGGCAGTTGATCGAGTTCGAAGCTCATGCGGCAGCGGTTGCCGAGGAAGGTGATCTCGCGAACCTTGGCCGGGAACAGGTTTTCTTCATGCACGGGCGGGTTGACGTTGATCGCTTCCGGGCGGCAGAACAAACGTCCGGACGCGGTTTTGGCGCTGCCGTCGGCCAGGCGCATGTTCATCCCGCCGACCTGAGCATGGCTGTCGCTGCTGCGCTGGAATGGCAGCCAGTTGCCCTGGCCGACGAACTCCGCCACAAACGGCGTCGCCGGGCGATCGTAGATTTCCTGTGGCGTGGCGTATTGCTCGACCTTGCCGTTGTTCATCACGGCGATGCGGTCGGCCATCAGCATGGCTTCGTCCTGATTGTGGGTGACCATCAGGGTGGTGATGCCGAGGTTGCGCTGCAGTTGGCGCAATTCGGTGCACAGATGCTCGCGAACCCGGGCGTCGAGGGCCGACATCGGTTCGTCCAGCAGCAGCAACGAAGGCGCCGGCGCCAGGGCCCGAGCCAGTGCGACGCGCTGCTGTTGGCCGCCGGACAATTGGCCGGGGTACTTTTTCTCACTGCCGATCAGGCCGACCAGCTCCAGCATCTGACCGACACGTTTGCGCACTTCATCACGACCACTGCCGGCGAGGCCGTAGGCGATGTTTGCTTCGACGGTGAGATTGGGGAACAGCGCGTAGGACTGAAACAGAATGCCGTAGTCCCGAGCCTGGGGCGCCAGGTGGGAAACGTCGCGATCGCCGAGGTACAACTCGCCGCTGTCCTGTTTCTCAAGACCGGCGATGCAGCGCAGCAAAGTGGTTTTGCCACAGCCCGACGGACCGAGCAGACACACCAGCTCACCGGCCGCCACGTCGAGGGAAACGTTATCCAGCGCGGTGAAGGCGCCGAAGTGTTTCTGCACGCCGCGCACTTTCATCGGGGCGCCAGGGTTGGTCAGGGCAGTTGCGATCGAGTGGTTCATGGACAGGCCTCATCAAGCAGATGAAGGCCATCCTAGATTTGTAATGCGTCCGTCATGTGGCAGTGAGGCAAAAACGGCTGATAGTGGTATTCAGGGATTTGGGTTGGGGGTTCAGGTTCTGTGTTGTTTGATCTGGCGCCTTCGCGAGCAAGCCCGCTCCCACATTGGAATGCGTCCCCCTGTGGGAGCGGGCTTGCTCGCGAAGAGGCCGGCACAGTCACCGCAGGACTTAAGCCGGGGCCATTTCCTGCGCCAACCCCAGAAACGCCGCCGGCAGTCGCGCGCCTTTTCGCTCTTTGAGGCAGTACAAATACTCGGGAATCTGCGGCGCATTCTCGATGGTCAACACGCGCAGTTGCGGATCATGCGGCACTTCCTGCCGGGCAATGATGCTGATGCCGATGTTGCGCAACACCGCCTCACGGATCGACTCACGGCTGCCAATCTCCAGCAGCGGACCGAAACTCACCCCGGCGCTGGCCAGCAATTCCTCGGTCAGACGTCGAGTGGTCGAACCCGATTCGCGCATCAATAAGGTATGCCCGGCCAATGCACTCAGAGGAACATGATCGTGAACCGCCAGCGGATGATTGCGATGAACCGCCAGCACCAGCGGATCGCTGCCGAGTACCCGGCGAATCAGCCGCGCATCCTCCAGTAACTGCGAAGACGCAGCAACATCCACCCGGTAATCCTCCAACGCTTCAAGCACCTGCTGGGAATTACCGATTTCCACCGACACTTCCACCTGCGGCAAGCGCTCGCGAAAGGTCTTCACCAGGTCGAGGATGTAATACGGCGCGGTAGCGGCGATGCGCAATGTGCCTTGGACCTGACCGCTGTTACGCAGGAAAAACTCGATGTCGGCTTCCTGCTGCAACAGCGCCTTGACCATCGGCAGCAGCCGCGCACCTTCATCGCTAACGCTGAGGCGGCGGCCGCCACGGTAGAACAACTCAACCGAGTACTGACTTTCCAGATTGCGAATCTGCGTGGTCACCGTGGGTTGGCTCAGGCCGAGTTTTTTCGCCGCCAGGGTAATGCTGCCCAGGCGGGCAACCATGTAAAACGCCTTCAGCTCGGCACTCAGCACACCCTTTCCTCATCGCTTATTTACGCAACAGGCGCAAACCGTTAAACACCACCAACAGGCTCACGCCCATGTCGGCGAACACCGCCATCCACATAGTGGCGATCCCGGCGAAGGTTACCCCAAGAAAGATCGCTTTGATGACCAATGCCAGGGCAATGTTCTGTTTGAGGATGCTTGAGGTTTGCCGTGACAGCCGGATGAAGGTCGGAATCTTGCGCAGATCATCGTCCATCAGGGCGACATCGGCGGTCTCGATGGCGGTATCGGTGCCCGCCGCTGCCATGGCAAAACCGATCTCGGCTCGCGCCAGCGCCGGTGCGTCGTTGATGCCGTCGCCGACCATGCCGACGTTATGGCCCTGTGCATAAAGGGCTTCGATGGCTTGCAGCTTGTCGGTCGGCAGCAGATCGCCCTTGGCCTCGTCGATGCCGACTTGCGCGGCAATCGCCTGAGCGGTGTGGACGTTGTCGCCGGTGAGCATCAGGGTTTTGATGCCCAGGTCGTGCAGTTGCTGGATCGCCTCGCGGCTGGACTCTTTTACGGTGTCGGCCACGGCGAACAGCGCCAAGGGGCCGGAGTTGTCGAGCAGCAGCACCACGGACTTGCCCTGCTTCTCCAGCGCGAACAGCTTTTCCTCCAGTGCAGGCGAGCATAGGTTCAGTTCTTCCACTAAACGATGATTGCCCAAGTGGTAAACCTGACCATTGATTTCTCCGCGCACACCGCGACCGGCCAGCGCCTCAAAGTTATCCACAGTCAGCGGCGCGAGTTGTTTATCCACAGCCGCGTTGGCGATGGCCAAGGACACCGGGTGATCGGAGCGACCGGCCAGCGCCGCTGCAATCGCCGGAGCTGATGCGTCAGCGGTTGGATCAAGCGACAGGTAATCGGTCTGCACCGGTTTGCCGTGCGTAATCGTGCCGGTTTTGTCCAAGGCCAGGTAATCGAGCTTGTAACCGCCCTCCAGATAAACGCCGCCCTTCACCAGAATGCCTTTGCGCGCTGCTGCCGCGAGGCCGCTGACGATGGTCACTGGCGTAGAAATCACCAGCGCACATGGGCAGGCAACCACCAACAACACCAACGCCCGGTAGATCCAGTCGAACCACAGCGCGCCCATAAACAGTGGCGGAATCACCGCCACCGCGAGCGCCAGGATAAACACCGCTGGCGTATAAATTTTCGAGAAGCTGTCGACGAAACGTTGGGTCGGTGCCCGCGCGCCCTGGGCCTGTTCCACGGCGTGGATGATTCGCGCCAGGGTCGAGTTGTTGGCCGCTGCGGTTACCGAGTACTCCAGGGAACCGGTCTGGTTGATGGTGCCGGCGAAGACTTTATCGCCGATGGTCTTCTCCACTGGCAGGCTTTCACCGGTGATCGGCGCCTGATCGATGGTCGAACTGCCCGCCACCACTTCACCGTCCAGACCAATCCGCTCGCCGGGACGCACCCGCACTCGCGCGCCCAGCTCGATGGCTTTGACGTCTTGCTCGACCCAACTGCCGTCGGCCTGCTGCACCGTGGCTTGTTCCGGGGTCATCTGCATCAGGCCGCCGATGGCGTTGCGCGCCCGGTCCAGGGATTTGGCTTCGATCAACTCGGCCACGGTAAACAGGAACATCACCATCGCCGCTTCCGGCCACTGACCGATCAGGATCGCGCCAGTCACCGCGATGCTCATCAGCGCGTTGATGTTCAGGTTGAGGTTTTTAAGTGCGATCCAGCCCTTCTTATAGGTGCCGAGGCCGCCGCTGAGGATCGAAATCAACGCGATGACCGCTACAACCCAGTTCGGCGCGGCGTTGGTGAAGTGGATCACTTCGGCAGCGAGTGCGCCGATACCGGACAGTGCCAAGGGCCACCAGGGCTTTTTCTCGGGGGTCGGCGCTGGCGGTTCAACTCCCTGCTCCAGCGGCTCGGCCTGCATGCCGAGGGACTTGATGGCGTCGATGATCGGCGCGGTGTTCGGCAGATCATGGGTGACGCCCAATACGCGGTTGATCAGGTTGAATTCCAGTTGCTGCACGCCCACGATTTTGCCGAGTTTGTTCTCGATCAGCGTCTGTTCGGTCGGGCAATCCATGGCGTCGATGCGGAAGCTGCTCAGTCGCGCGCCAGCCGTTGGGGTTTCGCTGAGTTTGATCAGCGACGGTGCCGCCACTTTGGACGAACAGCAAGAATCCCCGTGGCCGCCATGCTCATGTTTCTGCACAGGCTGCAGCTTGTGGCTGTGATCGTGATCGTGATCGTGATCGTGATCGTGATCGTGATCAGCCTCGGGTTTGTTCGTGTGAAGGGAATCGCTCATTGGGTCGCGTCCGGAAAGGTGCCTGTTGCCAAGTAAAGACCCTGTAGCCACTATAGGGTCAAGCACCTATTTGGAGATTGCCGTCATGAAGATCGGAGAACTGGCCAAACTCACCGACTGCGCCGTGGAAACCATTCGCTACTACGAGCGCGAGAACCTGCTGCCGGAGCCGGCCCGCAGCGACGGCAACTACCGCGTCTACACCCAGGCCCATGCCGAGCGCCTTACTTTCATCCGCAACTGCCGCACCCTCGACATGACCCTGGAAGAAATCCGCAGCCTGCTGGCCCTGCGCGACAGCCCGCAAGATCAGTGTGAAAGCGTGAATGCGCTGATCGACGAACACATTCATCACGTCAAAGCGCGGATTGATGGGTTGATGGCGTTGCAGACACAACTGCTCGACCTGCGCCAACGTTGCAGCGAAGGGCCGGATATCGATCAGTGCGGGATTTTGCAGCGGCTGGAGGTCAGTGGCGGGGTTGTGGCGACGGAGGTTGAGCATTCCCATGTAGGGAGAAGCCACGGTCACTAAGGCCACCGAAAATCAAATGTGGGAGCGGGCTTGCTCGCGAAGGCGGTCTGACAGTCAACATGGATGTTGAATGTTATGGCCTCTTCGCGAGCAAGCCCGCTCCCACATTGGTTCAGTGTTGAACTTTAAACCGCCATCGGCGCGGTCATTGGGGCGTGGTGCTCGTAGCCTTCCAGCGAGAAATCGCTCGGCTCGATCAACTCCAGCCATTCCGGCTGATAAACACCGGTCTTGGCAAACTCCGGCACACGGTCGCTAATCACCAGTTTCGGCATCGGGAACGGCTCGCGCTTGAGCTGTTCATTCAGCATGTCCAAGTGGTTTTCGTAGACGTGGGCATCACCGATGAAATAGGTGAACCAGCGCGGCGTGTAGCCGGTCAGACGACCGATCAGGCTAAGCAGCGCGGCGCCTTCGGTGAGGTTGAACGGCGTACCCAGGCCCAGGTCGTTCGAACGGATGTAGAGGGTCAGGGAGATTTCCTTCGTCTCCACATTCGGGTGGAACTGGTACAGCAGATGGCACGGTGGCAAAGCCATTTCATCGAGCTGGGCGACGTTCCAGCCGTGGAACAGGATGCGGCGGCTGCCCGGGTCTTTGATGATGGTGTCGACGCACTGGCGGATCTGGTCGATCGCCTTGTACAGCACCACGTAGGCCTGACCGTCCTCTTCGCCTTCAGCAATCTGACGATAACCTTGGCTCAGGGTCTGTTCGATAGCGGCCTGGTTGCTGACCGGGATCTGCTTGTACGCCGGCCATTTACGCCATTGCACGCCGTAGATCTCGCCGAGGTCGTCTTCACCCTGACGGAACGGGTTGGCCAGCCACTGGGCGTTTTCGTTGGCGTTCTGATCCCAGACCTTGCAGCCCAAGGCACGGAACTCGGCGGCGTTGTTCACCCCGCGCAGAAAACCACACATCTCGCCGATAGCCGATTTGAAGGCCATCTTGCGGGTAGTGATCGCCGGGAAACCTTCCTTCAGGTCATAACGCAGCATCGCGCCAGGGAAGCTGATGGTGTTCACGCCAGTGCGGTTGGCCTGTTTGGTGCCGTTCTTGATGACGTGGGCGACCAGTTCGAGATATTGCTTCATGAGTTACCTGTGTCCTTGAACCCGGGACCGTCGCCCCGGGGTTCGAATTTATACGGCCGCCGCTGGAGCCGCCGGTGCACGGTGATACGCCAGCCAGATCAAGTACAGACCGCCGACGATCATCGGCACGCAAAGTACTTGACCCATGGTCAGCCAGTTCCAGGCCAGATAGCCCAGTTGCGCGTCCGGTACGCGGACGAATTCGACGATGAAACGGAAGATGCCATAGAACAGCGCGAACATCCCGGACACCGCCATGGTCGGCCGCGGCTTGCGCGAGAACAACCAGAGAATGGCGAACAGCGCCACGCCTTCGAGGGCGAACTGGTACAGCTGTGACGGGTGACGCGCCAGTTGCGCCGGATCGGTCGGGAAGACCATCGCCCACGGCACATCGGTGGCCTTGCCCCACAATTCGGCGTTGATGAAGTTGCCAATACGTCCGGCGCCCAGACCGATCGGCACCATCGGTGCGACGAAGTCCATCAGCTGGAAGAACGACTTGTTGTTCTTTTTACCGAACCACAACGCGGCCAACATCACGCCGATGAAGCCGCCATGGAACGACATGCCGCCCTTCCACACTTCGAAAATCAGCAGCGGGTTGGCGATGTAGGCGCTCAGGTCGTAAAACAGCACATAACCCAAGCGACCACCGACAATGACGCCCATCGACATCCAGAACACCATGTCGGAGAGTTTCTCCTTGGTCCAGGTCGGGTCGAAGCGGTTCAGCCGGCGCGATGCCAGCAGCCAGGCGCCGCCGATGCCGATCAGGTACATCAAGCCGTACCAGTGGATTTTCAGCGGACCGATGGCCAATGCCACCGGGTCGATCTGCGGGTAAGGCAGCATTGCGACTCCTTGTTAGAGTTGAAACTTTCAAAATTCCCGGGCGACGCTGTCACGCCAGGATTAAGTCAGGATTGCGGTGCGTCAGAGCAGAAAATTCAGGCCCACGCAGAACAGCAAAGCGGCGAACAGTCTTTTCAGCAACTTCGGCGACAGGCTGTGGGCCAGTCGTGCGCCGAGGCGGGCGAAGAACATGCTGGTCAGGGCGATCCCCAGCAGCGCCGGCAAATAAACAAAACCGAGACTATGGGCCGGCAGCAACGGATCGTGCCAGCCCAGAATCATGAAAAATAATGCACTGGACAAGGCAATCGGCAGGCCGCAGGCGGATGAAGTCGCCACCGCTTGCTGCATCGGTACGCTGCGCCAGGTCAGAAATGGCACCGTCAGCGAGCCGCCGCCAATCCCGAAAATCGCCGAGGCCCAGCCAATCACACTGCCGGCCACGGTCAGACCGACTTTACCCGGCACCGTTCGGCTGGCCTTGGGTTTGAAATCCAGTGCCAGTTGCGCGGCGATGACCAGCGCAAAGACGCCAATGATTTTCTGCAAGTTGGGCCCGGAGATCGCTTCAGCCGTCAGCGCGCCGAAACCGGCACCGATGAGAATACCGAGGGTCATCCAGGCAAAAATCGGCCAACGCACGGCACCGCGACGGTGATGTTCGCGAATCGCATTGACCGAGGTAAATATGATTGTCGCCAGGGACGTGCCGACCGCCAGGTGCGTGAGGATCGACGGATCGAACCCTTGCAGCTTGAAACTGTAAACCAGCACCGGAACGATAATGATCCCGCCGCCGACCCCGAACAGCCCGGCCAGCACACCTGCACAGGCGCCGAGCGCCAGATAGAGCAGAAATTCCATGCGCATCCCCAAATGAGAGCGGCATGGTAACGGATGCATGGCCTCAAGCTCCACTGGATGGCGATGGATACCCACACGATGTCTGAGTAGAGTGGGCAGAAAACACACAAGGACTACCTTATGTGCCTGATTGTTTTCGCCTGGCGACCGGGTCACGCCCAGCCGCTGATCGTGGCGGCCAACCGCGACGAATTCTATGCCCGGCCCAGCCTGCCCCTGGCGCAATGGCCCGAAGCACCGCACGTGCATGCCGGTCGTGATCTGGAGGCGGGAGGCACCTGGCTCGGTGTTGGCGCCAATGGACGCTTCGCCGCACTGACCAATATCCGCGATCCGCATCAGCCGCCCGCGCGCAAGTCGCGAGGAGAGCTGGTTGCGCGATTCCTGACCGGCGACCTGTCGATAGATGACTACTTGGCGGACGTTGTCGGACGTTCGCTGGAATATGCCGGATTTAACCTGCTGATCGGTAATGCCAACGAACTGTGGCACTTCAATGCCCGGGAGACTGAGGCGGTGATGCTGCCACCGGGGGTTTATGGATTGTCGAACGCCGGGCTGGATACGCCGTGGCCGAAACTGCTCAAGGCGCGGGCAGCGCTGGAGGAAGTGCTGGACGATCCGCAACCCCAGGCTTTATTGGCGTTGCTGAATGATCCGCTGACGGCGCCATTTGCCGAACTGCCAGATACCGGGGTTGGCTTAGCGACCGAGACGTTGTTATCGAGTGTGTTTATTGCCAGTCCGACTTATGGGACGCGGGCGAGTACGGCGTTGATTGTTCAGGCGGATGGGACACGGTGGATGGTTGAGCGGAGTTTTGGGCCGTATGGCGGGCATTTGGGAGAAGTGGAGATCAGGGTTTAGCGCTGTCAGGACTGACGCCTTCGCGAGCAAGCCCGCTCCCACACTGGATCTGTGTCGATCACAAATCCAATGTGGGAGCGGGCTTGCTCCGGGCGGCGTTCCGACGAAGGGGCCGCTGAACGTTTAGAGGGTTTTCGCCGAAGCCGGATTAATCATCCGCGCCAACCCAAGGTTCTTCAGCGCCAGTTGCAGCGAGCTGTGGATAACTTGCGGGTTGTCGATGGTCATCAGTTCGGCGAGCAATTCCTTGGCCTTGCTCAGGTTGATCTGACGCAACATCCACTTCACTTTCGGCAAGTTGGTGGCGTTCATCGACAGGCTGTCGAAGCCCATCGCCATCAACAGCACCGCCGCCGCCGGATCGCCGGCCATCTCACCGCAGATACTCACTGGCTTGCCTTCGGCATGAGCGTCACGCACCACGCTCTGAAGGGCTTGCAGCACCGCTGGGTGCAGGTAGTCGTAGAGGTCGGCTACTCGCGGGTTGTTTCGATCTACAGCCAGCAGGTACTGGGTCAGGTCGTTGGAGCCGACCGACAGGAAGTCCACTTGCCGCGCCAGTTCCTTGGTCTGATAAACCGCCGCCGGAATTTCGATCATCACGCCGATCGGTGGCATGGGCACGTCGCAGCCTTCGTCGCGGACTTCGCCCCAGGCCCGGTGAATCAGGTGCAGGGCTTCTTCCAGCTCGTGGGTGCCGGAGATCATCGGCAGCAGAATCCGCAGGTTGTTCAAGCCTTCGCTGGCCTTGAGCATGGCGCGGGTCTGCACCAGGAAGATTTCCGGGTGGTCGAGCGTGACGCGAATACCGCGCCAGCCGAGGAACGGGTTGTCTTCCTTGATCGGGAAGTACGACAGCGACTTGTCACCGCCGATGTCCAGGCTACGCATGGTCACCGGTTGCGGGTGGAACGCGGCGAGCTGCTCGCGATAAATCGCCAACTGCTCTTTTTCACTCGGGAAGCGCTGGTTGATCATGAACGGCACTTCGGTGCGGTACAGACCGACACCCTCAGCGCCACGCTTCTGCGCCCGCGCCACGTCCGCCAGCAAACCGGTGTTGACCCACAGCGGCATGCGGTGACCATCGAGGGTCACGCACGGCAAGTCCCGCAGTGCATCCAGCCCGAGGGCCAGTTGCTTCTCTTCCTCGACCACTTCGGCGAACTGCTTGCGCAGCACTTCGCTCGGGTTGGTGTAGACCTCGCCGTGGTAGCCGTCGACGATCATCTGGATGCCGTCGACCTTGGAATACGGCAGGTCGACCAGGCCCATCACCGTCGGGATACCCATGGCTCGCGCCAGGATCGCCACGTGGGAGTTGCCGGAACCGAGTACCGACACCAGACCGACCAGCTTGCCTTCCGGCACCTCGCCGAGCATCGCCGGCGTCAGTTCTTCGCTGATCAGGATGGTGTTGTCGGGGTAGACCAGGGTCTGTTGACGCTCTTCCTGCAGATAAGCCAGCAAGCGTCGACCAAGGTCTTTGACGTCGGAGGCGCGCTCACGCAGGTAGGCGTCGTCCATCAATTCAAAACGGTTGACGTGTTCGGTGACCACCTGACGCAACGCGCCCTGGGCCCACTGACCGGTCTTGATCACGGTGGTGATTTCGCTGCCCAGCGAGGCATCGTCGAGCATCATCAAATAGACATCGAACAGCGCGCGCTCTTCCGGGCGCAACTGGTTCGCCAGCTTGGCCGACAAGGCGCGCATGTCGGCGCGCACGCCTTCGATGGCGGTCTTGAACAACCCAAGTTCGGCGGTGATGTCGGTGATGGTTTTGTCGGGCACCACATCCAGATCGGCCGGCGGCAGCATGACCACCGCAGTACCGACCGCCGCACCCGGCGAACCCGGTACGCCGATGAACTTGGCTTCCTGAATGCCCTTGCCCTGACGGCCCAGGCCCCGGATCGAACCGGTGGCTTCGGCGTGGGCGATAACGCCGGCGAGCTGTGCGCTCATGGTCACGAGGAAGGCTTCTTCACCTTCATCGAACTGGCGACGTTCCTTTTGCTGAATGACCAACACGCCGACGACGCGACGGTGGTGAATGATCGGAGCCCCGAGGAATGAGGCGTAGCGCTCTTCACCGGTCTCGGCGAAGTAGCGGTAGCGCGGGTGATCCGCGGCGTTTTCGAGGTTCAGGGGTTCTTCACGCGTGCCGACCAGGCCGACCAGACCTTCGTTGGGTGCCATGCTGACTTTGCCGATCGAGCGCTTGTTCAAGCCCTCGGTGGCCATCAGCACGAAGCGGTTGGTCTCTGGGTCAAGCAAGTAGACCGAGCAGACCTGGCTGCCCATGGCCTCTTTGACGCGCAACACAATAATCCCCAACGCCGCCTTGAGATCCTTGGCGGAGTTAACTTCCTGGACGATCTTGCGCAGCGTATTGAGCATGGCTCGGGGTCGAACTCCGTCGTCAGTCGCGCGATAAAAGGCGCGGGGCAAGCTCTTTGAGAGCGCGTCGATACACTTCGCGCTTGAATGTCACCACCTGGCCCAACGGATACCAATAACTGACCCAGCGCCAGCCATCGAATTCCGGTTTACCGGTCAAATCCATCCGCACCCGCTGCTCGTTGGAGACCAGGCGCAGGAGAAACCATTTCTGTTTCTGGCCGATGCACAGCGGTTGGCTGTGCGTCCTGACCAGACGTTGCGGCAAACGATAGCGCAACCAGCCCCGGGTGCAGGCGAGAATTTCAACATCTTCGCGCTCAAGCCCCACTTCTTCGTTCAACTCGCGGTACAAGGCGTCTTCCGGCGTCTCCTGGGGGTTGATCCCGCCCTGTGGAAACTGCCAGGCATCTTGATTGATACGGCGAGCCCATAGCACCTGTCCGGCATCATTCGTGAGAATGATCCCGACATTGGGGCGGAAACCATCGGGGTCGATCACGGCAACAACCTCGCAAACGCATGTCGCCGCATTGTTCCACAAAGGTTGTGATAGCAGCAACGAGCCGGTCTACCTTATGTGCACTCTTGTGAAAAGTCCGTATTCTGGACGCCTTTCTACAGACTTTTCAGCGAGTAACTGCAATGCGGCTGGCTTTATTCGACTTGGACAACACGCTCTTGGGCGGTGACAGTGACCACGCCTGGGGTGATTACCTGTGCGAACGCGGCTTCCTCGACGCCGTCGCCTACAAGGCACGCAACGACGAGTTCTATCAGGATTACCTGGCCGGCAAGCTGGATAACGATGCTTACCTGAACTTCTGCCTGGAAGTGCTCGGCCGCACCGAGATGGCCACGCTGGATCAATGGCACCAGGATTACATGCGCGATTGCATTGAGCCGATTGTGTTGCCCAAGGGTCTCGAACTGCTGGCCAAGCACCGCGAGGCGGGTGACAAACTGGTGATCATCACCGCCACCAACCGTTTTGTTACCGGGCCGATTGCCCAGCGTCTGGGCGTCGAAACCCTGATCGCCACGGAATGTGAAATGGTTGATGGCCGCTACACCGGGCGCAGCACCGACGTGCCGTGCTTCCGTGAAGGCAAGGTGACGCGGTTGAATCGTTGGCTGGAAGAAACCGGGTATTCGTTGGAGGGCAGCTATTTCTACAGCGACTCGATGAATGATTTTCCGCTGCTGGAGCGGGTGACGCATCCGGTTGCTGTCGATCCGGACCCTAACTTGCGCGCTGAAGCGGAGAAGCGTGGCTGGCCGGTAATCAGTCTGCGCGACTAACATCGCCTTCGCGAGCAAGCCCGCTCCCACATTTGATCTGCGTCGTACACAAAATCTGTGTTCGCTGAAGATCTAGTGTGGGAGCGGGCTTGCTCGCGAAGGGGCCGACTCGGTCCCAAGCCTTAAACCGGCTTCGCGCCCATCAGCCCCGCAATGGCGATAAAACAGACGAAGCTGAACAGTGCAAGGGCGAAGGTGAACTTGCCGTTGCCTCCCGGAACAGTGCGCAACTTGTTAAGCCGCACCAGCAACCAGAACCAGCCCAACGCCGCGACGGTGTAAAGCACACTGGACGCCAGCAACCACGTCTGCCCCAACGGCCAGCCCACCAGATGCACCATCCACCAGCCGGTAAACGGCATGCTCAGCAGCGCCAATCCCATCACCAGCCAGATAAACACCCGCGGCCGCTGCAACGTGCGCGCATGAGCCGTTGCGTCACCGTTACGGCGCGTGCGCCAGACCCAGATCGCCAGACCCAGTGCGCTGACCAGCAGCAACACCGTCGCCACCATATGAGCGACTTTCAGGGCGGTTAACGTTTCCATTGTTCGATTTCCTTATGGCCTGGCCATCAGCGTAGCCGCTCAGCCGAGAAACAGCTGATAGGCCGGGTTGTCGCTTTCGTCCCAGTACGGGTAGCCGATTTCTTCCAGCGCTGCGGGCACCAGATGACGTTCATCGTGAGGCACTTGCAGCCCCGCGACCACACGACCATCCGCCGCGCCATGGTTGCGGTAGTGGAACATCGAGATGTTCCAGCGCCCGCCGAGCTTGTTGAGGAAGTTGAACAGCGCACCCGGACGCTCCGGGAATTCGAAGCGCAGAATCACTTCATCAACCACATGAGCCGCACGGCCGCCGACCATGTGGCGGATGTGCAACTTGGCCAATTCGTTGTCGGTCAGGTCGAGTACCGGGAAACCTTGTCCCGTCAGGCTGGCCAGCAGCGCACTGCGCGGATCGTTTTCCGGGTGCGTCTGCACGCCAACAAAGATATGCGCCTCGCTGCCAGTGTTGTAGCGGTAGTTGAATTCGGTGATCTGGCGCTTGCCGATGGCTTCACAGAACGCCTTGAAGCTGCCCGGCTTCTCGGGGATGGTCACGGCGATAATCGCTTCGCGCCCCTCGCCCAGTTCGGCGCGCTCGGCGACGTGGCGCAGGCGGTCGAAGTTGACGTTGGCGCCAGAGTCGATGGCCACAAAGGTGTGACCGGTGACGCCGCGTTGCTCGACGTACTTCTTGATCCCGGCCACGCCCAAGGCGCCGGCAGGTTCAGTGATCGAGCGGGTATCGTCGTAGATGTCCTTGATCGCCGCACAGATTTCATCGGTGCTGACGGTGATCACTTCATCGACATAGTCTTTGCAGATATCAAAGGTGTGCTGACCGATCTGCGCCACTGCGACGCCATCGGCGAAGAGGCCCACGGTCGGCAGGATCACGCGCTCGCCAGCGGCCATGGCGGCTTGAAGGCAGTTGGAATCGTCTGGCTCGACGCCGATGATTTTGATTTCAGGCCGCAAGTACTTCACGTACGCCGCGATCCCGGCGATCAACCCGCCACCGCCCACCGGGACGAAGATCGCGTCCAGACGGCCAGGGTGTTGGCGCAGAATCTCCATCGCCACCGTGCCCTGCCCGGCAATGGTGTGGGGATCGTCGTAAGGGTGGATGTAGACGTAGCCTTTTTCGTCGACCAGTTTCAGCGAGTAAGCCAGGGCTTCCGGGAACGAATCCCCGTGCAGCACCACTTTTCCGCCACGGGAACGCACGCCTTCGACTTTGATTTCCGGGGTGGTCTTGGGCATGACGATGGTCGCTTTCACGCCCAACACTTTCGCCGCCAGGGCCAGGCCTTGCGCATGGTTGCCCGCCGAAGCGGTAACCACGCCGCGAGCGCGCTCTTCATCGGAAAGCTGCGTGAGCTTGTTGTAGGCACCGCGAATCTTGAACGAGAACACCGGCTGCAAGTCTTCGCGCTTGAGCCAAATATTGTTGCCCAGCCGCTCGGAGAGCTGGCGGGCAGTCTGCAATGGGGTTTCTACGGCAACGTCATAAACGCGCGAGGTGAGGATCTTTTTGACGTACTGTTCGAGCATCGGAAAGCATCACTGAGCGGGTTGGGCAGGGCCAAGGAGTCTAACCCGGCTTTTGCCTAAGCGACCACACGAATCAAGAGGTTTTAGCCCGGCATGGGGCTATAATGCCGACCTTTCCGTTCTCCCCTTGCCCGCTTCGGAGCCCGCATGACCCAGGATCAACTCAAACAGGCAGTGGCTCAGGCCGCCGTCGACTTCATCCTTCCGAAACTCGACGACAAGAGCATCGTCGGGGTCGGCACCGGCTCCACCGCCAACTGCTTCATCGATGCACTGGCCAAGCACAAAGGCGCGTTCGACGGCGCGGTCGCCAGTTCCGAAGCCACCGCTGCCCGCCTCAAGGGCCACGGCATTCCGGTGTATGAGTTGAATACCGTCAGCGACCTGGAGTTCTACGTCGACGGCGCCGATGAAAGCGACGAGCACCTGAACCTGATCAAGGGCGGCGGCGCAGCCCTGACCCGCGAGAAGATTGTGGCGGCCGTGGCCAAGACCTTCATCTGCATCGCCGATGGCAGCAAACTGGTGCCGGTGCTCGGCGCGTTCCCGCTGCCGGTGGAAGTGATCCCGATGGCCCGCAGCCACGTGGCCCGCGAACTGGTGAAGCTGGGCGGCGACCCGGTCTACCGTGAAGGCGTGCTGACCGACAACGGCAACATCATTCTCGACGTGTTCAACATGCAGATCACCAACCCGGTGGAGCTGGAGACGCAGATCAACGCCATCGTCGGCGTGGTCACCAACGGTTTGTTCGCGGCACGTCCGGCGGATTTGCTGCTGCTGGGCACCAGCGAAGGCGTGAAAACCCTGCGCGCAAAGTAAGCCGTACACAAAACCCTGTGGGAGCGGGCTTGCTCGCGAAAGCGGTGTGTCAGTCGGTACAAATGCCACTGACACACCGCTTTCGCGAGCAAGCCCGCTCCCACTTTGGTTTTGTGGTGTCGGTTAAGGTTGTGGCGGTTTTTTGAAGACGTAGAACAGGTTCGGCTCGCTCACCAGGTACATCGTACCGTCGTCATCCATGGCGATCCCTTCCGCTTGTGGCACCGTCTTTTGCAACCCCTGACGCCCCTTGCTCAGTGACAGGGTGCTCAGCGGTCGCCCGTCCACATCGAGTTCCAGAATCAGCCGCGACTCATCCGACAACGCCAGCAAATGGCCGCTGCGCTCGTCGTATTGCAGGCTGGACAGGTCTCGCACGAACATCCCGGCATCGCGCTTGGGGTTGTTCACTACGTGCACCGCGTAGGATTTTTCCGGGTTGTAATGCGGAAAGCCGTGCACTTCGTAGATCAGCATCGGGTCGCGTTCCTTGGCGACAAACAACCGCTTGCCCACCGAGTCGTAAGCGAGACCTTCGAAGCCCTTGTTGCCGCTCATGTGCACGCCAAGGGTCATCTGCTCGGCATCCGCTGCGTCGAGGAACGTTGTGTCGCTCTCCAGATGAATCTTGATCAGCCGTTGCTGACGCTCGTCAGTGATCACGTAAGTGTCGGCGCTGATGAATTCCACGGCTTCCGGATCGCCAAACCCGACCAGCGCAATGCGTCGAACAATCTGGCCGTCCAGCGACAGTTCGATCAGCTCCGAGTTTTTGTTGGTGACGGTGAACAGGCTTTTGCGCACCGGATCGAAGGTCAGCGCCGAGACATCGTCGTCCAGCCCAACAATGACTCGCGCCTCGACCGCTACCTGGTACTGATCCAGAGCGATGGACTGACCGTTTGTTGGCTGCCATAGCGTGTGCAGATTGAACCAGGCGCGCTCGAACAGGCGCAGGTACTGGCCAGCCGCAACCAGCGCGATCAATGCTATGACCGACAGGATCAAAAGCAGAGGCTTGGGGCGGGCAAGTCGACGCATTCAGGCCTTATTTCTGTTTTTCGAAGCGATAAAACAGGTTCGGCTCGCTCACCATGTACAGCGTACCCGCCTCGTCCATCGTCACGCCTTCGGCGCGAGGAATGGTCTTCTTCAAACCATTGAAGCCGCCCAGCAAGGTCATGAAGCTGACCTGCTCGCCCTTCTCGTCCAGCTCCAGCAGCAAGTGGGAATCGGCAGACAGCACCAGGGTATGGCCAGTGCGCGGGTCGATGGCCAGCGCCGAGAGGTTGCGTATGTCCAGTTCATCACTGGTGAGTTTTTGCTTGTCGCCCTTCAGGATCTGGCTGCCATCGCTTTTCCAGCTAAACAGCGCTGGCGGACGCTCTTCACCCAGCAGGATTTGCTGATGGCGCGAATCCCAGACGATGGCTTCGAAGGCCTTGTTCTGGTCTTTCGAAGGGCCGAGGTCGTATTTCGGGAAGTCGGCGATGTTCAGCTCGCGGGTATCGGCATCGACCTTGACGATGGAGAGCATGTGTTCGCGCTCATCGACAATGGCCAGTAGACCGTTGCCCATCACGGTCACCCCTTCCGGGTTGCTCCAGCCCACCAGCGGCATCTTGCGCAGCACGTCGCCCTGCAGGGTCAGCTCGACGAGGAACGGGTTCTTGCCCATCACCGAGAACAGCGTTTTTGACTGAGGATCGTAAGCCAGGTCCGACGCTTCGTCCTTTTCCATGCCCGGCAGCAGCTTGGCGTCGATCACTGCCCGGTAATCCGGTAGCCAGACACTGGCCTGACGCTCGGCGGGGCTTTCGAAACGCTCGCGCAACCAGAGCACGCCACGGTCATCCCAATGCATGGCAAACGCAACGCCGTACGCGATGGCTGCCACCAGCAAAAGCCAGGAATACCAACGCATGACAAAGCGTGAGCGGCGGGCAGTTTTAAGCTTGGGCAGTGGTTGGGTGACCATCGAGGGATGCGTTCCAGAAATTCAGGCTAAGGGTAATAGCACAATTGGGACCGGCTAAGACGCCGCAAGTCCCGGAATTATCCGGACAAGATGTGAAAAAAACGGGAAATGGCGGGAAAGCCCTACTGCGACCAACCACAAAAACCAATGTGGGAGCGGCGGTGCGACGATTCGACTTGCTCGCGAAAGCGGAGTGTCAGGCAACATTAATGTCGACTGATACGCCCTCTTCGCGAGCAAGTCGAATCGTCGCACCGCCGCTCCCACAGGGTTTTGCAGTGTCTGGACTAGCGGACGCTGCTGGTGAAGCTGCTGGCGCCTGGCAATTCAATCACCAGTTCGTCACCGACATTCAGCGGACCAACACCCACCGGCGTCCCCGTCAGGATCACGTCACCGGCCTGCAGCGAGAAGCAGCCGGCCATGTGCTGGATCATCGGCACGATCGGGTTGAGCATCGCGCTGCTGTTGCCGTCCTGGCGCACTTCGCCGTTGATGGTCAGGCGGATGCCGATGTCGGTCAGGTCAGCGAACGTGCTGCCGGACACGAATGGCGCAATCACCGCCGCACCGTCGAAGGACTTGGCGATTTCCCACGGCAGGCCCTTGGCTTTCAGCTCGGCCTGCTTGTCGCGCAGGGTCAGGTCCAGGGCCGGGGCGAAGCCGGAGATGGCGTCGAGCACTTCTTCAACGCTTGGTTTGGTCGACAAAGATTTGCCGATCAACACCGCGATTTCCGCTTCGTAATGCACCGAGCCACGTTCGGTCGGAATGCTGAAACCACCTTCCAGCGGCACTACGCAACTGCCCGGCTTAATGAACAGCAGCGGTTCTGTAGGCACCGGGTTGTCCAGTTCCTTGGCGTGTTCGGCGTAGTTACGGCCGATGCACACCACTTTCCCCAACGGGAAGTGAATACGCGTACCGTCGACATACTGGTGCTGATAGCTCATTGACCGACTCCTGTTTCGTAGCGCTTAAATTCAAAAGTCAAACAGCGAAAATTTTGCCCGGGTTCATGATGCCGTTCGGATCGAACACCGCTTTGACCGCTTTCATGTACTCGATCTCAACCGGCGAGCGGCTGTAGGTCAAGTAGTCACGCTTGGTCATGCCCACGCCATGTTCGGCGGAAATCGAACCGTTGTACTTCTCGACGGTTTCGAACACCCACTTGTTGACGGTCGCGCACTTGGCGAAGAACTCGTCCTTGCTCAGGTTTTCCGGCTTGAGGATGTTCAAGTGCAGGTTGCCGTCGCCGATGTGGCCGAACCAGACGATTTCGAAATCCGGGTAGTGTTCGCCGACGATCGCGTCGATTTCCTTCAGGAATGCCGGGACTTTCGACACAGTGACCGAAATGTCGTTCTTGTACGGCGTCCAGTGGGAAATGGTCTCGGAGATGTATTCGCGCAGCTTCCAGAGGTTCTGCAGCTGGGTTTCGCTCTGACTCATCACGCCGTCCAGCACCCAGCCCTGCTCGACGCAGTGCTCGAAGGTTTCCAGGGCGTGGTTGGCCACTTCTTCGGTGGTCGCTTCGAATTCCAGCAGCGCGTAGAACGGGCAATCTGTTTCGAATGGCGCGGGTACGTCGCCCCGGCCCATGACCTTGGCCAAGGCTTTATCGGAGAAAAATTCGAAGGCGGTCAGGTCGAGTTTGCTCTGGAACGCGTGCAGCACCGGCATGATCGAGTCGAAGTCGGTAGTACCGAGGACCATCGCGGTGAGGCTTTTCGGGGCACGGTCCAGACGCATGGTCGCTTCGACCACGAAGCCAAGGGTGCCTTCAGCGCCAATAAACAGCTGACGCAGGTCGTAACCGGTGGCGTTCTTGATCAGGTCTTTGTTCAATTCCAGCAAATCGCCCTTGCCGGTGACGACTTTCATGCCGGCCACCCAGTTACGGGTCATGCCGTAGCGAATCACCTTGATCCCGCCAGCATTGGTGCCGATATTGCCGCCAATTTGGCTGGAACCTGCCGAAGCAAAGTCCACCGGGTAGTACAGGCCTTTTTCTTCGGCGACGTTCTGCAAGTGTTCAGTCACCACGCCCGGCTGGCAGACCGCGGTGCGGTCGGTCATGTTCACGTCAAGGATCTGGTTCATGTAGTCGAAGGACACAACGACTTCGCCATTGGCAGCCACGGCAGCGGCGGACAGCCCGGTGCGACCGCCGGACGGTACCAGCGCAATGTTGTGCTCATTGGCCCAACGGACAATGGCCTGGACTTGCTCGGTGGTCTTGGGGAACACGATGGCGGTCGGGGCCGGGGCGAAATGCTTGGTCCAATCCTTACCGTAAGCATTCAGGGAGTCGGCATCGGTCAGCACCTTGCCAGGCTCAACCAGGGTCTTCAGCTCTTCAATCAGGGCAGGATTGGTCATCGACAGAACTCTCGAACAATTCATGGTCATCCTGAGAACGCTTCACGTCGCAGGAATGAGTGTTTAGCGGGGTGCATATGCTAGCATACCGACCCCGCAGGATAGTGCCCAACGGCTATTCTGTGGCGACGGCCTTCTTGCCGTCCGGGTCAGCATCTGTTGACCATTTCCTGCCATTTTTCTCCGGGATACAGGTTTACGCAGATGAGCAAGACTTCTCTCGATAAGAGCAAGATCAAGTTCCTTCTTCTCGAAGGCGTCCACCAATCGGCTGTCGACGTCCTCAAGTCGGCGGGCTACACCAGCATCGAGTACCTCACAGGTTCTCTGCCGGAAGCCCAGCTGAAGGAAAAGATCGCTGATGCGCACTTCATCGGCATTCGCTCGCGCACTCAACTGACCGAAGAGATCTTCGATCACGCGAAGAAACTGGTCGCTGTCGGCTGTTTCTGCATCGGCACCAACCAGGTTGACCTTAATGCTGCCCGCGAACGCGGCATCGCAGTGTTCAACGCTCCGTACTCCAACACTCGCTCCGTTGCCGAGCTGGTGCTGGCCGAAGCGATCCTGTTGCTGCGCGGCATCCCTGAGAAGAACGCTTCCTGCCACCGTGGCGGCTGGATCAAGAGCGCGGCCAACTCCTTCGAAATCCGTGGCAAGAAGCTCGGCATCGTCGGTTACGGCTCGATCGGCACTCAACTGTCGGTCCTGGCTGAAGGCCTGGGCATGCAGGTGTACTTCTACGACACCGTGACCAAGCTGCCATTGGGCAACGCGACTCAGGTCGGTAACCTGACCGAGCTGCTGGGCATGTCCGACATCGTCACCCTGCACGTTCCGGAAACCGCTGCGACCCAGTGGATGATCGGCGAGAAAGAAATCCGTGCGATCAAGAAGGGCGGCATCCTGATCAACGCGGCTCGCGGCACGGTAGTTGAACTGCAAGCGCTGGCGGACGCGATCAAGGACAAGCACCTGATCGGCGCGGCCATCGACGTATTCCCGGTAGAGCCTCGCTCCAACGAAGAAGAGTTCGAAAGCCCGCTGCGTGGCCTGGACAACGTGATCCTGACCCCGCACATCGGCGGTTCCACCGCTGAAGCGCAAGCCAACATCGGTCTGGAAGTGGCTGAAAAACTGGTCAAGTACAGCGACAACGGTACCTCGGTATCGTCGGTGAACTTCCCGGAAGTGGCTCTGCCGGCTCACCCTGGCAAGCACCGTCTGCTGCACATCCACGAGAACATTCCGGGTGTGATGAGCGAGATCAACAAGGTCTTCGCCGAAAACGGCATCAACATTTCCGGTCAGTTCCTGCAGACCAACGAGAAAGTCGGCTACGTCGTGATCGACGTCGACGCCGATTACTCGGAAATTGCCCAAGAGAAGCTGCAGCACATCAACGGCACCATTCGTTGCCGCGTGTTGTTCTGATAGCAACTTGAGTGACAAAAAAGGAGCCCTTGGGGGCTCCTTTTTCATGGGCGCGGTTCTTTATTCCGAGCAGGTTACTTAACGTTGACGGTGATTTTCTCCGACACGATCGGCGGATCGAACGGCATGTGGCCGCTATCGCCCAGTTCCAGCTGCAAGGTGTGTTTACCCGGCGTCAGCTTTACTTCAGCCTGGGTCTGCGCCTTGCCGAAATGCAGGTGATTGGCATCGTTGGGGATCGGCGCACCGGCGGCCGGCAGTTGATCGACATCGATCAGCAAGTGGTGATGGCCGGTGTTCTTGGTGACATCGCCCGCTGGCGCCAGCGCAATGTTCTCGACAGCGAACTTGACGACGACGGTTTGCGGAACCGTGGCTCCATCCGCAGGAGAAACGATGGACACTTCTGCACCTTTGGGAGCCGGGGTAGCAGCCGTTGCCAGCATCGAAGCCCCCATCAACAGGCCAGCCAATGCTGCTCGTGACATAAAGGTTTTCATTCTCTTCTCCAGTTTTTCCGTAAAATCCGTGTGGCCATGACAACTTCACGGCCATTCGTTGTCGAAGGTTCTCGACAACCATAGCAAAGCGAGCCTGAACCAGAGCATCGCGATAATGAATTCAAAGGAGTGACCATGCGTTTTTTGCCTGGCCTGATTTGCCTGCTACCCCTTCTGAGCCCTTTGGCTCATGCCGAAATGATTGACGATGTAAACGACCGTGGCGAATTGCGTATTGCCCTTGAGGCTAATACACCGCCCTTCAATTTCAAGGACGATGGCCAACTTTCGGGCTTCGAAGTCGAGTTGGGTCAACTGCTGGCCAACGAGCTGGATGTGCGGGCCGACTTCGTCGTTACCGATTCCGACGACCTGTTGAACGGTGTCGAAAGCGGTAAATACGACATCGCCATCAACCACATAGCAGTGACCCCGGACCTCAAGGATCGTTTCGACTTCAGCGAACCTTACATTCACACCAACGCGCAATTGATCGCGCAGAAGGAAGAGCCACGTTCGATTCTGCTGGTGCAGTCGCTGACTGAAGAAAAGCCAAAAGACCGCTCGCCGGTTAGCCTGGCGATTCCGTTTCAGAAGGGTAACCCGGCGTTTCATGCCAGCCTGGAGAACGCGCTGCAGCGGATCAAGGCGGATGGGCGATTGGAGGCACTGGAACAGAAGTGGTTGGGGGCGGATGCGGGTGTGGCGCCGAAACCATAAGGCACTGGAGATCTAATGTGGGAGCGGGCTTGCTCGCGAATGCGGTGTATCAGTCGATATCTGTATCAACTGACACACCGCATTCGCGAGCAAGCCCGCTCCCACAGGGGTATTGTGTAAGTCGTTACTTCAGGTTGGTCAGGGCCTCTCCTGCTTGCGGCAACTCCAGCTCACTGAAGACTTGCACGCCATGGCGCTTGAGCAACGCCGCCGTCACTCCCTCGCCACTCACCTTCACACCACTGAACGTCCCGTCATACGTCAACAGATTCCCGCAAGACGGGCTGTTGGCCTTGAGCACGGCAATGCGGATGCCGTGCTTTTGCACCAGTTCCAACGCCTGATAAGCCCCCGAGAGAAACTCGGCGCTGACGTCCTCGCCCTCGGTGGTGATCACTGAGGCGTGGCCATCAAGCACTTCACCACCCTGCCCGCCCGGAATCTCTGCCGCTGCCCGTGGCGTCGGCAAGCCACCGGCAACTTCTGGACACAACGGCACCACCCGACCTTCATCAAGCCACTGCTGAAGCTGATCGAACGGCCCACTGGCCCCGCCGTCGTAACGTACGCGGTGACCCAGCAGACAGCGGCTTACCAGAATTTTTTGCATGATCAGAACGGCTCGTTGCCACGCCGCCGGAACCAGCCGGTCAACGACAGGCGATCCCGGGTCGCGGGCAGGACTTCGTGGGGCACTTCACCCGACAGGAACACCACCAGGCATCCGCCGGTGGGCACCACTTCATGTTCGACGCTTTCATCCAGGTACATGCGCAACTGGCCGCCGTGCTCGGGCAGCCAGTCGTCATTGAGATAGACCACCGCCGACACCATGCGTCGGTCGTCGTCGCGGAAACGGTCGACATGCTTGAGGTAGAACGCGCCGGGTGGGTACAGCGCGAAATGGCTTTCGAAATCTTCAAGGCCCAGGAACAAACCGCGATTCATTGTCTCGCGCAGGCTGTCCATCAAATCCAGATAGCTGTCGCACGCCAACGCCTGGCCGGGCTCGATCCACTGGATATGGTCGCCGCGAATCCCCTCGCGAATCTCGGATGTTGCCCCTCGACCCACGGCAGCCGGGGCCAATTCGCCCTCGGCAGCACGTTTACGGCACTCAGCCGCCAGTTCCCGGGTCAGACCCAGAGGAAGGAAAATATTCTGCTGCGACCACCCGTGCTCAGCCAGGTCGTCGACGATACGTAACAGCAGCGGGTGATCAGAGGGTATTCGCATGCCGCGCATAGTATTCCTGTGCCTGAAAATCCGACAGAGCCGCGCAGCGGGTTGATACGAATTCTCGACAAGGACGAATGCCACACGGAGAATAGTCGCCTGCTGACAGGAGTCCCTATGCGCCGTTTGCTTTTTTCACTGTTGATGTTCTGTGTATTGCCCGCGTGGGCAGACGGCCACGACCAGTTGTACAAGGTCGCCGGTTGGCCAGAACAACGCGCGCATTTCAACGACGCTCTTTCGGCCGCTCAGCAGCGGTACCAGAACAGCCTGCCGCCGGCAGTGTTCCAGGCGCTGGTGAATAACAGCAATCAGCGCTTTGCCCCCCAGGCCGTCGACCAGCGCGCCGAAGCGCAATTACGCAAGACCCTCGCCGACCCGAAACCCGCGCTGACGTTCTTTCAGTCACCCTTGGGCAAGAAAATCGTGGCCGCCGAATTGCTCGCGACCCGTCGCGATCAGTTGGCAAAAAACGCCAAGGGTTTGCCCAAGATCCAGGCCAGCGACAGCCGTATGCTGATCATCGGCCATCTGGCCCAAGCCCTACCCGCTCGCGAGGCTGGCGCGGAAGTCAGCCTGGCGATTGCCGGCGTCGCGGCCGACAGCCTCAGTTCGATGATCCCTGGCCTGCTCGGCGGTGGTCAGGCTCAAGGCATGTTGAACGGTCAGCGGCAGCGCTTGATGGACCAGATCGGCAGCGACCTGAACAACACGCTGCTGTATGTCTATCGCGACCTGTCGGATGAAGAATTGGAAGAGTTCGCGACCTTCGCCGAGTCCACCGAGGGCAAGGCTTATTACCAGGCAGCGTTGGCGGCGATTCGCGCGGGGTTGGCGGTGGGGCAGGATACTTCAAGTCTTCGCCAGTGATATTCGGCGCCTGAAAGGGCCCCTTCGCGAGCAAGCCCGCTCCCACAGGTGACCGAGTACGTCTGAGCAACTCGGTCACTGTGGGAGCGGGCTTGCTCGCGAAGGGGCCGCCACAGACGCTAGAGATTCCTGCCCTTGATCAGCTTCGTCAAAAACCCGAAATACTCCCGCCGCAACGCCAGCGTCTCATTCGCCAGGTGATGCCGCGCCTCAGGCAACATCAGCACCTGCGGCCGATCGAACTTGCCCCGCAATACTTCAAGGTTATGCTCCCAATCCACGGTCATGTCCGCCTGCCCCTGCACAATCAGCGGTCGCCGCATGCTGTACGGTGCGGCTTCGATGCGCTTGATCCAGCGCGCCAGCGCACCGACCCAGGCGGTCGGCAAACGGAGCGGCTGCAACGGGTCCGCTTGCAGGAAGGGCAGAAAATCCGGGTCGTTGGAGTTCTCGCTGAAGCGCCGGGC
The DNA here is from genome assembly GCF_001424925.1 of Pseudomonas sp. Root329. Classification (NCBI taxonomy): domain Bacteria; kingdom Pseudomonadati; phylum Pseudomonadota; class Gammaproteobacteria; order Pseudomonadales; family Pseudomonadaceae; genus Pseudomonas; species Pseudomonas sp. Root329. The sequence goes on along the minus strand of NZ_LMCV01000001.1, from coordinate 444,177 downwards.
GATGGCTTTGACGAAAGGCTTGAGCAGGTAATAGCTGAGTTGCGACCAACCCCAGGCCCGCGGCCTTACCAACGGCGACAGCAGAATGACCTGGCCCTGGGCCGGACTGCTGGCGCCCTGATTGAGCACATGATCGATCACGATCGCGCCGCCAGTGCTTTGCCCGCACAGGTGCCACGGCTGCGGTAGATCGAGGGATTGTGCTTCGGTGAACAACCCTTGCAGCGTGTCCTGATACTCGGTGAAATCCTTGATGCTGGCCCGTTCGCCACTGGACAACCCGTGTCCCGGCAGGTCGCAGGCAATCACCGCAAAATTCTGATCCAGCGCCCACTCGATTACATGCCGGTAAAGCCCGGTGTGATCGTAAAAACCATGGAACAAAAACAGCGTCGCCTTCGCCCGCTCGGGCCACCAGACCTGGCTGACCACTTCATAACCATCGACCGCGAAACGCCCAAGGCCACTGCGCACGTTACGCCCCGCAAAATCCAGCCCGTAGAAACGCTGGTAAGCCAGCGCTTCTACCGACAGCGGCTGCCAGTCGGCCAGCGGCCGCAGGCTGGCACGCAGATGATCGGAGTCGAAAGTGGCAGACATGAGCAATTCCAGAACGCGAAACGGACTTTATAGGCCTGCGATATTCATCTGTTGGGGCAAGCATGGCAAGCTAGCGCACCTTCGAGGACTGAAATCCATGCGCTCGCCCTACCGCGCCACACTGCTTGCCAGCCTGCTCGCCCTCGTGTGTGCCGGCGCGCTGTGGGTTGCCTACGACTGGTTTCAAGGCCGCTACCTGCGAGCGTTCAGCGAGCACACCGCGGTGTTCTCCGGCGACCCGCTGCGCCTGCCCGACAATCTCGCCGGCCCCGGAGCCATCCGCCTCGTGCACTTCTGGGACCCGGCCTGCCCGTGCAACGTCGGTAACCAACAACACCTGAGCGAACTGGTAGAGCACTATGCACCGCAAGGCGTGGAGTTTTATGCGGTACAAAAGCCGGGCAGCCACGGGCAGTTACCGAGCACCTTAAGCAACCTGAAAAGCATCGCCGTCCTGCCAGGCTCCGAACAGATCCCCGCCAGCCCGGCCGTGGCGATCTGGGATCGCAGCGGCAAACTGGCGTATTTCGGCCCGTACAGCGAAGGCCTGACCTGCAATTCGAACAACAGCTTTATTGAACCGATTCTGCAAGCGTTGAGCGAAGGCCGCGCGGTGAATGCCACGCACACACTGGCCGTGGGTTGTTACTGCCCGTGGCCTGTCGACGCAGTGAAGTAAGGCTGACAGGAGACGCGAATCCCTCCTAAGTGCGATGGCCATGTCGGCAAGCCGTGTTAAACAGTGGCGCCAGGGAACTGCAGCCACTGATAACAACAAGGAATCACCATGAAACGTAGCCTGACCGTTCTCGCCCTGCTGATTGTTGCGCTCGCCGCAGGTGCAGGTTGGTACGTCTACAGCAAGCAGCCGTCACGCCAGGGCATGGTGGAGCTGCAACACCTGCAAGGTTCGGTCACCGTGCGCTACGACGAGCGCGGCATCCCGCACATCCGCGCCGAGAACGAAACCGACCTGTACCGCGCCCTCGGGTACGTGCACGCCCAGGACCGGCTGTTTCAGATGGAAGTCCTGCGTCGCCTCGCCCGCGGCGAGCTGGCCGAGGTACTGGGCCCGAAACTGCTCGACACCGACAAGCTGATGCGCAGCCTGCGCATTCGCGAACGCGCCGACACCTACCTGGCGAACATGGACAAACAGTCGCCGGCCTTTATCGCCATGCAAGCCTATCTGGATGGCATCAACCAGTATCAGGACAGCCACCCAAAACCTGCGGAGTTTGATGTACTGGGCATCCCCAAGCGCCCATTCACCGCTCTGGACACCATCAGCATCACCGGTTACATGGCCTACAGTTTTGCCGCAGCGTTTCGCACCGAACCGTTGCTGACCTACGTGCGCGATCAGTTGGGCGCCAACTACCTGAACGTCTTCGATCTCGACTGGCAGCCCAAGGGCGTGCTGGCGAAAAACCGCAGCGGTGCCTTGCCGCCCCTCGCCAGTACCGACTGGAAAGACCTCAACGCCCTCGCCCGACTCAGCGAACAGGCACTCGCCGACAACGGCTTACCGCAGTTCGAGGGCAGTAACGCCTGGGCCGTCTCCGGCAGTCGGACCAAAAGTGGTAAACCGCTGTTGGCCGGTGACCCGCATATCCGTTTTTCCGCGCCGTCGGTGTGGTATGAAGCGCAGCTCTCGGCGCCGGGTTTTGAGCTCTACGGCCACTATCAGGCATTGATGCCGTTCGCCTCCCTCGGGATGAACCGCGACTTCGGCTGGAGCATCACCATGTTCCAGAACGACGACCTCGATCTGATCGCCGAAAAGGTCAACCCGGACAATCCCAATCAGGTCTGGTATCGCGGCAAGTGGGTGGACATGGTGACCAGCGAACAGCAGATTGCGGTCAAGGGCCAGGCACCGGTGACACTGGTGTTGCGCCAGTCACCCCACGGACCGATCGTCAACGATGCGCTGGGCAGCGGCGTCGGAAAAACGCCGATCGCCATGTGGTGGGGTTTTCTCGAAAGCCAGAATCCGATCCTTGAGGGCTTCTACCAGCTCAACCGCGCCGACACCCTGGCCAAGGCGCGCAGTGCCTCCGCAAAGGTTCAGGCGCCGGGCCTGAACATCGTCTGGGCCAACGCCAAGGGCGACATCGGCTGGTGGGCAGCGGCACAACTGCCAAAACGTCCGGCGGGTGTGCGTCCGGGGTTCATTCTCGATGGCAGCACCGCCGACGCGGACAAGGAAGGTTTCTACCCGTTCAGCGCCAATCCACAGGAAGAGAACCCGGCACGCGGTTACATCGTCTCGGCCAACTTCCAGCCGGTGTCGCCGACCGGCATGGAGATTCCCGGTTACTACAACCTGGCCGATCGTGGTCAGCAACTCAATCGCCAGCTCAGCGACAAAACCATCAAGTGGGATCTGGACGCCAGCCAGAAGCTGCAACTGGGCACCACCACCGCTTACGGCCCGCGGCTGTTGGCGCCGTTGTTGCCGGTATTGCGTGAGGTGGTGAGCGATCCCGCCGAGCTCAAACTGGTTGAGCAATTGGCCCAGTGGAAAGGCGACTACCCGCTCGATTCCACCAGCGCCACGCTGTTCAACCAGTTCCTGTTCAACCTGGCTGACGCGACGATGCACGATGAACTGGGCAATGACTTCTTCGAGACGTTGCTGTCGACCCGGGTGATCGATTCCGCACTGCCTCGCCTGGCCGCGACGGCCGATTCGCCGTGGTGGGACAACCGCAACACCCTCGGCAAGGAAACCCGCGCCGATACGGTCAAGGTTGCGTGGCAGGCGAGCATTGCTCACCTCAAAACCACCCTCGGCGCCGATTTCGCGCAATGGCAGTGGGGCAAGGCGCACACGCTGACGCATGGCCATCCGCTGGGGCAGCAAAAGCCGCTGGACCGGATCTTCAATGTCGGCCCGTTCGCGGCACCTGGCACTCACGAAGTACCAAACAACCTCTCGGCCAAAATCGGCCCGGCGCCGTGGCCAGTAACTTATGGTCCCTCGACCCGCCGCCTGATCGACTTCGCCGACCCGACCCACAGCCTGACCGTCAACCCGGTCGGCCAGAGCGGCGTGCCGTTCGACAGCCACTATGACGACCAGGCTGAGGCGTATATCGAAGGGATCTACTACCAGGCGCATCTCAACGACGAAGAAGTCACGGCCAACACCCGGAGTACGTTGAAGCTGTTGCCGGCGCGTGCGGCTCAATAGATTTCCGTTGGCCGGGCTGACGCCTTCGCGAGCAAGCCCGCTCCCACATTTAACCGTGTCTGCCTGGACAACTCGGTCAACTGTGGGAGCGGGCTTGCTCGCGAAGAGGTCCTGACAGACGACAAAAATGTCAGGTCAAACCATCGCCGCAAAGTTCAGCCTGAACTGCTGCGGCGTCACCCCCAGCCTGCGGTTGAACACACTGCGCATGTGCTGGGCATCGCGAAACCCGCACTGATAGGCCACGGTCTTCAGCGGCGAGTGGGTGCTTTCAAGCAGCACCCGCGCCGCATCCACCCTGGCCCGTTCGACGAACTCCGCCGGGGTGACTTTCGCCTCTTTGGCAAACACCCGTGAAAAGTTGCGGGCGCTCATGTTGGCGGCGTTGGCCAGGTCGGCAATTGCCAGGTCGCCCGTCAGGTTGGCCAACACGTAGAGCTGCACCAACGCCACGGCCGAAGTGGGCTCGGCGTGTGGCGTGAGGAATGGGCTGAACTGAGACTGCCCGCCCGAGCGCTGAGTGAACACCACCAGTCGCTTTGCCACGCTCAATGCGACTTCCGGCCCGTGATCCCTGGCCAACAAGTACAGCGACAGATCAATCCCCGCCGTGACACCCGCCGAGGTGTAGAGCTCGCCGTCCTCCACGTAAAGGCGATCCGCCTCGACCTGAGTCGAGGGGCACAACTGCGCCAGCGCCGCGGCGTCACCCCAGTGGGTGGTGACCGTTCGCCCTTCCAGCAACCCGGCCCTGGCGAGCATGAACGCGCCGTTGCAGATCGAACCAAAGCGTTGCGCCTGCGCGCAGGCATCGCGCAGCCAGGCATCGAATGCCGCACCGAAATCCATGAACGGCAACTGCGGCCCACCGGCCACCAGCAGCAAGTCATAGGCCTCCAGTGCTTCACTGAAATGCCGATGGGCATTGAGTGACAAACCGTTGGAACACGCCATCACCCCGCGCTCGACGCCGATCACCTCCAGTCGATAGTGATCTGCCGGCTCAAGGAAACGATTGGCTTCGCAAAACACATCCATGGGACCGGTGACGTCCAGAGACTGAACGCCTGCGAACACCACGATGGCAACGGTTTTACTCATGGCAAGATTCGCCTTCCAGGTATTGAAATGAAAGTCGGCGTACATCCCGGATTATCTGGTTCAACCCTAGCCAATCCGCGCCCAACAAGCGAGGTTGGCGCGATATGCATGCTCATTGGCCGGGATCGCAGCCATGGATCGATTGTCCGGTTTCGGAGGGGCGGACAGACTGAACCCATCAGCGCCGCCACGGCGTTCCCCACGAGGACAGCACCATGAGCAGCACCATCGCCGGCATCAAAATCCCCGACAGCGCGTTGGCCAAGGCCACCACAGAATACATTCGTGACGTCGAATCAGACCTGTTGTACCACCACTCGCGCCGGGTGTTTCTGTTCGGTGCCTTGAGCGGTGAACGCAAGCAACTGGCCTACAACCCCGAACTGCTGTACGTCGGCGCGATGTTCCATGACTTGGGTCTGGTGGAAGGTCATCGCACTGACGACGAGCGCTTCGAAGTCGATAGCGCCAACGCCGCCAAAGCATTCCTCAAGCCTTACGGTTTGTCCGACGATGATATCGAGCAAGTGTGGTTGTCGATTGCTCTGCACACCACACCGGGCGTGCCGCAACATTTGCGTCCTAACGTAGCGTTAGTCACTGCCGGCGTTGAAATGGATGTGCTGGGCATCGATTACGCAGCGTTCCCCAGCGCGCAACGCGAAGAAGTGGTGCATGCCCACCCGCGTGGCGAAGGGTTCAAGGAGTGCATCCTGTGTGCGTTCGCCAATGGCTTCAAACACAAGCCGGACACCACTTTCGGCACCGTAAACGCGGATGTGCTGGTCGACAGCGAGCCGGGTTTCAAGCCGATGAACTTCGTCGAGATCATCCGCAAATCCCCTTGGGTCGCATAAACCAATGTGGGAGCGGGCTTGCTCGCGAAAGCGGTGTGTCAGTCAACATGGATGTTGAATGTCAGTCCGTCTTCGCGAGCAAGCCCGCTCCCACAATGGATCTGGGTTGGCCACACTGTTGTGGTCAACCCGGCATTACTTCAAGCCGCTTCTGGCGCCTGGGCGCGACGCACGTCCGGTTGTTTCCAGGAGTCGGCAGCGCCTTCTTCGATCGCCTGCTGAATCGCACGTTTGCGACTTTCTTCGGCGCGACGGCTGAAGAACCAGACCAGGAAGGTCATCAGCGATACCGCCAGCAGAATCAGACTGGCCACAGCGTTGATCTCGGGTTTCACGCCCAGACGTACCGCCGAGAACACTTCCATCGGCAGGGTCGTCGAACCCGGACCGGACACGAAGCTCGCCAACACCAGGTCATCCAGGGACAGGGCAAACGACATCATGCCGCCGGCCCCCAACGATGGCGCGATCATCGGGATGGTGATCAGGAAGAACACCTTCCACGGCCGCGCACCGAGGTCCATGGCCGCTTCTTCGATGGACAAGTCCAGCTCACGCAAGCGCGCCGAGACCACCACCGCCACATACGCCGCACAGAACGTGGTGTGAGCGATCCAGATGGTGATGATGCCGCGTTCCTGCGGCCAACCGATCATCTGCGCCATCGCCACGAACAGCAGCAACAGCGACAAACCGGTGATCACTTCAGGCATCACCAGCGGCGCGGTAACCAGGCCGCCGAACAGCGTGCGACCTTTGAAGCGGGTGATACGGGTCAGGACGAACGCGGCCAATGTACCCAGCGCCACCGCCGCCACCGCCGTGTAGCAGGCGATTTCCAGCGAGCGCACCACCGAGCCCATCAGTTGAGTGTTGTCCATCAAGCCGACGTACCACTTGATCGACCAGCCGCCCCACACCGTCACCAGTTTGGAGGCGTTGAACGAGTAGATCACCAGGATCAGCATCGGCGCGTAGATGAACAGCAAACCCAGCACCAGCATCAAGCTTGAGAAACGGAAGCGCTTCATTCTTTACCCTCCATTTCTTTGGCCTGACTGCGGTTGAACAGGATGATCGGCACAATCAGGATCGCCAGCATCACCACCGCCAGGGCAGACGCCACCGGCCAGTCACGGTTGTTGAAGAACTCTTGCCAGAGCACTTTACCGATCATCAGGGTTTCCGGACCGCCAAGCAGTTCCGGGATCACGAACTCGCCCACCACCGGAATGAACACCAGCATGCAGCCCGCGACGATGCCGTTCTTGGACAGTGGAATGGTGATCTTCCAGAAGCTGTTGAAGGTGCTCGAACCCAGATCAGATGCGGCTTCCAGCAGGCTGTTGTCGTGCTTCACCAGGTTGGCATAGAGCGGCAGGATCATGAACGGCAGGTACGAATAAACAACGCCGATGTACACCGCGAGGTTGGTGTTGAGGATCTGCAGCGGTTCGTCGATCCAGCCCATGCTCATCAGGAAACCATTGAGTAGACCGTTGTTGCTGAGGATGCCCATCCACGCGTAAACGCGGATCAGGATCGCGGTCCAGGTCGGCATCATGATCAGCAGCACGAGTACCGTTTGCAGCTCTTTGCGGGCACTGGCAATGGCGTAGGCCATCGGGTAGCCGATCAGCAAACAGAGGACGGTGCTGATCAGCGCCATCTTCAACGAGCCGAGGTAAGCGGCAATGTACAACTCGTCGCCGGCCAGCATCGCGTAGTTGCTCAGGTTAAGCAGCAACTGCACTTTTTGGTCGAGGTAGCTGTAGATCTCGGTGTACGGCGGAATGGCAACGTCGGCTTCGGCGAAACTGATCTTCAGTACGATGAAGAACGGCAACATGAAGAACATGAACAGCCAGATGAACGGAACCCCGATGACCAACTGGCGGCCACCGGGAATTATTCGACTGAGTCGACGTTTGAATTTGCGCATGTTCATGAGCGAAGTACCACGCCGCTGTCGTCTTCCCAATACACGTACACCTGGTCACCCCAGGTTGGGCGCTGACCGCGGCGCTCGGCGTTGGCGACGAAAGACTGGACGATCTTGCCGCTCGGCAGTTCGACGTAGAACACCGAGTGGCCGCCGAGGTAGGCGATGTCGTGCACCTTGCCGCTGGACCAGTTGTATTCGCAGGTCGGCATGGTCGGCGTCACCAGCAGTTTTTCCGGACGGATCGCGTAGGTCACGGATTTGTCCTGCACCGACGTGCTGATGCCGTGGCCCACGTAAATCTGGCGGTCCAGGTCCTTGCAGGTGATGGTCGCGTGACCTTCAGCGTCGTCGATCACTTCGCCGTCGAAGATGTTGACGTTGCCGATGAACTCGCAGACCAGGCGGCTGGTCGGGGTTTCGTAGATGTCGATCGGGCTGCCGATCTGGGCGATCCAGCCCAGGTGCATGATCGCGATGCGCTCGGCCATGGTCATGGCCTCTTCCTGGTCGTGGGTCACCATGACGCAGGTTACGCCGACCCGCTCGATGATCTCGACAAGCTCAAGCTGCATTTGCGAACGCAGCTTCTTGTCCAGAGCACCCATCGGCTCGTCGAGCAGCAACAGCTTTGGTCGCTTGGCCAACGAACGCGCCAGGGCCACTCGCTGACGCTGACCACCGGACAACTGATGCGGTTTGCGTTTGGCGTACTGGCTCATCTGTACAAGCTTGAGCATGTCGGCCACGCGCGCATCGACTTCAGCGGCGGGGATCTTGTCCTGTTTGAGGCCGAAGGCGATGTTCTGCGCCACGGTCATGTGCGGGAACAAGGCGTAGGACTGGAACATCATGTTGATCGGCCGCTCGTACGGCGGCATGTCGGTGATGTCTACGCCGTCGAGGAAAATGCGCCCCTCCGTGGGCCGTTCGAAGCCTGCGAGCATGCGCAGCAACGTGGATTTGCCCGATCCCGAACCGCCGAGCAGGGCGAAAATCTCGCCTTTCTTGATTTCCAGGGACACATCGTCCACGGCAATCGTCTCGTCGAACTTCTTCGTGACCCGGTCGATTTTGACCAACACCTGTTTAGGTGATTGGTCGCCCTCGAGGGCTTTCTTATAGGCGCCGGAGGCAACTGCCATTTACGAAACTCCCAGAAAAAAAGAGTGCAGTTCGCTCAAGGTGAGCCAACCTTGGATAGTTTGAGCCTTGAAGCTATTTACCCGACTTGACCTTGGTCCAGCTGCGGGTCATCAAACGTTGAATGTTTGGTGGTAACTCGATAGACACGTAAGTCTTGTCGAGGACGGCTTGCGGTGGATAAACCGATTCGTCGGTGCGAATGGACTGTTCCATCAGCTTGTCCGACCCTGGGTTAGGGTTGGCGTAACCCACGTAATCACTGACCTGGGCGATCACCTCAGGCTTCAGCAAATAGTTGATGAAGGCATGGGCGTCCTTGACGTTGGCCGCATCCTTGGGGATCGCCAGCATGTCGAACCAGAGCGCGCCGCCCTCTTTCGGAATCGAGTAGGCGATGTTCATGCCTTTACCGGCTTCAGCCGCGCGGGCCTTGGCCTGGAACATGTCGCCGGAAAAACCGATCGCCACGCAGATATCGCCGTTGGCCAGGTCCGCGATGTATTTGGACGAGTGGAAATAGGTCACGTAAGGCCGCACCGCCAGCAACTTGGCTTCGGCCTTTTTATAGTCTTCGGGGTTGGTGCTGTTGGCGTTCAGGCCCATGTAGTTGAGGACCGTGGGCATCATTTCATCGGCGGAGTCGAGGAACGCTACGCCGCAGCTGTGCAGTTTCTTGATGTTTTCCGGCTCGAACACCACATCCCAGGAATCGATCTTGTCGAGGCCCAGCACAGCCTTGACCTTGTCGACGTTGTAACCGATGCCGTTGGTGCCCCACAGATACGGCACGGCGTACTGGTTACCCGGATCGTTTTGCTCCAGGCGCTTGAGCAGCACCGGGTCGAGGTTGGCATAGTTAGTCAGTTTCGACTTGTCGAGCTTCTGGAAAGCGCCCGCCTTGATCTGCTTGCCAAGGAAGTGGTTGGACGGCACGACCACGTCATAACCGGTACGCCCGGCCAGCAACTTGCCTTCCAGGGTTTCGTTAGAGTCGAAGACGTCATACACCGGTTTGATGCCGGTTTCTTTCTGGAAGTCTGCCAGGGTGGTCTGACCGATGTAGTCCGACCAATTATAAATATGCACAGTACCAGCGGCCTGGACACTAACGGCAAGCGTCAGTCCGGCGCCGACCAGCAGTGCATTGCGCAACAAAGAAAAAAATGGCACGTGGAGGTCCTCTAAAATTAGTTGGGCCCAAGTTGCCCCGCGTTACATGACAGCCATGGCTGCCTGGCAACAAAACCGGCGCGCAACTTACCCTCGAAAAACCGTTCCAGCAAACTTTATGAAGATCCCTGTAGCAGCTGCCGCAGGCTGCGTTCAACTGCGAAGCCGTTGTGCTGTCGAAAAGCGGAGGTCCTTCGGACCTCAACGCAGCCTGCGGCAGCTGCTACAGGGTTTTACTTATTTACCCGATTTGATCTTGGTCCAACTGCGAGTCAGGATCCGCTGGGTCGCGGCCGGCAAGTCGGCAATCGCGTACAACTTGGCCTGCACGTCCGCCGGCGGGTAGATGCCCGGGTCAGCGGTGATGTCTTTATCAACCAACGGGGTGGCGGCCGCGTTACCGTTCGGGAAGCGCACAGCGTTGGTGATTGCAGCCATGACTTCCGGCTTCTGCAGGTAAGTCATGAACTTGTAGGCGCCTTCGACGTTTTCGGCATCTTTAGGGATGGCGACCATGTCGTAGAAGCTGCCTGCACCTTCTTTCGGAATGTTGTAGCTGACTTTGACCTTGTCACCGGCTTCTGCCGCACGTGACTTGGCCTGGTAGACGTCACCCGAGTAACCGACGGCTACGCAGATGTTGCCGTTGGCCAGGTCGGAGATGTACTTGGACGAGTGGAAGTAGGCAATCGAAGGACGGACTTTCAGCAGCAGGGCTTCGGCCTTGTCGATGTCTTCTTTCTTCTGGCTGTCGGTCGGTAGGCCCAGGTAGTGCAACGCCGCCGGAATCATCTCGGTTGGCGAATCCAGCAGGCTGATACCGCACGACTTCAGTTTGGCGGCGTTTTCAGGCTTGAAGATCAGGTCCCAGGAATTGGTCGGTGCGTCGGCACCCAGTGCAGCCTTGACCTTCTCGGCGTTGAAGCCGATACCGATCGAACCCCACATGTACGGGAAGGCGTGTTCGTTGCCGGGGTCACTTACCGAAACCGCTTTGAGCAGGTCAGGGTTCAGGTTTTTCCAGTTAGGCAGCTTGGACTTGTCCAGCTTCTGGTAAACGCCGGCCTTGATCTGCTTGGCCAGGAAGTTGTTCGACGGTACGACGATGTCGTAGCCGGACTTGCCTGCCAGCAACTTCGCTTCCAGGGTTTCGTTGCTATCAAAAACGTCGTACACCACCTTGATCCCGGACTCTTTCTCAAAGTTCGCGATGGTGTCCGGTGCGATGTAATCGGACCAGTTGTACACGTGAAGAACTTTATCGTCCGCCTGAACGGCGCCCGCCATCACGCCCATCAGGGACATGGCGAGGAGGGTCTTGCCAGCTATCTTCATACCTAATGCCTTCATGGGTAATGCTCCAATTTTTCTTTTTAACCACGTGTTCAGCGGCCTTTCCTGGGCATCTGAAACAACCGGTAGTCTGGCAAGATCCAAGGCAGGCTTTCAAGGAAAGCCCCATCCTTTGTTTGCGCTGAGCGAAATGCGAACTTCGCACCCCGCCCAGAGCCTAGCACTTAGCCCTGCAATGCACTCAGGGTCAGGTCCAGACACTTGCGTGCCTTGGTCACCAACTCATCGATTTCAGCCGGTGTAATCACCAGTGGCGGAGCAATGATCATGGTGTCGCCGACGGCGCGCATGATCAGGCCGTTTTCGAAGCAGAACGTGCGGCAAATCATGCCGGCGCCCTTGCCTTCGTAACGCTTGCGAGTGGCCTTGTCCTGCACCAGCTCGATCGCCCCCAGCAGACCCACTCCACGCACTTCCCCCACCAACGGGTGATCGTTCAGTTCCCGTAGACGCTTTTGCAAATAGGGTGCCGTTTCTGCATGAACGTGCTCGATAATTTTTTCTTCGCGCAGGATGCGGATGTTCTCCAGTGCCACCGCAGCGGCCACCGGGTGGCCGGAATAGGTGAAGCCGTGGTTGAAATCGCCACCTTCGTTGAGCACCGCAACCACTTCGTCACGCACGATCAGGCCACCCATAGGGATGTAGCCGGACGTCAGGCCTTTGGCGATGGTCATCATGTCGGGTTTGAGGTCGTAGAAATCGCTACCGAACCACTCCCCGGTACGGCCGAAACCACAGATCACTTCGTCAGCCACGAACAGAATGTCGTACTTGGCGAGGATTTCCTTGATGCGCGGCCAGTAGGTGTCTGGCGGAATGATCACGCCACCGGCACCCTGGATCGGCTCGGCAATAAAGGCACCGACGTTGTCCACGCCGACTTCCAGAATCTTCTCTTCCAGCTGATTGGCCGCCCAGATACCGAATTCTTCCGGTGTCATCTCGCCGCCTTCAGCGAACCAGTACGGCTGCGCGATGTGGACGATGCCCGGAATCGGCAAGTCGCCTTGTTCGTGCATGTACGTCATGCCACCCAGGCTCGCGCCGGCCACGGTGGAACCGTGATAACCGTTCTTGCGGCTGATGATGACTTTCTTCTTCGGCTGGCCCTTGATCGCCCAGTAGTGGCGAACCATACGCAGCATGGTGTCGTTGCCTTCGGAGCCGGAACCGGTGAAGAACACGTGGTTCATGCCTTGTGGCGCGATGTCGGAGATGGCCTTGGCCAGTTCCAGCACCGGCGGGTGAGCCGTCTGGAAGAACAGGTTGTAGTAAGGCAGTTCGCGCATTTGTTTGCTGGCCGCATCGGCCAGTTCATCGCGACCGTAGCCGATGGCTACGCACCACAGGCCGGCCATGCCGTCGAGGATCTTGTTGCCTTCGCTGTCCCAAAGGTAAACGCCCTTGGCGTTGGTGATGATCCGCGGGCCTTTCTCTTTCAGCTGCTTGAAGTCGCTGAACGGGGCCAGGTGGTGATCGTTGCTCAGGGTTTGCCATTCACGGGTTTGCGGGTTGTTGCTGGTCATGCGAATTCTCCTAAGATTTTCAGTGAGAGCGCCGCCAACATCAGCGGCGCCCGGCGTATCAGACGGCGAAGAGCAGGAATTCCCGCTCCCACGAACTGATCACGCGCTTGAAGTTTTCATGCTCGGCCCGCTTGACCGCGACGTAGCCAGTGATGAATTTCTTGCCCAGGTATTTCTCGATAGTCGCGCTGTGTTCCATGCGTTCCAGCGCGTCTTCGATGGTCAGTGGCAGGCGCAGGTTGCGGCGTTCATAGCCACGGCCCACCACCGGCGCACTCGGGTTCAAGCCTTCGACCATGCCGATGTAACCGCAGAGCAGGCTCGCGGCAATCGCCAGGTACGGGTTGGCGTCGGCGCCCGGCAGGCGGTTTTCCACCCGACGGTTTTGCGGCCCGGCATCCGGAACCCGCAGGCCCACGGTGCGGTTCTCTTCGCCCCACTCCACGTTCACCGGTGCCGAGGTGTCCGGCAGGAAGCGGCGGAACGAGTTGACGTTCGGGGCGAACAGCGGCAACAGCTCGGGGATCAGTTTCTGCAAACCACCGATGTGATTCAGGAATAGCTGGCTCATGGTCCCGTCTTCGTTGGAGAAGACGTTCTTGCCGGTCTCGATGTCGATGATGCTCTGGTGCAAGTGCATCGCACTGCCCGGCTCGCCGGTCATGGGCTTGGCCATGAAGGTAGCTGCCACGTCGTGCTTGAGCGCGGCTTCGCGCATGGTCCGTTTGAACACCAGGATCTGGTCGGCCAGGGACAGGGCATCGCCGTGACGGAAGTTGATTTCCATCTGCGCCGTGCCGTCCTCGTGGATCAGCGTGTCGAGGTCCAGTTCCTGCAATTCGCACCAGTCGTAGACGTCTTCGAACAGCGGATCGAATTCGTTTGCCGCTTCAATCGAGAAGGACTGGCGACCGGTTTCCGGGCGACCGGAACGGCCAATCGGCGGTTGCAGCGGGAAGTCCGGGTCTTCGCAGCGCTTGGTCAGGTAGAACTCCATTTCTGGCGCCACGATCGGCTGCCAGCCCTTGTCGGAATAGAGTTTCAGCACCTTTTTGAGCACGTTGCGCGGCGACAGCTCGATCGGGTTGCCTTGCTTGTCGTAGGTGTCGTGGATCACCTGAGCGGTGGGCTCGATGGCCCAGGGCACCAGGAATACCGCGTTCTGGTCGGGGCGGCAGATCATGTCGATGTCGGCCGGGTCGAGCAGTTCGTAATAGATGTCGTCTTCGACATAGTCGCCGGTCACGGTCTGCAACAGAACGCTCTCGGGCAGGCGCATGCCTTTCTCGGCAATGAACTTGTTGGTCGGCGAGATCTTGCCCCGGGTGATCCCGGTCAAGTCGGCGATCATGCATTCGACTTCTGTGATCTTGTGGTCTTTCAACCAATCGGTGAGCTGGTCGAGGTTGTTACTCATAAATGCCTCTTAGGCTTGGTTTCCTGACTCTTATAAGTCAGGCGTTGTTTAACGCATCGGCGTCGCGTTGTAATGCGCGCTTACGGCAGGCATCGCCAAATGCCTGGAAGATCGCAAGGTAATCCGGGTTTGAGCTTACCTGCCATTCGGGATGCCATTGCACTCCCAAAGCAAAACCCTTGCCCTGCGGGACCGAGACTGCCTCGATCAACCCGTCAGGAGCCAAGGCCTCGACGCAAAGGCCCGGCGCCAGACGTTCAACGCCCTGACCATGAATCGAATTGACCTGTATCTCGCTCGCCAGGCCCAGGCCTGCGAGCACACCACCCGGTTGAATGTGCACCGGGTGACTTGGCGCATACTGTCCTTCAAGCGGTAGGCTATCGTCTTCACGGTGATCCATGAATGGACCGGCTTCGTGGACTTTTTGATGCAGGCTACCGCCGAACGCCACATTCATTTCCTGGAAGCCGCGGCAAATACCGAGTACGGGAATGCCGGCCTCGACGGCGGCGCGGATCAACGGGAGAGTGGTGGCATCGCGTGCAGAATCATGAGCAGTGCCCGGCGCGCTGGCTGGGCCGCTATAGTGAAACGGTTCTATATTGGAAGGAGAGCCTGTAAAGAGGATGCCATCCAGACCGTCCAGAATATCGGACGGTGCCAGCAAATCGGCCAGGGACGGAAGAATCACCGGCAGCCCCTTGGCCGCTGAGGCCACGGCGCGGACGTACTTGTCGCCACTGATGTGATACGCATGCAGACCGATCTGCTTAGAGCAGGCGGTGACGCCGATTAACGGCAGGCGAGACATGAAGCACCCCGGTATTATTGGTGTTATGGGTTTGAATCGAGCTTAGCCTTGTTCATTTTTTTACACAACACCCCCGTAAAAAATACAACACGGCCCGCTCAAGACCGCAGGCGCTAAATCGTTCAAAGGCATAAAAACGCCCCAAAGTGCCTCAAAAAAGCCCCAAGGGTGCTTTTTTAGGGCAAAAAAGGCCTCGCTTGACTTCGGCATGCCGTTCGGGTTGACTGGAATCCGAAGAGATCAATGATTGATATTTTTAACAACAAAGGTGTTGCATCATGTCGGTACCCCCGCGTGCCGTTCAGCTTAACGAAGCGAACGCGTTCCTTAAGGAACATCCTGAGGTTCTGTACGTTGACCTTCTGATTGCGGATATGAATGGTGTGGTGCGCGGCAAGCGCATTGAACGCACCAGCCTCCACAAGGTTTACGAGAAAGGCATCAACCTGCCGGCCTCTCTATTTGCTCTGGATATCAATGGCTCGACGGTGGAAAGCACCGGCCTGGGTCTGGACATCGGCGATGCTGACCGAATCTGCTATCCAATCCCTGACACCCTGTGCAACGAGCCTTGGCAGAAGCGCCCTACCGCGCAACTGTTAATGACCATGCACGAACTTGAAGGTGAACCTTTCTTCGCGGATCCCCGTGAAGTACTGCGTCAAGTTGTTGCCAAGTTCGACGAGATGGGTCTGACCATCTGCGCCGCGTTCGAACTGGAGTTCTACCTGATCGACCAGGAGAACGTGAACGGTCGCCCACAACCGCCTCGCTCGCCAATCTCCGGCAAACGCCCGCATTCGACACAGGTTTACCTGATCGACGACCTCGACGAATACGTCGACTGCCTCCAGGACATTCTGGAAGGTGCGAAAGAGCAAGGCATCCCTGCCGACGCGATCGTCAAGGAAAGTGCCCCGGCGCAGTTCGAAGTGAACCTGCACCACGTTGCCGACCCGATCAAGGCCTGCGACTACGCGGTCCTGCTCAAGCGTCTGATCAAAAACATCGCCTACGACCATGAAATGGACACCACGTTCATGGCCAAGCCTTACCCGGGCCAGGCGGGCAACGGTCTGCATGTCCACATCTCGATTCTTGATAAAGATGGCAAAAACATTTTTGCCAGTGAGGATCCCGAGCAGAACGCCGCACTGCGTCACGCGATCGGCGGTGTGCTCGAGACCCTACCGGCGCAGATGGCTTTCCTCTGCCCGAACGTTAACTCCTACCGTCGTTTCGGCGCACAGTTCTACGTGCCGAATGCCCCGTGCTGGGGTCTGGACAACCGTACTGTTGCGGTGCGTGTGCCGACCGGTTCCGCCGACGCGGTCCGTCTGGAACACCGCGTTGCCGGTGCCGATGCCAACCCGTACCTGCTGATGGCTTCGGTCCTGGCGGGCGTGCACCACGGCCTGACCAACAAGATCGAGCCGGGCGCACCCGTGGAAGGCAACTCCTACGAGCAGAACGAGCAAAGCCTGCCGAACAACCTGCGCGATGCGTTGCGTGAGCTGGACGACAGCGAAGTCATGGCCAAGTACATCGATCCGAAATACATCGATATCTTCGTCGCGTGTAAAGAGAGCGAGCTGGAGGAGTTCGAACACTCCATCTCCGACCTTGAGTACAACTGGTACCTGCATACCGTGTAAGCGGTTGCAGTAAAAACAACGCCGCCGGCCTCACAGCTTGCGGCGTTTTTTTATGGGCCAATTCAGTTGGACCGAATCGCCTGCTTCGCGAGCAAGCCCGCTCCCACATTAGATCTCCAGTGAACATAATGTTTGTGTACGGCAAAGATCAAATGTGGGAGCGGGCTTGCTCGCGAAGGCGGCCGGGAAGACAACGCACAACTCGCCTCGTACAATGCCCGCTGCCCCGCAGGAGACACCAATGACCCGACTCGCCACCCCACGCAAACCCCGCGCTCGCAGCCAGGCCCGGATCGATTCAATACTCGATGCCGCCCGCACGCTGCTGGCTGCCGAGGGCGTGGCCAGTCTGTCGATCTATAGCGTCGCCGAACGCGCGGAGATCCCGCCCTCCTCCGTCTACCACTTCTTTGCCAGCGTCCCGGCGCTGCTCGAAGCCCTGACGGCCGACGTCCATGCTGCGTTCCGTGCCTGTCTGCAAGCGCCCATCGACCACGAAGCCCTGAACGGCTGGCGCGATCTGTCGCGACTGGTGGAACAACGCATGCTCGCGATCTACAGCGAAGACGCCGCCGCCCGCCAGCTCATTCTTGCCCAGCACGGGCTGACTGAAGTTACCCAGGCCGACCGTCAGCACGACATCGAACTCGGCGACCTGATGCACAAACTCTTCGATCATCACTTCGAGCTGCCGAGACTGCCGACGGACGTTGATGTGTTTGCCCTGGCCATGGAACTCGGCGACCGCGTCTATGCGCGCTCGGTGCAGCAACATGGGCAGATCACGCCTCGCATGGCTGAAGAAGGGATGCGGGTGTTTGATGCGTATATCGGTTTGTACTTGCCGCCCTATCTGCCCAAGCGCGCTATTACAGCCTGATTTCTTTATTGACCGTGCAGGCCCCTTCGCGAGCAAGCCCGCTCCCACATTAGATCTCCAGTGAATGCAAAACCTGAGTCCGACGCCGATCAAATGTGGGAGCGGGCTTGCTCGCGAAGGCCGCACCGCCGATCTCACTGACTCACACGCATAAAAAACCCCGAAGGGCTCGACCCTCCGGGGTTGTGCGCAATACACGCGCTTACAACTTGGCGATCGACACCTCGGTGGATTTCACAAATGCGATCACTTCGCTGCCGACCACCAGTTCCAGCTCTTTCACCGAGCGAGTGGTGATCACCGAGGTGACGATGCCGGAAGCGGTCTGTACGTCGATTTCGGACAGCACGTCGCCGAGTACGATTTCCTTGATGGAGCCTTTGAACTGGTTACGAACGTTGATGGCTTTGATCGTCATGATGTTGATTCCTGTCGTTGGATAAGGCTTGAGTTATTGAGCCCAACGCAATTGCGTAGGCAATGGTGAAACAGGTTCCGGTGCCGGCGGTTCGCCGGGCAACGCCAGCACGCGATTGAGGACTTCGGTTTCCAGCGCCGCCAGCCGATGAGAGCCGCGAACCCGAGGGCGCGGCAGCTCAACGTGCAGGTCGAGGCCGACTTCGCCCTCTTCGATCAGGATCACCCGGTCGGCAATCGCCACCGCTTCACTGACATCGTGGGTAACCAGCAACACGGTGAAACCGTGCTTCTGCCAGAGCCGTTCGATCAGCTGCTGCATTTCAATTCGGGTCAGTGCGTCCAGCGCACCCAGCGGTTCGTCCAGCAACAGCAAACGCGGTTGATGGATCAGCGCGCGGGCCAGGGCCACACGTTGCTTCTGGCCACCGGACAAGGCGGCCGGCCATTCATTGGCGCGGTCGGCCAGACCGACCGACTCCAACGCTTCCAGCGCTTGCGGACGCCAGTTGCCCTTGAGCCCGAGACCGACGTTGTCGATGACCTTTTTCCATGGCAGCAAACGCGCTTCCTGGAACATCAATCGGGTGTCTTCCCGCGCCGCACTGAGCGGCGCAGAGCCCGCGAGCAATTCACCTCCCGTGGGTTTGTCGAGACCGGCGAGCAAGCGCAGTAAGGTACTTTTGCCGCAACCGCTCCGACCGACCACGGCGACAAACTGACCGGCCGGGATATGCAGATCGATCTCGCGCAGCACTTGCCGCGCGCCGAAGGTTTTTTGCAGCTTGCGCACTGCCAGCGGAATCCCGCGCAGCAGGCGCGGAGGTTGTTGAGCCGTCATGCCGCACCTCCTTTAACAACCTGATAGGCCGGGTGCCAGCGCAACCACACGCGTTCAAGTCCACGGGCCGCGAGGTCGGCGAGTTTGCCGAGCACCGCGTACAAGAGAATCGCCAGTACCACCACGTCGGTCTGCAAGAACTCCCGGGCATTCATTGCCAGGTAGCCAATGCCGGAGCTGGCGGAAATGGTTTCCGCGACGATCAACGTCAGCCACATGAAGCCCAGCGCAAACCGCACGCCGACCAGAATCGAAGGCAGCGCCCCCGGCAGAATCACCTGACGGAACAGGCTGAAACCGGACAAGCCATAACTGCGGGACATTTCCACCAACGCCGGATCGACGTTGCGGATGCCGTGATAGGTGTTGAGGTAGATCGGGAATAACGTGCCCAACGCCACCAGGAAAATCTTCGCCGACTCATCGATGCCGAACCACAGGATCACCAGTGGAATCAGCGCCAGGTGCGGCACGTTGCGGATCATCTGCACCGAACTGTCGAGCAAGCGTTCGCCCCATTTCGACAAGCCGGTGATGAAGCCCAGGGTCAGACCAATGCTGCCGCCGATGGCGAAACCCAGCGCTGCACGCCAGCCGCTGATCGCCAGGTGCGTCCAGATTTCGCCGCTGCGCACCAGGCTGACGCCGGCTTCGATGACCGCCATCGGCGCCGGCAGAATCCGTGTCGACAACCAGCCCGCCGACACCGACAACTGCCACACCGCCAGCAGCAATACCGGTAACGCCCAGGGCGCGAGGCTGTGGATAATTTTCTTCATGGCGCGCCTCAGCTCTGCGACGCGGCTTTGGGGAGGATGTCGTTGGCGACCATCTCACCAAACGGGCTGACGTAACCGGCGCTTTTCGGCAATTCCGGACGTTCGATGTCCAGGTGCGGGAACAGCAATTCGGCGACGCGGTAAGACTCTTCCAGGTGTGGGTAACCGGAGAAGATGAACGTGTCGATGCCCAGGTCCGCGTATTCCTTCACGCGAGCGGCCACGGTCGGACCGTCGCCCACTAATGCTGTACCCGCACCGCCACGCACCAGACCGACGCCGGCCCACAGGTTGGGGCTGACTTCCAGGTTGTCACGGCTGCCGCCATGCAGCGCGGCCATGCGTTGCTGACCCACCGAGTCGAAGCGCGCCAGAGAAGCCTGGGCGCGAGCGATGGTGTCGTCGTCCAGATGAGAGATCAGCCGATCCGCCGCTTGCCAGGCTTCGGCATTGGTTTCACGAACGATCACATGCAATCGAATCCCGAAGCGCACGGTGCGCCCAAGCTTCGCGGCTTTGGCGCGTACTTGTTCGATCTTCTCGGCAACGGCGGCCGGCGGTTCGCCCCAGGTCAGGACCATTTCGACCTGCTCTGCCGCGAGGTCTTGCGCCGCTTCCGAAGAACCACCGAAGTACAGTGGCGGACGCGGTTGCTGGATCGGCGGGTAGAGCAATTTGGCTCCCTTCACGCTGATGTGCTGACCGTCGTAATCGACGGTTTCGCCTTCCAGCACGCGGCGCCAGATGCGGGTGAATTCCACCGAGGCCTGGTAGCGCTCTTCGTGAGTCAGGAACAAACCGTCGCCGGCCAATTCTTCCGGATCACCGCCGGTTACCAGGTTGAACAGCGCACGGCCGCCGGACAGGCGATCCAGCGTCGCGGCCTGACGCGCGGCCACCGTCGGGGAAATGATCCCGGGGCGCAGGGCGACAAGGAATTTCAAACGCTGGGTCACCGGGATCAGCGACGCGGCCACCAGCCACGAGTCTTCGCAAGATCGCCCCGTAGGAATCAGCACCCCGCCGAAGCCCAGACGATCCGCCGCTTGCGCGACTTGTTGCAGATAACCGTGGTCGACGGCGCGAGCGCCTTCGGCGGTGCCAAGGTAATGGCCGTCACCGTGGGTAGGCAGGAACCAGAAGATATTGAGGCTCATGGAGTGGACTCCTTAGGAAATCGAATTACTGCGCTTGGGCAACGGCCGCCGGTGGCGTCCAGATCACGTCTTTGATGCTCAGCGGCTTTGGAATCAGCTTGAGCTGATAGAAGGTGTCAGCAATTTTCTGTTGCGCGGCGACCACTTCAGGTGTGAGGAACAGCGCACCGTAGCCTTGGCGTTTCATCGAGGTCAGGGTGATGTCCGCTGGCAGGCCAATCAGTGGCGAAACTTGTTTGGTCACGTCTTCGGGATTGGCCTTGGACCATTCGCCGACGGCGCGCACTTCTTCCACCAGGGTCTTGATCACCTCAGGATTTTTCTGCGCGTATGGCTTGGTCGCGAGGTAGAACTGATGGTTGTCGACGATGCCTTGGCCATCACGCAGGGTGCGTGCCTGCAGCTGTTGTTCGGCGGCGGCCTGGTACGGGTCCCAAATCACCCAGGCATCGACGCTGCCACGTTCGAACGCGGCGCGGGCATCGGCCGGCGGCAGGAATACGGTCTGGATGTCGGTGTATTTGAGGCCGGCATCTTCCAATGCGCGGACCAGCAGGTAGTGAACGTTGGAGCCTTTGTTCAGGACGACTTTCTTGCCCTTGAGGTCCTGCACCGATTTGATCGCCGAGTCCTTCGGCACCAGGATCGCTTCGCTGTGCGGCGCTGGTGGTTCGTAGGCGACATAGAGCAGATCGGCGCCGGCTGCTTGAGCGAATACCGGTGGAGTTTCACCCGTAACGCCGAAGTCGATGGAGCCGACGTTCAGGCCTTCGAGCAGTTGCGGGCCGCCGGGAAATTCAGTCCATTGCACGTCCACGCCTTGAGCGGCGAGGCGTTTTTCGAGTGTGCCTTTGGCTTTGAGCAGCACCAAAGTGCCGTATTTTTGATAGCCGATTCGCAACGTCTCGGCTTGTGCTTGAGAAATAACGCCGAAGGACACAGCCGCAGCAAACAGAGCGACCAGACCACGACGCAAAATGACAGTGCGCATAGCGCTCTCCTATTTGCTGTTGGGTTTTGGCTGCACCTGCTTGGCCGTTGGCGGCTGAGTAAGGTGAGTACTTCAAATTGGGGTAAGGCTTAAATGCTCCAGCGAGCACTCAACAAACGTTCATTCAACAGGTTCGGATCGATCGGCTTGGGCCGTCGGGCCATGGCGCTGAAAAACAGCTCCAGTGATTCATTCAGTCTTTCTTCCAGCTCCGGTGCCAACTGCGCCTGGACGCTGCCTTCGCCGTAAGCGATCTGGCTGTCTACGGCGAAAATCCCGTGGAGCATTTCCTGGGCTTTCAACGCCGACAACACTGGCTTGAGCGCGTAATCCACCGCCAACATGTGAGCGATGCTGCCGCCAGTGGCCATTGGCAACACCACCTTGTGGGCCAGGGCACGCTCGGGCAGCAGGTCCAACACAGTTTTCAATGCGCCGGAGAACGACGCTTTGTAGACCGGCGTGGCGATCAGCAGGCCATCGGCGTTTTCAATCTGTTGCAGCAGGTCGATCACCTTCGGGCTGTCGAAGCGTGCATGCAGCAAGTCTTCGGCCGGGAAGTCCCGCACCTGGTAACTCACCACTTCCACACCTTGCTCCTGCAACCAGCGTTGGGAGCGCTCCAGCAGCACCCCGGAACGGGAGCGTTGGCTGGGACTTCCACCGAGTGAGACAACCAGCATTCAGACGATTCCTTGAACGGTGTTGGCGATTCGCGGTTTGCGATCTCGCTTTGATGGAATTGACCTTAACAGGTGATTGTTATATCCATAAATCATATTTATTCATTTAGTTATTCTTTATAGTTCTATGTGAAATGACTTTTTCCGGGATCGGCATAGGGGACGGACTTCATAGTCCGTACCCCTGCCACACCACCCGGCATGCGGGTCCGCACCGGGCGGTTCGAGAGATTGAGGTCAGGAGAGACGTGGTAGTCCCAAGCGGTCGAACCATGCAATATCAAGCACTCGGTTCATTTCCATACGGCTGTTACGCCACCAACTGCGCGAGTTTCCCGCAACTCTGCGTGCGCTTTCCTCGCGCGCACCCAGTGCTCGCAGCTCTCTGTAGATCGTCGTTCCACGCTTCCAGTGTTTGAGTTGGATAGCTCGGAGTCGATGTCGTATCCATTCGTCCAGCTCTCGCCAGACTCGCGGGGCTTGCGACAATCCAAAGTAAGCTTTCCAACCCAGCAGATAAGGACGCAGGCCGTTCACGACTTGCTGCATGCTACGACCGCCTGAGCGTCGGGTACATTCGCGTATCCGCTGCTTGAATCGCTGCTGCGCTTTGAATGAGACGGCTCGCTTGGCTTCACCTTGGTAGGGCCAAAAGGCATACCCCAGGAACTTGCGACCGAATGCGCTCGTCACTGCACTCTTGCTCGTGTTGACGCTCAGGTGCAGCTTTTCATACAAACGCGTCAGCAAAGCCATCACCCGTTGCCCCGCCTTTTGACTATGAACATACACATTCGCATCGTCGGCATAGCGCACGAAACAATGGCCTCGGCGTTCAAGCTCGCGATCTACTTCGTCCAGCAGCACATTCGCCAGCAACGGCGACAGCGGGCCGCCTTGCGGCGCCCCGCAACGGCTTTTCTCGATCACGCCATTGATCAGCGTTCCCGCATCCAGATAGGCGCGGATCAGTCGGATTACCGCCCGATCCGCGATCCGTTTACGGAGACGATCCATCAGAATGTCGTGATCGACCCGATCGAAGAATTTCTCCAGATCCACATCCACCACCACTTTTCGACCCAAGGACACGTAGCGCTGAGCCGCCAAAACGGCGTCCTGCGCGCAGCGCCCCGGACGAAAACCGTAGCTGTGTTCACTGAAAGTCGGATCGAGGAGTGGCTGCAAGACTTGCAGCAGCGCTTGTTGGATCAAGCGGTCGGTGACCGTTGGGATACCCAACTCGCGCTCACCGCCGTCAGGTTTGGGAATGACCACACGTCGTACCGGACTGGGCCGGTAGACACCTGAAAGAAGCTGTTCACGAATCGCCGTCCACTGGGTCAGCAAGTGTTCGGCGGTCTGTTCAATGTCCAGACCATCGACGCCCGCTGCCCCCTTGTTGGCCTTGACCCGTTTCCACGCCCGCTTCAGGTTTTCTCTCGCAAAGGCCCATTCCAGCAGCCCTTGCCCTGCGTTATCGGGTTCATCTTGCGGGCGATTGACCTCGTCGCTGATGGGACTTCTCACGGTTTCACCGCTCGCTATCTCCATCCGCCCCGCGTTTGGCAGGCATCTGACTTCCGGTTTCTCGCATCAACATGGCCTATAACGCTTTCTCTCGTTCGGCCCTTCGTCAAAAAAAAAAGAAGACTACTACGGCCTCTGCTGACTTCTCGCTCCGGCTGGCGCCGTCGCCCTTTCAGGCGCGAGGCGAGATCTCCCCAGGTAAGAACGCAATCCTTCCCCGCACAACCGCCGGATCTACGCTGCCGTCCTTTGACCACAAGAGTTTCGCGGTTATTGGCCCGCTCACCCTGGTCGACATCGCCTTATATCCGGTTCTTGTTCATCGGCTCGCGGTTTCGCTCCACGCTTCCTCCCCACACTCGGTCGCCCTCATGCAGTTGCGTTTCACTTCATTCACTGTGGTCAGCTCACGGCGGGACTTTCACCCACAAGATTGCGCCCATGCTGGGCGCACCAAAAAAACAGGCCGTAAAAACGACCTGAAATCCCCTGCTTTGTGGATACGGTTCAATCTGGATTCTGCGGTGCCTGGCCGGCCGTCTTCGCGAGCAAGCCCGCTCCCACATTGGAATGCGGTCAACTGTGGGAGCGGGCTTGCTCGCGAAGGCGGCTTCAGCCGCACCGCAATTGATGGTTTATCTGTTGGGCTGTGGCGTCAGGCGCAGGTACGGCTTCACCGCGCGATAGCCCTTGGGAAAGCGTTTGTTGATTTCGTCTTCGTCCTTGAGCGACGGCACGATCACCACTTCATCACCGTCCTGCCAGTTGGCCGGGGTGGCCACCTTGTAGTTGTCGGTGAGTTGCAGCGAATCGATCACCCGCAGGATTTCATGGAAGTTACGGCCGGTGCTCGCTGGGTAGGTGATGGTCAGTCGTACCTTTTTGTTCGGGTCGATCACGAACAGCGAACGCACGGTCAGGGTGTCGTTGGCATTCGGATGGATCAGGTCGTAGAGGTCCGAGACCTTGCGGTCGGCGTCGGCAAGAATCGGGAAGTTGACGAGGGTGTTCTGGGTTTCGTTGATGTCTTCGATCCACTTGTGGTGCGAGTCCACCGGGTCCACGGACAGAGCAATGGCTTTCACACCACGCTGGGCAAACTCGTCCTTGAGCTTGGCAGTGAAGCCCAACTCGGTGGTGCACACCGGGGTGAAGTCTGCCGGATGGGAAAACAGCACGCCCCAGCTATCGCCCAGCCATTCGTGGAAACGGAGGGTGCCGGCGCTGGAATCCTGTTCAAAGTCGGGGGCGATATCGCCCAGTCTGAGGCTCATGGTGCTGCTCCTGGTGAGTGCTTGTTGAGGTCAACTGTGCCTGCATTTCTTATTCATTAAAAAGAATAAATATCGATTTGTTTAGATCTTAAATGAATATTAAAAATGTGTTCACTGGACCTCGGCGACGATCGGGACGACCATCGCCCACAAGGTTCGAGAAGGCCTTGAGTTGCTGCACAAAGAGGGAAATTTCGAGGAGGGTTTACGGGGGTGAGCCTGACTCGAAAACGCAAAAGCCCCGCCCGGCGAGATGCCGGGCGGGGCTTTTTATTTCAGTTACGCGAGTGCTATTACAACAGCGGGATCGAGTAGCTGACGATCAGACGGTTTTCGTCCTGGTCGCGTTGGCCCGGGATGTCGTTACGCCACATGGCGTTTTTCCATGTGAAGCCCAGGTTTTTCAGTGCGCCTTCCTGGACTACGTACGCCAGGGTCAGGTCGCGTTCCCATTCGGAGCGGCCGGTTGCGTTGACGCTAGTCTGAGCAGCACCCACTTTACCGGTGGTGTCGATGTTATCGCCACGCAGGTAAACGATGCCGGCAGTTGCGCCTGGCAGGCCAAGCTTGGCGAAGTCATACGAGTAGCGAGCTTGCCAGGTACGTTCGCCGGCGCGAGCGAACTTGGCAATCTGCGAGTCGGTAGTGAGGTAAGCCGACGAGCCATCACCCTGGTTCAACCAAGGGAAATCGCTGTTACCGTTGCTGACCTGGTAACCGCCACCGAAGGTGTGACCGGCAACCGAGTACAGGAACAGGCCGCTATACAGGTTGTTGTCGACTTTGCCTTTGGTGATGCCCGTACCGTAATCACCCGTGGTGAAATAGGCGGACTCATGGCCGTTGGCGCCATCGTCACGGCTGTTGAAGTAACGGAAGTCAGACTTCAGTACGCCCGGACCGATCGACCAGTTGTGAACCAGACCCAGGAAGTGCTGCTTGTAGAAATCTTCCAGGTTGCCGTAGTAGTACTGGGCAGTCAGGTCTTTGGTGATCTTGTAGTCGCCACCACCGTAGATGAACTTGTTGCTGTCACGACCGGAAGCGGTGGGAGAGTTCGCACCAGCAATCGACAACTCTTCGTTGTTGCTGGAGTTACGACCCTTGGCGTGCTCGATCTGACCACCGACCAGTGTCAGGTCTTTGATTTCGTTCGAGGTGATCTGGCCACCTTGAAAGGTTTGCGGCAGCAGACGGCCATCGTTGGTCACGATAACTGGCAGTTTTGGCTGCAGAGTGCCCAACTTCAGTTCGGTCTGGGAGATCTTGGCTTTGGCAGTCAGGCCCAGGCTGGAGAAGTTATCAACTGCTTCGCCGTTGGACTTGCTTGGGAAAACAGTGCCGCCGTAAGAAGTCGAAGTGGCGCCGTTAGTGCCGCCGCCCGAATCCAGACGCACACCCAGCAGGCCGATAGCATCGATACCGAAGCCAACGGTGCCTTGGGTGTAGCCGGAGATGAAGCGCAGGTCGAAGCCTTGGCCCCATTCTTCGTTCTTGCTTTGAACGCCGTTGGCCTTGACCTTGGCGGTACCAGCGTCAGAGTCACGGTTATCGTTATTGATGTAGAAGTTACGCAGCCCCAAAGTAGCTTTGCTGTCTTCGATGAAACCGGCGGCGCCTGCTTGCTGCGCCAAAACCCCTACGGCCACAGCCAGGGCCAAGGTGGACTTGTTCATTTGTTTCGCTCCTATCGTTTCTAATTCTTGAGGTCCTGGGTCGAATGCCCTGGATCCTGAAATGCTCGGTTAGTGCCAGACCGTGTGACTACGGCGATGGCCTGACCCTGTGATTTTGGCCCGCATGATAAACACAAAAAGAATTATTTCATCATTTTTCATGCCATTCAGGCATATAGCTACGCGCTATTACTCTGAGTCGGGACACAAGGTATCGGCTCATAAGCCACTCACTTTAGGCGATTGGCTTAAAAGCTAAAAAGAATAAAAAATTACTACATAAGCTCTATTTGGAATATTGAAAAAACACAAAAAAAAACCTCGCCGGCGGGCGAGGCTTTTTCTGATGGCTATTACAAGAAGCTGTAGGTGTAGTTGAAGATCAGACGGGTCTGGTCTTGATCAAAGGTGCTGGTGTTGCCACGGTAGGTACCGTGACGCAGTGTTGTACCAAACCCTTTAAGTGCACCCGTTTGAATCACGTAGTCAATACGCGCGTCGGTCTCGTGCTCACTCAGGTCTTTACCAGTACCGTTGGTAGCCTTGATGTCTTGACCATTCAAGTACGCAATCGAAGCTTTCAAACCCGGCACGCCCAGTGAGGCGAAGTCATAGGAGTACTGACCGAACGTGGTGTTTTCACCGGCACGGATAAAGCTGCCAACCGTGGCGTCGGTAAACGAGTAGAAACTGGCGCCGCCGGCACCTTCTGGACGACCGCCATCGACAAGGCTGCCTTGGTTCAAGAAAACGAAGCCGCCGTCATCGTTGACACGCTGGTGCCCGAGCAGGAACGCGTTGCCACCCAGGGTGTAGGTGAACATGGCGCTCCAGGTCTTGTTATCAACCTCGCCCGGGTTCTTGGCAAAGCCGTTGTTGTTGTTGAAGCGGTAGCCCACATCGCCGTTCTTACCGTCAGAACTGCTATCGAAATAGCGAATGTCGGTCTTGAAGGATTGGTTAGGGGCGATCGGGTAAACGTGCACCAGGCCGAGGAAGTTCTGCTTGTAGTAGTCTTCCAGGTTCGCATAGTAGTACTGCAGCATGAGGTCTTTGGTGACCTTCCAGTCAGCACCAGCGTATTGGAATTTGTTGCTGTCCTGAGTACCGCCAGCCACTGCCAGGCCAGTTCTGTTGGAGGAGGCGCGACCCGACGCGTGCTCCAGTTGACCCAAGTTGAAGGTCACATTGTCAATTTCCTTCGAGGTGATGGTGCCACCGTCAAAGGTCTGTGGCAGCAAACGGCTGTCGTTCGCGATCAGGATCGGCAAGTTAGGTGCCAGAGCGCCACCTAAGTGGGCCTCGGTTTTCGAGAAGCGGGCCTTGACGTTACCATCTAAACGGCTCCACTCATTCGCCGCCGAACCATCGGAATCGCTAGGGAAGAATGAGTTGTCGTTACCGCTAGGGTGATGCCCCTTGCCGCCATCCAGGTGGATACCGACCAGTGCCTGGGCGTCGATACCGAAACCAACAGTACCTTGGGTAAAACCGGACAGGTAATCGAACTTGAGCCCCTCAGCGGTTTCTCGCTGTCTGTTTTTAGCAACGCTCGGACCTTCACGCATATCAGCGTCGTAATACATGGTGCGAGAGCTGACGGAAGCCTTGCTGTCTTCCAGGAAACCGGCGGCGCCTGCCTGCTGCGCCAAAACCCCAACAGCCACGGCCAACGCCAAGGTCGACTTGTTCATTGTTTCGCTCCTATCGTTTCTAATTCTTGTGTTCCTGGCCTCGGCTCGATGCCCGAGATCCTAAGATGCGCGATTAGCGCCAGACCGTGACTCACAAGTCAATCGTAACTTTGTGTGTCTACGACCATAGTCTAATCCCCAGTAAATTCATTCCTTGCCGGGCCATAAGCCCAAAAAGAATCACCCAATTATTTTTCATACCGTTTAGGAATTTAGCTCTGCACTTTCCCATTGAACCGGGACGCGGCACCGGCTCATAAGCTAATTCCTAAAGGGTATTTGTTAGCCTTTTTTTAGATCGATTAGCTTTGATGCAACTCACGATCAATCCCTATCGAAAGGCAGCGCCATGACGACCAAACGCGCACTATCCGGTTCAATTGTTACAGTTTGTGTATCGCTAATAATATCTTTTAGCGCTCACGCGGCGAACCTCACGATCGGTTATCAAACCGGCATCGACCCCAGCAAAGTCCCCCAGGCAGACGGACTGTACGAGAAAACCATAGGCCAGAAAATTGACTGGCGTCGTTTCAATAGCGGCCCGGAAGTGGTTACGGCCATTGCTTCCGGCGATGTGCAGATTGGCAACCTCGGCTCCAGTCCGCTGGCAGCCGCTGCTTCGCGCAATCTGCCAATCGTTGCGTTCATTGTTTCCGCCCAGATCAACGCCGCTGAAGCACTCGTGGTGCGCAACGGCAGCGGCATTGATAAACCGGAAGATCTGATCGGCAAGACCATCGCCACACCCTTCGTTTCAACCTCCCACTACAGTTTGCTGGGTGCGCTGAAGCACTGGGGCCTTGATGCCTCGAAAGTCAAAGTAGTGAATTTGCAACCGGCGGAAATCGCGGCAGCCTGGAAGCGTGGTGACATCGATGGTGCGTTTGTCTGGTCACCCGCGCTGGGGGAAATTCGCAAGACCGGCAAGACCTTGACTGACGCGGCACAGGTTGGCCAATGGGGTGCTCCGACCTTCGAGGTCTGGGTCGCGCGCAAGGATTACGCCGAGAAGCACCCAGAGGTTGTGGCCAAATTCGCCAAGGTCACGCTGGACTCGTTCGCCGACTATGCCGCACATAAAGACAGCTGGACCGCTGACTCGGTACCGGTGCAAAAAATCGCCAAACTGACCGGTGCCAATGCCGTCGATGTGCCGGAGTTGCTGGCCGGTTCCACGTTCCCGGATGCTAAAGCCCAACAGACCACCGCGCTGCTGGACGGCGGCACGGCCAAGGCGATTGGCGAGACGGCGAAGTTCTTGAAGGAGCAAGGGAAGGTTGAAACGGTGCTGCCGGATTATTCGCCGTATGTCAGCGCGAAGTTTGTGCAGGATTAATGATCGTTCCCACGCTCTGCGTGGGAATGCAGCCCGGGACGCTCTGCGTCCCCACAACAGCCGAACGCGGAGCGTCCGTTGAGGCATTCCCACGCAGAGCGTGGGAACGATCAAGTCAGAGGGTTTTTTCGAAGATCTTCGAATTACGCTGATAGTTGTACAGCGACGCCCGCGCCGATGGCAGGCGCTCTACGCTGCTCGGCACAAACCCACGCTCGCGAAACCAGTGAGCAGTCCGGGTCGTCAGTACGAACAAGGTTTTCAGCCCCTGCGCCCGGGCGCGGGTTTCGATGCGCTCCAGCAGTTCATCACCACGACCGCCATGGCGATACTCCGGGTTCACCGCCAGACACGCCAACTCCCCCGCATCCGAATCGGCAATCTGATACAGCGCCGCACACGCGATGATCATGCCTTCGCGTTCGACCACACTGAACTGCTCGATCTCACGCTCCAGCACCTCGCGGGAACGCCGCACCAGAATGCCCTGCTCTTCCAGCGGGCTGATCAAATCCAGCAAACCACCAACGTCTTCGATCGCCGCTTCGCGCACAACCTCGAATTGCTCCTGGGCCACCAGCGTACCGCCACCGTCTCGGGTGAACAGTTCGGTCAGCAGCGCACCGTTTTCGGCGTAGCTGACGATATGACTGCGAGCCACACCGCCGCGGCAGGCCTCAGCGGCCGCATCCAACAGCTCTGCCTGATAGTTGCTGCCCAGGCGCTGCAGATGCGCCGGCACTTGTTGCGGACGCAACTCACGAACCAGGCGACCGTTTTCATCGATCAGACCCAGGTCGGCGCCGAACAGCAGCAGCTTGTCCGCCCCCAGATCGATAGCCGCACGAGTGGCGACGTCTTCGCAGGCGAGGTTGAAAATCTCACCGGTCGGTGAGTAACCCAGTGGCGACAACAGCACGATGGAACGCTCATCCAGCAGGCGATTGATGCCCTTGCGGTCGACCCGACGCACTTCGCCAGTGTGGTGATAATCGACGCCTTCAAGCACGCCGATCGGCCGTGCGGTCACCAGGTTGCCGCTGGCCACCCGCAGACGCGAGCCCTGCATCGGCGATGAAGCCATGTCCATCGACAGTCGCGCTTCGATGGCGATGCGCAACTGGCCAACCGCATCGATCACACACTCCAGTGTTGCGGCATCGGTGATGCGCATCCCGTGGTGGTAATGCGGGGTCAGGCCGCGCGCAGCGAGGCGGGTTTCAATTTGCGGACGGGAACCGTGCACCAGCACCAATCGCACGCCCAGGCTGTGCAACAGCACCATGTCGTGGACGATATTGCCGAAGTTCGGGTGCTCCACGCCGTCGCCGGGCAGCATGACGACGAAGGTGCAATCACGGTGGGCGTTGATGTAAGGCGAAGCGTGACGAAGCCAATTAACGTATTCGGGCATGAACCTGGGCCTGTAATAAATAGCAGCCAAAAAATGGGCGAAACAGAAAAACGCACAGCGGGCTGATGGTTATCGTCGGAACAGGCTTGGCGACACGCGCGCTCTCCTCATAGATACGGGTTGGGACATCGGCAATTTATACCGTTAGTTAGCCAAAACACAGAACCTGTGGGAGCGGGCTTGCTCGCGAAAGCGGTGTAACAGTCGACACTGATGGTGACTGACACTCCGACTTCGCGAGCAAGCCCGCTCCCACATGAACTGCGCTTAACTCACAGGCGTATTGGCCGGTGTCAGGCAGTAATGTTCAATCAGTTGACGTAATAGATGCACCGTAGGCTGCAAACGTGACATTTCGAGGTATTCCCCCGGTTGGTGCGCACAGGCGATGTCGCCAGGGCCGAGCACCAGGGTTTCGCAGCCAAGACGCTGAAGATAAGGCGCTTCGGTGCCGAACGCCACTGCTTCGGCACGATGGCCGGTGAGCTTTTCAGCGACCCGGACCAATTCTGCATCCTCGGCCTGCTCGAACGGCGGCACTTCGGGGAACAGCGGCGCGTAATCGATCTTCACCTGATGCCACTCGGCAATGGGCTTGAGCTTCTGCAGAATCTCCGCACGCAGGGCATTGGGGTCCATGCCCGGCAATGGGCGCAGATCAAACTCCAGCGAACACTGGCCGCAAATGCGGTTGGGGTTATCGCCGCCATGGATACAGCCGAAATTCAGGGTCGGCGTCGGCACGCTGAACTGCGGATTACGGAACTCTCGCTGCCACGCCAACCGCAAACCACGCAGCTCACCGATGGCATCGTGCATGGCTTCGAGGGCGCTGTGGCCGAGGCGCGGATCCGAGGAGTGGCCGCTCTGACCGAGGATGTCGATGCGCTCCATCATGATGCCTTTGTGCATGCGGATCGGTTTCAGCCCGGTCGGCTCGCCGATCACCGCCGCACGACCGAGCGGACGCCCGGCTTCGGCCAAGGCACGAGCGCCGGACATCGAGCTTTCTTCATCACAGGTAGCAAGGATCAACAGCGGTTGCTTGAACGGCTGATCGAGCAGCGGTATGACGGCTTCGATGGCCAGCGCGAAAAAGCCCTTCATGTCGCAACTGCCCAGACCCACCCAGCGACCGTCGACTTCGGTCAGCTTCAGCGGATCGGTCTGCCACAGCGCGCCATCGAACGGCACGGTGTCACTGTGACCGGCCAGCACCAGGCCACCGGGGCCGGAACCGAAACTGGCCAGCAGGTTGAATTTGCCGGGGCTGACCTGCTGGATGTCGCAGGTAAAACCCAGATCGCCGAGCCACGTCGCCAGCAAATCAATCACCGGACGGTTGGTTTGATCGAGGCTGGCCTGCGTACAGCTGACGGACGGCGCAGCGATCAGCGCAGCGAACTGATCTTTCATGGATGGCAAAGGCATCGCTGACTCCCAACTCCCGATTTGAACTCCATCATAGAACCATCCGGCGACAGGAATAAACCGCCGCGGCCCTATCTCAGGTCAGTGCTGTACACTGCACGACCTTGGCAGCCACACATTCCCCCCGGCTGCGCTCCCGATCCTGGATTTTCCGGCCATGCAGAAAGAAACCGAAATCAAACTCCGCGTCAGCCGAGAAACTCTCGCTGCCCTGCGCGAGCACCCGCTCCTGAAAAAACGCAACAAAAGTGGCTGGGAACGCCGTGAGTTGATGAACCAGTACTTCGACACACCTGAGCGCGACCTGGCCCGCGCCAAGGTTGCCCTGCGCCTGCGCCGCGACGGCGAAGAAGTGATTCAGACCCTCAAGACCCGCGGCCAGAGCGTTGCTGGTCTGTCCGTGCGTAACGAATACGACTGGAACCTGCCCAAAGCCAAGCTTGACGTGAAGAAACTCGACGGCGAATGCTGGCCGGAAGAATTGGCCGAGCTGGACAAGAAAACCCTGAAGGCGATTTTCACCACCGATTTCGTCCGCGAACGCGCTGAAATTGCTTGGGGCCGTGGCAAGACCAAAGTGGTCATCGAAGCTGCGCTGGACCTAGGCCACGTGGTGGTCGGCAAGCAGAAAGAAGAAATCTGCGAGCTGGAACTTGAACTGCGCGAAGGCGAGCCGGCCGCTCTGCTGGAACTGGCCGCCGAACTGGCCGCGACCCTGGCCCTGATGCCGTGTGACATCAGCAAGGCCGAGCGCGGTTATCGCTTGTACGACGCCAACAGCTATTCGTTGAGCCTGCCGGCGCCGCAGATCAGCGCTGAAACCCCGCTGGACGACGCTTTCGCCGCGCTGAGTTGGCACTTGCTGAGCAGCAGCCAGCGCCTGGCCGAGCAGTATCGTTTCAACGGCCACTGGCGCCTGTTGCAGGATTGGGTCGAAAACCTGGCTGAATTGCGCGCGCTGCTGAGCAGCCTGGGTCAAGCCGCCCCACGTCAGTCGACGCACGATCTGCGCATCGCGCTGGATGCCTTGCTCGAAGACTGGCGTCCGCTGGTGCAAGCCGGTGTCGACGACGAAGACGTGCGCAAAGCCGCGCCGGAGCAGTTCCTCGAAGAACTGGAAGACCCGCGTTGGGGCCTGTTCTCGCTGAACACTTCGCGCTGGTTGCTGGCCCGCTCCTGGGCTGCCGATCGCAACGTCCGTGGCAATCGCCAGGGCGCTGCGCAATTGGGCAGTTGGTTGCCGCGTTTGTTGGGCGAGGAAGCGACTTCCCTGCAACTGCAGCGTTATCAGCAACAGCCGGAAGACCTGGCCGAGCAACTGCCGCGCATCGAGCGCATCCAGGCTTGGCTGCACCACGCCCGCAGCGTGCTGGACATCCCGGAAATGGATCGCCTGTACGGTGAGCTGAAACAGCTTGCTCAATTGGCGAACGAGCCGATCACCGATGAATCGCTGGATGCGCGCAAACAGCAGGCGATTGCGGTGTATCAGAATCGTGCGTGGAAGATGCTGCTGCGTATGTGATACCGCCTTCGCGAGCAAGCCCGCTCCCACATTTGATCTCGGTCGTACACAAATTCTGTGTCCACTGAAAATCTCATGTGGGAGCGGGCTTGCTCGCGAAGAGGCCAGCACTGTCACCGCAAAACCTCAGACCGGCAAACTCGTCGTGGACTTTATCTCCGACAACGCCACGATCGAGTTCACCTCCTGAATCCCCGGCACCATCGACAGCTTCTCGAAGAAAAACCGCTCATACGCCTCGATGTCCGCCGTCACAATCCGCAGCAAAAAATCCACCGACCCCATCAGCACATAACATTCCAGCACTTCGGGAAAGCCGCGAATCGCCTCGGTGAATTCGGTGAAGTTGGAACGCCCGTGAGCGTTGAGTTTGATTTCAGCGAAGATCTGCGTGTTCAGACCAATTTTCTTCCGGTCGAGCAAGGTCACCTGCCCGCGAATGATCCCCTCCTCCTTCATCCGCTGAATCCGCCGCCAGCATGGCGACTGCGACAACCCCACCTGTTCCGCAATCTGCGCACTGGAAAGTGAAGCGTCCTCTTGCAGCAACGCGAGAATCTTGCGGTCGTAGCCATCCAGCTCGCTGTGCATAAAAAAACCTTTGATTGATAACTTACCGAATCAAGCAATTCAAAAAATCGCCAATAAGCCCAATCATAGATAAGAAATGCCCCGCACCGAATGTAAAAATTCCTCCAGTGATTTTGGAGACCGACCATGCCGCATCTAGAAGCCGTCAACACCCCGCACACCCGCGCCGATGTCTGGAACGTCAGCAACGCCCACTGCCGCGTTCACTATCAAATGCTGGCCGAGGCCGAACCGGATCTGCTGTGCCGGGCGCTCAACCTGTTCGCTTTGCAGTTTCTGACGCCGCAACAGGTCAACGTGCAGCGGATGGACGATCTGCTGTCGATCGACATCGTGATGGACGGCCTGAGCTGGCATCGCGCCCAGGTGATCGCGGAAAAATTACGTAACCTGATCAGCGTCTGTTCGGTTGAGCTGCAAGCGGCTGATTGCGCGTGGAATGAACCGGCTCAGGCGGCGGGCTGAAAAAACTCGACACGGCTTCGTCGGGTAGTGGCCCAACGGTCTACGGCTCCGCGACTATCCTTTGCGAACTGTTGTTCATGAGGAGCCCGCATGTCCGTTCAACTTGCCATTCAGGACCGCTGGCTGGATCTCAATGATTTGCTGCGTGAACTGGTCGCCCAAGGTTTCATCAGTCAGGACTCGGCCGAACACGCGCTCAATGCTCGACGCCGTCACGCTGCCAATGGCCAGATGCACCCGCTGGAATTCATCGCCAGCCAACTCCTGGACGATCTCAGCCGTCCCGGCAAACACCTCGACCTGGAAAGCCTGACGCTTTGGCTGTCGCAGCAGGCCGGCCAGCCTTATCTGCGTATCGACCCGCTGAAAATCAACGTGGCGGCGATTACGCCGCTGATGTCCTACGCCTTCGCCCAGCGCCACAAGATTCTTGCGGTGTCTATCGACCGCGACGCAGTCACCGTGGCCAGCGCCCAGCCCTACGTCACCGGCTGGGAAGCCGACCTGACCCACGTGCTGAAACTGCCGATCAAGCGTGTGGTGGCCAACCCGGTCGACATCCAGCGCTTCAGCGTGGAGTTTTTCCGCCTGGCCAAATCGGTCAGCGGCGCGACCAATGCCGATCAGCAGATGAACACGCTGGGCAACTTCGAGCAGTTGCTCAACCTCGGCGCCAGCGACCAGGAACCGGACGCCAACGACGCGCACATCGTCAACATCGTCGACTGGTTGTTCCAGTACGCGTTCCAGCAGCGCGCCAGCGATATCCACATTGAACCGCGGCGCGAACAAGGCACGGTGCGCTTTCGCATCGATGGCGTGCTGCACAACGTCTATCAATTCCCGCCGCAAGTGACCATGGCGATCGTCAGCCGCCTGAAAAGCCTCGGGCGGATGAACGTCGCGGAAAAGCGCAAACCCCAGGACGGCCGGGTCAAGACCAAAACCCCGGACGGTGGCGAAGTCGAGCTGCGGCTGTCGACATTGCCGACCGCGTTCGGCGAAAAAATGGTCATGCGGATCTTCGACCCGGAGGTGCTGCTCAAGGACTTTGATCAGTTGGGCTTCTCCGCCGATGACTTGCGCCGCTGGCAGGACATGACGACCCAGCCCAACGGCATCATTCTGGTCACCGGCCCGACCGGTTCCGGCAAGACCACCACGCTGTACACCACCCTGAAAAAACTGGCGACGCCGGAGGTCAACCTCTGCACCATCGAAGACCCGATCGAAATGGTCGAGCCGGCGTTCAACCAGATGCAGGTCCAACACAACATCGACCTGACCTTCGCCGCCGGTGTGCGCGCACTGATGCGACAGGATCCGGACATCATCATGATCGGTGAGATCCGCGATCTGGAAACCGCTGAAATGGCGATCCAGGCTGCGCTCACTGGCCACTTGGTGCTGTCGACGCTGCACACCAACGATGCGCCGAGCGCGATCAGCCGCTTGCTGGAGCTGGGCGTGCCGCATTACCTGATCAAAGCCACGGTGCTCGGCGTCATGGCCCAGCGCCTGGTCCGCACCTTGTGCCCGCATTGCAAGGCGCCTCTGACCCTGGGTGAGGAAGACTGGCAAACCTTGACCCGGCCCTGGCAGGCACCGTTGCCGAACAACGCACATCGCGCCATCGGTTGCCTTGAATGCCGCGATACCGGTTACCGCGGCCGCGCCGGGGTCTACGAAATCATGCAGCTGACGGACGGCGTCAAAGCGCTGATCAACCCCGACACCGATTTGCTTGCGGT
Source organism: Pseudomonas sp. Root329 (assembly GCF_001424925.1). Lineage (NCBI taxonomy): Bacteria > Pseudomonadati > Pseudomonadota > Gammaproteobacteria > Pseudomonadales > Pseudomonadaceae > Pseudomonas > Pseudomonas sp. Root329. The sequence continues at coordinate 406,956 of NZ_LMCV01000001.1, read as the reverse complement.
GCGGCGTCAGGCGTTCAAGGAAGGCATGCGCAGTTTGCGATTGTCAGGAGCGCAAAAAGTCGCAGCGGGTTTGACGACGATTGAGGAGGTGCTGCGAGTAACGCCGCAGAGCGAACAAAAGTAGGCGCGGCCGTCATGGAACTCGATTGGGGGATTGGCAATCAAACGCCGTAGTTAACCCAGTGGAGTCACCCAATATGCGTCTCAAACTTGCTGTCGCTACCATCGCCTTGTTGTCCCTTCCTGTCGGTTCGGCGATGGCCGATAGCTTTTGGCGTAACGTCATCTCATCCGGTGCGACCACCGGTTCGACCTACCTGACCTTCAAGGATCACAAGCTGATCGTTGCCGCCCAGGACGATGCTGGCAGCTTTGTCGCCAGTGACGGCGGCATTCGCGGTCCATACCTGGAGGCCGCGATGCAGAAAGTCCGCGCCGACAACCCTGGCCTGCAGGCCACGGACATGGAACTGGCGAACGCGATCCTGGCGAAGAATGCCGTCGCTTCGGAATAAGATTTACTGCTGAACAAAAATGCCGCTCCCATGAGCGGCATTTTTTTGCCTGACACAAAACCCTGTGGGAGCGGGCTTGCTCGCGAAGGGGCCATAACATTCAACATTGATGTCGACTGTCAGTACGCTTTCGCGAGCAAGCCCGCTCCCACACTCGATTGGTGTTTCCCGGGAGGTCAGCGGTAATCATCCACCGGCACGCAAGCGCAAAACAGATTGCGGTCACCGTAGACATTGTCCACCCGGTTCACCACCGGCCAGTACTTATGCGCCTTGGTATGAGCATCCGGCGTCACTGCCTGCTCGATGCTGTAGGGCCGCTCCCAAACCCCGGTGATATCTGCCAGGGTATGCGGCGAACGTTTCAGTGGGTTGTCATCGGCCGGCCAGTTGCCGTTCTGCACCTCGGTGATTTCCGCGCGGATACTCAGCATCGCCCCGATAAACCGGTCCAGCTCCGCCTTCGATTCACTTTCGGTGGGTTCCACCATCAACGTCCCCGGCACCGGAAATGACATGGTCGGCGCATGGAAGCCATAGTCCATCAGGCGCTTGGCGACGTCCTCCTCGCTGATCCCGGTCAGCGCCTTGAGTGGCCGCAGGTCAAGAATGCATTCGTGAGCCACCCGCTCGTTGCGCCCGGTGTAAAGCACCGGAAACGCCCCAGACAAATGCTGCGCCAGGTAATTCGCGGCGAGGATCGCCACCTCACTGGCATCCGCCAATTGCGGCCCCATCATCGCGATGTACATCCAGCTGATCGGCAGGATGCTCGCACTGCCCCAGGGCGCCGCGCTGACTGCACCGTTTTGCGCCAGCGGCCCGTCGATCGGTACCACCGGGTGATTGGCCACGAATGGCGCCAGATGCGCGCGCACACCAATCGGCCCCATGCCCGGCCCGCCGCCCCCGTGGGGAATGCAGAAAGTCTTGTGCAGGTTCATGTGGGACACGTCGGCGCCAATGTCCGCCGGGCGCGCCAGTCCGACCTGAGCGTTGAGGTTGGCGCCATCCATGTACACCTGGCCGCCGTGGCTGTGGATAACTTCGCAGATTTCGCTGATGCCTTCCTCGTACACGCCGTGGGTCGAAGGATACGTCGCCATCAGGCAGGCGAGTTTGTCTCCGGCCTCTGCGGCTTTGCCTTTGAGGTCATCCAGATCAACGTTGCCCGCCTCGTCGCACTCGACGATCACCACCCGCATGCCGGCCATTTGTGCCGACGCCGGGTTGGTGCCGTGGGCCGAGGACGGGATCAGGCAGATATCCCGCGCGCCCTCATGACGACTCTCGTGATATTTGCGGATCGCCAGCAACCCGGCGTACTCGCCTTGGGCGCCGGAGTTGGGTTGCATACAGATCGCATCGAAACCGGTAATCGCGCAGAGCCAGCGCTCCAGCTCTTCGATCATCAGCGAATAACCGACCGCCTGCTCTTTCGGCACAAACGGGTGCAGGTTGGCGAACTGCGGCCACGTGATCGGAATCATCTCGCTGGTGGCATTGAGTTTCATGGTGCAGGAGCCCAGCGGGATCATCGATTGGTTGAGCGCCAGGTCCTTGTTCTCCAGTTGCTTGAGGTAGCGCAGCATCTCGGTTTCGCTGTGATGGGCGCTGAACACCGGGTGGCGCAGATAAGGCGAGGTACGCAGCAGACCTGCGGGAATACCGGAAGCAAGGGCTTCAGCGTCCAGTTCGTCGACGTTGAGCCCATGATCGGAACCGAGGAACACATCAAACAACTTCGCGACGGTGGATTCGTCAGAGGTTTCGTCGAGGCTCAGCCCCAACTGCCCGCGTCCAAGAATGCGCAGGTTGATCTGCGCCGCCTGGGCACTTTCGATGATTGCCGTCTGAGTACCACCGACCTCCAGCGTCAGCGTGTCGAAAAAGTGTGTGTTGAGGCGGGTGATGCCGTGGCGCTCAAGGCCAGCGGCGAGGATGCTGGTCAGCCGATGGACGCGCTGGGCAATGCGTTTGAGCCCTTCCGGACCGTGGTAGACCGCATAGAAACTGGCAATGTTGGCCAGCAGCACCTGAGCAGTGCAAATGTTCGAGTTGGCTTTCTCCCGGCGAATATGTTGCTCGCGGGTTTGCAGGGCCATGCGCAAAGCGACGTTGCCGCGAGCATCTTTCGACACGCCGATGATCCGCCCGGGAATCGCCCGTTTGTACTCATCGCGACTGGCAAAAAACGCCGCGTGAGGCCCACCGTAACCCATGGGCACGCCGAAACGCTGAGATGAACCGAATACCACGTCGGCGCCCAACTCCCCCGGCGGCGTCAGCAACAGCAGACTCAGCAGGTCGGTGGCGACACACGCCAAGGCTTGCTGAGCATGCAGATGATCGATCAAGGGACGAAGATCGCGGATCTCGCCGTGGGTATCGGGATATTGCAGGAGCGCGCCGAACACCTGGTGCTGTTTCAAGTTATCCACAGTGTCAATGATCAGCTCGAAGCCGAACCCTTCTGCTCGGGTCTGCACCACGGAAATGGTCTGCGGGTGACAGTTTTCGTCGACGAAGAACAGATTGCTTCTGGACTTGGCGACACGCTTGGCCAGTGCCATGGCTTCCGCCGCCGCCGTGGCTTCGTCCAGCAGCGAGGCATTGGCCAGTTCCAGGCCCGTGAGGTCGATGGTCAATTGCTGGAAGTTCAGCAGCGCTTCGAGCCGGCCTTGGGCGATCTCTGGTTGATACGGTGTGTACGCGGTGTACCAACCGGGATTTTCCAGCACGTTGCGCACAATGACGGTGGGCGTGAGGGTGCCGTGGTAGCCCATACCGATCAGGCTGGTCCAGACCTGGTTTTGCTCGGCGTAACCGCGCAGTTTGGCCAGCGCGGCTTCTTCGTCGAGCGCGGGCGGCAGGTCGAGCGGCCTGTTCAGGCGGATTCCCGGCGGCACCGTCTGCTCGATCAACTCGACCCGGCTGCCGAGGCCGAGGCTGTCGAGCATCGCCTGTTGCTCGGCGGCATCGGGCCCGAGGTGGCGGCGAAGGAAGGCATTGGGGTCGCGTAACTGGCTCAAGGACGGCAACTGGGACATGACGGGCTCTCTCTTGACTGGCGCTCAACGTCGATGCAACACGGTCAAACCAGCATAGCAGTCGATACCCGAGCGGATGGCGTGGCGCCGTCGACCAATCCGGATCATCATGCTCGGCGCACGCCTAATATCCGCCGATCGGATTTCTGAACTCATGAATCAACTGCCTTTCCTGCCTTTCTCCAAACCCACCATCGACGAAGCGACGATTGCCGCTGTTGGCGACGTATTGCGCTCGGGCTGGATTACCAGCGGCCCCAAGGTCCAGGCCTTTGAACAACAACTCTCGGAGTTTTTTGGCGGGCGCCCGGTGCTCACTTTCAATTCCGGCACCTGCACCATGGAAATCGCCCTGCGCATTGCCGGGGTCGGACCGGGCGATGAAGTGATCACCACGCCGATTTCCTGGGTGGCCACCGCCAACGTCATTCTGGAAGTCGGCGCCACGCCGGTGTTTGCCGACATCGACCCGATCACCCGCAACATCGACCTGGATCAGCTGGAAGCGGCAATCACCCCGCGCACCAAAGCGATCATTCCGGTGTACCTCGCCGGTTTGCCAGTGGACATGAGCCGGTTGTATGCGATCGCCAAAAAACACGGATTACGGATTGTCGAAGACGCCGCGCAAGCCTTGGGTTCGAGCTGGAACGGCCAGCGCATTGGCTCGACCGGCGATTTCGTGTCCTTCAGTTTCCAGGCGAACAAAAACGTCACCTCGTCAGAGGGCGGTTGCCTGGTATTGAACAATGCCGAGGAAGTTCGACTGGCGCAAAAGTACCGTTTACAGGGCGTCACCCGCAGCGGCTTCGATGGACTGGACGTTGATGTGCTGGGCGGAAAGTTCAACATGACCGACGTTGCAGCGGCCATTGGTCTGGGGCAATTTGCTCACATCGAATCAATCACTGCTCATCGCCGTGAACTGGCCAAGCATTATTTCGCTTGTTTTGGCGAGGATTTCGAAGCGTTGTACGGGGCTCAACTGCCCCCGGCGGATTTCGAGAACAGCAATTGGCATTTGTTTCAGCTGGTGCTGCCTGAGCGCAGGGATGGCCAACCGGCACGGGCTACCTTCATGGAGCAGATGCAGGCATTGGGCGTCGGTATCGGCTATCACTATCCGCCGATTCACCTGCTGAGCCTTTACCGCGAGCGCGGGTTCAAGGAAGGGATGTTTCCGGTGGCCGAACGGGTCGGTCGCCTGATTGTTTCGCTGCCGATGTTTACCGCCATGACTAAAGCGGATGTCGAGCGGTCAGTCGCAGCGGTGAAGTCCGTACTAAATCCATAGAACCTGTGGGAGCGGGCTTGCTCGCGAAGGCGGTGTATCAGTCGAAATGAATGTTGACTGATACACCGCCTTCGCGAGCAAGCTCGCTCCCACATGGATTTCGCAAGACGAAGATTATTCGCCGATGGCGGCCTTGTAGCCTGCCGCGTCGAGCAGCTTGTCCAGATCGCCAGCGTTGCTTGGCTTGAGCTTGAAGATCCAGGCACCGTACGGGTCGGAGTTGAGCAGCTCAGGGTTAGCGCTCAGTTCTTCGTTGATGGCAATCACTTCACCGGCAACCGGGGAGTAGATGTCCGAAGCGGCTTTAACCGACTCCACCACACCGGATTGATCACCGGCAGCGAAGACTGTTCCGACTTCGGTCAGCTCAACGAACACCACGTCGCCCAAGGCTTCCTGAGCGTGATCGCTGATGCCCACAGTGACGGTGCCATCGGCTTCGAGACGGGCCCACTCGTGACTTTCGGCAAAACGCAGGTCGGCAGGAATATCGCTCATGTTCTGTGTCCTCAAGAGAATTGTCAGCGGTCGTTGCCCGCCAGAAAAGGTTAGATCAAGGTTTTGCCATGGCGTACGAAGGTCGGTTTGACCACTCGGACCGGGTACCACTTGCCACGGATTTCCACTTCTGCGCGGTCGGCTGTTGCCATCGGCACGCGCGCCAGTGCTATCGACTTGCTAAGCGTAGGAGAGAAACTACCACTGGTGATCTCCCCTTCGCCAACATTGGCGATGCGGACCACTTGATGAGCGCGCAAAACCCCACGCTCCTCAAGGACCAGACCGACCAGTTTGTGCTGCACGCCAGCCGCCCGCTCGGCTTCAAGAGCGCTGCGACCGATGAACTGGCGAGTGGCCGGTTCCCACGCAATGCTCCAGGCCATGTTGGAGGCCAGTGGTGAAACGTCTTGGTGAATGTCCTGGCCGTAAAGGTTCATACCGGCTTCGACCCGCAGAGTATCGCGCGCACCGAGGCCGATCGGCGAGATGCCCGCGCCCACCAGATCGTTGAAGAATCCTGGCGCTTGATTGGCCGGCAGAACGATTTCCAGGCCATCTTCGCCGGTGTAACCCGTGCGCGCGATGAACCAGTCACCATCGGCCTGGCCTTCGAAGGGCTTGAGCATCTGAATCAGGTTGCCGCGGGACTGGGTCACCAGTTCGGAGATTTTGTGCCGGGCCTGGGGGCCTTGAATAGCCAGCATCGCCAGCTCGGAGCGCTCGTTGAGCCGCACCTTGAAACCATCGAGGTGAGCCTGCATCCAGGCGAGGTCCTGATTACGGGTGGAGGCATTGACCACCAGCCGATAACCTTCGTCGAGACGGTAGACGATCATGTCGTCGACGATGCCGCCGCGCTCGTTGAGCATGGTGCTGTACAAGGCACGGCCAGGGCTGTGCAGACGTTCGACGTCATTGGCCAGCAAATGCTGGAGCCAGGCCTTGGCCTGAGGGCCGCTGACATCGATCACGGTCATGTGGGATACATCGAAAACCCCGCAATCGCGACGCACCTGATGGTGTTCCTCGACCTGCGAGCCGTAATGCAAAGGCATATCCCAACCGCCAAAATCGACCATCTTCGCGCCGAGGGCGAGATGAAGGTCATACAGAGGCGTGCGCTGTCCCATGGGTTTCTCCTTCCGGGCGTGGCGAAGGTGCGGGCCGGTGCTGCACGGGGTGAAAGCCTTGAAATAAAAGGCTTTCAGCCGATTTCAGCTACCTGGTCTGTAGGACGGACCGCACCGAATGCGGCGCATTGTAGCCTCAAGGTGTAGGACTGGCACCTAGGCGTTTCGATGCGCTGAACGTCGAATCAATCCGATGACCGGTAGCAGGCCGACCAAAACCAGAGTCAGGGCCGGCAACGAGGCCCTCGCCCACTCGCCTTCGCTGGTCATTTCGAAGATGCGCACCGCCAGCGTATCCCAGCCAAACGGGCGCATTAGAAGGGTCGCGGGCATTTCCTTGAGCACATCGACGAACACCAGCAACGCAGCGCTCAACGTTCCTGGCAGTAATAACGGCAGATACACTTTGAAAAACAGTCGTGGCCCACTGACGCCAAGGCTACGTGCCGCTTCGGGCAAAGATGGCCGTATTCGCGCCAGACTGCTTTCCAGCGGTCCATAAGCCACCGCGATGAAACGCACCAGATAGGCCAGCAACAACGCCGAGAGGCTGCCCAGCAACAATGGCTTGCCGGCGCCGCCCAACCAACCCGATAACGGGATCACCAGTTCGCGGTCCAGGTAACTGAACGCCAGCATGATCGACACCGCCAGCACCGAACCCGGCAAGGCGTAGCCGAGGTTGGCCAGGCTGATGCCGGAGCGGATCGCTCGGGTCGGGGCCAGACGTCGGGCAAACACCAGCACTAAAGCAACACTGACGGTGATCAGCGCCGCCATGCCGCCCAGGTACAACGTATGGACGATCAGCCCCGCGTAACGCTCATCCAGGTCGAAGCGCCCGCGCTGCCAGAACCACACCGCCAGTTGAAGCACTGGAATGACGAAAGCGCAGGCGAACACCAGACCGCACCAACTCATGGCCGCCAACGCCTTGAAACCGCGCAGGTGATACAGCGCCTTGACCCGAGGTCGTTCGTTACTCGCCCGGTTGGCCCCGCGAGCACGACGCTCGCCGTACAGCACGACCATCACCACCAGCAGCAACAGGCTGGCCAGTTGCGCGGCGGTGGAGAGGCTAAAAAATCCGTACCAGGTTTTGTAGATGGCGGTCGTGAACGTGTCGAAATTGAACACCGACACCGCACCGAAATCCGCCAGGGTTTCCATCAGCGCCAGCGCCACGCCAGCGCCGATGGCCGGGCGCGCCATGGGCAGCGCAACTCGCCAGAACGCTTGCCACGGGGATTGCCCCAGGACGCGCGCCGCTTCCATCAGGCCTTTGCCCTGCGCCAGGAACGCGGTTCGCGCCAACAGGTAAACGTAGGGGTAAAAGACCAGCACCAGGACCAGAATCACGCCGCCGGTGGAGCGCACGCGCGGCAACCTCAAACCCGTGCCGAACCATTCGCGCAACAGGGTTTGCACGGGGCCGGCGAAATCCAACAGGCCGACGAAGACGAATGCCAGTACATAAGCCGGAATCGCAAAAGGCAGCATCAGCGCCCAGTCCAGCCAACGCCGACCGGGGAATTCGCAGAGGCTGGTGAGCCAGGCGAGGCTCACACCCAAGAGCGTCACGCCGATACCGACGCCGAGCACCAGGGTCAGGGTGTTGCCCAGCAGGCGCGGCATCTGGGTGTCCCAGAGGTGGGACCAGATTTGATGATCGATGGTTTGCCATGACAACAGCAAAACGCTGAGGGGCAACAGGACCAGCGCAGCAATGGCGAAGACCAGGGGATACCAGCGGCGTTGGGCGGGGTGGGCCAAGGAAAAGCTCTCTGGGGGAAATCAACGAAATGTACGTTAAACGCAAAAAAGATCGCAGCCTGCGGCAGCTCCTACAGGGTGAATATCATCCCAACGTAGGAGCTGCCGCAGGCTGCGATCTTTTGATCTTTAAAGCGACAGACTCAGTTCCAACCCGCCCGATCCATCATCCGAATCGCTTCAGCCTGACGCTTACCGGCAATTTCCACAGGCAAGGTATCGGCGACAAACTTGCCCCAGCTCGCCACTTCTGCAGACGGCTGAACGGCAGGGTTCGCCGGGAATTCCTGGTTCACGTCAGCGAAGATCTTCTGCGCTTCAGGCGTGGTCATCCATTCCACCAAGGCCTTGGCCGCTTCCGGGTGCGGAGCGTGTTTAGTCAGGCCGATGCCCGACAGGTTCACGTGCACGCCACGGTCGCCCTGGTTCGGCCAGAACAGCTTCACCGCCAGATCAGGCTTCTGCTTGTGCAGGCGACCGTAGTAGTACGTGTTGACGATACCGACGTCGCATTGACCCGCGTTGATGGCTTCCAGCACCGCGATGTCATCCGAGAACACGTCGGTGGACAGGTTACTCACCCAGCCCTTGAGAATCTTCTCGGTTTTGTCGGCGCCATGGACTTCGATCATGGTGGCGGTCAGGGACTGGTTGTAGACCTTTTTCGCTGTGCGCAGGCACAGGCGGCCTTCCCAGTTTTTGTCGGCCAGACCTTCGTAGGTGGTCAACTCACCGGGTTTCACCCGATCGGTGGAGTAAGCGATGGTCCGCGCCCGCAGGCTCAGGCCAGTCCAGGCATGGGCGGATGAGCGGTATTGCAGCGGGATGTTGGCGTCGATCACCTTGGAAGTGAACGGTTGCAGGATGCCCATTTGCTCGGCCTGCCAGAGGTTGCCGGCATCGACGGTCAGCAGCAGGTCCGCGGTGGCGTTTTCGCCCTCGGCCTTGATCCGCTGCATCAGCGGCGCTTCCTTGTCGGTGATGAACTTCACCTGCACGCCGGTTTTCGCGGTGTAGGCATCGAAGACCGGCTTGATCAGCTCGTCGATACGCGAGGAGTAAACCACCACCTCGTCAGCGGCCTGGGCTGCGGTGCTGCCAATCAGGGTCAGGGCGAGTGCGGTCAGTAGACGCTTCGGTACCAGCATGGGAGCGATCTCTCGATTGAAAAATTGAAGCCAAATGATATGGACTCACATTTAGCTTCTCAATCGAACAGTTTGCGGAGGAGTTACCAGATGTTGCACAGGTTGGGATGTGTGGTGGATGTACCGACGTCTTCGCGAGCAAGCCCGCTCCCACAGTTGAAATGCATTCCCATGTGGGAGCGGGCTTGCTCGCGAAGAGGCCATCAGCCGCAATGAAGATGTCAGGCCTTGGCGAGCGCCGGCAAATCCCCGGTCAACCCCAGCGCCTCACGCACGAACAGCGCCTTGGCCTCGGGCATCTGGTCGACCACCTTTAACCCGGCATTGCGCAACCAGCGCACCGGCAATGGATCAGCCTGGAACAGACGCTCGAAACCCTCCATCGCCGCCATCAACGCCAGGTTGTGAGGCATGCGCCGACGTTCGTAACGGCTGAGCACTTTCACATCCGCCAGACGCTCGCCACGCGTCGCCGCTTGCAACAGCACTTCGGCCAGCACGGCGGCATCGAGGAAACCGAGGTTCACGCCCTGCCCGGCCAGCGGGTGAATGGTGTGCGCCGCATCGCCGATCAACGCCAAACCTTCAGCCACATAACGCTTGGCATGACGCTGCCGCAGCGGTACGCACAGACGCGGATCGGCGCTGTGCACTGTGCCGAGTCGACCTTCGAAGGCCCGCTCCAGCTCTTTACAGAAACCTTCGTCGTCCAGCGCCATCAGGCGTTCGGCTTCGCTCGGCGTGGTTGACCAGACGATCGAACACCAATCCTGCTGACCGTCACGTTCCAGCGGCAGAAACGCCAATGGACCGTTATCGGTGAAGCGCTGCCACGCGGTCAGTTGATGAGGTTTGGCGCTGCGCACGCTGGTGACAATCGCGTGGTGCATGTAGTCCCACTCGCGCGTGGCCATGCCGGTCAGACGCCGAACAGCGGAATTAGCGCCATCCGCTGCGATCACCAAAGGTGCACGCAAGGTGCGGCCATCGGCCAGGGTCAGCAGCCAGTCGTCGCCGGAGCGACGCATCTGTTCCAGACGCGCATTGGCCAGCATTCCGAGGTCGCAGTCGTGCAAACGGTCGAGCAAGGCGTCTTGAACCACGCGGTTCTCAACGATATGCCCCAGCACGTCGGCATGCACACTGGCCGCCGAGAAATGAATCTGCCCGGTGCCGCTGCCGTCCCAAACGTGCATGTCGGTGTAAGGGCTGCTGCGCCGATTGGCGATGCCGTCCCAAACGCCCAGACGTTCAAGAATCCGCTGGCTGGCAGTCGATAAGGCGCTCACTCGCGGCTCGAACGAAGCCTGGGCATCGAAGGGTTTGACGCTCAGGGGGCTGCCGTCCAGCAGCAGGACTTCCAGCCCGCTGTCCTGCAACGCCAGCGCCAGGGCGCTGCCGACCATTCCGGCCCCGACAATCAGCAGATCTGCGCGCATTTCCATGCTTTAAGCCTGTCTCGCTTGCGGCTTGAGCCGCCTATAAAGGAATTTTCCGACCGCCACTCAAGCATCGGGACGCGTACCCAAACCCATGGCCTGTCGCGCGAACCAGCGTTTGGCCGGCGGCAACAGATCGAGACCGAGCAGACCGATGTTACGGCCCAGGGAAACCAACGGTTGAGTGCTGCCGAACAAACGGGTGACCTGATCGGAGAAGCCCACGGTCAGGTTCTGATCCAGACGCTGACGCTCGCGGTAAGCCTGCAAGGTCGCAAAGTCTCCGGGAGATGTTTCGCTGGTCAACAACGCATCGGCCAACGCTTGAGCATCACGCAAGGACAGGTTGAAACCTTGCCCTGCAATCGGGTGCAGGCTGTGGGCAGCATTGCCGAGAATCGCCAGATGCGGACGCACCTGCTCTTCGGCCTCGATCAATGTCAGCGGGTACAAATGCCGCGCGCCAACCTGCTTCAAAGTGCCGAGGCGATAACCGAACACGCCTTGCAACTCGCTGAGGAAGCTTTTTTCATCGAGGGCCGCCAGCCGTTGCGCGTCCATGCCCAATCGAGTCCAGACCAGTGCGCAGCGGTTTTCCGGCAACGGCAACAAGGCCATCGGCCCGTCATCGGTGAAACGCTCGAAGGCCATGCCGTTGTGCGCTTCACTCGGTGTGATGTTGGCAATCAACGCGCTCTGGTTGTACGGGCGCTTTTTGATGCCGATCCCCAGTTGTTCACGCAGACCGGAACGGCCGCCATCGGCGAGTACCGCAAGATCGCATTCCAGAGTGGTTTCGTCGTTGAGGGTCAGGCGATAGCCATCGATCAGCGGCTCCATGCGCGTGACTTCCGCCGGGCAACGCCAGCTGATCACGTCCCTGTCCAGCCCCTGCCAGAGGCATTGGCCGAGCCAGGCGTTTTCCACGACATAACCCAGCGCCGGAACGCCCTCTTCCATCGCCGACAATCGCGCGGTGGAGAAGCGTCCACGGTCGGAGACATGAATCTGTTTGATCGGCTCGGCGCGGCGGGAGATTTCCTGCCACACGCCCAACCGTTGATAAATCTGCTTGGCGCCGTAGGACAACGCAGAAGAACGGGCGTCGTAGCTCGGTTGATAAGTATCGCCGGGGGCGAACGGTTCGATCAGCACGATCTTCCAGCCACGAGCCTTGGCTCCGGCCTGCAGTGCCAACGCCAGGCTGGCGCCGACCAAACCACCACCGATGATTGCCAGATTGACTCGACTCATGCCGCTTGTGTCCGCGCGGCGGCCATCAAGGCCTCGATCTCGGCGACCGTTTTCGGTACGCCTTTGGTCAGGATTTCACAGCCGGTTTTGGTGACCACTACGTCGTCCTCGATGCGCACGCCAATGCCGCGCCATTTCTTCGCTACGTTCTGGTTGCCCGGGGCAATGTAGATGCCGGGTTCCACGGTCAGCGCCATGCCGACTTCCAATACACGCCATTCGCCGCCGACCTTGTATTCGCCGACATCATGCACATCCATGCCCAGCCAGTGGCCGGCGCGGTGCATGTAAAACGCTTTATAGGCTTCGCTGGCGATCAACTCGTCGACGTCGCCCTGCAACAAGCCCAACTTCACCAACCCGGCAGTAATCACCCGGACCGTGGCTTCGTGGGCCTGATTCCAGTGTTTGTCCGGGGCGATTTCCGCAAACGCGGCTTCTTGCGACGCCAGTACCAACTCGTAGATCGCCTTCTGTTCCGCTGAATACTTACCGTTGACCGGCCAGGTGCGGGTGATGTCGCTGGCGTAGCAGTCGATCTCGCAACCAGCATCGATCAGCACCAGGTCGCCGTCCTTGAGCACCGCGTCATTCTGCTGGTAATGCAGGATGCAGCTGTTGCGCCCAGCGGCGACGATCGAACCGTACGCGGGCATTTTCGCCCCGCCCTTGCGGAACTCGTAGTCGAGCTCGGCTTCGAGGCTGAACTCATGCAACCCGGCCCGGCCGGCCTGCATCGCGCGGATGTGCGCCTGGGCGGAAATCCGTGCGGCTTCGCGCATCACTTTCACTTCTGCCGCCGATTTATACAGGCGCATGTCATGAAGCAGATGATCCAGGGCAACGAATTCGTTCGGCGGCTGGGCGCCGAGGTGCGCTTTAGAGCGGATCACGTTGATCCAGTCCATCAGGTGCCGGTCGAATTCCGGGTTGCTGCCCATGGCCGAATACACCCGGTCGCGACCTTCGATCAGGCCCGGCAAAATGTCGTCGATGTCGGTGATGGGGAAGGCGTCGTCGGCGCCAAAGTCGCGAATCGCGCCTTCCTGCCCGGCGCGCAGGCCGTCCCACAACTCTCGCTCGGCATTGCGTTCACGGCAGAACAGTATGTATTCGCCATGTAAACGCCCGGGCATCAAAACGATGACCGCCTGAGGCTCGGGAAAACCGCTGAGGTACTGGAAGTCGCTGTCTTGACGGTAGACATGCTCGACGTCGCGGTTGCGGATCGCAACGGCGGCGGCGGGCAGGATGGCGATGCTGTTGGGTTCCATCTGCGCCATCAAGGCCTTGCGGCGACGGCTGTATTCCGATTTCGGGATATGAATCATGGGCAGATGGCTTTCCCTGGCACGCGATTAATGCAACGACGGTTTGGCGGCAGCCGGCGCGTCCGGCTTTTTGTTTTCGGTGAACAGCAGCAGCGGCGCGACGCGCAGGTACTCCATCACTTCCATGTAATCGCTTTCGCCGTCGTCGGACTCTTCCAGGGCGTCTTGCACCTGTGAAATAGCCGCCAGGTCCTGAAGTACTTCGGTGGCCTCGGTGCTCAGCATGCTGCTGTCACGGCAGTTCAGGCCGAAACCGCTGAGGAAGCCCTGGCACCATTGGCCCAGTGCGGCGGCACGGTCGGCCAGTGGCTCGTCATCGGTCGGCAGCAGCAGAACGACGGTCACGTCGTCGCCGGTGAGCTCGCCCTTGACCATCTCCTGCAAGCCGATCAAGGCGTTGCGGACATTATCCTGCGGCTCGCTTTCGAGCAGCTCGGCGGCATCGATCAACCATTCTTCTGCATTGAAGCCGGCACCGGCGCAACTGCGGCCGAGCAGCAGGCCATGCAGTTCGGCAGGCGAGACATTATGACCGCTGGAAGTCAGCAGTTTGGCGAAGGCTTGGTACGGGGAATTCTGAATGGGCATGGGCAGCTAGGCGCCAGACGGCGCTATGTCTAGAATGAAGGCCTTGTATCCTACATCGACAGACTCGCCAAGACTATTAAAGGCTGTCCGCCAGCCAGGGTGCAGACCCTGCCACTCATCAGACACAATTCAGTGGAAACAATGGAAGACACCGACCTGCAAGCGCTGATGGCCAGACTTGAGCTGCTAATTAGCCGAGTCGAGCAACTAAAGAGTCAAAACGGACTCCTATTAGCTCAGGAAAAGACCTGGCGCGAGGAACGCGCTCACCTCATTGAAAAGAACGAAATCGCCCGGCGTAAGGTCGAATCAATGATTTCGCGCCTCAAGGCCCTGGAGCAAGACTCATGAGTTCAAGCAATAGCGTTACCGTGCAGATCCTCGATAAAGAATATTCGATCATCTGCCCCCAGGAAGAGCGCAGCAATCTGGTGAGCGCCGCCCGTTACCTGGACGGCAAAATGCGCGAAATCCGCAGCAGCGGCAAAGTCATCGGTGCCGACCGCATCGCCGTGATGGCCGCCCTGAACATCACTCACGATCTTCTGCACAAGGAAGAACGCCCGGATGTACAGGCCAGCGGCTCGACCCGCGAGCAGGTTCGCGACCTGCTGGATCGCGTCGATCTGGTGCTCGCAACCGATCCGGACGTCACCAAGGGCTGAAACGCGAAACCGCTTGGGGTATACTCGCATCACTCCCTGGGGTGCTTGCCAGTTGGCGATGTCCCTGAGCCGATTTGCTATACCCTGGAGGTTGCACGTTGGGCTGGTGTGCATGTCCGCTAGACGGAAAGCCTTAAAGCCTACTGCATCTTCCACCTTGAACTTTCGGGTTCAAGGGCTAAGTCGACAGCGGTACATCCGGGGAGCCTGATTCCAGTCCGATGCCGGTTTAATTACCGGCATCGGCTTTTTTACGGGTACGCTTTATGTACTTGCCCTTCTGAAGCCCGAATCCATGACCGAACCTGCGCTGCTGCCCCGCCCGCAACTTCGACGCATGCTGCGCAAGGCCCGCCGCGCACTGACTCCCAGTCAGCAACGCCAGGCCGCTCGCGGGCTGTACAAGCAATTGGCCCAGCAACCGCTGTTTCGCCGCGCAAAACATATCTCTCTGTATCTGCCTACCGACGGTGAAATCGATCCGCGGGTTTTGCTGCGTGCCGCTCAACGTCGGGGCAAGGCGACTTATCTGCCGGTGCTCAGCGCCTGGCCACGAACCAAAATGGTGTTCCAGCGAATTCGCCCCGGCGAAAAACTCAAACCCAACCGCTTTCGTATTCTCGAACCCCGGCACAACCTCGCCCGACAACGCAAAGTCTGGGCGCTCGATCTCGTCCTGTTGCCATTGGTGGGATTTGACGATGTCGGTGGACGCCTGGGCATGGGCGGTGGTTTCTATGATCGAAGCCTGGCGTACCTGGCGCGACGTAAAAACTGGCGCAAGCCGACGCTATTGGGGCTGGCCCATGAATGTCAGAAGGTCGAACGATTGGCTCAAGCGAGCTGGGATGTGCCGTTACAGGGAACGGTGACAGACAAGGCGTGGTATTTCGCCGGCTAGACGCCACTGGAATCAGCGGCGTCCGAAGACAGTTTCAGCGTTTGAAGGCCGACGGCTGTTGT
Source organism: Pseudomonas sp. Root329 (assembly GCF_001424925.1). Lineage (NCBI taxonomy): Bacteria > Pseudomonadati > Pseudomonadota > Gammaproteobacteria > Pseudomonadales > Pseudomonadaceae > Pseudomonas > Pseudomonas sp. Root329. The sequence continues at coordinate 391,305 of NZ_LMCV01000001.1, read as the reverse complement.
TGTTGCGCGATTTCGATCGGAGCGTCGGTCTTGTTGCTCCACAGGCTTTGGGCATAGCCGGTGGTCACGACGCCGAGGCCGAACAAAATAACCAAAATCCATAGTAAATCCGGTTTGCGTTTCATCGATTGCCCCCCAAAGGCACATCAACACGATGACAGCAGCGGTTTCCGTTGTAGGTGTAGGCCGTGCAGCAGCGTCAAGCTTAGAAGGCCGGCATTTTGCGGCAACGTGAACCGACACGCAAACGCTGGCGTCAACCGACCGTCGGTTTGTCATAAAATTCCCCGACAACTTGCCCACTCACCTCGCAAGGAGCAAAAACCATGGCTTATTGGCTGATGAAATCCGAGCCCGACGAGCTCTCGATCAAGGGCCTGGAGGCGCTTGGCACAGCGCGCTGGGACGGGGTTCGCAACTACCAGGCACGTAATTTTCTGCGGGCCATGGCCGTGGGCGACGAGTTTTTCTTCTATCACTCCAGCTGCCCCGAACCGGGGATCGCCGGTATCGGAAAGATCGTCGAAGCCGCGTATCCGGACCCGACGGCGCTGGAGCCGGAGAGTCATTATTACGATCCGAAGGCCACGGCAGAGAAAAACGCCTGGAGCGCGATCGATGTCGCGCATGTCGAGACGTTTCAAAACGTGCTTAAGCTGGATTATCTGAAACAGCAGACCGCGCTGGCCGAGATGCCGCTGGTGCAGAAAGGCTCGCGACTGTCGGTGATGCCGGTGACGGCCGAGCAGTGGGCGGCGGTGATTGCATTACGGGCTTAAGCCTTGCAGTGACTGCATCAATGCTTTCGCGAGCAAGCCCGCTCCCACATTTGATCTCCAGTGGTTGCAAGTTTTGCATCCAACACAGGACTAATGTGGGAGCGGGCTTGCTCGCGAAGAGGTCCGCCCGGACAGCGAAGGACTTATTGAATAATCAGGTTGTTGAACAACAGATCCTCAACCACCGGGCTACCGGTTTCGTCGCTCATGATTTGCTGGGTCTGCTTCAGGGCTTCCTGACGCAGCTTTTCCTTGGCCTCGACGTTGTTCATCGCTTCAGTGGTCTGCTGGGCAAACAGCGCCACCAGTTGATTACGAATCAACGGCTCATTGGCTTTCACCAGTTTGGTCGCCTCATCACCGGTCACTCGCAATGCCACATCGGCCTTGTAGACCTTGAGCTTCGGCGTCCCGTCCAACCCGTAGTTGCCCACGAACGGCGGGCTCAGGGTGATGTAATTGACCTTCGGAGCTGCACCTTCTTTGGCTTCTTCGGCCATCGCTGCCACAGGCAGAGACAGGGCCAGCAACAACATGATCCACGCTTTCACAATTCGCTCCTTATCCGGTTTGCGGCCTAGCATAACGACCCGCCGCTCAAGCACAAGCTTATGGCTGACTATCAGGGCCGGGCATGCTCGTTGACCCATCGACTCACACACCTACACTTATCGGCCATCACTCCCAAAGGAATAGCCCTGATGAAAGCCGTGCTGTGCAAAGCCTTCGGCCCTGCCGAATCGCTGGTGCTGGAAGACGTCGCCAGTCCTGTCGCGAAGAAGAATGAAATCCTGCTGGACGTGCACGCCGCCGGGGTGAATTTCCCGGACACGCTGATCATCGAGGGTAAATATCAGTTCAAACCGCCCTTCCCGTTTTCCCCGGGTGGCGAAGCGGCAGGCGTGGTCAGCGCGGTGGGCGAAAAGGTCAGCCACCTCAAGGTCGGCGACCGGGTCATGGCGCTGACCGGTTGGGGCAGTTTCGCCGAACAAGTCGCGGTGCCGGGCTACAACGTGCTGCCCATCCCGCCATCGATGGACTTCAACACCGCCGCCGCGTTCAGCATGACCTACGGCACTTCGATGCACGCGCTCAAGCAACGGGGCAACCTGCAACCGGGTGAAACCTTGCTGGTACTCGGTGCTTCCGGCGGTGTTGGTCTGGCCGCCGTGGAAATCGGCAAAGCCATGGGCGCCCGCGTGATCGCCGCCGCCAGCAGTGCCGAAAAACTCGCCGTGGCCAAGGCTGCCGGCGCCGATGAGCTGATCAACTACAGCGAAACCAGCCTCAAGGACGAAATCAAGCGCCTGACCGATGGCCAGGGCGCCGATGTGATCTACGACCCGGTGGGCGGCGACCTGTTCGACCAGGCCATCCGAGCCATCGCGTGGAACGGCCGTCTGCTGGTGGTGGGTTTTGCCAGCGGTCGCATCCCTGAATTGCCGGTCAATCTTGCGCTACTCAAAGGTGCAGCGGTGGTCGGCGTGTTCTGGGGCTCGTTCGCCCAGCGCCAGCCTCAAGACAACGCGGCGAACTTCCAGCAATTGTTTGGCTGGTTTGCCGAGGGCAAGTTGAAGCCGTTGGTGTCGCAGGTGTATCCACTGAGCAATGCGGCACAGGCGATCAATGATCTTGGCCAGCGCAAAGCGGTCGGGAAAGTGGTGGTTCAAGTTCGCTGATTGTTTACCTGAACTGCTTGACCCAAACCGGGACGCAGCCCTGCGACCCGGTTCCGCCATTCCCACAACGCCCTACATTTATACCTGAGCGACATGTTCATAAAAGAACATGCAATCTCCAGCATTTCCGCTATTTGGCCGATGCGAACCGGTGCTATTTTCGGTAACGAAACTGTAACATTCGCATCCGCAGTCAAAACAAGAAATCTGGAGCTCTTGAATGTTTGCTTTCTTTCGTCCTGCCGCACATCAGGCTCCATTGCCTGACGAAAAAATTGATGACACGTACAAACGCCTTCGCTGGCAGATCTTCGCCGGGATATTCATTGGGTATGCGGGTTACTACCTGCTGCGCAAGAACTTCACCCTGGCGTTCCCGGACCTGATTGCCCAAGGCTACACAAAGGGTCAACTGGGCGTGGCCATGTCGGCGATTGCAATCGCCTACGGTCTGTCCAAGTTTTTGATGGGCATCGTGTCCGACCGCTCCAACCCGCGTTACTTCCTGCCCTTTGGCCTGGTAGTTTCCGCCGGGGTCATGTTCGTGTTCGGTTTCGCACCTTGGGCAACGTCCAGCGTGACCATGATGTTCATCCTGTTGTTCATCAACGGCTGGGCGCAAGGCATGGGCTGGCCACCGAGCGGGCGGACCATGGTGCATTGGTGGTCGCAGAAAGAACGCGGCCAGGTGGTGTCGGTGTGGAACACCGCACACAACGTGGGCGGCGGTTTGATCGGCCCACTGGCGATTCTCGGCATGGGCTGGTTCAACGACTGGCACAGCAAGTTCTACGTACCCGCCGCCGTAGCGCTTCTGGTCGCCGTGTTTGCCTTCATTGTGATGCGTGATACACCGCAATCGACCGGCCTACCTCCGATCGAGAAATACAAAAACGATTACCCGGACGGTTACGACGCCAGCCACGAAGAGGAATTCAGCGCCAAGGACATCTTCGTCAAATACGTGCTGCGCAACAAAATGCTCTGGTTCATCGCCCTGGCCAACGTCTTCGTCTACCTGCTGCGCTACGGCATCCTCGACTGGGCGCCGACCTACCTCAAAGAGGTCAAGCACTTCGATTTCGACAAGACGTCGTGGGCTTACTTCCTGTACGAGTGGGCCGGTATTCCGGGCACGTTGTTGTGCGGCTGGATGTCGGACAAAATCTTCCGTGGCAACCGTGGCCTGACCGGCATGGTGTTCATGGCGTTGGTGACCGTTGCGACGATCGTGTACTGGCTGAATCCGCCGGGCAACCCGATGATCGACATGATTTCGCTGTTCGCCATCGGCTTCCTGATCTACGGCCCGGTGATGCTGGTCGGCTTGCAGGCGCTGGAGTTGGTGCCGAAGAAAGCCGCCGGTACTGCCGCAGGCTTTACCGGTCTGTTCGGCTATCTGGGTGGTTCAGTCGCGGCCAGTGCTTTGATGGGTTACACCGTGGACTATTTCGGCTGGGATGGCGGTTTCATTCTGTTGGTCGTTGCCTGCCTGCTGGCGATGGCGTTCCTCGCGCCCACGCTGGGCCACAAAAACGTCGCCAGTCAGAGCCGCGAAGCAATCGCCTGATCGGCCTTTGATTTGCAGCGCTTGAGCCGCGCCTCCAGATTCCGGTCTGGCATGGCGTGGCTACGCAGGGCGTGGGCGGTCTGCTCGACATAATCGCGAGTAGTGCCGTAACGCCCGCAAGCGTTTTCGAACACGTGGCTCAGCACGTGATCCGGCAAGTTGCCCGCATAGCTGGGCAGATGCCGCTCCAATACAAACCCCAAAGCCTGAACCTGACTTCCGTCTTCAAGACGGCAGTTGAGCCAGTGTGGGCGATAGGACGGAAATGGCATTTCGCGCTGCCAAAGTGCGTAAAGAGAGGCTTCAAGTTGTTCTTCAGGCAAGCGATAGGCGAAGCCGCTGCAAGAACCACCGCGATCCAGGCCGAATACCAGCCCAGGCACTTCGGGTGTGCCGCGATGTTCGTGGGACCACAAATACAAACCACGATGGTAGCCATGTACACGACCACGCACTCGTTCCACCGCTGCACATTCGGGACGCCAGATCAGCGAACCGTAAGCGAACAGCCACACCGGCCCGCCCTTGTGGCGCGCCATCGTCGACTGCATTGAGCTGAGCAATTGTTCGTGCGTGAGCTGCGGCCCCAGATCGAGCTGCGGAGGGTAAGCCAGATTCAAAAAAGCAGATTCAATGGCGCTCATGGCGATTAGCGTTCAGCTCCCCGCGGGTGAAGAATTACTTAATAGAACGCACCGCTGTAACAATAAGGCACATATGTTTTAAGGCAATTTAAGTGCCATGGCACAGTTCTTAAATATTTGCCTGGATGACATATAACCTACCGGCATTTATATAATTTTATAAATACCGATCGGCTATATAGAGAGTTATAAAGATTAAGAGCGAGGATCAAGATCGCGGCGCGTATGCAAATACATCCGCACGCATCTGATGAGCATCCATCCCGGCTTCGACCAAAGCATCCAGCGTGCCGTAGACCATGGCCGGAGAGCCGCTGGCGTAGACATGCAAGGGTTTCAGATCTGGGAAGTCCTCACACACCGCCTCATGCAGCATCCCGCAGCGCCCCTGCCAGCCGCATTGATCGCTGACGACTTTATGCAGGAATAGATTGGGCAGTTTCAGCCATTCATCCCAATGTTCAATGGCATAAAAATCTTCAGGACGACGCACACCCCAATATAGATGCACCGGATGTTTGAAGCCCGTAGCGCGGCAATGTTCGATCAGGCTATGGATCTGGCCCATGCCGGTGCCTGCGGCAATCAGCACCAGAGGACCGTCCGGCAGTTCCGCCAGATGGGTGTCGCCGAATGGCATTTCGATCCGCACCATCGGGTTGCGTTGCAACTGGTCGATCAGGCTCAGCGCACTGCTTTCGCGCGCCAGCACATGGATTTCCAGATCACGCCCGCCATGCGGTGCCGAGGCCAGGGAGAACGCGGATTTCTCACCGTTCTCGCGCTCGATCATCAAGTACTGCCCGGCGTGATAACGCGGTGGCTTGCCGGCCGGCGCTCGCAGACGCACACGCCAGGTATCGCCGCCGACGTCCCTGCATTCAATGACCTGACACGACAAGCTGCGCACCGGCAATTCTCCCAGCGCGAGCACGCCATCCCACAGCACGATGCAGTCTTCCAGCGGCTCTGCAATGCAAGTGTAGAACTCGCCATGGTCGCGCACACCGCCTTCCTGTTCGACCCGCCCTTCCACCAGCAATGCGGCGCACACATGGCAATTGCCGTTTCGACAGCTTTGCGGGCATTCATAGCCCAGACGCCGCGCGCCATCGAGAATCCGCTCGCCGGGCAGAATCTTTAGCACTGCTCCGGAGGGCTGCAAGGTTACACGCATCAATCTATTCCTAACTGATTCCAGATGGCATCGATCCGCTGGGTAACGGCTTCGTCCTTGACGATCACCCGGCCCCACTCGCGAGTGGTTTCGCCCGGCCATTTATGCGTGGCATCGAGCCCCATCTTCGAACCCAGGCCGGAAACCGGCGAGGCGAAGTCCAGGTAATCGATCGGCGTGTTGTCGATCATCACCGTGTCGCGCTTGGGGTCCATGCGCGTGGTGATGGCCCAGATCACGTCGTTCCAGTCGCGTGCGTTGATGTCGTCATCAGTGACGATAACGAACTTGGTGTACATGAACTGTCGCAAAAACGACCAGACACCCAGCATTACCCGCTTGGCATGGCCGGGATACGACTTCTTCATGGTCACGATGGCCATGCGGTACGAGCAGCCTTCGGGCGGCAGGTAGAAGTCGGTGATCTCCGGGAACTGCTTCTGCAGGATCGGCACGAACACTTCGTTCAGCGCCACGCCGAGAATCGCCGGCTCATCCGGCGGACGGCCGGTGTAGGTGCTGTGGTAGATCGGTTTGATGCGGTGGGTGATGCGCTCGACGGTGAACACCGGGAAGCTGTCGACTTCGTTGTAGTAGCCGGTGTGGTCGCCGTATGGACCTTCGTCGGCCATTTCGCCCGGATGGATAACACCTTCAAGGATGATCTCGGCGGTCGCCGGGACCTGCAAGTCGTTGCCACGGCACTTCACCAGCTCGGTGCGGTTGCCGCGCAACAGGCCGGCGAAAGCGTACTCGGAGAGGCTGTCCGGCACAGGCGTCACCGCGCCGAGAATGGTCGCCGGGTCAGCGCCCAGCGCCACGGACACCGGGAACGGCTGGCCAGGATGCTTCTCGCACCACTCGCGGTAATCCAGCGCGCCGCCACGGTGACTCAGCCAGCGCATGATGACCTTGTTGCGGCCAATCACTTGCTGACGGTAGATACCGAGGTTCTGGCGATCCTTGTTCGGCCCTTTGGTGACGGTCAGGCCCCAGGTGATCAGCGGGCCGACGTCGCCCGGCCAGCAGGTCTGCACCGGCAGCATCGCGAGGTCGACGTCGTCGCCTTCGATGACCACTTCCTGGCACACCGCGTCTTTGACGACTTTCGGTGCCATGGCGATGATCTTGCGGAAGATCGGCAGCTTGGACCAGGCATCTTTCAGGCCTTTCGGCGGCTCGGGTTCCTTGAGGAACGCCAGCAGCTTGCCGATCTCGCGCAATTCGCTGACCGCTTCTGCGCCCATGCCAAGCGCCACGCGCTCAGGGGTGCCGAACAGATTGCCGAGCACCGGGATGTCATAACCCGTGGGCTTTTCGAAAAGCAGGGCCGGACCTTTTGCACGCAGGGTGCGGTCGCAGACCTCGGTCATTTCGAGCACTGGGGACACCGGAACCTGGATGCGCTTGAGTTCGCCGCGCTTTTCCAGACCGCTGATAAAGTCGCGCAAGTCGCGATACTGCATGCGTGAGCCTCGTATTGGCCGTGCCGTTCGGGGGTGGCAGTTTAGCGCCGAACCCCTCTATTCAGAACCACGAACTGCCGGTTCATCAAAAATCAGATAGCAAAAAGCCGGGTTTCCCCGGCTTTTGCTGACTTTCTGCGATTTACTTGCGTTTCATCGACAGGAAGAACTCATCGTTAGTCTTGGTCGTTTTCAGCTTGTCGACCAGGAACTCGATGGCAGCGATTTCGTCCATCGGGTGCAGCAGCTTGCGAAGGATCCACATGCGTTGCAACTCGTCGTCGGCCGTCAGCAACTCTTCGCGGCGGGTGCCGGAACGGTTGATGTTGATGGCCGGGAAGACGCGTTTTTCAGCGATACGACGATCCAGCGGCAGTTCCATGTTGCCCGTGCCTTTGAATTCCTCGTAGATCACTTCGTCCATCTTCGAGCCGGTTTCAACCAGCGCGGTGGCGATGATGGTCAGCGAACCGCCTTCTTCGATGTTCCGCGCGGCGCCGAAGAAACGTTTCGGTTTCTCCAGGGCGTGGGCATCGACACCACCGGTGAGTACTTTGCCGGAGCTCGGGATCACGGTGTTGTAGGCGCGAGCCAGACGGGTGATGGAGTCGAGCAGGATCACCACGTCCTTCTTGTGTTCGACCAGGCGCTTGGCCTTCTCGATCACCATTTCGGCAACCTGCACGTGGCGGGTTGGCGGCTCATCGAACGTCGAGGCAACCACTTCGCCGCGCACGGTGCGCTGCATTTCGGTTACTTCTTCCGGACGTTCGTCGATCAGCAATACGATCAGATGAACTTCAGGATTGTTACGCGCGATGTTGGCTGCGATGTTCTGCAGCATGATGGTTTTACCGGCTTTCGGCGGTGCAACGATCAAACCGCGCTGGCCTTTGCCGATCGGGGCGCACAGGTCGATGACACGACCGGTCAAGTCTTCGGTGGAACCGTTGCCGGCTTCCATCTTCATGCGCACGGTCGGGAACAGCGGGGTCAGGTTCTCGAAGAGAATCTTGTTTTTCGCGTTCTCGGGACGATCGTAGTTGATCGTGTCGACCTTGAGCAGCGCGAAATAACGCTCGCCTTCCTTTGGAGGACGGATCTTGCCAACGATGGTGTCACCGGTGCGCAAGTTGAAGCGACGGATCTGACTCGGCGAGACGTAGATATCGTCTGGGCCGGCGAGATAGGAAGCGTCAGCGGAGCGAAGGAAGCCGAAGCCGTCCTGGAGAATCTCCAGCACGCCATCACCGGAGATTTCCTCGCCGCTTTTAGCGTGCTTTTTGAGCAGGGAGAAAATCACGTCCTGCTTGCGCGAACGGGCCATATTTTCTATGCCCATCTGTTCGGCCAATTCGAGCAGTTCGGTAATCGGCTTTTGCTTGAGTTCAGTCAGATTCATATAGGAATGACGTAATCATTTATGGAGGGGGGGAAATTAAGCTTTTGGCTTAATGAGGCCGCGCCGCAGAGAAGGCGACAGGATCGCGTACTTATTCGAAAAGGAGTGCGTCGGCGACGGCTAGCAGGGGGCAGTGGAGAAACCAGTGCGGGGCCGAATGTACCACCTGAGTTTCGGAGCGTCTAGCCCTCAATAACGAAAAGGCCCCGCAATGTGCGGGGCCTTTTTGATGACACTTTAAACGACGCTTAGATGTTGGCGTCGAGGAAAGCAGCCAGTTGCGACTTCGACAGTGCGCCGACCTTGGTCGCTTCAACGTTGCCGTTCTTGAACAGCATCAGCGTCGGGATACCACGCACGCCGTGCTTGGCCGGGGTTTCCTGGTTTTCGTCGATGTTCAGTTTGGCAACGGTCAGCTTGCCTTTGTAGGTTTCAGCAATTTCGTCCAGAACAGGAGCGATCATTTTGCAAGGGCCGCACCATTCAGCCCAGTAGTCGACCAGTACAGCGCCTTCGGCCTTGAGGACGTCGACGTCGAAGCTAGCGTCGGTGACGTGTTTAATAAGATCGCTGCTCATGGAAGTCTCCAGGTTGTAAGCAAAAAAACGTGGCCCATCATAGCTGCCCTTCCCTCGTTCAGGAAGGTGCAGATGATTGAGTCTCGCTATGGTGCCGCATGAGTTTGGGTATAGCCCAAGTCACGAGGTGGCGGGAGCGACGAAGGCAATTCCTGTGCGCAGTGCTGCATTGCGCACATGCTCCTGCATGGCTTTCTGTGCCGCGCCGGACGCCCGCCGGGCCAGCGCGCGGAGGATTTTGCGGTGTTCCTGCCAGGTTTCCATGGCCCGCTCCGCCCGGATGAACGGTAGTTTCTGGCTCTCTAGAAAAATGTCGGCGCTGGCCGTCAGGATGCTCAGCATCGCCTGATTGCCGCTCGCCAGCAGGATGCGCCGGTGAAACTCGAAATCCAGTCGCGCCGCGGCCTCGAAGTCGCCGGCCTTCAATTCGATGCGCATGGCGGCGACGTTATCTTCCAGTGCATCGAGCTCGTGAGTACTCAGGGTCACCGCCGCCAAACCGGCGGCAAAGCCTTCCAGGGCATAGCGCAACTGGAAGATGTCCAGCGGCGAGGCCTGGGCCGCGAACGGCCAACTCAGCCCCGCATCACCTCGCGGCAAATCAACCGGTGACTGCACGAACACGCCTTTGCCCGGCTGGATGCTGATCACCCCCAACGCACTCAATGACGACAACGCTTCGCGCAGCGACGCCCGACTGACCCCCAATTGCACCGCCAAATCCCGTTGCGAGGGCAAGGCATCCCCAGGCCCGAAGCCCTGTTCGGTGATCAGTTTACGGATGGCTTGCAGCGCCACTTCAGGTACGGCGCGAGAGATCGAGTTCATGGTTTTCCAGACGAACCAGGCCAATGAGCGGTTAGTTGTAAAGCTATTCGCGACGTCCGGCAAGTCGTGCCCCATGGGGGTTCGGAGGTTTTCATGGATGCGCTATCGGGGTGCGAAACGCGGCTCAACTGTTCAGACCAGTAAGACCGAGCGACACCAGCAAAACCGTGGCCTTGCGCCCCCAAAACCCGATGTTGGCACGGCCCATGCTCTGTCGATCCGCAGAATTCACTTCTCGCCGATTCGGAGATTTGCCATGACCCAGCGTTACAGCGCCCTCCTCGCCGCCCTGTTTGCCAGCCTGATGCTGAGCCAGGCGCCCGCCCACGCCGACGGTCTGGAGGATGTGGTCAAGCGCGGCATCCTCAAGGTGGCCGTGCCTCAGGACTTCCCGCCCTTCGGCTCGGTCGGCCCGGACATGAAACCGCGCGGCCTCGATATCGACACCGCCAAGCTGCTGGCCGACCAACTCAAGGTCAAACTCGAGCTGACGCCGGTCAACAGCACCAACCGCATTCCGTTCCTGACCACCGGCAAGGTCGATCTGGTGATCTCCAGCCTCGGCAAGAACCCCGAGCGCGAGAAAGTCATCGACTTCTCCCGTGCCTACGCGCCGTTCTACCTCGCCGTATTCGGTCCGCCAGACGCCAGCATCAAAGGCCTGGACGACCTCAAGGGCAAAACCATCAGCGTCACCCGTGGCGCCATCGAAGACATCGAACTGACCAAAGTCGCGCCCGAAGGCGTCACCATCAAGCGCTTCGAAGACAACAACTCGACCATCGCCGCTTACCTCGCCGGGCAAGTCGACCTGATCGCCAGCGGCAACGTGGTGATGGTGACCATCAGCGAGCGCAACCCGAAACGCATTCCGGCGCTGAAAGTGAAGCTCAAGGATTCGCCGGTCTACGTCGGCGTGAACAAAAACGAGCCGGCGTTGCTGGACAAGGTCAACCAGATCCTCGCCACCGCCAGGACTGACGGCGCGCTGGAGAAGAACTCCCGGACCTGGCTCAAAGAGCCACTGCCGGCCGATCTCTGATCGTCGTTGCGGAGACTGAACATGGCTTATCAGTTCGATTTCATACCGGTGGTGCAAAACACCGACCTGCTGCTGCGCGGTGCGCTGTTCACCCTTGAACTGACGGCCATCGGCGCGGTGCTCGGGGTCGGTCTGGGCATCGTCGGGGCGCTGGTGCGAGCGTGGAACATCCGTCCGTTCGCCGGCATTTTTGCGGTCTATGTCGAGTTGATCCGCAACACGCCGTTTCTGGTGCAGTTGTTTTTCATCTTCTTCGGTCTGCCGTCACTGGGTGTGCAGATTTCGGAATGGCAGGCGGCGGTGCTGGCGATGGTGATCAACCTCGGCGCCTATTCCACCGAGATCATCCGCGCCGGCATTCAAGCAATCCCTCGAGGACAGCTGGAAGCCGCCGCCGCGTTGGCGATGACCCGTTTCGAAGCCTTTCGCCACGTGGTGCTGCTGCCGGCGCTGGGCAAGGTTTGGCCGGCATTGAGCAGCCAGATCATCATCGTGATGCTGGGTTCGGCAGTCTGCTCGCAGATCGCCACCGAAGAGCTGAGCTTCGCCGCCAATTTCATTCAGTCACGCAACTTCCGCGCCTTTGAAACCTACGCCCTGACCACGCTGGTCTACCTGTGCATGGCGCTAATGATCCGCCAATTGCTGAACTGGATTGGTCGCCGCTACATAGCCCGGAGCAGCCAATGAGCGATTTCACCTTCTGGGACGTCGTACGCAATCTGCTCACTGGCTTGCAATGGACCCTGGCGCTGTCGCTGGTGGCGTTTATCGGTGGCGGACTGATCGGCTTGCTGATCATGGTCATGCGCATCTCGAAAAAATCCCTGCCGCGCAGCTTCGCCCGCACCTACATCGAATTGTTCCAGGGCACGCCGCTGTTGATGCAGCTGTTTCTGGTGTTCTTCGGCGTAGCGTTGGCCGGGGTGGAAATTTCGCCGTGGATGGCCGCGGCGATTGCCCTGACGCTGTTCACCAGCGCTTACCTGGCGGAGATCTGGCGTGGTTGCGTCGAATCGATCCCCAACGGCCAGTGGGAAGCCTCGTCGAGCCTGGCGCTGAACCCGCTGGAGCAACTGCGTTACGTGATCCTGCCGCAAGCGCTGCGGATCGCCGTGGCACCGACCGTGGGTTTCTCGGTGCAAGTGGTCAAAGGCACCGCCGTCACCTCGATCATCGGCTTCACCGAACTGACCAAGACCGGCGGCATGCTCGCCAACGCGACCTTCGAACCGTTCATGGTCTACGGCCTCGTGGCCCTCGGTTACTTCCTGCTCTGCTACCCCTTGTCCCTCAGTGCCCGCTACCTGGAAAGGAGACTGCATGCCTCTGCTTAGAATCTCGGCCCTGCATAAATATTACGGCGACCACCATGTGCTCAAAGGCATCGACCTCAGCGTCGAGGAAGGCCAGGTGGTGGCGATCATCGGCCGCAGCGGCTCGGGCAAATCCACCTTGTTGCGCACCCTTAATGGCCTGGAATCGATCAACGACGGCGTGATTGAAGTCGACGGCGAATACCTCGACGCCGCCCGTGCCGATCTGCGCAGCTTGCGACAGAAAGTCGGGATGGTGTTTCAGCAGTTCAACCTGTTCCCGCACCTGACGGTCGGCGAGAACGTGATGCTCGCGCCGCAAGTGGTGCAGAAAGTGCCGAAAGCCAAAGCGGCCGAACTGGCGCGGGAGATGTTGGAGCGGGTCGGGCTGGGGGAAAAGTTCGACGCCTTCCCGGATCGGTTGTCTGGAGGGCAGCAACAGCGGGTGGCGATTGCCCGGGCGCTGGCGATGTCGCCGAAGGTCTTGCTGTGCGATGAGATTACCTCGGCGCTGGACCCGGAACTGGTCAATGAAGTGCTGAGCGTGGTCCGGCAACTGGCCAAGGAAGGGATGACGTTGATTATGGTCACCCATGAAATGCGTTTTGCCCGGGAGGTTGGGGATAAGTTGGTGTTCATGCATCAGGGCAAGGTGCATGAGGTGGGGGATCCGAAGATGCTGTTCGCCAATCCGCAGACGGCGGAGCTGGCGAATTTTATCGGGACGGTTGAAGCGGCGGGCTGAAGAGGTTTAAGCGCCTGTAAGTCCGCCTTCGCGAGCAAGCCCGCTCCCACAGTTGACCGCGTTCTGCTGAGGGACTCGGTTAAATGTGGGAGCGGGCTTGCTCGCGAAGAGGCCATCAGCCTCGGCGTAGGTACCCCGCGCGGAAAGATCGCAGCCTTCGGCAGCTCCTACGCGTTGGCGTCAGCGTTTGATCGTGGCACGATGTCGAGGTTATCGACCGAGACCCCCTGACCATGCCGCAATCCCAAGCCAAGAATCTGTCCCTGATCGCCGCAATCGACCTGGGCTCCAACAGCTTTCACATGGTCGTGGCCAAGGCCCAGAACGGCGAAATCCGTATTCTCGAACGACTCGGGGAGAAGGTTCAGCTGGCGGCCGGCATCGACGATGAGCGTCAGCTCAGTGAAGAATCCATGCAACGCGGGCTCGATTGCCTGAAGCGTTTCGCCCAACTGATCAGCGGTATGCCGACCGGCGCCGTGCGGATCGTCGGCACCAACGCCTTGCGTGAAGCCCGTAACCGTGGCGAATTTATCCGCCGCGCTGAAGAAATTCTCGGCCACCCGGTGGAAGTCATCTCCGGCCGTGAAGAAGCGCGCCTGATCTACCTCGGCGTTTCCCATACCCTCGCCGACACCCCGGGCAAACGCCTGGTGGCCGACATCGGCGGCGGCAGTACCGAATTCATCATCGGCCAGCGCTTCGAACCGCTGCTGCGCGAAAGCCTGCAAATGGGCTGCGTCAGCTACACCCAGCGTTATTTCAAGGACGGCAAGATCACCCCGGCCCGCTACGCCCAGGCGTACACGGCGGCGCGGCTGGAGATCATGAGCATCGAACACGCCCTGCATCGCCTGACCTGGGATGAAGCCATCGGCTCCTCGGGCACCATCCGCGCCATCGGCCTGGCGCTGAAGGCCGGCGGTCATGGCACGGGCGAAGTCAACGCCCAAGGCCTGGCCTGGCTCAAGCGCAAGCTGATCAAACTTGGCGACATCGAGAAGATCGACTTCGAAGGCATCAAGCCTGACCGCCGGGCGATCTTCCCTGCCGGCCTGGCGATTCTCGAAGCGATCTTCGACGCACTCGAACTGCAACGCATGGACCACTGTGAAGGCGCCCTGCGCGAAGGCGTGCTCTATGACCTGTTGGGCCGTCATCATCACGAAGACGTCCGTGAGCGCACCCTCAGCTCGTTGATGGAGCGTTATCACGTCGATCTGGAACAAGCGGCGCGGGTAGAGCGCAAGGCGTTGCATGCCTTCGATCAAGTCGCCGAAGATTGGGATCTGGATGACGGTGTCTGGCGCGAACTGCTGGGCTGGGCGGCCAAGGTCCATGAAGTGGGCCTGGACATCGCCCACTATCACTACCACAAGCATGGCGCCTACCTGATCGAGCACTCGGACCTGGCCGGGTTCTCCCGCGAAGACCAACTGATGCTCGCGCTACTGGTGCGTGGCCACCGACGCAATATCCCCCGGGACAAGTTTGCCGACTTCGGCGATGAAGGCATCAAGCTGATTCGCCTGTGCGTGCTGCTGCGCTTTGCGATTCTGTTCCATCACATCCGCGGCACCCAGGAAATGCCTCAGGTTGTGCTGCAGGCCAATGGCGACAGCCTGGATGTGTTGTTCCCGGAAAACTGGCTGGACGAAAACCAGCTGACCCAGGCCGACTTCGGCCTGGAGGCGGAATGGCTGACCCGGGTGGGCTTCGTACTTAACGTTCGCTGAAATTGAAAAAGGCCTTCTTCGGAAGGCCTTTTTTATGTCCACGATTCGGCAGACGACGCAATCCCCTTGTGGGAGCGGGCTTGCTCGCGAAGGCGGCCGAACATTCAACATCAATGTTGACTGTTCGGCCGCCTTCGCGAGCAAGTCGGATCGCCGCACCGCCGCTCCCACAGGTTTTGCGCGTTAGCGAACTGCGAGAATCGGGCTACCCAAACGCTCCAGCAAAGTCGCCTGGGCGCTACGCGGGTTCTGGTTGCCGGTCGGCGTGTTGCGGATGTAACGGCCGTCCGCCTGCAGGCTCCAGCTGTGGGTGTTATCGGTGAGATAAAGTTCCAGCTCTTTCTTGACCCGCAAGATCAGCTTCTTGCCCTCGACCGGGAAGCAAGTCTCGACGCGCTTGTCGAGGTTGCGCTCCATCCAGTCGGCGCTGGACAGGAACATCTGCTCTTCGCCGCCATTGAGGAAGTAGAAGACCCGGGTGTGCTCCAGAAAGCGCCCGATGATCGAGCGCACGTGGATGTTGTGCGAAACCCCGGCAATGCCCGGACGCAGGCAGCACATGCCGCGCACCACCAGATCAATACGCACCCCGGACTGACTGGCCTTGTACAGCGCGCGGATGATTTTCGGATCGGTCAGCGAGTTGAACTTGGCGATGATGTGCGCCGGTTTGCCGTCGAGGGCGAACTGGGTTTCGCGGGCAATCATGTCGAGCATGCCCTTCTTCAACGTGAACGGCGCGTGCAGCAGCTTCTTCATGCGCAAGGTTTTACCCATGCCGATCAGCTGGCTGAACAGTTTGCCGACGTCTTCGCACAAGGCATCGTCGGACGTCAGCAGGCTGTAGTCGGTGTACAGACGGGCGTTGGCCGCGTGGTAGTTGCCGGTACCCAAGTGGGCATAACGGACAATCTCGCCGGCCTCGCGACGCAAGATCAGCATCATCTTGGCGTGGGTCTTGAAGCCGACCACGCCGTAGATCACCACCGCACCGGCCGCTTGCAGACGGCTGGCCAGTTGCAGGTTGGACTCTTCGTCGAACCGCGCACGCAGCTCGATCACCGCAGTGACTTCCTTGCCATTACGCGCCGCATCGACCAGCGCATCGACGATTTCCGAGTTGGCACCTGAGCGGTACAGGGTCTGACGGACCGCCAATACATGCGGGTCCTTGGCAGCCTGGCGCAGCAGGTCGACCACCGGAGTGAAGGACTCGAACGGGTGCAGCAACAGGATGTCCTGCTTGCTGATCACGCTGAAGATGTTCTCGCTGTTTTGCAGCAGTTTCGGGATCTGCGGGGTGAACGGCGTGTATTGCAGCGCCCGCTGACTGTCCAGACCGGTGATGCTGAACAAGCGGGTCAGGTTGACCGGACCGTTGACCTGATACAGCTCGGTCTCGTGCAGGTTGAACTGCTTGAGCAAGTAGTCGGACAGGTGTTTCGGGCACGTGTCGGCGACTTCCAGACGCACCGCGTCACCGTAGCGACGGGAGAACAACTCGCCGCGCAGGGCGCGGGCCAGGTCTTCTACATCTTCGGTGTCGACAGCGAGGTCGGCGTTTCGGGTCAGACGGAACTGGTAGCAGCCCTTGACCTTCATGCCCTGGAACAGGTCATCGGCGTGCGCGTGGATCATCGACGACAGGAACACGTAGTTGTCGCCAGAGCCGCCCACTTCTTCCGGCAACTTGATGACCCGCGGCAGCAGACGTGGCGCCGGGATGATCGCCAGACCGGAATCGCGGCCAAAGGCATCGATACCTTCGAGCTCGACGATGAAGTTCAGGCTCTTGTTCACCAGCAACGGGAACGGGTGCGTCGGGTCGAGGCCGATCGGGGTAATGATCGGCGCGATTTCGTCGCGGAAATAGCGGCGCACCCAGGTTTTGATCTTGGTGGTCCAGTGACGCCGGCGGATGAAGCGGACCTGATGCTTTTCCAGTTCCGGCAACAGGATGTCGTTGAGGATCGCGTACTGGCGGTCGACGTGACCGTGCACCAGTTCGCTGATGCGGGCCAGGGCCTGGTGCGGTTGCAGGCCATCGGCGCCGGCCTGTTCACGGGCGAAGGTGATCTGCTTCTTCAGGCCGGCTACACGAATCTCGAAGAACTCGTCCAGGTTGCTGGAGAAGATCAGCAGAAACTTCAGCCGCTCCAGCAACGGGTAGGACTCATCCAGCGCCTGCTCCAGCACGCGGATGTTGAACTGCAGTTGCGAGAGCTCGCGATGGATGTACAGGCTGCTGTCATCCAGGCCGGGAATGGCAATCGCCGGCGCCGCTATTGCGGGCTCGGCCACCACCGCGGGAGGAGCAGGCTCCAGTTCCGGCGGGGTTTCGGCGATTTGCTCCACCACAGGTTGAGCATCTTTTACGGCAACTTCAGTGAGTACTTCGGTATTCATCGAATGTTCCTGGGAGGGCTATTTTTGCTCTCGTAACAGTTGAGCAGCACGGACGGCAAAGTAAGTCAGGATGCCATCAGCGCCTGCACGTTTAAAAGCGGTCAGGGATTCGAGGATAACCCCTTCGCTCAACCAGCCATTCTGGATCGCCGCCATGTGCATGGCGTATTCACCGCTGACCTGATAAACAAAGGTCGGCACTTTAAATTCTTCTTTGACCCGGTAGAGGATGTCCAGATACGGCATGCCTGGCTTGACCATGACCATGTCCGCGCCTTCTGACAAGTCCGCCGCCACTTCGTGCAGGGCTTCGTTGCTGTTGGCCGGGTCCATCTGATAGGAAGCCTTGTTGGCCTTGCCCAGGTTCAGCGCCGAACCGACCGCATCGCGGAACGGGCCGTAATAGGCGCTGGCGTACTTCGCCGAGTAGGCCATGATCCGCACGTTGACGTGATCGGCCAGTTCCAGCGCTTCGCGGATCGCCTGGATGCGACCGTCCATCATGTCTGACGGGGCCACCACCTGAGCGCCGGCTTCGGCGTGGGACAGCGCCTGCTTGACCAGTGCGTCGACGGTGATGTCGTTCTGCACGTAGCCTTCTTCGTCGAGGATACCGTCCTGACCGTGGGTAGTGAACGGGTCCAGGGCGACGTCAGTGATCACACCCAGTTCAGGGAATTGCGCACGCAACGCACGGGTGGCGCGCTGGGCAATCCCGTTCGGGTTCCAGGCTTCAGCGGCGTCCAGAGACTTGAGCTCCGGCGGCGTCACCGGGAACAACGCCAAGGCCGGAATCCCCAACTCGACCCACTTGGCCGCTTCTTCAAGCAACAGATCGATGGTCAGGCGCTCGACGCCTGGCATCGACGCCACCGCTTCGCGACGGTTTTCACCGTCCAGCACGAACACCGGCAGGATCAGATCGTCGACGGTCAGAACGTTTTCACGGACCAGTCGACGCGAAAAATCATCACGGCGATTGCGACGCAGGCGGGTTGCTGGAAACAGACGGTTGGCGGGGGTAAAGCTCACGGCAGACTCCTGAGCCCGCGCTGGCGGGCGAGCGTGACAGTTATAAGCGGCCATTATGACGAAGGTATTACAGTTGTGTGCACCCCTGTGACAGGTAGTCGCATTCCATTGTCCTTGTAGGAAATGTTCACGTCGAGACACATTTGGACACTTTCATGAATGTTCCCGAAGGGTTAGGCTGCGCGTTCATTTCGCCAGCATCCAGACAATGCTCCAACAATTTCTTCAGGAATTCGGCTACTTCGCCCTCTTTCTCGGCACGTTTTTCGAAGGCGAAACCATTCTGGTGCTCGCAGGCTTCCTCGCGTTCCGCGGATACATGGACCTCAAAGTGGTCATGATCGTGGCGTTCCTCGGCAGTTATGCCGGCGATCAGCTGTGGTATTTCCTGGGGCGCAAGCACGGCCGCAAGTTGCTGGCACGCAAACCGCGTTGGCAGATGATGGGCGATCGGGCGCTGGAACATATCCGCAAGCACCCGGACATCTGGGTGCTGAGCTTCCGGTTTGTCTATGGCCTGCGCACGGTGATGCCGGTGGCGATCGGCCTGTCGGGCTATCCGCCAGGACGTTATCTGCTGCTCAACGGGATTGGTGCCGCGATCTGGGCCGCCGCGCTGGCTGCCGCCGCCTATCACTTCGGCGCGGTGCTCGAAGGCCTGCTCGGCAGCGTCAAGAAGTACGAGCTGTGGGTGCTCGGCGCCCTGCTGATACTGGGCTTTTGCCTATGGTTGCGCCGTCGCCTCAAGAACGCCCGTCTGGCGAAGAAGATCTACGCCGACGAGCAGGCTGAACGGGCCAAATCTGTCGAGACTAAGACGCCAGTCGAGTGAAACGGTTTCTGCAACAGTAGAGACCGATACCACTGAGCAGGCTGTAACTCAGCAGGCCGACCCAGCCTGCCGCGCTGGCCGGCCATAGCCCAACGACCGGTGCCAGCCACACCAACGGCACATTCGACGCCAGGCGCAGCAGCTCCAGCTTCAGCGCCCACGGGCGATTCTCCAGGGCCACGCCCAACGTAAACAAACCCAGCGCCACGGCACTCCAGCCGAGTACCAGCGCGGCGGTTGGCAAACTCTGCTCCAGGTTCATCAAGTAGCTGCCTAGCGCGATGTAGACGCAAAACTGCAACACGACGTAAAGCTGCTGACGCCCATCCAGCCGCACCTCGAATTTACGGAACTGACTCAGGTCTGGTTTGTTCATCGGGTACTTGGCCGCCACGTCCGCCGGCCGCCAACCAGTGCGCATGAACCAGATGCGCAGCTTGTCCCATTTACTTTGTGCACGCCGTGCGTCATCCCACAGCTGCGCGTAGAACTGCACGTTCGCCCACAAAGGATTCCAGCTCGCCAGCGGCGTGGTCACGCCGAAAATCACCGGTTCGTTGTCGTCTTCTTCCTGGAACGAGCCGAATAGACGGTCCCAAATAATGAACACCCCGCCGTAGTTGCGATCCATGTAGAGAGCGTTCTGTGCATGGTGAGCCCGATGATTGGACGGCGTGACGAAGAACCACTCGAACCAGCCGAGCTTGGGAATGTGTTTGGTATGCACCCAGAATTGGTACAGCAAGTTCAGCGAGGCGACGCTGATGAACACCAGCAGCGGCACGCCGAGCACGGCCATCGGCAGATAGAAAATCCAGCTCAACAGGAAGCCGGTACTGGTCTGGCGCAGCGCCGTAGACAGGTTGTAATCCTCGCTCTGGTGATGCACCGAATGCGCCGCCCAGAGGATGTTGCGTTCGTGGCCCATGCGATGCAGCCAGTAGTAGCAGAAGTCGTAGAGGACAAAGGCGAAAACCCAGACCCAAACGCTGCCAGCCGAGAGTTCGAACAGCGCCAGGTGCTTGAGGGCAAACGCATACGTCACCAGGCCGACGCCTTTGGTCAACAGCCCGGTGGTGGTCGACAGCACGCCGGTGCTCATGCTGTTGATCGCGTCAGCCACGCGATAATTGCTCACTCCGCGCCAACGGTCGGCTAGCAGTTCGACGGCAATCAGCACAAAGAAAAACGGCACCGCATACAGAATGAAGTCCATGACGCGCCCTGATCGGAATCTTGAGGACAGATCCTAGGTGTAGCCGCGAATTAACCCTATGGCAACGAGTGACAAATTAGTGGACATTTAACGCCATGAATCTGGAGAAAAGCCCATGAGCAAAAAAATTGCAGTGATCCTATCCGGCTGTGGCGTGTACGACGGCGCCGAGATCCACGAAAGCGTGATCACCCTGCTGCGTCTGGACCAGCGGGGTGCTCAGGTGCAGTGTTTCGCACCGAACATCGCGCAGCTGCACGTGATCAATCACCTGACCGGCGAAGAAATGCCCGAGTCGCGCAACGTACTGGTGGAGTCGGCGCGGATCGCTCGAGGCAACATCAAGGATATCCGCGAAGCGGACGTGGAAGACTTCGATGCGCTGATTGTTCCGGGTGGTTTCGGGGCGGCCAAGAACCTGTCGAACTTCGCCGTCGAAGGCGCCGGCTGCACCGTGCAACCGGAAGTCCTGGCGTTGGCTGAAGCCTTTGCCGAGGCCGGCAAACCAGTCGGGCTGATCTGCATCTCGCCGGCGCTCGCAGCGAAGATCTATGGACCGGGCGTGACCTGCACCATCGGCAACGACGCCGATACTGCCGCCGCCATGAACAAGATGGGCGCTACACACGCCGACTGCGCGGTAACTGACATCGTTGAAGACAAAGCACGCAAACTGGTCAGCACCCCGGCTTACATGCTGGCGCAATCGATCAGCGAAGCGGCGTCAGGCATCAACAAACTGGTCGACCGCGTTCTGGAACTGACCCACGAAAACGACGCCTGACACAGTTCAAATGTGGGAGCGGGCTTGCTCGCGAAGGCGGAGTGTCAGTCGACATCAATGTTGAATGTCAGGGCCTCTTCGCGAGCAAGTCGAATCGTCGCACCGCCGCTCCCACATTGATCCGAGCTCGGCTCAGGCTTTGCGGGAAAGCCGCGTGAGGATCCGGTCCAGCGCATTGGCAAACGCCTGCTTCTCGCGCTCGCCAAACGGCGCTGGCCCGCCGCTCATCTGCCCCTGTTCACGCAAATCGGTGAACAGGTTACGCACCGCCAACCGATCGCCCATGTTCTGCGCATCGAACTCTTTGCCCCGTGGATCCAGCGCCGCAACGCCCTTTTTCACCAGTCGGTCGGCCAGCGGCACATCGCTGCAGATCACCAATTCGCCGGGGACCGCGTATTCCACCAGGTAGTCGTCGGCGGCATCCGGACCACTTGGCACCACGATCAACTTCACCAGGGCCAAACCCGGTTTGATCTGCGGCTGTCCGGCCACCAGCACCACTTCGAACTGGCGCTTGAGGGCGAACTTCACCACCAGATCCTTGGCCGCCCGGGGGCAGGCGTCGGCATCGATCCAGACACGCATGTTTTTACCTCTTGAGGATCACTCGGATCAGGAAACCGGCACCCGCCGCTTCTCAGCCAGCCGACTACGGCTATACAGCACGATGATCGCGATAATCGCCACCGCCTGCGCACTCAGCGAATACGCATCAGCGTGGATCCCCAGCCAGTCGAAGTCAAAGAACGGCACCGGCCGGGTGCCGAAAATCCCGGCTTCCTGCAACGCCTTCACGCCATGCCCGGCAAACACCACGGACAACGCGCACAACAGACCGGCGTTGATACTGAAGAACAGCGACAGCGGCAGCTTCGCCGAGCCACGCAGAATCACCCAAGCCAGACCCACCAACAACACCAACGCCGTCGCGCCACCAGCCAACACCGCGTTATGGCCCGCCGGACCTGCCTGCAGCCACAAGGTCTCGTAGAACAAAATCACTTCAAACAGCTCGCGATACACCGAGAAGAACGCCAGCGTCGCAAACCCGAAGCGCCCACCGTCGCCCACCAGGTTGCTCTTGATGTAATCCTGCCAGGCCGCCGCGTGACGACGGTCGTGCATCC
The DNA here is from genome assembly GCF_001424925.1 of Pseudomonas sp. Root329. Lineage (NCBI taxonomy): Bacteria > Pseudomonadati > Pseudomonadota > Gammaproteobacteria > Pseudomonadales > Pseudomonadaceae > Pseudomonas > Pseudomonas sp. Root329. The sequence continues at coordinate 368,943 of NZ_LMCV01000001.1, read as the reverse complement.
ACACGCCGAGCCAGAGCACCATGACGGCGGCAAACAACGCCGTCGCACCTTCCAGCAATTCGCGCTGCGAACCGCTGACATCGATCACGTACGCCGCCAGCGCCCAAGTCCCGAGACCGGCCAGCAGCGCCAGCCCCCAGCCGACGTTGACGCTGCGCACCGCCGATTGCTGGCCAGTATTGCGCAGGAACGCGAGAATCGCCGCGAGCACCAAAATCGCTTCCAGACCTTCGCGCAACAGAATCAACAAACCGGAGATGTAGCTCAGGGACCAACTCAAGCCATCGCTGCCCAGCAGACCGGCAGACGTCTTCAACTTGGTCTTGGCCGCATCCAGTCGTTCCTGAACCTGGGCCACCGGCAAACCGTCCTGCAACGACTGACGGTAAGCCATCAGCGATTTTTCAGTGTCTTTACGCACGTTGGCATCGACGTTATCCAGAGAACTTTCGACCAGTTCGAAACCCTCCAGATAAGCCGCCACCGACAGGTCATAAGCCTGATCGTGATCACCGGCACGGTAAGCGGCGATGCTCTTGTCCAGCGTTGCGGCGGTGTAGTCGAGCAACTGTGCCGGGCCACGCTTGACCTGCAGCGGTTGCGCTCGCTGCGCACGGAAGGTCGCCGCCGCTTGCGGCCCCTCGGCAACCTGCACTTCTGCGGGAGTCTGACGGGCCAGGTCGGCGATGTTGTAGGTCTTTTCAGATTTTGCAGCAGCCGGATCGGCGCTGAAGCTGGCGATGTAGGTCGCCAGGTCCCACCGCTGACGATCGTCCAGCTGATCGGCGAAGGCCGGCATGTCGGTGCCTTCGACACCGAGGCCCAAGGTGCTGTAGATCGCGTAGAGGCTCAGGTGATCCAACCGCGCCGCATCACGCAGATTGGACGGTGGCGGTATCAGACCAACACCCGCCGGGCCATCCCCGGCACCCGCGTCGCCGTGGCACACCGAACAATGCTGAGCGTACAACGGCGCACCACGGGTCGGATCCGGCGTAATGATCGGCGCCTGGCTGACTTCATAGGTCACCGCCAGTTTGGCGCCGAGTTGCCGTGCCTGACGGCCGACGTCCGCGCCGTCCTGACGCGCAGTGATCGCGTTGCGCAGCGTGCTGACGCCCTGATCCAGCCCGGCTTTTTCCGATTTGGCCGGCATCGCGGCGATCAAGCCTTGCAGCGCCTTGATGGAGTCCAGCTGCTGTTGGTATTCGGACTCATTAATGACCTTGCCCGCTTGCACCGTTCCCGGGTAATCCGCACCGATGTAATCGAGCAAATGCAGCGCTTGTGGCGCGCCTTCCACGGTGTCGGCCAGCAGGTTGAAACTGCACAGGGCGAACAACGGCAACATCAGCCAGGCCAGGAAACGGGACGGGGCAGTCATGAATGAATCTCAATTGGTAATACGAAGTAACACATTGTTCACTTCCAATGACTTTCACTCAAGCTTTGTTCGCATGCGCTGCTGGTTCTGTGCGGTTCCGGACATGAAAAAGGCGACCTCGAGGGTCGCCTTTTTTGCACCTGAGTGTGTTTAAACCACGGCTTTACGCAATGTCGCCATGAACGCCGCTGCACCGATGAACAGCCCGGCAAATGTGCGGTTCATGCGTCTCTGCTGCTTGGGCGTGCGCAACATCCGCAACACCTTCGATGCAAGCCCGGTGTAACCGGCCATGACGATCAGGTCGACGCAGATCATGGTCACACCGAGGATCAGGTACTGCGCCACCAGCGGTGCATGCGGATCAATGAATTGCGGCAGCACCGCGAGCATGAACACCAACGCCTTGGGGTTGCTGACGTTCACCAGGAAACCCCGGAACACCAGCGCCATCGGCTTGCCGATTTGCCGGACAGCCGCGTCGTCGCTCATGTCATTGGGCAGCGCGCGCCATTGCTTGACCGCCAGGTAAACCAGATAGGCCACGCCAAACCATTTGATCGCGTAGAAAGCGGAGGCCGACGCCGCGAGGATTGCACCGACACCCGCGGCGACAATCGCAATCTGTAGCGCCAGGCCCAGTTGCAGGCCCAGGGCATTCCAATAACCGCGCCAGAAACCGTATCGCAGACCGCTGGACATCGACGCAATGGCGCCGGCACCGGGAGACAGACTGATCACCCAGCAGGCGGCAAAAAACGCCAGCCATGTTTGAAGCACCATCGCACACCTCGACTCAGACTCGTGACAGACGTCTAAGCTAATGCGGCTTTGGGCCGATGACTACCGATTTTTTGCAGGACAGGGCGACGACCGACCAGCGTTTACAGCTGGAGGGCCCTTTCGCGAGCAGGCTCGCTCCCACATGGAATTTGTGAGCGCCACGGATCTACTGTGGGAGCGAGCCTGCTCCGGGCGGCGTTCCGACGAAAGCGATATGTCAGGCAACAGAAGGCTTATTTTTCGAAACCGTTGGAAGGGAATACATCGCTGCCGCGCCAGCGTCGAACCGAGCGCTGGAAGAACAGGCTGTTGGGCACTTGCACCATGGCGCTGCCGGTACCGAGTTCTTCAGCTTCGATCAGCGTGGTATAGAGCAGATTGATCGCAACGACCCGGCCTTTGACGCCGGGCTTGTCGGTGGTGTCCACCAACTCGACCACGTCGCCGAGGCGGAACGGGCCGACGGTGAAGATCAGGATTGCGCACAACAGATTCGAGAGCACGCTCCACATGGCGAAGAACGCCACGGCCGCTACCGCGACAAACCCGGACAACGCGGTCCAGAGCACCGTCGCCGACACCCCGAGGCGTTCCAGCACGAAGATCAGCGCGCTGCCCATGATCAGCCAGCGCAGACCACCGCGCAGCGGCATCAGCAGCTGTGGTGGAAACGGGTAGCGCTCACCCAGGCGAGTCAGGCATTTAGCGACGAAGCGTTGAGCGAAGTAACCCGCCAACAGGATCAGCAGGATTTGCACGACGAACCAAATTGGCTCGCCCCACACAGCCGGCAGCGGCAGCGTGAAGGCTTCCATCAGGACAGCGCCTCCAGCTCCGCCTGCATGCTTTCAAGCAGTTCCAGCGCTTCCATCCAGGCTTCTTCCAGCTCAGCTTCACGGACCTTCAGCTTGGTCTGTTCGGCCAGCAGATCACGCAAATCGTTCTTGCGCGCCGGCTCGTAAATGTCGCTGTCGCCGAGGCTGGTATCGATCTTCGCCAGTTTCTCGTGCAGCTTGCCCAGCTCGGCTTCGAGCTTGTCAGCCTCGCGCTTGTGCGGTGCCAGTTGCTGACGCAACGCGGCCGCCGCCTGGCGCTGGGCCTTCTTGTCGGTCTTGTCCGGATTGACCGGCGTATTGTTGACCGGGGCGTTGCGCTGGCGGTAGTCCACCAGCCAACGGGTGTAGTCTTCCAGGTCGCCGTCGAATTCCTCGACCTTGCCGTCCGCCACCAGATAAAAATTATCGGTGGTGCTTTTGAGCAAATGACGATCGTGGGAGACCACCAGTACCGCGCCGCTGAATTCCTGAAGGGCCATGGTCAGCGCCAGGCGCATTTCCAGGTCCAGGTGGTTGGTCGGTTCGTCGAGCAGCAACAGGTTCGGCCGGCCCCAGGCGATCAACGCCAGCGCCAGGCGGGCCTTTTCGCCACCGGAGAAGTTCAGCACCGGCTCATCGATCCGCGCACCGCGGAAGTCGAAACCACCGAGGAAGTCGCGCAGGGTCTGCTCGCGCTCGGTCGGCGCCAGGCGCTGCATGTGCAGCAACGGGCTGGCCTTGGAGTCGAGCGAGTCCAGTTGATGCTGGGCGAAGTAGCCGACGACGGTGTTCTCGCCACGGGTCAGGCGGCCGGACAACGGCTCGAGTTCACCGGCAAGGTTTTTGATCAGGGTCGATTTGCCGGCACCGTTCGGGCCCAGCAAACCGATCCGCGCACCGGGGGTCAGTTGCAGCTTGACCTTCTCCAGCACGGCCCGCTCGCCGTAACCCAGTCGGGCGTCGGAGAGGTCAATCAACGGGCTGGAGATTTTTACTGATTCGCGGAAAACGAAATCGAATGGCGAATCGACGTGGGCGGCGGACAGCTCTTCCATCCGCTCCAGCGCCTTGATCCGGCTCTGGGCCTGACGGGCCTTGGTGGCCTGGGCCTTGAAGCGGGCAATGTAGCTTTCCATGTGCGCACGTTGCGCCTGCTGCTTCTCGTAGGCCTGCTGTTGCTGGGCCAGACGTTCGGCACGGGCGCGTTCGAAGGCGCTGTAGCCACCGCGATACAGGGTGATCTTGCGCTGATCGACGTGGGCCACGTGATCGACCACGGCATCGAGGAAGTCCCGGTCGTGGGAAATCAGCATCAAGGTGCCGGGGTAGCTTTTGAGCCATTCTTCGAGCCAGATGATGGCGTCGAGGTCCAAGTGGTTGGTCGGTTCGTCGAGCAACAACAAGTCCGAGGGGCACATCAAAGCCTGCGCCAGGTTCAGACGCATCCGCCAACCACCAGAGAAATCTCCTACCTGGCGATCCATCTGTTCATTGGTGAACCCAAGGCCGGCCAGCAGCTTTCGGGCCCGGGCGTCGGCGGTGTAACCGTCGGCGCTGTCGAGTTCCGAGTGCAGGCGGGCCTGAGCGGTACCGTCATGGGCCGCTTCGGCTGCGGCGAGGTCGCGTTGCACCTCGCGCAGGCGCAGGTCGCCATCGAGCACATAGTCGACCGCCACGCGATCGAGGGTGTCGATCTCCTGGCGCATGTGGGCGATGCGCCAGTCCGCCGGCAAGAAGCAATCACCCGAGTCCGGGTGCAGGTCACCCAGAAGCAAGGCGAACAGGCTCGATTTGCCGGCGCCGTTGGCACCGATGAGGCCGGCTTTGTGGCCGGCGTGCAGGGTCAGCTCAGCGTCTTCTAGCAGACGTTGAGGGCCACGCTGTAAAGTCAGGTTCTGAAGTCGAATCATAATGGCGGCGGAGTCTACCAGCTTCGCTCGCAACTGGCGCGAGTAGCACTATGTCCTCTGACCTGTGGAGCTTTTCCCTTAGTACTTACGCCCGTCCCGGCGTTGAACCCGCCTGCCTGAAATTGCAGTCGTCGGGTATCAATGTGTGCTTGCTGCTCTGCGGGCTGTGGCTGGCAGAACGTGGCGTCGCCTGTAACGAACACCGATTGCAGCAACTGCGTAGCGTGGCCGAGCCGTGGGACGCAGACGTGGTGCGCCCGCTGCGAGCCTTGCGGGTGAATTGGAAAGTCGTTGCCGCCGACGATGGCGAACTGAATGCGTTGCGCGAGCAAGTGAAGGCACTCGAACTGGAAGCCGAGCGACATCTGTTGGTGCGACTGGAACGATCGGCACTGAGTTGGCCGCAGGGTGAGGCGACCGATCTATCGGCCTGGCTGGAAGGTGTAACGGCAGGCGCCGTCCACCTGGACCGCGACGCGCTGCATCAGCTGCGCGTCGCGGTAAGCAGCACTTAAGAAGCGCTGGTTGGGGTGGTTGCTGCGATCGATGCGGCGGCCGGCGTTGGCGCTGGCGTGGCTGTCGAGGTGGCTGCTGCTAAAGCAGACGTTGCTGCCGGAGCCGGGTTGGCTGGCCTGGCAACTGGCGCGGCGGCCGGCTTGGCGGCAACCGGTTTTTTCACTGCTGGTTTTGCAGCTGGCTTGGCGGCTGGTTTTGCAGCCGGTTTGGCAGCGGCAGGTTTGGCTGCTGGTTTCGCTGCGGCAGGTTTTGCAGCAGCAGTTTTGGCAGCCGGTTTGGCTGCAGCTTTTGCCGCTGGTTTTGCAGCTGGCTTGGCAGCAGTTTTAGTCGCGACTGATTTCGCGGCAGGCTTGGCAGCAGGTTTCGCAGCGGCAGTTCTAGCCGTTGGTTTTGCGGCCGGTTTGGCAGCTGGTTTAGCCGCTGCAGTTTTCGCCACCGCCGGTTTAGCAGCAGCGGTTCTTGCAGCCGGTTTAGCGGCAGCTGTTTTGGCAGCGGCTGGCTTGGCGGCAGGTTTGGCGGCGGCTGTTTTTGCAGCCGGTTTTGCAGCGCTAGCAGCGACTGGTTTTTTTGCCGCAGGTTTAGCGGCAGGTTTTGCTGCGGCTTTCACCGGTGCTTTGGCAGCCGGTTTGGTGGCAGACTTGACCGGTGCTTTTGCAGCAGCCGGTTTGGCAGCGGCTTTCTTGGCAGGAGCCGCAGCAGGCTTGGCCGAACGCAGGGACAACGCCTTGCCGACAGCCTCTTGTACACGACCGACGCCCTGGGCCAGTTTCAGGCTTTCTTGAGCATCGCGCTTGAGTTGCAGAATGTAGCTGCGAGTTTCGGATTGACGATCCTTGAGGGCATCGAGCAAGTCCTCAAGCTCCTTCACTGCGCCCTTGGCTTTGGCTTGTGCCTTGGCCTTGCCGGCCGCCGCAGCGTCCTGCAATTTGGTACGGGACTTGTGCAGTTTTTCTTGCGCTTTTCCGCGTTGCTTTTCCAGTTTGGCGAGCAGTTTTTCAGCATCAGCCAAGGCTTGGGAACAAGCGTTTTCCAGATGCTCGAGCAAGCTGCCCGAGAGTTGTTGGAGTAAGTGCAACGGAGTATTTACAGGCTTCTTGGTGGCCGACATGGTTTACCTCCTGGCTGACGTGGGTGCGGCTCATACTAGACCTCTGCTGCTACCGCCGCTAGGGCATGTTGACAGTATCCAAAGCGCGACGTTGCAACGGATTGAAATTCTTCTGCGCCTGCGTAAAACCAGTTCACCGTCGAGCGCATTCACACTGGCATAATCCCCCGCATCTCAGGTCGGAGAGTGCCCATGTCGCGCTACCTTTTTTTATCACTGTGCGTGTTTTTTTCCGTGGCCCAGGCCGCCGAAAAATCCAAAGAAAATGACACTCATGATCTCTCTTACAGCCTGGGCGCAAGCCTCGGCGAACGCCTGCGCCTGGAGGTTCCCGATCTGCAACTTCAGGCGCTGATCGAAGGCTTGCAACAAGCCTATCAAGGCAAACCCCTGGCGCTGAAAGATGAGCAGATCGAACAAATTCTTGCCGAGCACGAAGCCCAGGTCGCCTTGCAGCCGAGCACGCCGCAAAGTGAAATCGCCCTCGAAAAAGAGCAGGCTTTTCTCGCCAAGGAAAAAGCCAGACCGGGCGTTCGTGAACTGGCCGATGGAATATTGCTAACGGAGTTGGCGCCAGGCACGGGTGCCAAAGCTGGCCCCAACGGCAAAGTCCAGGTGCTGTATATCGGTCGCCTTCCCGACGGCACGGTGTTCGATCAGAATAGTCAGCCGCAGTGGTTCAGTCTCGACAGCGTGATCAGCGGATGGCGCAGTGCGTTGCAGCAAATGCCGGTCGGTGCGAAATGGCGCCTGGTGATTCCATCGGCCGAAGCCTATGGCGCCGAGGGTGCCGGCGACCTGATTGCGCCGTTCACACCGCTGGTATTCGAAGTTGAATTGCGCGGTGCCACCAGCTGAATACCGGAAACGAAAAACGGCGCGCATAGCGCACCGTTTTTGGAGGTCTTGCAGGAAGGAGGTTCAAGCCTGAACCGAATCCTCTTCCTTGTGAGCGGTGTGCAGCACTTCGATCAGGCAGTCTTCCAGTTCGAAGCGTTCGTGCAACAGGCCACCCAGCTCTTTGAATTTCTCTGCCACGCATTGACCTGCATCACACAGGTCATTGAACGCTAGCAGCTTCTCGGTGATGACATCGATACGAGGGTAGATGGTCTCGGCCAACTCGAGCCCGCGAGTATCACCAAACGCTTTGGCTTCGCCGGTCAGCTGTTCGTAGATCTCGAAGTGCCCGGCAGACACGTAATCGACCAGCACGCCGCAGAATTCCTGCAACGGCTTGCGGTTCTCACCCAACGCCTCAGGCTTGGCGCCGAGAGCATCATAGGCCCGAACCAGTTCGTGACGCTCCTGCAACCAGCGATCGATCAGCAGATGCACTCCACCCCAACGTTCCTGAGCATTCTGACAACTTTCGAGCATGGTGATCTCTCTTCCCTTGTGGGTCATGCTGCCCTACACCCGTCGCCACACTTGAAGGTCAAGTATCGGCCAGGCAGAGCGTCATTCGAGCAACATAATTCCAATGACACGTGCGGGCCAGATTATGCCCGCGCGACAATGGCTTCAAGGTACGCAGGAGATAAAGTTCATACAAGTGTTTAATCACCCGCCAGCGCCCGGTGCGACGAACCGCCGCTGAGCGGTCGCAGACAGGCTTTCCAGACAACGCGCAGCAGCTGATAAATTCCCAGAATTGTCATTGCCATGAAGAACAGCAGACTCCATTCAGGAATACTCAGGTCGAACAGTGTCCAGGAAATCTCCGCGCACTCGGCCTCCCCTTTAAACATCTGCGTGGCCTGACACAACCAAGGCATATCCTCGTACTGAACTGCCAGATTGGGCGAGCACGTCAACAGCTGATGCATGGGATCGCTCTGCAGCAATACCTGCCGCCACGCCGTGACCGTACCCGCCAGACTGCAAAACAGCCCGAGCATCCAATACAGGAAAGACCCGAAGCGGCCCGGCCCATGCACCGAAGCCGCCAGACAGATGCCTGTGAGCAACGCGAGGCAAAAGCGCTGCAACAGGCACAACCCGCAAGGCTTGAGGCCGACCGCATATTCCAGGTAATAGGACACGCCCAGGGCCAGGGCACCTGCAATGAAAGCCATGAAAAACAAGGAGCGTGAGCAGGCCAAAGACATGGCATTTCCGTAACAGTAGAGACAGGCGGTTACGGTAGAGGAAAGCGCTGCAGCCTTTCAAGGCAGGTCAGCGGGGACACTTCAACAGAAGTGTAGGGAAATCCCGACAGGAACGAGAGGATTAGGTGTAGTCCTCTGTAGGACTCAGCCATTGACGGACTACAAAGGTAAAATTCCGGCAGTTTGCAGGCAACGGGATCGCTCCTTCGAGCGACCCGTCGTCCACTCTTCAAGCGTGAACAGGAACCGGCAACGGTGCCGCCAGCAAGCGCTCGTCCAACAAGCCCAAGCCCTCCTGGAACAGCTGATTGCTGCGTTCTGTGTCGCCCAGCTGCGCCAGCAGCCGCGCCAGTTCCGCGCAGGCTTCCGGGTTGCGCTGCACTCGCAGGCTGCTCTCCAGATAGTCCCGGGCCTTGCCCCAAAGGCTGCTTTGCAGACACAAGCGCCCCAAGGTCAGCAACAGACTTGGGTCGGCCGGATGTTCCTTGAGCCAACTCTCGGCGGTGTGCAGTTGACGTGCCGGATCGCTACCGCGAACGAGTCCGTAGAGGCGCGCCAGATGACTGTCGTAGTTGCGCTTGAGCGCCGTTCGCAGGATCTCTTCGGCCTCGATCTGAGCACCCAGCTGCCGAAGTTGCTCGGCATAAGCGAGCACCAGTTGCGGCTCTTGACGCTGCGCTGAGGTCAGCTGCTGCCAGGCGCGATTAAGCGATTGCAAGCCGACCGTCCCGTCTTCTTCCTGATGCGCCGCCAGGGACAGGTTCTCACCCCAGGCCCGGCGTTCCAGTTCGGCCAGTTCGGCCGACGGCAGGACCTTGTCCTTGCGCAGCTCCGGCAGCAGACGAATCACCGCCGACCAGTCGCCCCGCTGTTGGTGCAAGCGCTGCAACTGGCGCAGGGTCTGGACGTTATGAGGATGACGCTCGTGCATGGCTTGCAGGGTCACCAGGGCGCCTTCGGTATCGCCGCGGTCAGTCTGTAATTGAGCGTGGCTGAGGGCAATCGCCAGCTCTGCCTGGGGTTGTCGCTCAAGAGCGCGCTCCAGCAGGTTGTCGCTTTCCTCGTAATGACCTTGTTCGTTCGCGGCCCGGGCAGCGCCGAGGTAGTAAAGCAACGGCTGGCGCTCGGCTTCCGCAGCCCGATGCAGATGGCGCTGCGCACTGGCCCAGCGACCTTCGGCCAGATCCAGCTGACCGTGTTCAATCGCCACCTGCACCCGGCGACTGCGATTGCGCCGCGACCAGGGATTGACCACGCCGCTGGAGGTCGTCACCAATTCGATCAACGCCTTGATGCCACAGAACACCAGCCACAGCACGGCGACCAACGCCAGGGTTGCCCACAGGCTCGACTCATAGCGAAAGCTTTTGTAGGCGATCAGCACGTAACCGGAATGCTCGGCAATCGCCAGACCGAGCGCGGCAGCCGCAGCGATCACCAGGAACACGATCACATAGAGGCGTTTCATGGCGTCATCTCCTGAGCGGTGTCCGCAGCAGGTTTGGCCATCGGTTTGATCGAGTCCTCGGCGTTGACATTACGCCGCTCCAGATACCCCTGAACCGCACTCAGCGTGCCGGTCAGGTCTGGCGTGACGACGGTGACCGGTTGCTTGCTCAACTCGCCAACCTGCTCAAGCATCACTTTGCTCTGAGGGTTGTCCGGGTTGAAGTTGCCCTTGAGCACGTCCCGCGCCTCGGCAAGCGCCTGGGTATAAACCGCGGACTGGCCATTGAGCGCGGCCCATTGCGCCTGCTCCAGTGCCAGGCTCAGGGCCAGGCGCACCTGGCTCAGGCTCTGCCCGGTCAGCAACGGACGCACATTCTTGTCGGCATTGAAGTCAATGCGGATGTAGCGCGAGACCTGATCCCACCATTGCGCCCAGCGACTGGCGCCGTCGCCATCGGCGGTGAGACCCAACAGGGATTCGCCACGGTCCTTGTACTCAGGTGCCAGCTCGGTGAGGCTGATCACCTGATCGCGTAGCGCTCCCAGTCGCAGGAACAGACCGGTGCGATCCGGCTGTTGGGTGCTACGCAATGCCACCAGCGTTTTGGCCACTTGCTCGCGAGCGGCAAAAGAGCCCGGGTCGTTCTGTTCGCGCAGAATTTCATCGGCGCCCTGCACCAAAGCCTGGGCACTGCTGATGTCCTGCAACGCGGAAAGACGCAGGCTGGCCAGACGCAGCAGGTGCTCGGCCTCGGCCAGACGCCAATCCTTGCGACTGGCGCCGAGAACCGTTTCCAGACGTTGATTCAAACGTTGCTGATCGCCTTGAAGTTGAGTAACCAAACGACTGCGCGCGTCGAGCTCGGCAGCGGCAGGCATTTGTTCCAGGCGAGCAGTCAGGCGTTGCTCATTGAGCTTCAGGTCCTGCGCCTGATCGTTCAATGCCTGGACTTGACTCAACTGCAGTTGAGTATTGGCTTGCAGGTGACGCACCTGCCAGACTCCCCAACCGCCGACCGCGACACCGGCTGCGCCCAGCAACAGCGCGACGATTGCCAGCCCATTGCCTCGGCGCTGCACTGCTGCAGGTGGCCCGGTTTCAACCGGTGCTTCAACCGGTGCATCGAGCACTGGCTTGACGTCATCTTTAGGCAAGGCTGTTTCGCTCACGTATCCATCCTTTGCATTAGAGAACGGGTCCGGGATGCTCCCGTAACGCCGTCAGCAAGGCCGCGGCACTGGCGCCACGACAATCCACAACTGTTTGGGCCCCGGCGGCACGTGCCAGCTCGGCGACCCTGGGGCTTGGAACAAACAACGGCAACCGCGCCAATTGCGGCCAGGCATCGCCGGCCAATTGATGCAGGTGCTCAAAACCCTGTCCACTGCTGACCACCAGCCCGTTCAAGCGTTCCGCTTCGATCCGGTCAGGCAGCGCTGCCGGCGGGTAGTGCGGCAGGTCGCGGCGGTACAACTCCAGATACTCGACACTAGCACCAAGCTCGCGCAAACGCTCAGCCAGCAACTCGCGCCCGCCCTCCCCGCGCATGATCAGCACACGTGGACCGGGCCGCGCGATTGCCTCGCGCAACTGAGGAAGTTCAAGCAAGGCTTCGCTGTCATCGCCATCCACCGGAAAGCGGATGTCCAACCCGCGATCCTCGAGGATCTGCGCGGTGGCTGCGCCCACACTGAACCACTTCAAACGAGGGGGTTGCGGCCGATACCGGTCGAGCAGATCCACAGCAATTCTGGCGGCAGGCTTGCTGACCACGATCACCGCGCAATAGCGATCCAGTCCCTGAATCACCTCGCGCATTGTGTCAGAGACAGAAATCGGCTCGATCTCCAAAAGCGGCAAACTGCTGCTGAAAATCCCCTTTTCAGCCAAAAGACTGCTCAGCGCCGCCGACTCATCCGCGGGACGCGTCAGCAGCAGGCGCCAGCCCGTCACTCGTGACCTGCCTCGCCGTAGACTGCTTTCAGAATGTCGTTGGCGCCTTGACTCAGCAGGTCTTCAGCCACTTGCACGCCCAGGGCTTCGGCGTCGCTGCGTGGCGCACGAGCCTCGGCGCTGAGCAGCAGACCGCCGTTCGGATCACCGACAAGACCACGCAACCAGATCTGCTCGCCTTCAAGCACGGCATAGCAGGCGATCGGCACTTGGCAGCCACCATTCAGATGTTTGTTGAGAGCACGTTCGGCGGTCACGCGGATCGCAGTGTCCTGGTGATGCAGCGGTGCCAACAGCGCGTGAATTTCGCTGTCGACGCTGCGGCATTCGATACCCACCGCGCCTTGGCCACCGGCCGGCAGACTGTCGTCGACGCTGATGGCCGAGGTGATGCGATCTTCAAAGCCGAGACGAATCAGGCCGGCGGCGGCGAGGATAATGGCGTCGTATTCGCCGGCATCGAGCTTGGCCAGGCGCGTGTTGACGTTGCCGCGCAGGAAGCGAATTTCCAGGTCCGGACGACGGGTCAGCAACTGGGCCTGACGGCGCAGGCTGGAGGTGCCGACGATGCTGCCTTGCGGCAATTCGTCCAGGCTGGCGTAGGTATTGGAAACGAAGGCATCACGCGGGTCTTCTCGCTCGCAGATGCAAAACAGGCCGAGGCCTTCAGGAAAGTCCATCGGCACGTCTTTCATCGAGTGCACGGCGATGTCGGCTTCGTTTTCCAGCAGCGCGGTTTCCAGTTCTTTGACGAACAGGCCCTTGCCGCCGATTTTCGACAGTGGCGAGTCGAGCAATTTGTCACCGCGACTGACCATGGGCACCAACGTCACGAGCAGACCTGGATGGGCCTCTTCCAGACGGGCTTTGACGTATTCGGCCTGCCACAGGGCGAGTGCACTTTTACGGGTGGCGATGCGGATTTCGCGAGAGGACATGGATCAATCCGTACTGAATAGATACGGCGGATAATAACAGCTCAGCCAAATCCACTTTGACTTGTATCAGAAAACGCGTGGCCTCCCTGGCCTCAGACGTCCAGCAATCGGGATGAAACCCGCCCGTAAATGGCGGATTAAAGCTGTTGCATCATCTTGCGCACGCCGGCCACATGCCGTCGGCTGACGATCAGGGCGTCGCCGTTCAAGCCTTTGAGGAACAGCTGAAAATGCCCCAGAGGCGTGCGTTGCAGGCGTTCGATGCGCTCGCGAGCGACCAGCGCGTTGCGGTGGATTCGCACGAAGCGGTCGCCAAATTCATCTTCAAGGGCCTTGAGCGGCTCATCCAGCAGCACTTCGCCACCTTCGTGGCGCAAGGTCACGTATTTGTGATCCGCAATGAAGTAGACCACCTGACCCAACGGGATCAGTTCGATACCTTTACGGGTACGGGCGCTGATGTGGCTGCGCGGGCCGCTGCCACTTTCGGCGGCGGGACGGGTCAAGGCAGCGAGCTGGACACGATTGGGTCGCTCGGCTTTTTTCAATGCGTCATGTAAATGTTCAGTTCGCACAGGCTTCACCAGATAGCCCACGGCGCTGGCCTGCAGGGCTTCCACGGCAAATTCATCGGGCCCGGTGCAAAACACCACGGCGGGCGGGGTTTCGCGTTCGCACAATCGTGCAGCCACTTGCAGGCCATCGAGGCCTGGCATGCCGATATCGAGCAGCACGATATCCGGTTTGTGGCTGTCGATCAGTGCCAACGCCTCATCGCCGTTCGTGGCGCTAGGCTCCAGGACACTGTATCCCTCGAGTTCGCCAACCATTCGGCTCAGGCGCTCGCGGGCAAGGGGTTCGTCATCAACGATCAGGACATTCATATTGCGCTGGATTCCTGCGTGAGTCTCGCACAAGGATAGCGTAGACAGGTGAAGTGACGTCCGTCACCGCGATCCACGCTAAGACTAGCGCGAGGGCCAAAAAGTGCCGCCCGACCGACGGCTAAATTTTCATCTGTCGTGCGTTTGGCGGCCCACGCCCGCGTTGGCGAGGCATCGCCGTAGGGTTTGTTGATACACAATATGAACACCCCCTCTTCTTATAGTCAGCTGCAGCGTCTGGAAGTGCGCTGATCCTACTGTCCAACTGTAGACGGTTGCCGGCACGATATTGCTCAATTGAAAAATATCGTTGCGCAAATCCCCTCGGCATTGACTCGAGTATGGACCGCCGCCTGAGAAAAAAACGTATCGACCAGTGTCAGCGACAGGATTGGCAACCCTGTTATTATCCGCGACAGCTTTCTACGCCATCTTTCTTCAGCCGACACGAGCGAATTCATGAGCACTGACAAGACCAATCAGTCCTGGGGCGGCCGCTTCAGTGAACCCGTCGACGCCTTCGTCGCCCGCTTCACCGCCTCCGTCACTTTCGACCAGCGCCTGTATCGCCACGACATCATGGGCTCGATCGCTCACGCCACGATGCTGGCCAAGGTCGGTGTGCTGACCGATGCCGAGCGCGACAGCATCACCGATGGCCTGAAGACCATCCAGGGTGAAATCGAGGCCGGCCAGTTCGACTGGCGCATCGACCTCGAAGACGTGCACATGAACATCGAGGCGCGTCTGACCGACCGCATCGGCGTCACCGGTAAAAAGCTGCACACCGGCCGCAGCCGTAACGACCAGGTCGCCACCGACATCCGCCTGTGGCTGCGTGACGAGATCGACCTGATCCTGAGCGAAATCACCCGCCTGCAACAAGGCTTGCTGGAGCAGGCCGAGCGCGAAGCCGGCAGCATCATGCCGGGCTTCACTCACCTGCAAACCGCGCAGCCGGTGACCTTCGGGCATCACATGCTGGCCTGGTTCGAAATGCTCAGCCGCGACTACGAGCGCCTGGTCGACTGCCGCAAGCGTACCAACCGCATGCCGCTGGGCAGCGCCGCACTGGCCGGCACCACCTACCCGATCGACCGCGAATTCACCGCCCAACTGTTGGGCTTCGACGCCGTGGGCGGCAACTCACTGGACAACGTGTCCGATCGCGACTTCGCCATCGAGTTCTGCTCGGCCGCGAGCATCGCGATGATGCACCTGTCGCGCTTCTCCGAAGAGCTGGTGCTGTGGACCAGCGCGCAGTTCCAGTTCATCGATCTGCCGGACCGTTTCTGCACCGGCAGCTCGATCATGCCGCAAAAGAAAAACCCGGACGTTCCAGAGCTGGTGCGTGGCAAGACCGGCCGCGTATTCGGCGCACTGATGGGCCTGCTGACCCTGATGAAAGGCCAACCACTGGCCTACAACAAGGACAACCAGGAAGATAAAGAGCCGCTGTTCGACGCCGCCGACACATTGCGCGACTCGCTGCGGGCCTTTGCCGACATGATCCCGGCGATCAAACCCAAGCACGCGATGATGCGTGAAGCAGCCCTGCGCGGTTTCTCCACCGCCACCGACCTGGCCGACTACCTGGTTCGCCGCGGTCTGCCGTTCCGTGACTGTCACGAAATCGTTGGCCATGCCGTGAAGTACGGCGTGGAAAGCGGTAAAGACCTGGCGGAAATGAGCCTGGAAGAGCTGCGCAAGTTCAGCGACCAGATCGATCAGGACGTGTTTGCCGTGCTGACCCTGGAAGGCTCGGTGAATGCCCGTGACCATATCGGCGGGACTGCACCGGCACAGGTCAAGAAGGCTGTGGCTCGCGGCCAGGCATTGCTCGCCAGCCGTTAAACCGCCAAGAGCTTCGCGAGCAAGCCCGCTCCCACATTTGGAATGCGTTCCCCTGTGGGAGCGAGCCTGCTCGCGAAAGCGGTCTTGAAGACGCTGTAAAACCTACTTCTTGCCGGCAACCATCGCCAAAAATGCTGGCATTGCCGCATCCTTGTCCACCGCAATCCGCTGCACATTCGGATTTTGCCCCAGACGCTCCAGCAGCGCCTTGGCCGCCGGCATCTCAGCCAGCAAATCCAGGTCAAACAGCTTCTGCGCCACCGCACAGGCCAGCGGCACGCTGTAGAGGAAATACAAATCCGCAATGCTCAGGCTGTCACCTGCCACATAAGGGGCGAACTTGCCGTGCCTGCCCAGTGAGGCAAACCCCAGCAGCAACTCGGCTTTGGTCTTGTCCTTGATCGCATCCGGCACCGTCATGCCGAAAAATGCTTCGCCGTAGCAGGCTCGCCCCGGCAATTCGATGTACAGCTCGATTTCCTTGGCCAGCGCCAGGACCTGCGACCGCTCAAAGGGATCGCTCGGCAACAGCGGCGTGCCCTTCTGGCTTTGTTCGAGGTACTCGAGAATCACACTGGTTTCGTTGATGAAACCCTGTTCGACACCCAGCACCGGTATCTTCCCACGCGGGCTGATGGCTAATGCCTCGGCGCTCGGCCCCGGGTAAAACAGTACCTCTTCAAACGGCAGTCCCTTCTCGAGCAGCGCCAGCTTGACCATGTTGTAGTAGTTGCTGACGGAGAATCCATAAAGCTTGAGCATCACATAGCCTCCAGGCCGTGCGGGGTTGGCAGGTGCCTTTTATAGAACGCCGCGACGTTTCTTGCCAGCAGCATCACAGCGCTGAATGCAGGTAAACTGGCCGCCTTAACTTGAGGAGCCTGCCATGAGCGAGCCAACCCCCGGCATCAACAACGACGACATCGACGAAGAAGAGTTCACCGAAAACACCCTGGTCGAAGCCATCGAAAACCAGATCGAAAGCGACAATCCGCCGGCCGCCAAGGCCACCTTCAACAAGCTGACATTGGTGGGTTACGAGCGAGAAGAAATCCTCAATCTGATGGCCCACGTTCTGGCGGTGGAAATCGACGCGATCCTCGAAGAAGACCGCGCGTTCAACACCGAATGGTACGAAGCTGCGTTGCGTGCATTGCCAGAGTTGCCGCCGGAAAAGAAATAAAATCAAAGATCGCACCTGTCGAAGGTTGCGATCTTTTTCATTTCAGACAACCGTTTCTCAGACCCTGACTACACTGTATCCACCCCGCTGCCGCACCACCCACCGGGGAATGCTTCCCAAGGTGAAAAAACCCTGTTGCGAGCACTGGACATGCCGCCCGAGTGGGATCACCTTAGGGACGCTGTCGTCCAATTCCTAGAAAGTCTGGAGTCCTTATGTCGCTTACCCCTGAGTTGGTTGCCGAACTGGAAATCCTCGCACTCTTCAACCTGGACAGTTCCCAGGAAGGTTTGAAAATTCATCAGACCGCTGCCCCGAAAGCCATTGCCGCCGCCCAACGCCTGTTCGACAAAGAACTGATCACTCAGCCCGATGGCGGTTATCTGACCAGCCTGGGTCGTGATGCAGCGCAAAATGTGCAAACCGTTCTGACCATTCTCAACGTCCGGGAAACTGCCTGAGCATTACCGTAGCGCCCACGGAAACCCCTGCTACGGGATTTCCGCGGGCTCACTCTGTTACCTGCCGTCACCCCGCGATAAAAATCTGACGCCAGAAAAAACAAAATCAGCCTAAAAGTCCTGGAGCCGAGGCGCTAAACTGCCCTCATCCGCAGACACCCACGTCTGAGCCCCGCGAGCCGGTTTGAGCTGACATGACCCGCACCCATGAAATCCGCCCCGATCTGGACGAGGGAATCGACCGCAAGGTGCTCAGCCAGTTGCGCGCACGGTTTCTGAAGCTCAACGAAGGCCGTATGGCCCGCGCCATGGAAGGGTTGTCGACCCGCCAGCAAGCGGTGCTGACCCTGTTGCCGCTGTTTTTCCACGTCAATCATCCGCTGTTGCCGGGGTACGTTTCGGGCAGCACGCCGGCCGGGCTGTCGAATTACGAACCCGACGCCAACACCCTCGCCGAAGTCCAACGCCTGACCCGCTCGTTTTCCTATAAGCCCCGCCACGGCAGCAATCCGCCGCGACCGATTCACGGCCTGTTCTTGATGGGCAGCCTCGGCACCCTCGCCCAGGCCGACCAGAGCGACATGGACGTGTGGGTCTGTCATGGGCCGGACTTGAGCGAAAGCGAGCTCACCGAGCTGCGCAAAAAATGCCAGCTCCTCGAAGTCTGGGCCGCCAGCCAGGGCGCCGAGGCGCATTTCTTCCTGATCGACCCGACCCGTTTCGTACGCGGCGAACGTGATACGCAATTGAGTTCGGAAGACTGCGGCACCACCCAGCACTATCTGCTGCTGGACGAGTTTTATCGCACCGCGATCTGGCTGGCCGGACGCACGCCCATCTGGTGGCTGGTGCCGGTCTATGAAGAAGCGAGCTACGACCGTTACACCCACACGCTGATGTCCAAGCGCTTCATCCGTGCCGACGAAACCCTGGACCTGGGGCATCTGGCCTATATCCCGCCTGGCGAATACATCGGCGCCGGACTCTGGCAGTTGTTCAAGGGCATCGAGTCGCCGTACAAATCGGTCCTCAAACTGCTGCTGACCGAGGTCTATGCCAGCGAACACCCCAAGGTTCATTGCCTGAGCCTGCGCTTCAAGCAAGCGGTGTTTGCCAATCGGCTCGACCTTGATGAGCTGGACCCGTACGTCGTGGTCTACCGACGCATCGAGGAATACCTGACCGCCCGTGGCGAGCCGGAACGCCTGGAGCTGGTACGCCGGGCGTTGTATCTGAAGGTCAATCGCAAACTCACCGGCAGCAACAGTCGCACTCAGAGCTGGCAGCGTTCGTTGCTCAAACGCCTGGCCCACGAATGGCAGTGGGATCATCGTCAACTGGCCCTGCTCGATAGCCGCAGCCAATGGAAAGTCCGTCAGGTCGGCTCTGAACGCAGGGCCTTGGTCAACGAGCTCAATTACAGCTATCGCTTCCTGACCCAGTTCGCCCGCAACGAACAGACCGTCAGCCTGATCAACAAGCGCGACCTCAACGTGCTGGGTCGACGGCTGTACGCGGCCTTCGAGCGCAAGGCCGACAAGGTCGAGTTCATCAACCCTGGCATCGCCCCGGACTTGGCCGAAGACACCCTCACGCTGGTGCATGCGCCGAACAAAAAAGAATCGGGTCAAACTCAGTGGGGTTTGTACAACGGCAGCCTGACGGCCCTCGAATGGGAGCATTTCGCACCGATCAAGCGCAGCCGCCAATTGCTGGAACTGCTGACCTGGTGTCACCGCAACGGCGTGATCGACAGCAGCACTCGCCTGGCCTTGCACCCCGGCAGCAGCGACCTGAGCGAGTTCGAGCTGTTCAACCTGCTCGGCAGCCTGCAACAGAGCATCGTCCTGCCGCTGACGACTGTCGCCGAAGAACCGTTGTTGCGCGCCAGTGAGCCGAGCGAAGTGCTGATTCTGGTGAACGTCGGCGTCGATCCACTCAAGCACCACCGCGACCTGAACATCCTGATGACCACCGAGCGCACCGATTCCCTCAGTTACGCCGGCGTCCGGGAAAACCTGGTGCTGACCCTGGATCAGGTCACGCTTAATAGCTGGAACGAAGTGCTGGTCAACCGCTTCGACGGCCCTCACGCGCTGCTCGACTGCGTGCGCGATTACCTCAACAACCTGCCCGGCGGGCTACAACAACCCACGTTGCGGGTTCGGTGCTTCTGCCACAACCGCGCACAGTTTATTGCCCGGCGGGTCGAAGAGATCCTCGACACCGCGCAGAACCTGCTGTTGAGCAAACTCAATCATCGCTACCTGATTCAGGTCCAGCAGCACTACCACGTGCTGGAGCTGGTGCCCGGCCAGGTCAATCATGTCGCCCTCGCCACGCTGCCGGCGCTGGTCGATTACCTGGGCGAAGAGCTGGCAAGCTACAGCCCGCTGCACCTGGACCCGATGGCACTGGAAGACCACGACCTGGCGCTGGTCCTGCCGATGGGCCAGCCCGATTGCATTCAGGTGTTCTACCGGATCAACGAATACCACGCCGACCTGTACGTGCTGGATGAATTCAATGCCCTGTGGCAGCAGCGCTTGCCCTACCACGACGAGCAAAGCCTGCTGGTGCCGCTGCAACGTTTCCTGCAATCGATCCAGTACCGGCGCGACGCCTTGCTGCCGATGGACGTCGCCCAGCCGCTGAGCCTGGACACCTTGTATTACCAACTGCTGCCATCCGGCCCTGTACGGGCGCGTCGGGTCGAAGCTCGACCAGCGCCGCAAACCCCGGTCAACAAACCGTTCTACGATGTGCAGGCAATTGTCGGCAAAGCCGCACCGGGACAGGTGCAGGTCACGTTGTACTGCAATCAGCGGGAGTTTTCAGAGCTGGAACATGGCGACCGATTGTTTAGCGTGGTCGCCCGGGAAATCGTCGAGCAGCGCCGTGAAACCGAACGCTATCGCTGCTACATCACCGACCTGGACCTGTCGGGCCTGCTCGGTGATGGTCAGGGTTCAAGCATTTTGTATTTGCGCTACAAGGCTGACCTGGAGCGCGCATTGAACGAGGCGCTCGAGCAGGTCTGAGGGGTTTATTCCGGAAAGTGACCGCCCTCGGCCGGCTGCGATTCGACTTCCAGCAGGGTCAGTTTGAGCGTCTTGCCGCCCGGAGCCGGCCAGTCGATGTGCTGACCAACCTTGAGACCGAGCAGCGCGCTGCCCACTGGCGCCAGAATGGAAATCTTGCCTTCGTCGGCATTGGCGTCTTTGGGGTAAACCAGCGTCAGGTGATAGTCCTTGCCGCTGCCTTCTTCGCGGCAATGCACACGGGAATTCATGGTCACGACATCGGCGGGTACTTCATCGTGACCGACCAGGGTATCGGCGCGGTCCAGTTCGGTTTGCAGCGCGATAACGCCCGGCAGCGTGTCATCCAGGCTGTCGATCAGGCGCTCCAGACGTTGCACGTCCAGACGGGTAAGGGTGATTGAAGGTGCGGTCATGATTTGGGCAGACTCCTTTCTTCTGCACAGAAAAAGCAAAACCCCGCCAGAAAAAGGCGGGGTTTTCACGAGCCTCGATGGGTTGAGGCGTTTCTCGACACTATCACAGCTTAATAAATATACAAGTCAGGCCCCGCCGACCTGTTTGCGCTGTGCAGCCTGGGCGCAGATAACCCGCCGCCGATCGTCATCGGCCGAGCGCCATTCGCGGATGTCTTCGACATGGCGAAAACACCCAAGGCAGACCTTCTGCTCATCCAGCCGACACACACCGCTGCACGGCGAAGCCACCGCCGGGCTGACATTGCTGTAGAGCGGTTTGGGCGGACGAACGGGCGCAGGCTGGGTCACGATTTCACAGACCTTCGAAATCGAGCTCGGCGTCAGCTTGCTGCTTGACGATGCGCTCAAGCATTTCGCCCAGCTGTTCTTCGCTCTTGTCGCACATCCAGCGCTCGCTCTCTTCGTCGTAATCGAAGTGGAAACCACCGGAAACGGCCGCCAGCCACAGCTGCCGCAGCGGCTCCTGACGACTGAAGATCAACTGGCTGCCGTTTTCGAACTTGACGGTGAGCACACCGGCCGAGCTCTCCAGATCGATATCCAGGTCACACTCGTCAAAAATATCTTCCAGCGTCTGCTGGGTGGCATCGACCAGGTCGTGGAAACGGGCTTCAGTCAAACTCATTGCGGGAACCTCAAAAAGTGTCTACTCACGCTCAAGCGCCGCAAGATACGGGCGAGCCCCGGTGATTGCAAAGGATAACGATCAAGCGTCGATTTCGATACGTTCAGCGCTGTACCTGTGGGAGCGGGCTTGCTCGCAAAGGGGCCAGCACATCCAACATGTTTGTTGACGGAACCACCGCATTCGTCGGAACGCCGCCCGGAGCAAGCCCGCTCCCACAATGGATTGCACATAACTTACCGGCATCGTGCGAAGCCCCGCCGGACGGGAGCCCCGTCGCATAGGCAAGCTGCCGGGTGGCCGGTATACTCCGGCGCAATTAATGCATTTTCAAGGATTTCGCCATGAAGCGCCTGATCTCTTCCCTTGCTGCGCTCGCTTCGCTCGTCGCTTTTGTCAGCTTATTATCGGCCTGTGGTCAAAAAGGCCCGCTGTACCTGCCTGACGATAGCCAGGATCCTGCCGAGCAGGCCAAGTCGTCACAGCAAACTCCGTCGAAAGCACACAAGCACGACGTCTACCAATAAGGGAACGCCATGGACGCTTTTAACTACCGTGACGGCGAGCTGTTCGCGGAAGGTGTTGCCCTGTCCGCCATCGCCGAACGCTTTGGCACACCGACCTATGTCTACTCCCGTGCGCACATCGAAGCCCAGTACCTGGCTTACGCCGATGCGCTGGCCGGCATGCCGCACCTGGTCTGCTTTGCGGTCAAGGCCAACTCCAACCTGGGTGTTCTGAATGTCCTGGCGCGTTTGGGCGCCGGTTTCGACATCGTTTCCCGTGGCGAGCTGGAACGCGTACTGGCCGCTGGCGGCAGCGCCGACAAAATCGTTTTCTCCGGTGTCGGCAAGACCCGTGACGACATGCGTCGTGCCCTGGAAGTCGGCGTGCATTGCTTCAACGTCGAATCCACCGATGAGCTGGAACGCCTGCAAGTGGTCGCTGCCGAGCTGGGCGTTCGCGCGCCGATCTCGCTGCGCGTGAACCCGGATGTCGACGCTGGCACCCACCCGTACATTTCCACCGGTCTTAAAGAGAACAAGTTCGGCATCGCCATCGCTGACGCCGAAGACGTGTACATCCGCGCCGCCCAACTGCCAAACCTGGAAGTGGTCGGTGTCGACTGCCACATCGGTTCGCAACTGACCACCCTGCCACCCTTCATCGACGCCCTCGACCGCCTGCTGGGCTTGGTCGACCGCCTCGGCGATTGCGGCATTTACCTGCGCCACATCGATCTCGGTGGTGGTTTGGGCGTGCGTTATCGCGATGAAGAGCCGCCATTGGCTGCCGACTACATCAAAGCCGTGCGCGAGCGTCTCGACGGTCGTGACCTGGCGCTGGTGTTCGAGCCGGGCCGCTTCATCGTCGCCAACGCCGGCGTGCTGCTGACCCAGGTCGAGTACCTCAAGCACACCGAACACAAAGACTTCGCCATCGTCGATGCGGCCATGAATGACCTGATCCGCCCGGCGCTGTACCAGGCCTGGATGGACGTCACCGCCGTGCGCCCGCGCACTACCGCGGCTCGTGCCTACGACATCGTCGGGCCGATCTGCGAGACCGGCGACTTCCTGGCCAAGGATCGTGAGTTGGCCCTGGAAGAAGGCGACCTGCTGGCCGTGCATTCGGCCGGCGCCTACGGGTTTGTCATGAGTTCCAACTACAACACCCGCGGCCGTGCCGCTGAAGTGTTGGTGGACGGTGATCAGGCATTTGAAGTGCGTCGCCGTGAGACGGTAGCCGAGTTGTTTGCTGGCGAAAGCCTGCTGCCGGAGTAAACCCATGCTGCTGCGTTTTACCAAGATGCACGGCCTGGGCAATGACTTCATGGTCCTTGACCTGGTCAGCCAGCATGCGCACATCCTGCCCAAACACGCCAAGCAATGGGGCGATCGGCATACGGGTATCGGTTTCGACCAGTTGCTGATCGTCGAAGCGCCCAGCAACCCGGACGTGGATTTCCGCTACCGGATCTTCAACGCCGACGGCTCCGAAGTGGAACAGTGCGGCAACGGTGCTCGCTGTTTCGCTCGCTTCGTGCTCGACAAGCGCCTGACCGCGAAGCGGCAGATCCGCGTCGAGACCAAAAGCGGCATCATCGAACTGGATATCCGCAGCGACGGGCAGATCGGTGTCAACATGGGCGCACCGCGCCTGGTGCCGGCCGAGATTCCATTCGAAGCGCCGGAGCAGGCCACAAGCTATCAGGTTGACGTCGACGGCACCCTGGTCGACCTGGCCGCCGTGTCCATGGGCAACCCCCATGCCGTGCTACGGGTCAGCGACATCAACAATGCACCAGTACGTGAACTGGGGCCGAAAATCGAAAACCATCCGCGCTTCCCGGCGCGGGTCAATGTCGGTTTTCTCCAGGTCATCGACCGGAGCCGCGCGCAGTTGCGCGTCTGGGAACGCGGGACCGGGGAAACCCAGGCTTGCGGAACAGGCGCCTGCGCTGCCGCAGTGGCCGCGATCTGCCAGGGGTGGATGGATTCGCCGCTTTTGATCGACCTGCCCGGCGGGCGTTTGTCCATTGAATGGGCAGGCCCTGGCCAACCGGTCATGATGACCGGCCCGGCAGTACGCGTTTATGAAGGACAAGTGCGTCTTTGAGAGAGTCGAATCCATGAAAGATAAGCCCCAGGTTCCCGCCCTACAGCCCGACGAATCCCCTTCCGAAAGCCTTGAGGCGGCGGCGATTGCCGCGTACCTGGAGGCTCATCCGGATTTCTTCGTCGAGCATGAAGAACTGCTCGCAACCTTGCGCATTCCGCACCAGCGCGGCGACACCATTTCGCTGGTCGAACGCCAGATGAGCATCCTGCGCGACCGCAATATCGAGTTGCGTCATCGCCTGTCGCACTTGATGGACGTGGCTCGCGACAACGACCGCCTCTTCGACAAGACCCGCCGCCTGATTCTCGCGCTGATGGACGCCACCAGCCTGGAAGACGTGGTGATCAGTGTCGAAGACAGTCTGCGCCAGGACTTCCAGGTGCCCTTCGTCAGCCTGATTCTGCTGGGTGACAACCCGATGCCGGTCGGCCGTTGGGTCACGCATGCCGACGCGCAAACAGCCATCGGCGGCTTGCTCTCGGAAGACAAAAGCGTCAGCGGCAGCCTGCGTGAACACGAACTGGACTTCCTGTTTGGCGAAGAACAGCGCAAGCAGATCGGTTCCACCGCCGTCGTCGCCATCAGCTACCAAGGCATCCACGGCGTCCTGGCCATCGCCAGCCGTGACCCGCAGCACTACAAGAGCTCGGTGGGCACGCTGTTCCTCAGCTACATCGCCGAAGTCATGGGCCGCGTGCTGCCACGGGTCAACACCTCCCTGCGCTCGGTACGCTGATGATGGAACGGCAACTGGACGCTTACTGCGAACACCTGCGCAGTGAGCGGCAGGTGTCGCCCCACACGCTGTACGCCTACCGCCGTGACCTCGACAAAGTGCTGGGCTGGTGCGTCAAACAGAACATCAGCAGTTGGGCGGCCCTGGACATCCAGCGTCTGCGCAGCCTGATCGCTCGCCTGCATTCACAGGGCCAATCTTCGCGCAGCCTGGCGCGGCTGCTGTCGGCGGTGCGCGGGCTCTATCACTATCTGAACCGCGAAGGCCTCTGCGACCACGACCCGGCCAACGGCCTGGCGCCGCCCAAGGGCGAACGACGGCTGCCAAAAACCCTCGACACCGACCGTGCGCTGCAACTGCTTGAGGGCGCGGTGGAGGATGATTTCCTGGCGCGTCGGGATCAAGCAATCCTGGAGCTGTTCTATTCCTCGGGTTTGCGGTTGTCGGAACTGACCGGACTCAATCTGGATCAGCTGGATCTGGCTGACGGTATGGTTCAAGTGCTCGGCAAGGGCAGCAAGACCCGACTGCTGCCGGTCGGCAAAAAAGCTCGAGAAGCACTGGAGCTGTGGCTGCCGCTGCGGGCCATGACCAACCCTGCGGACGACGCGGTGTTTGTCAGCCAGCAAGGCCGGCGCCTCGGCCCACGGGCGATTCAGGTGCGGGTTAAAGCCGCTGGCGAGCGCGAACTGGGGCAGAACCTGCATCCGCACATGCTGCGACACTCTTTCGCCAGCCATTTGCTGGAGTCGTCCCAGGATTTGCGGGCGGTTCAGGAGTTACTCGGCCACTCGGACATCAAAACCACCCAGATCTACACCCACCTGGACTTCCAGCACCTGGCGACGGTTTACGACAGCGCCCATCCACGGGCCAAACGCATCAAAGGCGATGAGTCATGAGAATTCAATTGATCACCTTCGACCTCGACGACACCCTGTGGGATACCGCCCCGGTGATCGTCAGCGCCGAAGCCGTATTGCGTGAATGGCTGACCGAGCATGCACCAAATCTGGGCGCCGTGCCGGTGGAGCATTTGTGGGCGATTCGCGAACGGATCCTGAGCAGCGAACCGGGCCTCAAGCACCGCATCAGCGCCCTGCGCCGCCGAGTCTTGTTCCATGCTCTGGAAGAGGCCGGGTACGACCATGATCAGGCCTCAGACCTGGCCGATCAGAGTTTTGAAGTGTTTCTGCATGCGCGGCATCAGCTGGAAATCTTCCCGGAGGTGCAACCGACCCTGGAGACGCTGGCCAATCACTACGCCCTCGGCGTGGTCACCAATGGCAACGCCGATGTGCGTCGGTTAGGGCTGGCGGATTACTTCAAGTTTGCCTTGTGCGCCGAAGACATCGGCATCGGCAAGCCGGATGCGCGACTGTTTCATGAGGCGTTGCAGCGTGGTGGTGCGACGGCCGAGACGGCCGTGCATATCGGCGATCATCCGGGTGACGACATTGCCGGCGCCCAGCAGGCGGGATTGCGGGCGATCTGGTTTAACCCGGCGGGCAAGGTTTGGGAAGCCGAGAAGGCACCGGATGCCGAAATTCGCAGCCTGAGCGAGTTGCCGGCGTTGTTGGCCCTCTGGAACGCCCAACACTGATCCTGAGATCACACACATCCACTGTGGGAGCGGCGGTGCGACGATTCGACTTGCTCGCGAAAGCGGCGTGTCAGTCGACATCAATGCTGACTGACACGGCCCCTTCGCGAGCAAGCCCGCTCCCACATTGAATCGCGTCACGCCCTAGACCTTTTACTTCACCCATGAAAAAGCCCGCAGCGACGGCGGGCTTTTTCAGCAAGCAAGTAGCAGGCTCAGATAGGCCGGCTGCCGTACTTGTTATCAGGCTTCTTGGGCGGATCGGCGACCACATTGGCCTCCACTTCCTGCACCTTGCCGCCCTTGGCCAGGAACTCTTCCATGGCCCGCGCCAGAGCATCACGCTCCTTGTTTTTCGCTTCGACGCTCGGCAGCTCATCGACCGATACCGCTGCCTTGGCTTTGCCTTTGGCGGTCGGAACGGGCGCTTCACCGCCATCGTCGTCAGCAACGTCTTCCGCTGCTGTTTCCAGACCTTCTTCGGTTTCGTCGTCGTCGCCTACTTCGAGGTCGTCGTTTTCCAGATCATCGTCGCTCATGTTCTACCTCATGACTTGCGAAAAGCAGATTAGTTATAGCCCAGCTTCGCCGTCTGTCGAAGGCCGCCGGAAAAAATTCTACAACCGCTGGCAACCAGCGGTTTATGCCTCTTCACCGTGCACGGTGGCGAGGACTTTACGGGCACCGCCAAAATCACGGTGCTCGCCCAGATAAACGCCTTGCCAGGTCCCCAGCGCCAGTCGGCCTGCCGAAATCGGCAAACTGAGCTGACAGCCAAGCACGCTGGCCTTGAAGTGCGCCGGGAGGTCGTCCAGGCCTTCGTCGTTATGCTCATAGCCGTCTGTTCCTTGTGGGATCAGACGATTGAAAAATCGTTCGAAGTCGCGACATACCGCCGGATCGGCGTTCTCGTTGATGGTCAACGACGCCGAGGTATGCTGCAGCCACAAATGCAACAGACCGACCCGACATGCCTTGAGTTCAGGCAGGCCGGCGAGTAACTCGTCCGTTACCAGATGAAAGCCCCGGGGCCTCGCCCGCAGGGTAATCAGAGTCTGTTGCCACATACAGTTCTCCGCACGTTCGGGGCGCATTCTAGCGCGCTCTGGGAAAAAACAAAGGCCCTAATATTCCTTCTATCATGTAAGCCATTGGCCGCAGAAAAACGCCCGTCGTAAACGCCACTAAACGTGTACGAAAAAACCTTTCAGCAGTTCCTTCACTGACAAACTCCAGACAAAAAAATGCCCGGCAAGCCGGGCAAGTTTTTTTTGTGCGCGTACTTACAAGTTGTAGCCGCGTTCGTTGTGGAGTGCCAGATCGATGCCGACGGCCTCTTCTTCTTCCGTGATACGCAGACCCATGACAGCGTCCAGCACCTTGAGGATGATGAAGGTGACGATCGCGGTGTAGATCACCGTGAAGCCCACGCCTTTGCACTGAATCCAGACTTGTGCGGCGATGTCGGTCACGGTGCCGAAGCCACCCAGCGACGGTGCAGCGAAGACACCGGTCAGGATCGCGCCGAGGATACCGCCGATACCGTGCACACCGAAGGCGTCCAGGGAGTCGTCATAGCCAAGTTTGCGTTTCAGAGTGGTGGCGCAGAAGAAGCACACCACGCCGGCTGCCAGACCGATGACCAGAGCGCCCATCGGGCCCACGGTGCCAGCGGCTGGGGTGATTGCAACCAGACCGGCCACAACACCCGAAGCGATACCCAGAGCACTTGGTTTGCCGTGAGTGATCCACTCGGCGAACATCCAGCCCAGTGCAGCGGCGGCGGTTGCGATCTGGGTCACCAGCATCGCCATACCGGCCGTGCCGTTGGCCGCAGCGGCGGAACCGGCGTTGAAGCCGAACCAGCCTACCCACAGCATCGCGGCGCCCATCAGGGTGTAACCGAGGTTGTGCGGCGCCATCGGGGTGGTCGGGAAACCTTTGCGCTTGCCCAGTACCAGGCAGGCAATCAGACCGGCCACACCGGCGTTGATGTGCACCACGGTGCCGCCAGCGAAGTCCAGCACGCCCCAGTCCCACAACAGGCCGCCGTTACCGGACCAGACCATGTGCGCGATCGGTGCATACACCAGGGTGAACCAGACGCCCATGAAGATCAGCATGGCGGAGAACTTCATCCGCTCGGCGAAGGCACCGACGATCAGCGCAGGGGTGATGATGGCGAACGTCATCTGGAAGGTGACGAACACCGCTTCAGGGAACAGCGCCGCAGGGCCGGTCAGGCTCGCTGGCGTGACACCGGCGAGGAACGCCTTGCCCATGCCACCGAAGAACGAGTTGAAGTTGATGACGCCCTGTTCCATGCCCGTGGTGTCGAACGCGATGCTGTAGCCATAAATGACCCACAGGATGCTGATCAGACCGGTAATGGCGAAGCACTGCATCATCACGGAAAGAATGTTTTTGGAGCGAACCATGCCGCCGTAGAACAGCGCGAGGCCGGGAATGGTCATGAACAGCACGAGGGCTGTCGAGGTCATCATCCAAGCAGTGTCGCCGGAATTAAGGACTGGGGCCGCCACTTCGTCTGCCGCCATAGCCAGGCTGGGCATTACGAGGGACAACAGGGCTCCTAGCCCTGCGAATTTACGCAGAGTCATATTGTTTTCTCCTGGGGCGTTGGGTTTGTGGCGGCTTAGATTGCGTCGGTATCGGTTTCGCCGGTACGGATGCGAATCGCCTGTTCCAGATTGACCACGAAGATCTTGCCGTCCCCGATCTTGCCGGTGTTGGCAGCCTTGGTTATCGCCTCGATAACCCGGTCAAGATCCTTGTCGTCAATGGCGACATCGATCTTCACCTTTGGCAGGAAATCGACCACGTATTCCGCGCCGCGATACAGCTCGGTGTGACCCTTCTGCCGACCGAAGCCTTTGACTTCAGTAACGGTAATGCCCTGCACGCCGATCTCGGACAGCGACTCGCGTACGTCGTCCAGTTTGAACGGCTTGATGATGGCAGTGACTAGCTTCATGAAAACTCTCTCCCGAATTGGTGGACTTGCCCCAGGAAAACAAACCCGACTCAAGTCTAAGCGCAGTGCCTGGCTTTGTAACGCATCGTCGGCCTTACCTGCCCGTCCGACGCCTGCTAACCACTCCGCACGAAACACTTCCCCCGTTCCGCTTGGCGCACTGCATTCGTCACAGCGACTGCATCAGTGCATGGGTCACTACCGACTAAGCAGAAAGCTTGCCATCTCGCCAAAACCCACTGATTTCAAGCCTTTGGCCGCTGCTGCAAGCGGCTTCGCGCAAATGGCCCGACGGATACGCACAACAACAGTGCGCAGCCGCCCGTCACCATGCGCGAAAAGCGTGCACCCCTGACGGCGAGATTGACTATAGACACTGCGTGATACACTGCCCGCCATTGTTGACAGGACATTTCCCATGCTCGCGCCCAAAGACTTCCTCGATGCCCTGAGCGGCACCGCCTCCCGCCTCTTCAGCGGCGACACCCCACTGCCGAAAAGCGAAATCGAAAGCCAGTTCAAGGCTCTGTTGCAGAGCGGCTTCAGCAAGCTGGATCTTGTGAGCCGGGAAGAGTTTGATAGCCAGATGGTCGTGCTGGCACGTACCCGGGCACGGCTGGAAAGTCTTGAGGCGAAGGTTGCGGAGCTTGAAGCGAAGCTAAATCCACCCACCGAATAACGCCGCAGATCCCACGGTGAAACCCAATCCACTGTGGGAGCGAGCCTGCTCGCGATAAGGTCGGAACGACCTTCAGATTCAACTGTAGGAGCTGCCGAAGGCTGCGATCTTTTGATCTTTAAGCGCTCAAAAATCCAAGCACCTTCCTACAACAAAACCACCGCCGTCCGATTGCGCCGCACAGCCCCGGTTCCTAAGCTCACCCTCTGCTGAATATTTCAGCACTGGGTTTGGCGACCTGGAAGGCTTAAGGAGCACGACGACCATCCGATGGCGGGCTAATTTCCGCCATATCGAGTCATGGCGGCTGTGCGTGGGAGATCTTCGGATCTGCCGGGTTCCTTTTGCTCCGGTTCGCCAACCCGCGTATAGCTGCCACCCATTCGTTTGGCGACGATTGCCGGCAGCCCCTTTAGCAAAAGGAGCTTTCGATGATTCGCAATGACTCTCACCTGATCCCCCACGTCTTCACCCGCCACAAACTCCACCTTCACGCCCTCCTGCTTGAAAACCAGGCTTGGTTCAGCGCCCGCGACCTCGGCCGATTGCTCAGGCTTTTCCTCGACGAACGAGCCGTCCGAAAACTCGACCCCGACCAACGCCAAACCGCCCAAATGCTCATCCACGGAGACATCGAAAACACCCTGCTGATCAGCGAATCCGGCGTCTACGCGTTGCTGGTCTACCACTACTGCCCCGAATACCGAGGTCTGCGCGAATGGCTGACCCACGACGTGGTCCCAGCCCTGAGAGACGCACAGCAACCCACCTCAACAGAGCGCCCGATTCTGAGCCTGCTGAATTGGCCGGAGATGTCGTTGAGTTTGCTGCACTGGAATAACCAACCGTGGATTCGGTTACAGGATGTTCCGCACATGCTTCCAGAGGGTGAACGGCCACAGCGCGCAGTCAATGCACCGTGGTGGAAGCGTGCTTCCCGAATACTCCTGGCAATCTGAACGACAAAAAAACCCCACGTTTGTAACATGGGGTTTGTTCAGGAGCAGAGGATCAGGCGCAGTGCGAAAGACGCTCAACCTGATCCCGGATCGCAGCCCCTCGTTCAATCTCGGCTTTGCGCAAATCGTAAGTCGATTGCAAGTTCAACCAAAATTCAGGGGTCGTATCCAGACAAATAGAAAGCCTGAGAGCCATATCAGCACTGACGCCCCGACGCTGAAGCACAATGTCGTTCACCGTGGGGGTCGAAACGCGCAATGCTCTGGCCAGAGCAGCAGCCGTAAGGCTCAGAGGCTCCAGGTATTCCTCTTTGAGGATCTCGCCAGGGTGCACCGGGCGCATACCATTCTTAGTCATTACTCACCTCAGTGATAATCGACGATTTCGACATTCTCTGGTCCGTTAGGACCCCAAACAAAGCAAATTCGCCATTGAGCGTTGATGCGGATGCTGTGCTGACCTCTTCGATCCCCCTCCAATGCCTCCAGACGATTGCCCGGTGGTGATCGAAGGTCAATCAGTACGGCAGCAGCATCAAGCATCGTCAGCTTTCGTTCCACGACACTCAGAATGGCTGACCACATACGGGTCTTACCGTTGCGAAACAGGTACTCAGTCTCAGAACACTTAAAGCTAACGATCATAATTTAAAGCTTAACGTTATGCATTAATCTTGAGTGTAGAAGCTGAACTCATGAATTCCAACCCACCGCTTCCAGTTTGGGCCCTCCTTTCAAAACTTTAGGAAATAGACTACCTACGTCCTTCAGAAGGCCTTTGAATTCAAGCCGAATCCTACAAAAATAAGTGCCAATTCTTATTGCGCCCCAACCACACTCACCTCTTAAGCTGACAGACCTAAAAAGCAGTCTTCAAATCCAAAAGAGGTCGCTATGAAACCAAGAAAACGAAAAGCCAAACTGCTCCTGGTCGCTGAACATCATGCTGAGGCTCTCCGGTTAGCCGGGAACGTATCGGCGAATCAACGCCGCTTTTTCGATGTCGCCGCTGCTCACGGCAAAGAACTTGAGCCGAGTGGCTGGCTTGCAGGCACGAGCCTGACTAAGCTCCCCAAAGAAACCGTCTGACTCGCGTTTCCTTTCGCCTCCGAATTAGCTCATCAGCACTCGCAACATCCTGCGAAAGTTTGGCGCCTCCATCGCCACGCGAAATCACCACCTCCCGACTACCCTTCAAAAACCGCAGGAAGCGGTGCTACTTCAGCTCAAGGAACGACCATGTCCCTTTCCATCGTCCACAGCCGCGCCCAGATTGGCGTGGATGCACCCGCCGTTACCGTCGAAGTCCATTTGGCCAACGGGTTGCCATCGCTGACCATGGTCGGTTTGCCCGAAGCGGCGGTGAAGGAAAGCAAGGACCGGGTACGCAGCGCGATCATCAATTCAGGCCTGCAATTTCCGGCGCGGCGCATCACGCTGAATCTCGCGCCTGCGGACTTACCTAAGGATGGCGGACGGTTTGATCTGGCGATTGCCCTGGGGATTCTGTCCGCCAGCGTGCAGGTGCCGACGTTGACGCTGGATGACATTGAATGCCTCGGAGAATTGGCACTGTCAGGCGCGGTACGTGCGGTGAGAGGCGTGTTGCCAGCTGCGCTAGCAGCACGCAAGGCCGGGCGTTCGCTGATGGTGCCGCGGGCGAATGCCGAGGAGGCGTGCCTGGCGTCGGGGTTGAAGGTGTTTGCCGTGGATCACCTGCTGGAAGCCGTTGCGCACTTCAACGGACATACGCCGGTCGAGCCCTACGTTTCCAACGGGTTGCTCTACGCCAGCAAGCCCTATCCGGACTTGAATGAAGTGCAGGGACAACTTTCGGCCAAACGCGCATTGCTGATTGCGGCGGCGGGCGCTCATAACCTTTTGTTCAGCGGACCACCCGGGACCGGGAAAACGCTGTTGGCGAGTCGTTTGCCGGGGCTGCTTCCTCCTTTGGCCGAAAACGAGGCGCTGGAAGTCGCAGCCATTCAATCCGTCACCAGTTGCGTGCCCTTGAGCCACTGGCCGCAAAGACCATTCCGCCAGCCCCATCACTCGGCCTCCGGCCCGGCGTTGGTGGGCGGTGGTTCAAAGCCGCAACCCGGTGAAATCACCCTCGCCCACCATGGCGTTCTGTTCCTTGATGAACTCCCGGAATTCGATCGCAAGGTGTTGGAAGTCTTAAGGGAGCCCCTGGAATCCGGTCACATCGTGATTTCCCGCGCCAAGGATCGCGTGAGATTTCCGGCTCGCTTTCAATTAGTGGCCGCGATGAACCCGTGCCCCTGTGGATATCTTGGCGAACCCAGCGGCAAATGCAGTTGTACACCGGACATGGTCCAACGCTACCGCAACAAGCTGTCGGGACCGCTGCTGGATCGGATCGACCTGCACCTGACCGTCGCGCGGGAAGCCACGGCGTTGAATCCTGCGCTCAAACCCGGTGATGACACTGCCACTGCTGCGGTGCTGGTTGCCAACGCCCGGGAGCGGCAACATAAACGCCAAGGCTGCGCCAACGCATTCCTTGATTTGCCGGGACTGCGCCGTCACTGCAAGTTATCCACAACAGACGAAGCCTGGCTGGAAACCGCCTGCGAGCGTTTGACCCTGTCACTCAGGTCAGCCCATCGACTGCTCAAGGTCGCACGCACGCTGGCAGACCTTGAACAGGTCGATGGCATCACCCGTGAACATCTGGCGGAAGCGCTGCAGTATCGGCCGAGCGCCAATTGATCGGTTTACTCCTTGGTGAGATCCACCAACGGCGCCTGCCGAACCTCAGTTTCCCGCCCACCTTGAATATCACTCACCGTCTTCAACGCCTTATCCACAGCCCCTTTATCAGCGAGCAAGCTGTACCTGATCTGAAACTCCTTCTGTTCTTTAGCTCCAATCGTCGGCACCAGATTCAGTGGCCGCTGATACCGGCGGTTGTAAGAAAAACTCGTTCCTGGCTCAAGACCCGTGACATAGCCCTGCCCTTGTGTGTCCGTGTTTTTCCACAAGGAAAACACCGGCAACTGCTGAGTATTGAAACCCACCGAAACCCCAAGGCTCCCCGCCTTGTTATGCAGCACGGTCAACGTGTCACCCTTGGCATCGCCATAAGGCACGACGTTGTAAACCGTCTCGTCATAGTCCTTGGTCGGCGCGCGATAGGTTTGCCAGTCCGGCAGATCCACTTTTGCCTTGTCATTGAACGGCGAGACCTGTTTCACCGGTGCAACAAAGCGTGCGCCCTGCTCCAGGAATGGGGTGCTGAAGTTGCTGTGGTACAGCGCTTGGTATTCCTTCGGATAATCGCCGTTGTTGGTCAAGGTGTCGTTGAGGGCAAACGTTACGCTGCCGGGCTCGGTGACCAGTTCGGTCGCGACGGAGAAGTCGACTTTCTTGAACGCCTGCTCTTTCAGTTCGCCACGCAGGCTGATGGCGTAAGGCGCTTTTTCATCGATGTGCAACGTGACTTTGCTGGCCGGGATGTTGGCGGCACGGCCATGGAGGGTCAGCAGTTCACCGTTATCCATGCCTGGGTGGCCGACCCACTCGTAGCCGCAGCGGGCGACCAGTTCGTTAAAGCCCTCGAGCCAGCCCAGCCCGCCTCGACCGTTGAGTTCGATGAAGGACGGATTGACTACGTCCTTGACCGGCGAATCCCAGCCCATACGCACATTACCGACCGACGCCTGCAGGACGTTCATCCCGCGGGTCGGCACCACCGAGAGTTTCATCGTGCCGTTATCGATGTCGACGATGCTGACACCCTCCTGCCGACCGCCGTGCAAGGTGCGCAGGGTCACGGAGAAGGGTTTGCCGGTTTTTACCCCCAGTTGTTGGCTGGTGATCTGCCAGTTTTGGGAAGCTTTGTCGCTGTCGAGCAGAACGTAATCCCAGGCCATGGCATGGGAAGCAGCGGACAGCGCGCCAAAGGCAACGATGAGTTTGAGCGGATTCATGGGTAAGCCTTTCTTGGAGTTGTGTATTTTTTATAGCGCTGATGAAACGATTCAGCAAGCTTAAAAAGCGTACACCCGAGCCATCCCAAGCGAATTTAAATTGACCCCATGCAACCTCCGCACGCTTACGCTAGTCTCATACGGTTTTGGACCTCCGGCTGATTGACGGCGACATCATTATGACATTAAGGTCGCCCGCTAATTGCAGGAGCAAGAACAGGCATCTTTGTCTGTCATTTTTGCGCAACAGAACATATGGAGTTTGAATGCGCGGGGCACTATTACGCAGCGGTAAGAGCGGGTCATTCACTGCCCTGGGCGAAACAGGTCAACCGGTCTACCGGGCAGCCCTGCAATTGCGCGAAGCCATTCGCCGCAAGAACCCCGAAATGGTCGATCATCTGGCCATCCCTCAAAGCGATGAACTCGGTAACCAGATCGACTGGTACAGCGGCCTCGACGGCGATGTGATCCCGTGGAGCAGCGCGACCGAAGAAGAACGCGCCCCTGCCCGCCGTCAACTTGAAGCGCTGAAGACCGCACTCGAGGAATTGAGCCAGCGTTTCCTGGGCACTGAATCCGGCGAACAGCAGCAAGGCGACAAAGCCGTGTTCGGCAAGCTGCTCAAGCGTGTGATTCATTTCCCCGACGAAAACTTCGTGTACCTGGTGCAAGGCAAACCGGTGCTGACCTTTTGGGGTTTCGAGCATGCCGGTACCGGCAATCGCGATCCCCTGCACTGCCTCTATCAGGTTCCGCCCGCGTTTACGCTGCCCCCTGTGGTCGAAGCCGCGCCTGTAGTTGCGCCCGTCGTGCCAGTGGTTGCTCGTCCGTGGTGGCGTCGCTGGTGGTGGCTGTTGCTGCTGCCGTTCCTGCTGCTGCTTTTGTGGCTGTTGCTGGGTCTGCGTGGTTGCGTTCCGATTCCGTTGGTGGCGGTCGATCTGTTGCCTGAGGGCATCGTGCCGGTGGAAAAACAACTGGAAGAGCCGAAACTGACTGGCAATGTCACGACGTTGAATGGCGTTCCGGTGACGGGCACCGTTGTAGGCTCTACCACGGGAACCGGCACCGCTGTGACCGGAGCGAATGGCGTGGAAGCGCCGACCGTCGAGGGCAACGAGGCTGATGCAGCGCCCGCCGACGTGACCCAAGACCCCGCCAAAGACCCGGCAGCAGACCCGACAGCCGAATCACCAACCGCGCCACCCGAAAACAAAACCACGCCACCGGATATCACATCGCCCGAGGCAGAAAAACCCGCCGCCACCGCAAAACCCGGCCCTCCCCTGAGCATTCCGCCAGACGCCGCCGACGGTGCCGCCAAGTTCCTCGACGGTCAGTTCCGCGCCGGTGCCGGTATTCAGGATCGCCGGACCGGCAAACCCCTGCGTCTGGAGTACCAGCTCAAGGACGGTAAGGGCGAAGTCACCGTACACCAGGCCGACGGCACCCAATGCAGCGGGCCGGTGAGCGCTACTATGAAGGGTGGCAGCCTGGCCATCGACAGTCAGGGTCAGGCCGTGTGCGCCGACGGCAGCACTTACGACATGCCCAAGGTCAACTGCCGCAAAGGGGCGACCACGGTCGCAGACTGCACCGGCGGTTACGGAAAAGAACAATTCCCCATGTCCATGCGGCACGTGGCCGAATAAAAACGGAATAACCCGACATGTTGCCTGAAGTCACCCAATTCGAAGACACCGTCACGCTGGTCAGCGACACCGGCATCCAGTTCATGGATTTCGCCCTGCGCCTGGATCCTCGCAAGGAACCGGCGGGCGAATTCGCGCCGATGATCAGCGGGCTGATCTGCCGCCTGTCGTACAACGAAGAGAAAGACTTCTTTTTCTACGAACCTGAACCGGAAAAGGTCGAGAAAGCCAAACCTGCGTTCAGCGTCGACATGAAAAGCAGCCTCGAGCTGCTTGACGGTATCTGGCTGCCGACCCCGTTTTTCCGCTTCATGCCGCCGCACCGCTTCGATGAAGGTCCGACCAACTGGTCGCGCATGCGCCTGGTCAAACTGGCGACACCCGACATCGACGGCAACACCCACCGACTGACGATGGCCTTCGACAGCCGCGTCATGCCCAAGCGTGACGGCACCGCTTACCTGGCGCCAAACGAAGAAGACATCAGCTCCGGCGTGTCCTTCAAACTGGCGACGAAGGCCAGCGAAACCCGCTGGTTCCTCGCGCAGCCGTGGGTCAACGAGTGGCTGCTGGAAGTGTTCAACGAGGGCAATGCCCACCGCTCGCGCGCAGAGCTGGACACCGACATCCGCGCCAACTATCACCTGGCGCACTACCTCAACTTGCTCAGCCTGTTGAGCAAGCCGTCCGCCGCCCAGCAATCGACGGCCCGGGCAAAAGTAGAAATCCCTGAGCTGAAAGTAGTCGCCAACGACAGCAATGGCCTGGTCAAACCGATTCCGGTGGACCTGGTGCTGGACGTCGGCAACTCGCGCACCTGCGGCATCCTGATCGAGAACCACGGTCAGGCCGGTTCCGGGTTGAAACAGAACTACGTGCTGGAACTGCGCGACCTGATCACCCCCGAACACACTTACAACCTGCCGTTCGAAAGCCGTGTGGAATTCGCCCAGGCGTACTTCGGCAAGGACCACTGCTCGGTCAAGAGCGGCCGGCACGATGCGTTCCAATGGGCGACGATTGCCCGCGTCGGCAATGAGGCCAGCCGTCTGGCCAGCCGTCGTCGCGGCACCGAAGGGTCCACTGGCCTGTCCAGCCCGAAACGCTATCTGTGGGACGAAAACGCCTACGGCCACGGCTGGCGCTTCAACTGCTCGTACATCAAGACCGACAGCGAGCCGTACGCCACCGCCGCGCCGTTTTCGCACCTGATCAATGAAACCGGCGAAGCGCTTTACAGTCTCGAAGAAGATGATCGTCTGCCGGTGTTCATGCCGCGTTATTCGCGCAGCTCGCTGATGACTTTCATGCTCGCTGAAGTACTGGCCCAGGCGCTGTCGCAAATCAACAGCCCGGCCCAGCGTTCACGCCAGGGTCACACCCGCGTGCCGCGCCAGCTCAACAGCATCACCCTGACCGTGCCGCCGGGCATGCCGCAGGCCGAGCGCAGCATTCTCAACGAACGCATGCTGCAAGCCATCGGCCTGGTGTGGAAAAGCCTCGGCTGGCACGCCGGCGAGGAAGACCCGCATCAGGATCAGGCCGTCAGCCCGCGTACGCCGATCCCGAGCATCCGCGTGGAATGGGACGAAGCGTCCTGCGGCCAGTTGGTCTACCTGTACACCGAGGTCAACGAGAATTTCGCCGGTCACCCGGAAGAGTTTTTCGACACCATCGCCCGGCCAGACAAGACCGACCGCGAACGCATCACCCTAGCGACCATCGACATCGGCGGTGGTACCACGGACCTGGTGATCACTGACTATCGCCTCGATCGTGCCGGCAACACCGGCAGCGGCAGCAACGTGCACATCGTGCCCGAGCAGCGTTTTCGCGATGGCTTCAAAGTGGCTGGCGATGACATCCTGCTGGACGTGATTCAGGACTTCATCCTGCCGAGCTTCGAAAAAGCCTTGCAGAACGCCGGTGTGAAAGCCCCGGATTCGCTGATGTCACGCCTGTGTGGCGATGAATCGGTCAGCGCCCAGGACATGATCCTGCGCCAGCAACTGAACCTGCAGGTGTTCGCACCGCTAGGTCTGGCGCTGCTCAAGGCGTACGAGCATTACGATCCGCAAGTGCCGCAAGAAGTCACCCCGCAAAGCTACCGCCAATTGCTCGGTGACAACGCGATCAGCCAGACCGTGCTCGACTACGTCAACGCCGCCGTGCGCCGCGATGTCGGCGGTCAGAGCGGTTTCGACCTGTATGACGCGCCGATCAGTTTCGACCTGCAGAAGCTTCACGCCGCGTTCCTCAACGACCAGATCAACATCACCAAGATTCTCGGTGCGCTGTGTGAAGTGGTCGCGCATTACCCGTGCGACGTTCTGCTGCTGACCGGCCGCCCTTCGCGCTTGCCCGGCATCCAGGCGTTCATTCGCAAGGTGCTGCCGCTGCCACCGGGGCGCATTCTGGCGCTGCAAAACTACCGCACTGGCGGCTGGTACCCGTTCCACAAGAACGGCCGGATCGACGACCCGAAAAGCACCGCGTCGGTGGGCGCCATGCTCTGCCTGTTGTGCGCCAACCACAGCGTGCCGAACTTCTACTTCCGTGCTTCGGCGCTCAAGCCGTATTCGACCGTCAAGCACATCGGCGTCATCGACCTGAACAACGTGATCAAGGATGCCGACGTGCTGTACCGCGACATCCAGTCCGAAGACTACAAAATCAAGCTGCCGGAAATCGGCGTTGGCGATGCCGCCGACACGCCACAGCTGGAAATGCGCGGCGATCTGCGCCTCGGTTTCCGTCAGTTGGCCGCCGACCGCTGGGCCGCCTCGCCGCTTTATACCTTGCGGTTCACCAAGGCCGGTCGGGAGAAGTTTTCCCGGGCGATCGGTGAAAACGGCAGCGCGCCGCTGCTCAAGGTGCGGTTCGAGGTCAAACCGGCGGACAAGTACACACGCAAGCAGGATCTGGTCAGCGACCGCCTCTCGGTTCGCGACATCGAATCCAACAGTAACAACGTCAACTTCAACCCGCGCAGCGACCTCGAGCTGGAACTCAACACCATGCTCGACGCCGGCCTGAGCGAGACCAAGTACTGGCTCGACAGTGGAAGTGTGAAACGCAAATGAATGATCTGACCCCCGATCAAACTCAGCTCTCTGCCAGTTGGGCCGCTGTTTATAAAGGTGCCGGTCAGGCGCTGGACTGGATTGGCCAGACGCGCGGCAACGCGCCGCGCCTGGACAGCGAAGCCGACAACCTGAACATCCGCCTGCACCGTGCCCGCAACCTGGCTCAAAGCCTCGGTCGCGTGGCCTGCACGCCGATGACCATCGGCTTTTTCGGCTTGTCCCAGGCCGGCAAGTCCTACCTGATTTCAGCCCTCGCGGCCGGTCAGAACGGCAAACTGGAAACCGATTTCGGTGGCCAGCGCCTGGACTTCATCAAGCACATCAACCCGGTAGGTGGCGGCAAGGAAGCCACCGGTCTGGTGACGCGCTTCAGCCGTCGGGCGACGGAGAGTCAGGACAATGACTTTCCGGTAGAGCTCACGCTGTTCAAGGAAATCGAGCTGGCGAAGATTCTCGCCAACTCCTGGTTCAAGGATTTCGACCTTGAACGCATTTCCTACGAGATCGACGAAGAACGCATCCTGCGCGTGCTCAAACCGTTCGAAGGTCGGGAAACCGGGCCGCTGCAACCGGGCGTCAACGCCGACGATCTGGTGTCGCTGTGGGATTACCTGCGGGACAACTTCCGCAATTCGGTGAAGAAACTCGAACACCTGTATTGGCCCACGGCGTTGCAACTGGCGCCACGGCTGAATTTCCAGGAACGTGCCGAGCTGTTTTCAATCCTGTGGGGTGAGCAAAGCGAGCTGACACGCGTGTATCAGCAGCTGGCCGGCGCGCTGCACAAGCTGGGCCTGCCCGAGACCGTGTTCGCCCCACTGCATGCCTTGGTGAGTTTCGAAAACGACACCTACAGCCAGCGCGACAGCATCATGAACGTCGACATCCTCGAGCGCTTCGGCAGCCCGCTGGACTTGCCGATCGACGTGCGGCCCCAGGTCGACGGACGCCTGCAAAACAGTCAGGGCATTCCGGTTGCGCAACTGGCGGCACTGACTGCCGAGATGACCTTCGGCCTGATCGAAGCCCCGGCGGACGACATCGTCAATCAAGTCGACTTGCTGGACTTCCCCGGTTATCGCGGGCGCAAGAAACTGCACGAGATCGCCGATTCCAACGACCCGCAATCCGCCACCAAGGACAACTCCGTTTCGCAGCTGATCCTGCGTGGCAAGGTCGCCTACCTGTTCGAACGCTACACCGATAACCAGGAAATGAACGCGCTGGTGGTCTGCACCGGTTCGACCAAGCAGAGCGACGTCAACGACGTAGGCCCGGTGCTGACCCGCTGGATCGAAAAGACCCAAGGCGCCGACTCGGCCGCTCGCAGCAAGCGCGACACCGGTCTGATCTGGGCGCTGACCATGCTCGACCTGCGCATCACCAACTCCCTGAGTCTGACGCCTGATCAGTACGATGAGAGCTGGAACGGCATGGTCAAGCTGACCATGCTGGAGCGCTTCGGCAGCCTGAGCTGGATGAGCGACTGGGCCGGCACGCCGTTCCAAAATACCTTCCTGGTGCGCAAACCACGCATGGACGCGGCGTTCATCGAGCAAGACGCGACCGGTGCGGAAACCGGCCTCAATGCCAGCTACCAGGAGCGAGTCGACGCCCTGGGTACAAGCTTTGCCGGCAACGACCTGGTGTGCAAACACATCCACGATCCTGCCAACGCCTGGAAAGAAATGCTGCGCAACGATGACGGTGGCATCAGCCACTTCAGCGGCAGTTTCAAAGGCGTGGCCAATATCGAATTCAAATTGCAGCGCATCCGCGAGCAATTGAGCGAATGCCTCGAAGGCCTGACCACTCATGGTCTGAGTACCTGGTACCACGCCGACGGCGACGGTGCCGCTGCCGCCAAGAAAGCCCAGGCGCAGATGATTCTGACCGGCCTGGGCCGTCGCCCGGCAGTGCTCGGCGAGCTGATCGATCAACTCGACATGCCGAGCGAAGAGGTCCGCGACCTGTACCTCAGTGGCGTGTACGAAACGGATGACGAGCCGACCGCGAACGATGAACCGGTCGCCCCGACACCGAGCCAGAGCCTGTATGGCAACGACGCCGGTTTCGATTTCGATTTTGGTGACGACACGAGCCCTGACACGCCGGTCAGCAGCAACACCGGCACCCCGGCGCCCGAACTGCAAAGCAACGAGCACCGTTTCGCCAAAGCGGCGTTCAAGGCCTGGATCGCGCACCTGCGTGAACTGACCACCCGCCAAAGCCTGCTCAACCTGCTCGGCCTGGAAAAGGCCTTGCTGGAAGCGGTGGTCGACGAACTGATCACCGCCGGCTATCGCCAGGACTTGCCGGGGCAACTGAGCCACGCGGTGCTCAAGCGCGCACAAAGCGGCGCGCGACGCGATCAACTGGTCGAGCGCCAGGTCCTGGAAGTGCAACGGGTGCTGCGCGATTTCGTGTCCTGGTTCGGTTACCTGCAGAAGCCGGTAAGCGAGCGTCCGAACAGTCGCGCCGGAGCCAAGGCCCCTCTGTTCTCGTACTACACCGACATCAATCCCGGACAAGTGCCCGTGCTGCCGGCGCAACCGGCGAATCAGGCACAGCGGTATCTCGGCGACTGGCTCTCGGGCCTGGCCTACATCACGCAGGACAACGCCGGCCATGGTGCCGGGCGCGAAATCACCCCTGAACAGAACGAACGGCTGGGCCAAGTGCTCACAGCCTTCACAGCGAGATAAGCAATGCCAATTCGTGTCGACCTGCTCGCGTTAGAGCCCAATGTGCCTGGCCAGGCCCGCCTCACTGTGAAGAAATGGCAGGGTAGCGAGGAACAGCTGGAGTTTTCCATTCAGCGTAACCAGGACGGTTTTTACCTCCAGGACCACAAGGCCTGGAGCAACAATCCATTCTGGTTCAAGGTCTCGCGTTTCAACGTCACGGCCAGCGGCGAAGGCCTGGAAGCTCAGGTCGGCCCGGACGTGGTCGACCCGCTGCTGGAAGGCGGCGCCAACTCGCAATTCCAGATTGAACTACGCGAACAGAGCCAAGGGCATGCAGACAAAGGCGTGGTTCGGCCCGGCGTTGGTGTGCTGCCGTCCACGGCCGGCGGCCAGACGCGCTCGACGTATGGTGGCGCCGAACTGACGGCGCCGAGTGCACCGGCACCGGAAATCCCGGAAATCCCGGAGCTGCCTGAACTGGTCCTGTCCACCGCCGAGCCAGAAGTAGAATTGGAGTCGGTGCTCACCGAGCCCGACTACACGCCGCCTCCCGCACCGGTGAAGAAAAGCAACAAAGGCCTGATCGGCCTGTTGATTGTCGTGTTGTTGCTGCTGGCAGCGGGCGGCGGATTCTGGTTCTACAAACGCACTCCGGCGCCTGCCCCGGTGGCCACAGCGCCTGCCGGCGCACCGGCCGGCGCTGACGCACAAGCCTGCACCCTCGACAGCATGAACAGCCTGCCCGAATTGACCTTCGTCCAGACCTGCATCAAGGCTGCGCCCGACAGTGCCAAGTTGCTGGAGATCATCAACCAGGCCAAGGCCGGCAAACACTGCGGTGTCGCCCAGCGCTTGTACGCCAACCGTGCCCAGGCCGGTGACGCGCTGATCGCCAACGCTTATGCCCGCGAGTACGACCCTAAATACCTGAAGGCCAGCGAATGCTTCCCGGTCGCGGACAACGCCACCGCCGCCTATTGGTACGAAACGATCCTCACCCAGGACCCGAACAACGCCGAAGCCAAGCAGCGTTTCGAGGAGTTGCAGAAGTGATGCGCTCTCCCCTGAGTCGATTCCTGTTGAGCGGCGCCGCCCTGTTGGCGCTGTGCATTAGCCCGTTGTCCCAGGCCGATGACAAACCGCTGATCCAGGCCGGTAAAAAGACCCTGTTCCAACGCGTGCTGACCACGCCGGGCTGCAAGATCAGCCCGACAGCGGGCGGTGTAGCA
The DNA here is from genome assembly GCF_001424925.1 of Pseudomonas sp. Root329. Lineage (NCBI taxonomy): Bacteria > Pseudomonadati > Pseudomonadota > Gammaproteobacteria > Pseudomonadales > Pseudomonadaceae > Pseudomonas > Pseudomonas sp. Root329. The sequence goes on along the minus strand of NZ_LMCV01000001.1, from coordinate 325,247 downwards.
GGCGATGCGCAACCGGTCTTCAGCCGTTTCTATGTGTACGAACGCGCTCAAGCGGCAAACGCCGAATGGCTGAAAGTCGGCCCCGACAGCTACGGCAAAACCATTGGCTGGCTGCCTGCCAGCTGCACCACCGACTGGAAGATGCAGCTGACACTTGCCTTCACCAACCCGGCCAACCGCGACCGGTTGCTGTTCTTCAAGGACCGCGCCACCGTCGAAGGCATCCTCGATGCGCCGGACCCGGTCAGCAAAGTCGCGCCGCTGCGGGCCACGCTGAAAAAGGGCAAACAAGCACCGGGCGTACTGGCTGAAGAACCTGAATACTTCGTCGACCTGCAAAAGCAGTTCTACCTGCTGCCGGTGCTCAGTGGCGAAGAAGTCATGACCGAAAGCGGTTTCCGCACGCGCCTGCTCAACGTCGCGTCGGTCAGTAAACCGGATGACAAGAATGCCAAGGGCGGTGCTGCGAACAGCGCTGCCGGCGGCAAGGCAGCCGAGGACAAAACCGCCAACCAACTGAAAGAATTCAGTGCTGCGGTGGTGTTTGTCATCGACTCGACGATATCGATGGACCCTTACATCGACCGCACCCGCGAGGCGATCCGCAAGGTTTATCAGCGGATCGAAGCGCAGAACCTCGGCAAGCAGGTCAAGTTCGGTCTCGTGGCTTTCCGCTCCAACACCCAGGCGGTGCCGGGGCTGGAATACACCACCAAGATGTACGCCGACCCTACCAAGGTGAAAGACAGCGCCGACTTTTTCGCCAAGATCGCCGACCTCAAACAGGCCACCGTGTCGAGCAGCAGCTTTGATGAGGACGCCTTTGCCGGCGTCATGGACAGCATCGACAAGGTCGACTGGAGCCAGTTCGGCGCGCGCTACGTGGTGCTGATCACCGACGCGGGCGCCATCGAAGGCGACGACAAGCTGTCGAAGACCGGCTTGAGCGCCGCGCAGGTGCGTATGGAAGCCGCCAACCCGGGCGTGGCAATTTACACCCTGCACTTGAAAACCCCGGCCGGAGCCAAGGACCACGCCAAGGCCGAGGCGCAGTACCAGAACCTGTCGACCTACCCGGGCACCAACACCTCGCTGTACTACCCGGTGAACGCTGGCGATATTCATGAATTCGGGCGCAAGGTCGACGCACTGGCCGCCGCGATCACCTCTCAGGTGAAAGCCGCCTACATGGGCGAAGACGCCATCGGCAGCGCGGCGAACGCCAAGCAGGACCCGGCCGAGAAAAAAATGCTCGAAGACGCGGCGCTGATCGGCCACGCCATGCAACTCGCCTACCTCGGCGAGAAAACCAACAGCAAGGCCCCGCCGGTGTTCAAGGCGTGGATCACCGACCGTGACCTGATCAAGCAGAACATCCCGACCACCGATGTTCGGGTGCTGCTGACCAAGTCACAGCTCAGCGACTTGAGCGACGTGATGAAGCAGATTCTCGATGCCGCCAACGAAGGCCTGATTTCGCCGACGGAAATGTTCGATCGCCTGCGTTCGGTCGCCGCGACTATGGGCGCCGACCCGAATCAGCTCAAGCAGAACAGCAAAGCCAAACTGGCGGACATGGGTGTGCTCGGCGAGTACCTCGAAGACCTGCCGTATCAGAGCGAAGTATTGAACCTGGACGAAGAAACCTGGAAGAGCTGGGATGGCCTGGCGCAGGAGAAATTCATCCGCACGCTCAATACCAAGCTACGGCACTACCAGCGTTACAACGCTGACGTCGACCGCTGGGTTGCTTTAGCCAAGGACAGCGATGCGCGGGACAACGTGTACCCCGTGCCACTCGAAATGATGCCTTAACGAGACGCTGATGCTCGATATCAAGAACTTGCTGGTGCGCCGTGGTGACGGCGCGTTGGCCCATCACGTGCGCCTGCCGCATTTGCAGGTCGGTGCCGGAGAAATCCTCGCCATCACTGGCGAGAGCGGCAGCGGCAAAAGCACCTTGCTCGAAGCCATCGGCCTGTTGCTCGCGCCGGTGGAACTCGAGCGCTTTCGGCTGGGCGCAACCCACGATCAGGACATCGCCCAACTGCTTGCCAGCGATGACCAGCCAGCCTTGGCGGCGGTGCGCTCCCGGCATTTGGGCTTCATTTTGCAGAGTGGCGGGTTGCTGCCGTTTCTGAGCGTGCGCGACAACATCAGCCTGCCGCGCCGTTTGCTCGGGATGTCGGTGAAGAGCGAGCACATCGACCACGCCGTTGACGTGTTGCGCCTGCAAGGATTGCTGGATAAACAACCTCAGGCCTTGTCGATCGGCGAACGCCAGCGCGTTGCCTGTGTGCGCGCCATTGCCCATGAACCGCTGCTGCTGTTGGCCGACGAGCCGACCGCCGCGCTCGACCCTCACAGCGCCCGGCGTTTGTTCGAGTTGCTGCTGAGCCTGGTGTCGAACATGGGCCTGAGTGCGCTCGTCGTGTCCCATGACTGGGCCCTGCTGAAGGATTTCGGCTTGCCGCGCCTCGGCGCTATCAGCCGCCAGGGAGAGACACTGTTTGAACCGATGGACTGATCGCTTGCGCCTGCTGGGCTCACTGGCGCTGCAAGACCTGTGGCACGACCGCAAGGTCTCGCTGTGCATCGCCGCCTCCCTGGTGGCGGTGATCGCGCCGTTGCTGCTGCTGTTCGGGCTCAAGCACGGGGTGGTCAGCCAGTTGCAGGACGAACTGCTGCGCGACCCGCGCAACCTTGAAGTGAAGATGCTCAGCAACGGCAACTACGACAGTGCCTGGATCGAGCGTTTGCGCCTGCGTCCCGAAACCGGTTTTGCCCTCGGCCAGACGCGCTCGCTGAATACCCAGGCGGATCTGCTGATCGGCATGCAACGGTTTGTCGAAGGTGCAGAAATCATCGCCACGGAACCTGGCGACCCACAACTGGATCTGCCGTCGCTCAACCCGGTCAGCAATCAAGTGATCCTCAGCGCCAGCGCCGCGCAACGCTTGCAGGCCAAGGCCGGCGACAGTGTGCAACTGCGGGCGTTGCGCCGTCTGGAAGGTGTCAATGAACGCGGCGAGATGACGCTGACGGTGCTGGCGGTGCTCGACGGCGCCCGCTTCGGCCGCGCGGCCGGGTTTGTCGCCCCGCCGCTGTTGCTGGATCTGGAGCGCTTTCGCGACGGTTATCAGGTCAGTGGGTTCGGCGTTGACACCGGCAAGCCTCTGGGCAATCTGCAACCGCTGTATGCCCGCGCCCGCGTGTATGCACGCGACATCGATCAAGTCGCACCGCTGGAGCACTGGCTCAACGAACAACACATCGAAACGTCGAGCCGGCTGGCCGATATCGATAACGTCAAAGCCATCAACCATGTGCTGGGGCTGATCTTCGGCGTGATCGCCGTGGCGGCGCTGATCGGCTGCGTGGCGTCGATGGTCGGCGCGTTCCTGGCCAACATCGACCGCAAACGCAAAAGCCTCGCGGTCCTGCGTCTGTTAGGTTTCAAGCGCCGGGCCGTCGGCGGTTTCGTGGTCCTGCAAGCGCTGTTACTGAGCCTGGCCGGCTACGTTGGCGGGCTGGGGTTTTATGCCGTCGGCAGCCATTTGTTCGACTACTTGCTCGGCAGCAGTCAGGCCACCGGCACCTTCGTTTGCCACATCACTGTCTGGCATGGCCTCGCCGCCCTGCTCCTGACCTTTCTGGTCGCTGCACTGGTGGCCGTGATCGGCGCCCTGCGAGCGATCAACATCCAACCTGCGGAGAGTCTGCGTGAGCTATAAACGTTTTGGCTTGCTGTTGTCCCTGAGCCTCGGCTATGTGCTCGACGCCTCGGCGGCGGGCTGGGAAGAGAAGTTTTACAACCCGATGCCGGACGCCGCCGACGTGGTGCTGCCGATGCCCTGCGAAGGCTCCATGGTATTTCGCAAGGTGTTCATTCCGGTGGCCGGCCCGCTCGACGATTACCCGATCAACATCGGTCAGGACGGCGCGGAATACGGCTACGTCGAACAGACCCGACCGACGTTCATCGCCGGCAGTTTCACGGGTGCGAAGAACGACAAATCCCGCTACTACCTGATGGCCAAGTACGAAATGAGTCAGTTGCAATACGCTGCGCTGACCGAAGCAACCTGCCCCACCGCCGCCACCAAACTGCGCATACCGCAAACGGCGGTGAGTTGGGTGCAAGCCATCGAAGCCGCCGACAAGTACAACCTGTGGCTGCGCAAAAACGCCGCCGACAAGTTGCCCAAGGAGGACGGCGCACAGGGCTTCCTGCGCCTGCCGACTGAAGTCGAGTGGGAATTCGCCGCACGCGGCGGGCTGGAAGTCGGTGCTGCAGAGTTTCGCGACACGCACTACCCGATGCCGGACGGCATCAATGCCTACGAGTGGTTCGCCGGGGCGCAATCGTCCAACGGCAAAGTGCAGTTGTCCGGTCTGCAGAAGCCCAATCCGCTGGGTCTGCATGACATGCTCGGCAACGTCGACGAAATGATGTTCGAGCCGTTTCGCCTGAACAAACTCGACCGCCAGCACGGCCAGGCCGGCGGCTACGTCGTGCGTGGCGGCAACTACTTGACCGCTCAGGCCGACCTGCGAACTGCGTTGCGCAAGGAAGAGCCGTATTACAACGCTGACGGTCAGGTGAAAAACAAAACCACCGGCCTGCGCCTGGTCATGGTCTCACCGACCCTCACCTCTCGCGAACGGGTCGCCAGCATCGAAAGCAGCTGGAAGAAACTCGGCACCGGCAGCAAGGAAACCGAATCCGCCGACAAAGGCACCGTGCAATCCCTGAACAGCCTGGCCTCGGGCGTCGAAGACAAAGCGCTCAAGGAAAAGCTTCAGGCCTTGGAAAACCAACTGCGCGCCAGCAACCAGCAGCAGGAAGAAACCCGCGACCAGGCGATTCGCGCCAGCCTCAATCTGGGCGCATTCTTGTGCACCAAGATGCTAGACGACGGCCAGTACTTGGACTTCCTGCAAAAGAACTACAAGCTTAACTGCGAAAGCGCGGACAAAGACGCCAGTTGCGACATGCGCAAAGGCAAGCTCGACGAGCAGAAGGATCGCCTGCACAAACTCAGCCGTTACTACGCCAGCAGCCTGGTGGAATCGGCGACCTTGTACGGCCAGCCATTGCTTGAAACGCAGGTCCCGGTAATGGAAGAAATCATCACCCGCAACAAACAGCTGCAAGACCTCAAACCTTACTTGCGCACCCACTGGGCCAATCAGAAGGCGTTCCTGCAAAAGCAGAAAATCGACACTGAAGCCTGGCTGAACAGCTGCAAAACCGTTACTCAATAACAACATGTCAACACCGTCACCGAGGAGTTTCACCATGTCGCGCAGCCTTTGGACTCGCTTCAAGCTACAGATCGCTTTCGTTGTCGCCGGCAGCCTGCTGCTGACCGGTTGCGCCAACACCGGTAGCTCCATGCTCGGCGACAGCGACGGGACCGACCCGCGCCTGACCCAAGGTCAAGACGCAGAGTTCTTCAGCAAGTCCGGCTATCAGGCCTGCGCCATGGGCGCAGGTGTCGGCATCCTCGCTTGCGCACTGTCCAACAGCAACAACAAAGCCGTGTGCGCCGTCGCCGCCGGTATTACCGCGTGCGGCGTGGCCATGGGTGCGAACTACTACCTGGATCAGCGTCGCAGCGAATACGCCGACACCTCCACCCGCTTGGCTAAAATGAACAGCGACGTCGAACAAGACACCCAGAACGTGATCGCCCGTACCGCGACCGCTCAGCAAGTGATCAATGATGATCAGGCAAAAATCGCCCGGATCAAAAAGGACATCGCCAACAAGAAAGTCGACAAGTTCCAGGCCCAGGAGCAAATCGCCGAGATCGATTCGAACATCGCGCGCCTGCGTAAAGACCTCGGCAACATGCGCATCAAAGTCACCGAGTACACCAAAGTGGCAGACGCCGAGCGTGCACAAGGCGCCGCCGGCGCCGAGATCAAGCAGGTGGACAGGAACATTATGAAAATGAACCAGAAAGTCGCTGCCCTGCAGAAGGAAGTCGACGGTCTGTACAGCCAACGCTCCGCAATCACCTTGGGCTAAGCACATGACGCTACGACAACTGGCGGTCCTCTCCGCCGTCCTGGCCTTGAGCGGTTGCGCGACCAAGCCGGGCGAATGCGATGCGACCAATCGCGACAGCAGCATGCTGACCAAAATGAACTGCGACTACTCCGGTGGTTACAGCGATCAGGTCAAGCAGAAGGAACTGGCCCTGAGCGAGTCCCGTCAGCAAAACGCAATGTTCCGTCAGGTGTACGAGAACATTCAGGCCCAGCAGCTCAGCACCAAAACCGACCTGGCCAGCCAGCAGAAAGCCCAGGCGGCGTTGAATCAGTCGTTGAGCCAGTTGCTAAGCTCGCTCAAGGCTCGGCGTGGCAACGAAAGCGGTGTGCAGAAGCAGATTGCCGGTCTCGAGCAGCAGCTCAAGGCTTCAAAAGCGCCAACGGCCAAGTCAACGCCAGCGACGCTGGCGGCCAAGCAGGAAGAGCTGAAGGCATTGCAGAAGAAGGTCAATCAGCTGCAATTCAGCCTCGGCTACGAAGAGTAACTTTTCACCCCGCAGGCCTCCCGATGGAGGCCTGCACTTTTTCAGGAATCGTCGTCATGCAGCGGGTCATCAGGGATGCGCAAGCCACACCGGAGGGGATGAGTGCGCTGCAAGCCAAAGTCGCCCTCATCCAGAAACACTTTCCGCCGACCGTCGCCAGCCTGTTTGCCATCCCGCGGATGGGCAGCGGCGACGTACTGGAATGGTGGACCGAACTGGGTGGCCAACCCACACCCTACGCCGACCTCAACGAGGACGCGCAACGACGTTTGCTGGAAACCTATGAAGTGCGTCAGACGTCCCTCGGACAGCTGGCGGACGAACTGCAAAAACGCGGTCAACCGACGGAAGCGCAAGACCTGCGCAGCCTGCTCGGCACGCCGGAGCTGAACAAACTCTACAGCCTCAACGGTGAGCCTTTGGTGGTGCGCTGGAACCTGCGTCCGCCCAAACCGATCATGCCGCCGGTGGTTCCAGTGGTGCCGGTTGTTCCGCCGTCGCGCCGTGGCTGGTGGATCGCGGCGGCCTTGCTTGCGCTGCTGTTGCTGCTTCTGGCGCTGTGGCTCTGGTGGTTCCTGCACCGTGAATCGGTTGTCGTGGTTCCGCCGGTAGCGCCAGTGGTGACGCCCGTCGAGAAACCGGTTGAGCCTGTTCCCGAGCCAGTTCCCGAGCCTGCTGTGGAACCGGAACCTGTTCCAGAACCAGAACCGGTGCCCGAACCAAAACCAGTGCCGCCACCCAAGCCCGTCCCACCACCAAAACCGGTCGTGGCCGCGCCACCACCGCCACCGCCGCCACCTCCAGCCCCGACGCTGGACAACTACGCGTGCCGTAAAAAAGCGCCTGATGCCGTGCCCCCGCAATTTGTGGTGGTACTCGACACCTCGGGTTCGATGGATTTGAACATCAAGTCGGTGAAATCCGATGAGGACTGGTTCTTCGGCAATGAGATGAACAAGTACCTGGACCCGAACCGCACCATGCAGATCTTCGCCAAGCCCAGCCGCATGGACGTCGCCAAGGACTCGCTGGCCGGCATGATCAATGGGCTGGACCCGAAGATCGACACGCGCCTGATCACCTTCGCCGGTTGCGAAAGAACACCGGACCAGGGCGTGTTCAAGTTTGGCGACCGCCCGCGGCTGATCAACGGGATTCGCGGTCTGGTTCCCAACGATGGCACACCACTGGCCGACAGCCTGGCCTACGCCGCCAGCAAGGTCGACGGGCGCAATAACGATGCAGTGATCGTGATGTTCGTCGACGGCGAGGACGGTTGCGATAAAGACGCCTGCGCGGTGTCCCGCCGAATCGCCAGGGAACAACCGCGCCTGCGGGTCAACGTGGTGAAAATCGGCGCCGGTGGCCCGTCGCGCTGCATCGCCGAAAACACCGGTGGCCGGGTTTACAACAGCACCAATGCGGCTGAATTGGCCAAACAGTTGAAACTGGCGAGCAAGGAAGTTTCCAGCAATGCCAAGTGCGACTGACTTGGGGACAGATCCTGTATTGAGGTGACCCCATTCGCGAGCAAGTCGAATCGTCGCACCGCCGCTCCCACATTAGATCGGTGGCGAACACAAAATTTGTGATCACTGGAGATCTAATGTGGGAGCGGGCTTGCTCGCGAAAGCTATTTCAAAGGCGCCTCAACGAAACCGGTCAACCTCATGCCGCAAGTCCGCCGCGAGCTTCTCCAGCTCTTTGGCCGTCACCGCAAGGTTCGACACCACCTCACGCTGCTCACTGTTCGCCAGGGCAATGCTTTGCAGGTTGCTGCTCAGCAAGGTGGCGGTACTGCTCTGCTCTTGAGTCGCGGTGGTGATTGCCGCGAATTGCTGACCGGCAGAACGGCTTTGCTCATCGATCCGTGCCAGGGCACTGGCGACATTGGCGTTGCGCGCCAGGCCTTCCTGCATCAATACGTTGCCCTGCTCCATGGTGCTGATGGCGTTGCCGGTTTCCTGCTGGATGCTTTGAATCATTCCGGAAATTTCATCTGTCGCCTGGCGGGTACGCGAAGCCAGGTTGCGAACCTCATCGGCTACCACGGCAAAACCACGCCCCTGCTCACCGGCACGAGCGGCTTCGATGGCGGCGTTGAGCGCCAGCAGGTTGGTTTGATCGGCAATCGAGGTAATCACACCGACAATGCCACCGATTTCCTGGGAGCGCTGACCCAAGGTATTGATCACCGTCGCCGTGCTGTTCAGCGCGCCAGCGATTTGCTCCAGAGACGAGGACGCTTCGTCCATCGACGTTCGACCGATCTGGGTTTGCTGTGCGTTTTCCTGGGCCAGACGCTGGGTGTTGCCCATGTTGTCGGCGATGTTCAGGGATGTTGCGCTGAACTCTTCCACGGCGCCGGCCATGCTGGTGATTTCGCCCGACTGCTGCTCCATCCCTTCATAGGCGCCACCGGACAGACCGGACAGGGCCTGGGCGCGGCTGTTGACCTCTTGCGAGGCCTTGCGGATGTGCTCGACCATGGTCGACAGCGCTTGGCTCATCTGGTTGAACGCGCGAGCCAGCTGACCGATCTCGTCGTTGCTCGATACGTTCAGACGCACGCTCAAATCACCGGCGCCCAAAGCTTCGGCCTGACGCACCAGATCACCCAGCGGCGCCAGTTTGCTGCGCAGCAACCAGACCGCCGCCGCCACAGCGATCAACATTGCCAGCAGACTGCCAATCGCCAATTGAATGCCGACACTCCAGGTCACGGCACGGATTTCGGTTTTCGGCATGCTCGCCACGACCGACCATGGGCCGCCTTCAAACGGTACGGCAATGCTGTAGAAATCTTCGGACTTGTCGCTCCAGAACTCGCCCTTGCCCGGCGTTTTCGCCAAGCCAACGATGGTCGGAGTCGCCTGATCCAGCGCTTGTACGCCCGCGATCGGCACCAGCCATTTGCTCTGTTCATCCAGCAGCGCCAGGGAACCGGTCTGGCCGATACGGAAGCGCTTGAGGTTGGCGAACTGCGCGTTCTGCGCGTCGGTGTAATCAAATCCTACGAACAGCACGGCAATCACCTTACCGCCGCTGTCACGTACGGGGGTGTACTGAGTCATGTAGGAGCGTTCGAACAACAAGGCGCGACCGACGTAGGCCTGCCCCGCCATCAAGCGAGCATAGGCCGGGTTCGCGTGATCGAGCAGCGTGCCGATGGCCCGGCTGCCGTCCTGTTTGCTCAGGGACGTGCTGACCCGGATGAAGTCTTCGCCGCTGCGCACAAACACCGTCGCAACGCCGGCGGTCATTTGCTTGAACTCGTCCACTTCCTTGAAATTGTTGTTCAGCACTTCGCTGCCCAGGTGCAGGCCCGGCGTCTGCGCGCCCGCTACCGCCACCGGTTCATCCGGGTGCACGCTCAAACCGGCGCTGAAGCGCTTCTCGAACAAGCCGCTCAGGCGCTGTGTGCTTTCACGCAACGTGCCGTGAAAGGTACTCAACTGATCGGCCAGCAACCGGGCTTCACTGGCCAGGTGCTCTTCGCGGGTGGCGAGGTTGGCGCTGTCCAGCGAGCGCAGGGCGAACACGGTACTGCCGCTGATGACAATCGCCAGTATCACGGCAAGCGCAAGACCAAGCTGTGAGGCGATCCGGGCACGAGGTTGAGACATGACAGCTCCTGGCCGAGCGACCGGATCATCCTGATCACGACGCACGCTCAGCAAAATTTCTAATGGGAATTACGTCGAACCTGCACGAAGGTTCCACCTGCATTTTCGGCGGAAAATCTGAATACTTGAGTAATTAACCGGGATATGGCTCAAGGCCGCCATTGCGGCGGCTCTATCGATTCAGCCCAAGTGTTGAACGTCGGGCAATTCCATTGCGCGGGCTTCGCTTTGCAGGAAGTCGCTGAGCCTGCGCAAACGTTCACCGCCGGGGCGGGTTTTCGGCCAGACCAGGTAATATTTCTCACCGCTGGCGACGGCCGTCGGCCACGGCAGACTCAGACGTCCCTGAGCCACATCTTCCGCCACCATCAGCAGATCGCCCATGGACACGCCATAACCTCGGGCGGCGGCGATCATGCCCAGCTCCAGCGTGTCGAACACCTGCCCGCCCTTGAGCGACACCTGATCCGCCAGCCCCATGCGTTCCAGCCAACTGCGCCAGTCGCGCCGATCCGGTGTCGGGTGCAGCAGTTCGGCATTGGCCAGCCGTGCGACATCCCACGGTTGATCCTGCAGAAGATTCGGTGCACCGACTGGAATCAGTTCTTCCGGGAACAGGAAACTCGCCTCCCAGTCCGGCGGAAAATGCCCGTTGCTGAGGATGACGGCGCAGTCGAACGGTTCATGGTTGAAGTCCACCGAGTCGACGTCCATCCAGGCGCTGGTCAATTGCACCTCGTTGCCCGGTTGCAGGTGCCGAAAGCGGCTGAGCCGTGCCAGCAGCCAGCGCATGGTCAGGGTCGACGGCGCTTTCATGCGCAGGATGTCATCTTCGGCACGCAAGGTATTGCAGGCCCGCTCCAGGGCGGTGAAGCCTTCGCGAATGCCGGGCAGGATCAACCGCGCCGACTCGGTCAATTGCAGATTGCGTCCGCTGCGGTGAAACAGCCGACAGGCAAAATGCTCTTCGAGTGTACGAATGTGCCGGCTGACCGCGCTTTGGGTGATCGATAATTCTTCGGCCGCACGGGTAAACGAACTGTGCCGCGCCGCCGCTTCGAATGCGCGCAGGGCATACAAGGGAGGAAGACGACGGGACATTCGGAAAGCTCCTATAGCGGGATTCGGTCACCCTAGCAGAAACTCTCCAGCATGAGTTTGAATCATGCAACCCATCCTTTTTATCCCTTTGTGCAAACCCCGTAGAGCGCCGAGAATCGACGCTTTCCTGTCCCTCTTTAACTTTCCTTTTCTCTTTAAGAGCGGAGCGTGATAACCATGCAGCATTCAGCACGTACCGAACTCTGGGCCATCCTGCGGCTGGCGGGGCCGTTGATTGCCTCGCAGTTGGCGCACATGCTGATGGTCCTCACCGACACCTTGATGATGGCGCGCCTGAGTCCAGAGGCGCTGGCCGGGGGTGGGCTGGGCGCAGCGACTTACTCGTTCGTGTCGATTTTCTGCATTGGCGTGATCGCAGCGGTCGGCACCCTCGTGGCTATTCGTCAGGGTGCCGGCGACATCGTCGGCGCCACCAGGCTGACCCAGGCCGGGTTATGGCTGGCGTGGTTGATGGCGTTGGTGGCCGGGCTGCTGCTGTGGAACCTCAAACCGGTGTTGCTGCTGTTCGGCCAGACCGAAACCAACGTCCACGCGGCCGGGCAGTTCCTGCTGATCCTGCCGTTCGCCCTGCCCGGCTACCTGAGCTTCATGGCCCTGCGCGGCTTCACCAGTGCCATCGGCCGGGCGACGCCGGTGATGGTCATCAGCCTCGGCGGCACCGTGGCCAACTTCCTGCTCAATTACGCATTGATTACCGGCATGTTCGGCCTGCCAAAACTGGGGTTGATGGGCATCGGGCTGGTTACCGCTGTTGTCGCTAACTGCATGGCGCTGGCGCTGGCCTGGCACATCCGTCGGCATCCGGCCTACGACGCTTATCCCTTGCGTCAGGACCTGTCGCGGCCGAACCGTCAGTACCTCAAGGAGCTATGGCGCCTGGGCCTGCCGATTGGTGGCACCTACGCGGTGGAAGTCGGACTGTTTGCGTTCGCCGCGCTGTGCATGGGCACCATGGGCAGTACGCAAATGGGCGCACACCAGATTGCCCTGCAAATCGTCTCGGTGGCGTTCATGGTTCCGGCGGGGATTTCCTATGCGATCACCATGCGCATCGGGCAGCACTACGGCGCCGGGCAGCTGCTGAATGCACGGCTGGCCGGACGGGTCGGCATCGCTTTTGGCGCAGCGGCGATGCTTGCCTTCGCCATGGTCTTCTGGTTGCTGCCGAATCAGTTGATCGGTTTGTTCCTGGACCACAACGACCCGGCGTTTCGTGACGTGATCAACCTGGCCGTGAGCCTGTTGGCGGTCGCCGCATGGTTCGAGCTGTTCGACGGCACGCAAACCATCGCCATGGGCTGCATTCGCGGGCTCAAGGATGCCAAGACCACGTTCCTGGTGGGGTTGGGATGTTATTGGCTGATTGGCGCGCCTGCCGCCTGGTGGATGGCCTTCCATTTGAATTGGGGGCCGACGGGTGTCTGGTGGGGATTGGCGCTGGGGCTGGCGTGTGCCGCGGTGAGTTTGACGTGGGCGTTTGAGTGGAAGATGAAAAAGATGATTCGTCTGGAGCCGTCGTCAGGGGCAAGTTTCCAAATCGCTCAGCCAGATTGAGATCAATGTGGGAGCGGGCTTGCTCGCGAAGGCGGTCTGTCAGTCAACACTGATGTTGACTGACACGGCCTCTTCGCGAGCAAGTCGAATCGTCGCACCGCCGCTCCCACATTGGTTCGGCGTTAAACCACGACTTCCAATGCGGGCTGCTGATTGCTGCCGAAGGTCAGGTACTCAACCAGCTCCGCCAGCGGCAACGGCTTGCTGATCAAATACCCCTGCACCTGATCGCAGCCAAACCCGCGCAACAGATCCAGTTGCTCCGGCGTTTCTACGCCTTCGGCGACCACTTCAAGATTGAGGTTGTGCGCCAGATTGATCATCGCGTGCACCAGTTTTCGATTCTCTTCGCGCTGTTCCATGCCGCCGACAAAGCTCTTATCAATCTTCAGCAAGGTAATCGGCAGGCTGTTGAGGTGCACAAACGAAGAGAAACCGGTGCCGAAGTCATCCAGGGAGAAGCGCACACCCAGACGCCCCAACGCATCCATGGTCTGTTTCACCAGATCGCTGCGGCGCATCACCGCGGTTTCAGTCAGTTCGAACTCCAGCCATTGCGCCTCGACGCCACGCTCGGCAATCAACCGACTCAGTGTCGAGAGCAACTGGCTGTCCTGAAACTGCCGGAACGACAGGTTGATCGCCATGTGCAACGCCGGCAAACCCCGTTCGCGCAACGCTTGCATGTCGCGCAAGGCACGGGAAATCACCCAGTAACCCAGCGGTACAATCAAGCCGCTCTGCTCGGCCAGCGGCACGAATTCGCTCGGTGGCAGCAAGCCGCGCTCGCCATGACGCCAGCGTACCAAGGCTTCGAGGCCGACGATCTGCCCGTCCTCAAGGTTCAGGCGTGGCTGGTAATGCAGTTCCAGTTCATCCCGACGCAACGCCCGGCGCAGCTCGCTTTCGAGGTCGGCCATGCTGCGGGCATTGCGATTGATGCGTTCGTTGAAGATGTGGAAGGTACAGCCCTGCGTGCTCTTGGCTTGTTGCATGGCGATGTGTGCGTGCCACATCAGCGGGTCGGCGCCCGCCTGAGCCCGGGCGTGGGCGATGCCCAGGCTGGAACCGATCAACAGGCTTTCGCCGTCGACCCAGTAAGGCTCGGCCAGCGCTTCGGTGATCCGTTCGGCCATCCATTCGGCGCGCTGAGGCGCGCGGCGGGTGTCAATCAGCAGGGCGAACTCATCACTGCCCAGTCGAGCCAGTTGATCACCGGCCTCAAGCTGGCTTTTCAGCCGCGCGACCACTTGCAGGATCAACCGGTCACCCGCCTGGTGGCCGAGGGCATCGTTGGCGTGACGGAAGTTATCGAGGTCGAGGTGACCGAGGGCCAGACCGCGGCCGTCGTTTTCCGCCAGGCGTGCCGCCAGCAAAGTCTGGAAACCCTGGCGATTGGCGATGCCGGTCAGCGGGTCTTGCTCGGCCAGGCGCTGCAGGGTGTTTTCCAGCACGCTCCGCTCGCGCACATGCCGCAGGCACCGGCGCAACATGCCGGGATCGAGGTGATCGCGTACCAGCCAGTCACTCACACCATCAGGCGGTGACAGCGGCTCATGTTCGAGCAGCAACACCGTCGGCAGGTTGCAACGGCCAGGTAGAGGCTGAAGCGCTGGAATCGTCAACAACACCGCGCTGCGGTTGTCATCGAACAGACTGCTGACCGACTCCCAGCTCGGCGCGCTGATCAGCACGGTCGAGCTCCCCATCGGAGCCAGACACTCGCGCAACAACGCTGCCCACGCTGGCTCTTCGGCCAGTAGCAGTAAACGCAAGGGTTCGACAGGCGTAGACAAGCTAGCTCCCTAGACTCTGCAAAGATGTAGGCGGCGGCATTATGCAGCGCCGATAACCAATGACCAAATGACACCGGTTAACAAACGCGGCTTTGTATCCGGAATTACGAACATTAGACGCAAACTCACCGCGCATCCTGCGTGAAAGTATCAAAACCGGCAAATATAGATAGCGTGCTGCGTCACAAGTCGGAGAGAGCAGCACAATTCGCTGAGCCTGTTAAAATGCCGGCCCATTTCGCAAACGACTCCCTGATTTCGTATGTCCCGACTCAATCCCCGGCAGCAAGAAGCCGTGAACTACGTCGGCGGCCCTCTATTGGTGCTCGCCGGTGCAGGCTCCGGCAAGACCAGTGTGATCACGCGCAAAATTGCGCATCTGATCCAGAACTGCGGCATTCGCGCCCAGTACATCGTTGCGATGACCTTTACCAACAAGGCCGCGCGCGAGATGAAGGAACGGGTCGGCACCCTGCTCAAGGGCGGCGAAGGCCGCGGCCTGACCGTCTGCACCTTCCACAATCTGGGCCTGAACATCATCCGCAAGGAACACGTGCGTCTCGGCTACAAGCCAGGTTTCTCGATCTTCGACGAGACCGATGTCAAAGCCTTGATGACCGACATCATGCAGAAGGAATACTCGGGCGACGACGGCGTCGACGAGATCAAGAACATGATCGGCTCGTGGAAAAACGACCTGATCCTGCCGCCCGAAGCCCTGGAAAACGCGCGCAACCCCAAGGAACAGACCGCCGCCATCGTCTACACCCACTATCAGCGCACGCTCAAGGCGTTCAACGCGGTGGACTTCGACGACCTGATCCTGCTGCCGGTGAAGCTGTTCCAGGAACACGCCGACATCCTCGAAAAATGGCAGAACAAAGTCCGCTACCTGCTGGTGGACGAATACCAGGACACCAACGCCAGCCAGTATTTGCTGGTGAAGCTGCTGATCGGCATACGCAACCAGTTCACCGTGGTGGGCGATGACGACCAGTCGATCTACGCCTGGCGCGGTGCCCGGCCGGAAAACCTGATGCTGCTCAAGGACGATTACCCGTCCCTGAAAGTGGTGATGCTGGAGCAAAACTATCGCTCCACCAGCCGCATCCTGCGTTGCGCCAACGTGCTGATCTCGAACAACCCGCACGAATTCGAAAAGCAGCTGTGGAGTGAGATGGGCCACGGCGACGAGATCCGCGTGATCCGTTGCCGCAACGAAGACGCCGAAGCCGAACGCGTGGCCGTGGAACTGCTGACCCTGCACTTGCGCACGGATCGGCCCTACAGCGATTTCGCGATCCTGTATCGCGGTAACTACCAGGCCAAGCTGATCGAGCTGAAGCTGCAACACCACCAGATTCCGTATCGCCTGTCCGGCGGCAACAGCTTTTTCGGACGTCAGGAAGTGAAAGACCTTATGGCCTACTTCCGCCTGATCGTGAACCCGGACGACGACAACGCCTTCCTGCGGGTGATCAACGTCCCACGCAGGGAGATCGGTTCGACCACGCTGGAAAAGCTCGGCAACTACGCCACCGAACGCAAAATCTCGATGTACGCCGCCACCGACGAAATCGGTCTGGGCGAGCATCTGGATACGCGCTTCACCGATCGACTGTCGCGCTTCAAGCGCTTCATGGACAAGGTCCGCGAGCAGTGCGCCGGCGAAGACCCGATCTCGGCGCTGCGCAGCATGGTCATGGACATCGACTACGAGAACTGGCTGCGCACCAACAGCTCCAGCGACAAGGCCGCCGATTACCGCATGGGCAACGTCTGGTTCCTGATCGAGGCGTTGAAGAACACCCTCGAAAAAGACGAAGAAGGCGAGATGACCGTCGAAGACGCCATCGGCAAACTCGTCCTGCGCGACATGCTGGAGCGTCAGCAGGAAGAGGAAGACGGTGCCGAAGGTGTGCAGATGATGACCCTGCACGCCTCCAAGGGCCTGGAATTCCCTTACGTGTTCATCATGGGCATGGAAGAGGAAATCCTCCCGCACCGCTCCAGTATCGAAGCCGACACTATCGAAGAAGAACGTCGGCTGGCCTACGTCGGAATTACCCGGGCGCGTCAGACCCTGGCCTTCACCTTCGCCGCCAAGCGTAAGCAATACGGCGAGATCATCGATTGCGCGCCGAGCCGCTTCCTCGATGAGCTGCCGCCGGACGACTTGGCCTGGGAAGGCACCGACGACACACCCGTTGAAGTCAAAGCCGTTCGCGGCAATACGGCATTGGCGGATATACGCGCGATGTTAAAGCGCTAGAATCGACTACTTTTTAACCAGCCTTAGACGCATAGCCGTCCTTAGAGGAACGCTTCATGGAAGCACTGCACAAGAAAATTCGCGAAGAAGGCATCGTGCTTTCCGACCAGGTCCTGAAAGTCGACGCCTTTCTGAACCACCAGATCGACCCGGCCCTGATGAAGCTGATCGGCGACGAATTCGCCACGCTGTTCAAGGATTCGGGCATCACCAAGATCGTCACCATCGAAGCCTCGGGCATTGCCCCGGCGATCATGACCGGTCTGAACCTCGGCGTGCCGGTGATTTTTGCGCGCAAGCATCAGTCCCTGACCCTGACCGAAAACCTGCTGTCGGCGACCGTTTACTCGTTCACCAAGCAGACCGAAAGCACCGTGGCGATTTCCCCGCGTCACCTGACCAGCAGCGACCGCGTGCTGATCATCGATGACTTTTTGGCCAACGGTAAGGCGTCGCAAGCGCTGATCTCGATCATCAAACAAGCCGGCGCCACCGTCGCCGGTTTGGGTATCGTGATCGAGAAGTCGTTCCAGGGCGGCCGTGCGGAACTGGATGCTCAGGGTTATCGCGTTGAATCCCTGGCTCGCGTGCAGTCGCTGGCTGGCGGCGTCGTAACCTTCATCGAATAACGCCCCACTGCACATCCCCTGTGGGAGCGGGCTTGCTCGCGAAAGCGGCGTGTCAGTCGACATCATTGGTGACTGACACGGCCCCTTCGCGAGCAAGCCCGCTCCCACAGTTGATTTCGGCTGGCTGTTACTGTGCGGTGGCTTTGAGGCCGGTGAGCAGCAACCGCTGAAACAAATCCTCTTTCAGCCCTTCCGGGTTGGTCAGCTGCATTCGCTCCAGATGCTCGGGAAACGATGAAGGTTCTGGCGCATCCAGCGCAGCCTTGCCCAGTTCCAGAATCTCCGTGAGCTTGAACTTGCTCTTCAACCAGTTCAGCGCCCGCAGCAGATCCTTCTCCTCGGTGGTGAAATCACAGCCCAACGGATACTCCGGAAACAACTGCGGATGCCGCGCCTGGATGGCCTGCAAGCGCTGCGGACTGTTGTCGGCGAACCGTGGATCAATATGGAAACTCTTCGGTAACTTGCCGACGGCCTGAGCCTGTTCGATCAACCCCGGCTGGAAACGTGAGTCGCTGATGTTCAGCAACGCCTCGATCACCGCCGCATCGGTCTTGCCGCGCAGATCGGCGATACCGTACTCGGTGACCACGATGTCTCGCAGATGTCGCGGGATCGTGCAATGGCCGTACTCCCAGACGATGTTCGAACTGACCTCACCGCCCGACTCGCGCCAGCTGCGCAGGAGCAGCACCGAACGCGCCCCTTCCAGCGCATGTCCTTGCGCAACGAAGTTGTATTGCCCGCCGACACCGCTAAGTACTCGCCCGTCTTCGAGCTGATCCGATACGGCTGCGCCAAGCAGGGTCATCGTGAAGGCGGTGTTGATGAAGCGTGCATCAAGGCGCTGCAAGCGTTTGAGTTCTTCCTGTCCGTAGAGCTCGTTGATGTAGCTGATGCGCGTCATGTTGAACTCAAGCCGCTTGCTGTGCGGCAGCTCGCGCAGGCGCTCATAGAAACTGCGCGGCCCAAGAAAGAAACCGCCATGCACCGAGATGCCGTCAGTCTGCGCGGCTTCGTCCAGCGTGCCGGCATTCGCCTGTTGCTGGGTCGGCACATCGGGGTAGACCTTGCGCCGCACGATCCCGGCATCGGCCAGCACCAGCAAGCCGTTGACGAACATTTCGCTGCAACCGTAAAGGCCCTTGGCGAAAGGTTCGACGCCGCCTTCGCGGTCGATGAGTTGCGCCCACTGGCTGAGATTCACGTCCGTCAGCAACGCCTTGTAACCGTCATTGTCGGCCTGCCGCGCCAGCAGCGCAGCGGTCAGCGCGTCGCCCACGGCACCGATGCCAATCTGCAAGGTGCCGCCGTCGCGCACCAGCGTGCTGGCGTGCAGCCCGATGAAGTGATCCTGGAAACCCACCGGCATGTTCGGTGTGGAGAACAGCGTGGTGCTGTCCTTCTCGTCGATCAGCAGGTCAAACGTGTCAATACCGATCTCGGCATCGCCGGGCATGTACGGCAAATCGTTGTGCACCTGGCCCACCAGCAGGATCGTCTCCCCCGCCTCCCGGCGTTTGGCGATCATCGGGAACAGGTCGAGGGTGATGTCCGGGTTGCAGCTCAGGCTCAGGCGGTCGGGATGTTCGCTGTGGCTCGCCACCAATTGCGCCACCAGGTTCAACCCGGCGGCGTTGATGTCTCGAGCGGCGTGGCTGTAATTGCTGCTGACGTAATCCTGCTGGGCCTGTGCGCTGTGGAGCAGGCTGCCGGGCTGCATGAAAAACTGCTGAACATGGATGTTGGACGGCAGGCTGTCGCGATGCAGGTCGGCCAGGAAATCCAGTTCCGGATAGTCGCCGAAAACCCGCTCGATGAAGGGTTCGAGAAAGCGCTTTTGCAAACCGTCGCCCAAGGGAGGACGGCCCAGGCACAGGGCGGTGTAGATCGTCAGCTGCCGTTCGGGCAACTGCACGATGCGTTGAAACAGCGCGTTGACGAAATGGTTGGGTTTGCCCAGACCGAGGGGCAGGCCCATGTGGATATGCGCCGGCAACCGTGCCAGGACCTCATCGACCGCTTGCTCGATAGAACACAGCTGCACCATCTGATCCTCCCTTACATTCCGTGAATTGGGGTTGGACCGAGCTTGCCGGGTCTTGGCTGCAATGAACAGTCTCGGGCGCAAATCGCAGGCACAAAAAAACCGCTCGAAAGCGGCTTTTTGATGAAGATGAAGGCTTATTTCAGGCCGGACATCTTCTGGATCGCGCCTTTGAGTTCGGCGTCTGCGCAATCGGCGCAGGTGCCTTTTGGAGGCATTGCATTGAGGCCGGAGATTGCTTTCGCCAGCAAACCGTCAACACCGCCTTCCTTCTTGGCGCGCTCGCCCCAGGCTGCGGCATCACCAATTTTCGGCGCGCCCAACAGGCCGGTGCCGTGGCAAGCGTTGCAATGTTTGGCAATCACTTCGTCAGGAGTTTTGGCACCACCACCGCCGCCAGCAGAAGCAGCGACTTCCATCCCCTTGCACTCTTTACCCTGAACGCAAACCTGGCCGACTGGCTCAAGGCGTTTAGCAATATCGTCGTTGGTCGCAGCTTGTGCGCTGACTGCCCAAAGGGCCAATACGGTTGCTGGTACGGCCAGCATTTTCATAATTAGATTCACGCGTTCACCCTCAATGGTGGCTAGTCACGCCCACGGCCACGGTTCGCAGGCGGGCGCAAGTATAACGGTAAGCCCGCCACACTGAAACAACCCTAAAGTCGAAGGGGTCTTATGCGTGGCGGAAAAACAACTCGGGCACCTGCGCAATGCTCGCGGGGCGCCTCTTTTCTTAGAAATTCGCTGGAGTCGCTGCGCTGATTAGTCGCGCTGGCGCATCGAACGGATTACGGAAACGGTGCGGTTTAGTACTCTCAAAGTAGTAGCTGTCGCCGGCTTCGAGCACAAAAGTTTCAAGCCCCACCACCAGTTCAAGTCGACCTTCGAGCAAAATCCCGGTTTCTTCGCCCTCATGGGTGAGCATCTCGTCACCGGTGTCGGCGCCTGGCGGGTAGATTTCGTTGAGGAACGCGATGGCCCGGCTCGGATGAGCCCTGCCGACCAGTTTCATGGTCACTGCGCCATCGGAAATATCGATCAGCTCGTTGGCTTTGTAGACGATCTGAGTCGGTTTTTCCTGCAGGATCTCTTCGGAAAAGAACTCGACCATGGACATGGGAATCCCGCCCAGTACTTTCCTCAGCGAACTGATCGAGGGGCTGACGCTGTTCTTCTCGATCATCGAAATGGTGCTGTTGGTGACGCCCGCGCGTTTGGCGAGTTCACGCTGGGAAAGACCTTTGAGCTTACGGATGGATTGCAGTCGTTCACCGACGTCCAATGCTGGAGCCTCCAGGGATTCAGGTTGTAAGGATATTGAGCGTTATCATGGCGACAGCGTTCAGTATTTACAACACTTGGACCTGAATCCTGTTCGGTGAAGCGACTTTCGGTTAGGCCGCTTTGACCTAAGCCCCGGAATAGAGCATCGGCACCCGGCGCAGGTTGCAGAAGATCTGGTAAGGAATCGTGCCCGCGGCCGCCGCCACGTCGCTGGCGAGAATGTTTTTGCCCCACAATTCAACGGTCGAACCGAGGCCGGCTTGCGGCACATCGGTCAGGTCGATGCAGAGCATGTCCATCGACACCCGGCCAATCAACTGGCTGCGCTGCCCGGCAACCATCACGGGCGTACCGGTCGGCGCCTGACGTGGGTAGCCGTCGGCGTAACCCATGGCCACCACGCCCACGCGCATCGGTTTCTGAGTGATGAATGTGGCGCCGTAACCGATCGGCTCGCCGGCCGGCAGTTCACGCACGCAAATCACTTTCGATTCGAGGGTCATCACCGGTTGCAGACGGGACGCCACGGCGTTGGCCTCTTCAAACGGAGTCGCGCCGTAGAGCATGATGCCCGGGCGAACCCAATCACTTGGAATCTGCGGCCAACCGAGCACTGCCGGCGAGTTGCGCAGGCTGACCTCGGCCGACAAGCCCTGACGCGCCGCTTCAAACACGGCAACTTGCTCGGCACTGGCCTGACTGTGCAGCTCATCGGCCCGGGCGAAGTGGCTCATCAGTACAATCTTCGCCACCTTGCCGCTGGCCAGCAGCCGTTGATAGCCCGCCTGATAATCCTTTGGATGCAATCCCACCCGATGCATGCCCGAATCGAGCTTGAGCCAGACCGTGATCGGCTTGCTCAGCGCCGCTTTCTCGATCGCTTCGAGCTGCCACAGCGAATGCACCACGCACCAGAAGTCATGCTCGACGATCAGCGACAGCTCATCGGCTTCGAAAAAGCCTTCCAGCAACAGCACCGGCGCACGAATGCCTGCGGCTCGCAGCTCCAACGCTTCTTCGATGCAAGCCACGGCAAACCCGTCCGCCTCGGCTTCCAGCGCCTGGGCGCAACGCACCGCGCCATGACCGTAGGCATCGGCCTTGATCACCGCGAGGGCCTTGGCCCCCGTGACTTCACGGGCGATTTGGTAGTTGTGACGCAGGGCTTGAAGGTCGATCAGGGCACGGGCTGGACGCATGGCGGCAGACTTCTAGGCGGTCATGGGAAGAAAAACCGGCGCTGGCTGACGGCGTGAACCGCCAGTAGCACCGGGAGAGGGATTTTTCAGACAGGTTTATGGCAGAGCGGCGACAACCGACAGCTCAACCAGGATTTCCGGTTCGCACAACTTCGATTCAACGGTGGCACGGGCCGGTGCGACGCCTTTTGGCAGCCACTTGTCCCAGACCGCGTTCATGCCTTCAAAGTGTGCATCAATGTCTTTCAAGTAAATCGTCACCGACAGCAAACGGCTCTTGTCGGTCCCGGCCAGATCCAGCAAACGCTCGATGTTGGCAAGCGTTTCACGGGTCTGCTGTTCAATCCCGGCGTTCATATCGTCGCCGACCTGCCCTGCCAGATACACGGTACCGCTGTGGACTACGATCTGGCTCATGCGCTCATTGGTGAGCTGGCGCTGGATTGACATGTTTTGCAGACTCCTGAAGTTTTTTTCCATAACGGGAAATATCGAGGCCTTCGGCGCTGATTTGCGGCGTTTTCTTCGCCATCAGATCGGCCAGCAAGCGACCGGAACCGCACGCCATGGTCCAACCAAGCGTGCCGTGACCCGTGTTCAAAAACAGATTACTGAACGGCGTAGCACCCACGATCGGCGTGCCGTCCGGAGTGGTCGGACGCAGACCGGTCCAGAAACTCGCCTGGGCCAGATCGCCGCCCTGAGGATAGAGGTCGTTGACGATCATCTCCAGGGTTTCGCGCCGACGCGGGTTCAGCGACAGGTCAAAACCGGCTATTTCAGCCATGCCACCGACGCGAATGCGGTTGTCGAAACGGGTGATCGCGACCTTGTAGGTCTCGTCGAGAATAGTCGAAGTCGGGGCCATCGCCGGATTGGTGATCGGCACAGTCAAGGAATAACCCTTGAGCGGATACACCGGCGCCTTGATGCCCAGCGGCTTGAGCAGTTGCGGCGAGTAGCTGCCCAGGGCCAGCACGTAGCGATCAGCGGTTTCCAGCTTGCCGTCGATCCAGACACCATTGATGCGGTCGCCGGCGTAGTCGAGGCGTTGAATGTCTTGGTCGAAGCGGAATTCCACACCCAGTTTGGTCGCCATTTCGACCAGGCGGGTGGTGAACATCTGGCAGTCGCCAGTCTGGTCGTTCGGCAGGCGCAGGGCACCGGCGAGGATGTTGGTGACGCTGGCCAGCGCTGGCTCAACGCGGGCAATGCCGGCGCGGTCGAGCAGTTCGAACGGCACGCCGGACTCTTTCAGCACGGCGATGTCTTTCCAGGCGCCGTCGAGTTGAGCCTGGGTGCGGAACAATTGCGTAGTACCGAGGCTACGGCCTTCGTAGGCAATGCCGGTTTCGGCGCGCAATTCGTCGAGGCAGTCACGGCTGTACTCGGACAGGCGGACCATGCGCTCTTTGTTCACCGCATAACGACTGGCGGTGCAGTTACGCAGCATCTGCGCCATCCACAGGTATTGGTCGATGTCGGCGGTGGCCTTGATCGCCAGCGGTGCGTGGCGCTGCAACAGCCACTTGATGGCCTTGAGCGGCACGCCCGGCGCGGCCCATGGTGAGGCATAACCCGGCGAAACCTGCCCGGCGTTGGCGAAACTGGTCTCCATGGCAGCAGCCGGCTGACGGTCCACGACCACCACTTCAAACCCGGCACGCGCCAGATAGTAAGCACTGGTGGTACCGATGACGCCGCTACCCAAGACCATAACGCGCATTTTCATATCCCTCATCGCGGCTTGCCGCTGACGTTCGTAGTTGTCGAGCATTGATGTGCGCAGTGTAAAAAAGATTAGGCAGTGCTTTTCACTATATAAGTGCCTATATTTGGCGAGAATTCTCGGCAAAAACGCTTTTCACGGAGGCGCATCCCCTATGCGTACCAACACTCAGACCAAACGTGAGCTGGACAAGATCGACCGCAACATCCTGCGGATCCTGCAAGCGGACGGGCGTATCTCCTTCACCGAGCTGGGGGAAAAGGTCGGGCTCTCGACCACGCCGTGTACCGAGCGGGTCCGGCGGCTGGAGCGCGAAGGGATCATCATGGGCTACAACGCCCGGCTGAATCCGCAGCACCTCAAGGGCAGTCTTCTGGTGTTCGTCGAGATCAGTCTCGACTATAAATCCGGCGATACTTTCGAAGAGTTCCGACGCGCGGTGCTGAAACTGCCCCACGTGCTGGAGTGCCATTTGGTGTCAGGTGATTTCGACTATCTGGTGAAGGCGCGGATTTCCGAGATGGCCTCGTACCGCAAACTGCTGGGCGACATCCTGCTCAAGCTGCCGCATGTACGCGAATCCAAGAGCTACATCGTGATGGAAGAGGTGAAAGAGAGCTTGAGCCTGCCGATTCCGGATTGAGGGGCTGCCTTGAGGAAATGGCTGTCAGGGCGATAGCTTTCGCGAGCAAGCCCGCTCCCACATTAGATATTCAGTGGGCATGGATTTGTGTACGACCGAGATCACATGTGGGAGCGGGCTTGCTCGCGAAGGCCGCGCCTCGGTCCTCCTAGACCAACACCTGCCGAGTACTGGCCATGTACTCATGAATCTGCTTCTCGACCCGTGGATGAATCAGCTCCACCGGTCGCCGTCCATTCGGGCACGGCAAGGTCTTGGTGGTGCCGAACAGCCGGCAGATCAGCGGCCGCTCGTCATACACGGTGCAGCCGTTCGGCCCGAGGTGCACACAGTTGAGCTCATCCATCGCAGCGTCCTGCTCGGCCCGGGTCTTGCGCGGCAGGCGGGACATTTCTTCCGGTGAGGTGGTCACCGGCCCAC
This sequence comes from Pseudomonas sp. Root329, assembly GCF_001424925.1. Lineage (NCBI taxonomy): Bacteria > Pseudomonadati > Pseudomonadota > Gammaproteobacteria > Pseudomonadales > Pseudomonadaceae > Pseudomonas > Pseudomonas sp. Root329. The sequence goes on along the minus strand of NZ_LMCV01000001.1, from coordinate 300,379 downwards.
AGCAGTCATGGCAGCCGGGCACGCACTCGAACGAGGGAATCTGCTGCCGTAGCGTGCGAATTTTCTGACTGTTGCAGCTCATCGAAGCGGTGACCAAAAGCGGAATAGAGCGGGATTCTGACGCAAAAGCCCCGATCCAGACAGCACCAACCGACCAGTGTTGCCCGTGTCCGAAGGTCCGGCTTATGCTCCGTCAAATTTTCTAAACACAAGAATCAGGAACACGCACATGAATGCCCGTGCTCAGCAACCGGCCCCGAACCACCAGCACCCTGCTTCTTACTACGCCGCCAGCAGCCTGCCGCAGCCCGATCATCCGGTGCTCACAGCTGACCTGGTGGCTGACGTGTGCGTGGTCGGTGGTGGATTCTCCGGGTTGAACACGGCGCTCGAACTGGCCGAACGCGGCTTCAGTGTGATCCTGCTCGAAGCCCACAAAATCGGTTGGGGCGCCAGCGGACGCAATGGCGGGCAGTTGATTCGAGGCGTCGGCCATGGCCTCGATCAGTTCGCTAACGTGGTCGGTGCGGACGGCGTGCGTCAGATGAAACTCATGGGCCTGGAAGCAGTGGAAATCGTCCGACAGCGCGTCGAGCGTTTTCAGATCCCTTGCGACCTGACCTGGGGCTATTGCGACCTGGCGAACAAGCCCCGGGACCTCGAAGGTTTTACCGAAGACGCCGAAGAGCTGCGCAGTCTCGGTTACCGTTACGAAACCCGTCTGCTGCAAGCCAGTGAAATGCATTCCGTTGTGGGTTCCGACCGCTACGTCGGCGGTTTGATCGACATGGGCTCGGGGCATCTGCACCCGCTGAACCTGGCACTGGGCGAAGCGGCGGCCGCGCAGCAGTTGGGGGTGAAGCTGTTCGAACAATCGGCAGTCACCCGCATCGATTATGGCCCCGAGGTCAAGGTCCATACCGCCCAGGGCTCGGTTCGCGCCAAGACGCTGGTGCTGGGCTGCAACGCCTACCTCAATGAACTCAATCCCGAACTCGGCGGCAAGGTGCTGCCCGCCGGCAGCTACATCATCGCCACCGAGCCCTTGAGCGAAGAACTGGCTCACTCGCTGCTGCCGCAGAACATGGCGGTGTGTGATCAACGGGTGGCACTGGATTACTACCGGCTCTCGGCGGACCGCCGCTTGCTGTTTGGTGGCGCCTGCCATTATTCAGGTCGCGACCCGAAGGACATCGCCGCGTACATGCGGCCGAAGATGCTGGAGGTTTTCCCGCAACTGGCCGGGGTGAAGATCGACTATCAATGGGGCGGGATGATCGGCATTGGCGCTAATCGCCTGCCGCAGATCGGGCGGTTAAAGGATCAGCCGAATGTGTATTACGCCCAGGCTTATTCCGGTCATGGTGTGAATGCCACGCACCTCGCGGGGAAGTTGTTGGCTGAAGCTATCAGTGGTCAGCAGGGTGGCGGGTTTGATCTGTTTGCCAAGGTGCCGCATATCACGTTCCCTGGCGGTAAGCATTTGCGCTCGCCATTACTGGCGCTCGGGATGTTGTGGCATCGGCTTAAAGAGTTGGTCTGAGAGATCAGTGGCGTTCTTTCGGACGCCTTCGCGAGCAAGTCGAATCGTCGCACCGCCGCTCCCACATTAGATTCTCAGTGAACACAGATTTTGTGTTCGGCAACGATCAAATGTGGGAGCGGGCTTGCTCGCGAATCGGTTCAAAGAACACCACAAGGCTCAGATCCGCCAGAAAGGTTTAAGCCCCTCCTCCCGCGCCTGCTCCCGACTCAACCCGACATCCCTGAGCTGCTCAGTCGTGAGCTCCAGCAATGCCTTGCGCGTGTGCAGACGATGCCAGAGCAGACCCCAACGACTCAGGCCGGACGGTGCGTTGCGCATGACCGCCTCACGTGCGCCGTTGATTTGCCCTGCCGCCAGTTCCTGACTGTGTAACGTCAGCCGCACATCGCTCAAGCCGTTCATTTTGATTGCTCCTGTTTACTTGGGTAGCCAGAGCTTTCATGATGCGCGGGAGGCGAAAAGCATTACAGATTCAACGAGACTGTATTAACTCCATACAGATTTTGCGTTTCAGCGTCTGAATCCTATATTTCCACCCCATCTGTACTGGTTAACCGAATCACCCACACCGAGACTGCGCCATGACCCTTTACATCAACCTCGCCGAACTACTCGGCACACGGATCGAACAGGGCTTCTATCGCCCCGGTGACCGGCTGCCGTCGGTGCGGGCGTTGAGTGTTGAACACGGCGTCAGCCTGAGCACGGTGCAGCAGGCCTATCGCGTGCTGGAAGACAGCGGCCTGGCGACACCCAAACCCAAGTCGGGTTACTTCGTACCGGTGGGTCGCGAACTGCCGGAGCTTCCGGCCATTGGACGCCCGGCCCAGCGTCCGGTGGATATTTCCCAGTGGGATCAAGTGCTGGAACTGATCCGCGCAGTGCCACGCAAGGATGTGGTGCAACTGGGTCGCGGCATGCCGGACATCACCACGCCGACCATGAAACCGCTGCTGCGCAGCCTGGCGCGAATCAGCCGTCGGCAGGACATGCCCGGTCTGTATTACGACAACATCTACGGCACCCTCGAACTGCGCGAACAGATTGCCCGTCTGCTGCTGGATTCCGGTTGCCAATTGACGGCCCACGACCTGGTGATCACTACCGGTTGCCACGAAGCGCTGTCCACCAGCATCCGCGCCATCTGCGACCCGGGCGACATCGTAGCCGTGGACTCGCCAAGCTTTCACGGCGCCATGCAGACCCTCAAGGGCCTGGGCATGAAAGCCCTGGAAATCCCCACCGACCCGCTCACCGGGATCAGCCTCGATGCCCTCGAACTGGCCTTGGAACAATGGCCGATCAAGGCCATACAGTTGACCCCCAACTGCAACAACCCGCTGGGCTACATCATGCCGGAGTCACGCAAACGCGCGTTGTTGACACTTGCACAGCGTTTCGATGTGGCGATCATCGAGGATGATGTGTATGGCGAACTGGCTTACACCTACCCGCGCCCACGCACGATCAAATCCTTCGACGAAGACGGCCGCGTCCTGCTCTGCAGCTCGTTTTCCAAGACCTTGGCGCCGGGACTGCGCATTGGTTGGGTGGCGCCGGGGCGTTATCTGGAACGTGTGCTGCACATGAAATACATCAGCACCGGCTCCACCGCGCCGCAACCGCAAATTGCCATTGCAGAATTCCTCAAGGGCGGACACTTCGAACCGCATTTGCGGCGGATGCGCACCCAATACCAACGCAATCGCGACGTGATGATCGATTGGGTCAGCCGCTATTTTCCGGCCGGTACCCGAGCCAGTCGCCCCCAGGGCAGCTTCATGCTCTGGGTCGAGCTGCCGGAGGGTTTCGACACCCTGAAACTGAATCGTGCGCTGCATGATCAAGGCGTACAGATTGCCGTCGGCAGTATCTTTTCCGCCTCGGGCAAGTACCGCAATTGCCTGCGGATGAACTACGCTGCCAAAACAACCCCACAGATCGAAGAAGCAGTGCGCAAGGTCGGTGCGACAGCAATCAAACTGCTGGCGCAAATCGACTGACCTTTCTTCGGGACGCGGCGTCCATATGCTAACCGCCACCACCCGGAATACGCTCCGTGAGAATCAGACAGCCATTGCTTGCTCTTCTGTTACTCGCCTCGCTCCTTGGTGGCTGCACAACACTCAATGTCCCTCGCGAACCGAGTCAGGCCCTGCCGGCGACCGATTCGGCGTTCGGCCGTTCGATCCAGGCCCAGGCCGCCCCCCATCAAGGCCAATCGGGCTTTCGCTTGCTCTCCGATAGCGCCGAGGCCTTCACCGCCCGCGCCGAGCTGATTCGCAACGCCCAAAGCAGCCTCGATCTGCAGTACTACATCGTCCATGACGGCATCAGCACACGAATATTGGTGAGCGAGCTGCTCAACGCCGCCGACCGCGGCGTGCGGGTGCGGATTCTGCTCGACGACACCACCAGCGATGGCCTGGACCGAATCATCGCGACCCTTGCCGCACATCCGAAGATTCAGATCCGCGTGTTCAACCCGCTGCACCTGGGCCGCAGCACCGTCGTTACGCGAACGATGGGTCGGCTGTTCGACCTGTCGCAGCAACATCGCCGCATGCACAACAAACTATGGGTGTCGGACAACTGCGTGGCGATCGTTGGCGGGCGCAACCTGGGGGACGAGTATTTCGATGCCGAGCCCAACCTGAATTTCACCGACATCGACATGCTCAGTGTCGGCCCGGTTGCAGAGCAGTTGGGGCACAGCTTCGACGAGTACTGGAACAGTGCCCTGAGCAAACCGATCGAACAATTTCTCTCGACCAAACCAACAGCCAAGGATTTGAGAAACACCCGAACTCGACTGGACGAATCCCTGGAGGAAACGCGTAAACAGAACCACGCGCTTTATCAGCAGTTGATGGCCTACACCACTCACCCGCGTTTGGATGTCTGGCGCCGGGAGCTGATCTGGGCCTGGAACCAGGCGTTGTGGGACGCACCGAGCAAGGTCTTGTCCAAGGGTGAGCCGGAACCGTACTTGCAGCTGACCACCCAGTTGGCGCCCGAGCTCAATGGGGTCAGCAAGGAGCTGATTTTGGTCTCGCCCTACTTCGTACCCACCCAACCGGGTCAGGTGTATCTGACCGGTCGCGCCGATGCCGGCGTGTCGGTGAGATTGCTGACCAATTCACTGGAAGCCACCGACGTACCGGCCACGCACGGTGGTTACGCACCTTATCGCAAAGCCTTGCTGGAGCATGGTGTGCAATTGTTCGAATTGCGTCGTCAGCCCGGTGACAACGGTGGCAGCGGCAGCGGACCGAGCCCGTTTCACAGCGGGAGCAGCTCCTCCCATAGTTCCGACTCCAGCCTGCACAGCAAGGCGATGATTTTCGACCGACAGAAAGCCTTCATCGGCTCGTTCAATTTCGACCCGCGCTCGGTACTGTGGAACACCGAAGTCGGGGTACTGGTGGACAACCCGCAGCTCGCTGGACGGGTGCGCGAACTGGCACTGGAGGGTATGGCGCCGGCCCTCAGCTATCAGGTCCGGCTGGAAAAGGGTCAGATCGTCTGGGTCACCGAAGATGACGGCAAGCAGCACACATTGACCACAGAACCGGGGGGTTGGTGGCGGCGTTTCAATTCATGGCTCAGCAGCATGGTCGGCCTGGAACGGATGCTTTAAAAACAGTGCAGTCAGATAGATTGCCAAGATCTATGCCGGCTGCACCGCGCCAAACGCGCCTTGGCGCCTCAGCAGAATCACCAACCCCAGCGCACCGGCCGCCATCAGCAATGGCAACGCATGCCCGCTGATCCACTGACTGCCGGCACCAGCCGCCAGCGGCCCGACCAGGCAACCGATCCCCCACAGCTGCGCGATATGCGCATTGGCGCGCACCAGTGCATCGTCGCGATAACGCTCGCCGATCAGGATCAGTGACAAGGTGAACAAGCCGCCGGCACTGGCACCGAACAACACCCACAACGGCCAGATCAGCAACGTGTCGATCAACAACGGGATGGCCAGGCTCGATATCAGCAGAACCACCGCACACCCGGTGAACAACGTACGTCGCGACAAGCGATCAGCCAGTGCGCCAATCGGTAATTGCAGCAAGGCATCACCCACCACCACCGTGCTGACCATCGCCAGCGCAATGTCCGTCGTAAAGCCCTGACGCAGGCAATAAACCGGCAACAACGTCAGGATCATCGCTTCGAACGCTGCGAACAGCGACACCGCCCAGGCAATCGCCGGCAGGCCACGGCAGAAACCCAGCAAGTCGCTGAAGGTCACGCTGCTGGCTTCACTGGCCGGTGCGCCGCTGCGGCCCAGCAACAGGAACGGTGCCGCCGTCAGCAAACCGACGCCGACCCAGAACCCGTAATCGTGTTCGGTGCCCACAACGCCAAGCAGCAACGGCCCGGCCAGCTGACTCAGCGCATAGCTGCTGCCATACAGCGCCACCAATCGACCGCGCCACTCTTCAACCACAAGCTGGTTGATCCAGCTTTCGCCAAGGATGAAGACCAGGGTCAGGATCACCCCGATCATCAGCCGCAATACCAACCAAATCGGATAGCTCGGCAACAGCGCCAGCAAACCGATGGACAAAGCCCCGGCCCACAGGCACAAACGCATCAGATTGGCCGTGCCCAGACGCGCGGCCAGATGGCTGGAGATCTTTGCCCCCAGCAATACGCCAATCGCGGGCATCGCTGCCATCACACCGATGGCGAACGAGCCGTAACCCCAGCCTTCCAGGCGAAACGACACCAACGGCATGCTGACGCCCAGCGCCAGGCCGACACTCAAGACAGACGCCAACACGGCGAAATAAGTCGCCCAACGCATTTCCCACGCTCCTGTGGATTGTTATTTTTTACAGACAACACAAAACAAATGTGGGAGCGGGCTTGCTCGCGAAGAGGCCATCACATCCAACATCATCGTTGGCTGTTACGGCGCCTTCGCGAGCAAGCCCGCTCCCACACGGGATCTTCGTTGTGTGGTGCTTACAACTTGATCCAGGTCGCCTTCAGCTCGGTGTACTTGTCGAACGCGTGCAGCGACTTGTCGCGACCGTTGCCGGACTGCTTGAAGCCACCGAACGGCGCCGTCATGTCGCCGCCGTCATACTGATTGACCCACACGCTACCCGCGCGCAGTGCCTTAGCAGTCAGGTGGGCCTTGGAAATATCCTTGGTCCATACCGCTGCAGCCAAGCCGTAAGGGGTGTCGTTGGCAATCGCAATGGCTTCTTCGGCGGTATCGAAAGTGATCACCGACAGCACTGGGCCGAAGATTTCTTCCTGAGCGATTTTCATCGCGTTGCTGACGCCGTCGAAAATCGTCGGTTCAACGTAGGTGCCACCGGTTTCCTGAAGAATGCGCTTGCCGCCCGCCACCAGTTTGGCGCCGTCGGTGTGACCGGATTCGATATAGGACAGCACGGTGTTCATCTGCTGGGTATCCACCAGCGCGCCGACGTTGGTTGCCGGATCCAGCGGGTTGCCCGGCTTCCAGGTTTTGAGGGCCTCGATCACCAGCGGCAGGAATTTATCCTTGATCGAACGCTCCACCAGCAGGCGCGAGCCAGCGGTGCAGACTTCGCCCTGGTTGAACGCGATGGCGCCGGCAGCCGATTCAGCGGCAGCTTGCAGGTCCGGCGCATCGGCGAACACGATGTTCGGGCTCTTGCCGCCGGCTTCGAGCCAGACGCGTTTCATGTTCGATTCGCCGGAGTAGATCAGCAGTTGCTTGGCGATTTTGGTCGAACCGGTGAACACCAGGGTGTCCACATCATTGTGCAGTGCCAGGGCCTTGCCGACGGTATGACCGTAACCTGGCAGGACGTTCAACACGCCTTTCGGGATACCGGCCTCAACAGCCAGCGCGGCGATACGAATAGCCGTCAGCGGCGATTTTTCGGACGGTTTGAGGATCACCGAGTTACCGGTGGACAGCGCCGGACCGAGTTTCCAGCACGCCATCATTAGCGGGAAGTTCCACGGCACGATCGCACCGACGACGCCGACCGGTTCGCGGGTCACCAGACCCAGCTGGTCATGGGGAGTCGCGGCCACTTCGTCGTAGATCTTGTCGATGGCTTCACCGCTCCAGCTCAGGGCTTGCGCCGCGCCTGGAACGTCGATGTACAGGGAATCGCTGATCGGCTTGCCCATGTCCAGGGTTTCGAGCAGGGCCAACTCTTCGGCGTGCTGTTTCAGCAAGCCGGCGAAACGGATCATGGTGGCTTTGCGTTTGGTCGGCGCCAGGCGCGACCAGACGCCGGAATTGAAGGTGGCGCGGGCGTTTTCAACAGCGCGCTGGGCGTCGGCGGCGTCACAGCTGGCAATCTTGCCCAGCAGACGGCCATCGACCGGGCTGATGCACTCGAAGGTCTCGGCGGAGACAGCATCGGTGTATTCGCCATTGATGTAGGCGCGGCCTTCGATCTTCAGATCGCGAGCCCGTTGTTCCCAATCGGCACGAGTCAGGGTGGTCATACGAGTGTCCTCCTCTTATTGAATACGAACGCTCCACGGTCTTCGCGGGCGCTGTCAGGAATTCTGCCCGGCCAGCCTGCTTTTTCGGCCCAAGGCAACTGCCACCCTAAACCAGTGGCCGGGGTTGTTTCAATATATTTGACACAAGGTCGGCAAACGGCCTTGCGGTGTTCATTTTAATAAACATAGACTTTGGGCTTTTCAGGCAATCACGGGAAATTACAACAATGAATATCCAGGATGTCGTCGACTTCAGCCAGGCCACGACCGCGCCCGAGCGCTATCGACCAGACCCGACGAAAGTCCTCAAGGGCGATCCCGAGCAAGCGGTGTACAACCACTACAACAGTCCGTGCGGCCAGCTGAACGCCGGCGTATGGGAAGGCGACGTCGGGCAATGGACGGTGAACTTCACCGAACATGAATACTGCGAAATCGTTCAAGGGGTTTCGGTACTACGCGACAACGACGGCAACAGCAAAACCCTGCGCGCAGGTGACCGCTTCGTGATTCCTGCGGGATTCAGGGGCACCTGGGAAGTGCTGGAGCCTTGCCGCAAGATCTATGTGGCGTTTGAACAGAAGGCCTGAGGATTTGGGTTGCCTGGGCCGACGCCTTCGCGAGCAAGCCCGCTCCCACACTGGATTGTCCAGGGCACAAATTTTGTGTTCACTGAAGATCAAATGTGGGAGCGGGCTTGCTCGCGAAGGGGCCCTGACAGGCAACGCATAACCATCAGGCAACAAAAAAGGCCCGTATCTCGCGATACGGGCCTTTTTCGTAAGAGGGAAAAATCAATTACTTGATTTTGCCTTCTTTGTAGATCACGTGCTTGCGAACAACCGGATCAAATTTCTTGATCTCGATTTTGTCCGGAGTAGTGCGCTTGTTCTTGTCGGTAGTGTAGAAGTGACCAGTACCGGCGCTCGAAATCAAACGAATCAATTCACGCATGATTAGCTCCCTTAGATCTTGCCAGCTTTGCGGATTTCGGCCAGCACGACAGTGATGCCACGCTTGTCGATGATACGCATGCCTTTGGCAGATACGCGCAGACGCACGAAACGTTTCTCTTCTTCAACCCAGAAGCGGTGATGCTGCAGGTTCGGCAGGAAACGACGACGGGTTTTGTTGTTTGCGTGGGAAATGTTATTCCCAGTCACCGGACCCTTACCGGTAACTTGACATACTCTCGACATGCCTCAGCCCTCTAAAACCACATGCCCAACCCGGCATGGGTTGGCCGCTTAATCTCTCAGTCATTTGGCGCCAGGCGCCGCGTTTCTTTAGAGGTCTTACCGGCTACACCTACAGTGAAGGAACCGGGCCCCTAGAAAAGAGCGCTGCTTTATACCAGAAAGACTGGAGAGCAACAACATTCCGTGTGCACAGACTTAATAAAAACCCCGTTTTTCTGGCTCCGAGCGCCTTGGATAAAGGCTATCGTCGATGAAGACCGCTCGTCGCAGAGAATCGGCCAACAGGCCAATCCAGGGTTTTGCTCAACCGGTACTCACCGAAAACAATCGCCTATAGTCCCCTTAAAATGAAAAAGGGGATAGTCATTTACAAAAGAGCCCACTAGGGTAAGCCTTTTCCAGACTGCACTTGCAGATGGGCCTTCGATCTGTAAAGGAATCCGACCATGCGCCTCGCTGCCCTACCGCTGTTGCTCGCCCCGCTTCTGCTGAGCCCATTGGCCCATGCCGCCGCTCTGAGCGTCTGCACAGAGGCAAGCCCGGAAGGGTTCGACGTGGTGCAGTACAACTCGCTGACCACCACCAACGCCTCGGCCGACGTGCTGATGAACCGTCTGGTGGACTTCGATACCGCCAGCGGCAAAGTGGTCGCCAGCCTTGCCGACAGCTGGGAAGTCACGCCCGACGGCCTGACCTATGTCTTCAAATTGCACCCGCAGGTGAAATTCCACCGCACCGAATACTTCAGTCCGACGCGTGACCTGACCGCCGAAGACGTGAAGTTCAGCTTCGACCGCATGCTCGACCCCGCAAACCCTTGGCACAAAGTCGCCCAAAGCGGCTTCCCGCACGCCCAGTCGATGCAGTTGCCAGCATTGATCAAGAAGATCGACGCACTCGACCCGCTGACCATACGGTTCACGCTTGACCATCCGGACTCGACCTTCCTCGCGACCCTGAGCATGGGTTTCGCCTCGATCTACTCCGCCGAATATGCCGACAAACTGATGAAGGCCGGCACCCCGGAGAAGCTCAATAGCCAGCCAATCGGCAGCGGGCCGTTCATCTTCACGCGCTTCCAGAAAGATGCCTCGATTCGCTACAAGGCCAACCCGGATTACTTCCGCGGCAAGCCTTCAGTGGATCCGCTGATTTTCGCCATTACCCCTGACGCCAACGTGCGTTTGCAGAAATTGCGCCGCAACGAGTGCCAGATCGCCCTGTCACCCAAGCCTCTGGACGTACAGGCAGCGCTGAAAGAACCGACCCTGAAAGTGGAAAAGACTGACGCCTTCATGACCGCGTTCGTCGGCATCAACAGCCAGCATCCACCGCTGGACAAGCCTGAAGTGCGCCAGGCGATCAACCTCGCGTTCGACAAGGCCAACTACATCAAAGCCGTGTTCGAAGACACCGCCGAACCTGCCAACGGCCCATACCCGCCGAACACCTGGAGCTATGCCAAAGGCCTGCCGGGTTATCCACATGACGTCGAAAAAGCCAAAGCGCTCATGGCGAAGGCCGGGCTCAAGGACGGTTTCCAGACCACCATCTGGACCCGACCTTCTGGCAGTCTGCTCAACCCGAACCCGAGCCTCAGCGCTCAAATGCTGCAATCGGATCTCGCGGAAATCGGCATTCAGGCCGAGATTCGGGTGATCGAATGGGGCGAACTGATTCGCCGCGCCAAGGCCGGTGAACACGATCTGTTGTTCATGGGCTGGGCCGGCGACAACGGAGACCCGGACAACTTCCTCACGCCGCAGTTTTCCTGCGCCGCGGTCAAATCCGGCACCAACTTCGCACGCTACTGCAACCAGGACCTGGACAAGCTGATCAGCGCCGGCAAGACCACCGGCGAGCAAGGTGTGCGTACCAAGCTCTACGAACAGGCCCAGGCACAGATCCAGCAGCAGGCGCTGTGGCTGCCGCTGGCCCACCCGACCGCCTTCGCGCTGACGCGCAAGGACGTTGAGGGCTACTCGGTCAGCCCGTTTGGTCGTCAGGATTACTCGAAGGTCAACCTCAAATAACCCCACCCCCTGTAGGAGCTGTCGAGTGAAACGAGGCTGCGATCTTTTGATCTGAAAAACAAAATCAAAAGATCGCAGCCTTCGGCAGCTCCTACAGGTGGAAAAGGCCAGCCAAGGCTTACATCCACCCGTACTCAGCCATGGACAACGGATCGCCGTCCCCGATGATGAAATGGTCGAGCACCCGCACATCGATCAGGTCCAGCGCCTCTTGCAGGCGCTTGGTCAGCATTCGGTCGGCTTGACTGGGGTTGGTATTTCCCGACGGATGGTTATGGCAGAGGATCAGCGCTGCGGCGTTGTGGGCCAACGCGCGTTTAACCACTTGTCTCGGATAGACACTGGTGCTGTCGATGGATCCGCGAAACAGCACTTCAAAAGTCAGCACTTGATGCCTGGAATCCAAAAACAGACAGCCGAACACCTCGTGAGGCTCATGGCGCAGCATTGACTTCAGGTAATCACGAACCGCCTGCGGATTTTCCAGCGCCGATTTTTGGCGCGCACGTTCGGCCAAATGCCGCCGGCTCATTTCCTGGACCGCTTGCAACTGAGCGAATTTCGCCGGGCCGAGCCCCAACTGCCGGCTGAATGCTGCTTGATCGGCCTCGAGTAGTGAGCGCAGGCTGCCAAACTGACTCAACAGGTGTCGCGCCAGATCTACCGCGCTTTTACCCGACACGCCCGTTCGTAAAAAAATCGCCAGCAGTTCGGCGTCCGAAAGGCTCCCCGAGCCCAACTCAAGCAACCTCTCCCGCGGCCGTTCCGCCGCTGGCCAATCGCGAATACTCATAGCACCTCCCTGGTCTGTGGGCGCCGCTGTTCCGTAGCGGTCGCTGTGATATCGTAGCCCATCTTTTTTGCGGGCGATTTCACTCCTGGGGAGGGGGTATCGCCATGCAGTCATCAACGAAATGAAAGGCAGACCTATGCAGCGGCTGTATCGGAAACGCATCGTTCTGGGCGTCGGCGGCGGCATCGCTGCCTACAAGAGCGCCGACCTGGTTCGCCGCCTGATCGACCAGGGCGCCGAAGTGCGCGTGGTCATGACCCGCGGCGGCAGCGAGTTCATCACACCGTTGACCATGCAGGCCTTGTCCGGGCATCCGGTCCACCTCGACTTGCTCGACCCGGCGGCCGAAGCCGCCATGGGCCACATCGAGCTGGCCAAATGGGCCGACCTGGTGCTGATCGCCCCCGCCACCGCGGACCTCATTGCCCGCCTGGCCCAAGGCATTGCCGACGACTTGCTGACCACGCTGGTGCTGGCCACCGACGCCGTGGTCGCCGTTGCCCCGGCGATGAACCAGGCCATGTGGCGCGACCCGGCGACCCAGGCCAACCTGCAAACCCTCGAAAGCCGTGGCCTGAAAACCTTTGGCCCAGCCTCCGGCAGCCAGGCCTGTGGCGACGTCGGCATGGGCCGCATGCTCGAAGCCACCGACCTCGCCCAGCTCGCGGCGGACTGCTTCCAGCGTCAGGCACTGACCGGTAAACACGTGCTGATCACCGCCGGCCCGACCCAGGAAAACATCGACCCGGTGCGCTACATCACCAACCACAGCTCCGGAAAAATGGGCTTTGCCCTGGCCGAAGCCGCGGTGGAAGCCGGCGCCCGCGTAACGCTGATCACCGGCCCGGTGCACCTGCCAACCCCAGATCGCGTCACGCGCATCGACGTGGTCAGTGCCCGCGACATGCTCGCCGCTTGTGAAGCCGCGATCCCTTGCGACCTGTTCATCGCCTCAGCAGCGGTCGCGGATTACCGCCCGGAAGTCGTCGCCCCACAGAAACTCAAGAAAGACCCTACGAACGGCGACGGCTTGTTGCTACAGATGGTGCGCAACCCGGACATTCTGGCCACCATTGCCACACGCCCCGACCGTCCGTTCAGTGTCGGGTTCGCTGCCGAAACCGAACACCTGCTCGACTACGCTGCCCGCAAGTTGAAAGACAAGAACCTCGATTTGATCGTCGCCAACGACGTCGCCAACCCGAGCATTGGCTTCAACAGCGAAGAAAACGCCTGCAGCGTGATCGACCGCCAGCTACACGCCACACTTTTCGCCCAGACCAGCAAGAGCAAGATTGCTCGCCAGTTGATCACTTTTATCGCCGAACGTCTGAACCAGGTTTAATTTACATGCACGCTTTGCAAGCCAAGATCCTCGACCCTCGCATCGGTACCGAATTCCCGCTGCCGCAGTACGCCACGCCAGGCTCCGCCGGCCTCGACCTGCGCGCCATGCTGGAAAAAGACACCGTCATCAAGCCGGGCGAAACCCTGCTGATCCCGACAGGCCTGTCTGTCTACATTGGCGATCCGGGTTTGGCAGCGCTGATTCTCCCGCGCTCCGGCCTGGGCCATAAGCACGGCATCGTGCTGGGCAACCTGGTCGGCCTGATCGACTCCGATTATCAAGGACCGTTGATGGTGTCGTGCTGGAACCGTGGCCAGACCGAATTCACCATGGTCGTTGGCGAACGTTTGGCCCAGTTGGTGCTGGTACCGGTGGTTCAAGCGCATTTCGAGATGGTCGAAGAGTTCGTCGAAACCCAGCGCGGCACGGGCGGGTTCGGCCACTCCGGCAGCCATTGATGACTTTGTGGGAGCAGCCGGTCGACGCTCGATTGCTCGCTCCCACAGGTTTTGCACTGAATTGCACAGACGTCATCTGGAAGGTTTATCACTGAAAATCAAGGTATTGGCGGTTCCATTACACGCTGATGCCGGGGTCATGGCCTTTACGCACCACGAACTCTCAGTGAAAAACGCCGTCATACCCTTCAGTTTGAGCCGGCCGACGAGTTCTTCGCGGCAGGTCCAGCCACTTTCGAGATGGAGCATTTCTACAGATGAGCACCCCAGCCCAAGTCGCACCCAAGTTCCCCGACAGCATCTTCCGCGCCTACGATATTCGCGGCACCGTCCCGGAATTCTTGAACGCTGAAACCGCTTATTGGCTCGGTCGCGCCATCGGCTCCCAGAGCCTGGCCCAGGACGAACCCAATGTGTCCGTCGGCCGTGACGGTCGCCTGTCCGGTCCAGAACTGGTCGAACAACTGATCAAAGGCCTCGCCGACAGCGGTTGCCACGTCAGCGACGTCGGCCTGGTGCCAACGCCTGCGTTGTACTACGCCGCCAACGTGCTGGCCGGCAAATCCGGCGTGATGCTCACCGGCAGCCACAACCCGTCGAACTACAACGGCTTCAAGATCGTCATCGCTGGCGACACTTTGGCCAATGAGCAGATCCAGGCCCTGCACGAACGCCTCAAGACCAACAACCTGAGCAGCGGCAAGGGCAGCATCACCCAGGTCGAGATCCTCGACCGCTACAACACCGAAATCGTCCAGGACATCAAACTGGCTCGCCGCCTCAAAGTCGTGGTCGACTGCGGCAACGGCGCGGCCGGCGTGATTGCCCCGCAACTGATCGAAGCCCTGAACTGCGAAGTCATCCCGCTGTTCTGCGACGTCGACGGCAACTTCCCGAATCACCACCCGGACCCGGGCAAGCCTGAAAACCTCGTGGACCTGATCGCCAAGGTCAAGGAAACCAACGCTGACCTGGGCCTGGCTTTCGACGGCGACGGCGACCGCGTCGGCGTGGTGACCAACACCGGCAGCATTGTTTACCCGGACCGCCTGCTGATGCTGTTCGCCCGTGACGTACTGGCGCGCAACGCTGACGCGGAAATCATCTTCGACGTCAAATGCACCCGTCGTCTGACGCCGCTGATCAAGGAATACGGCGGCCGTCCGCTAATGTGGAAGACCGGCCACTCGTTGATCAAAAAGAAAATGAAACAAACCGGCGCCCTGTTGGCCGGCGAAATGAGTGGGCACATCTTCTTCAAGGAGCGCTGGTTCGGTTTCGACGACGGCATTTACAGCGCCGCTCGTCTGCTGGAGATCCTCAGCAAAGAAAAATCCAACGCGGAAGAGCTGTTTGCGACCTTCCCGAACGATATTTCTACGCCGGAAATCAATATCCATGTGACCGAAGAGAGCAAATTCAGCATCATTGATGCTCTGCACGACGCGAAGTGGGGCGAAGGCGCCGACCTGACCACCATCGACGGCGTGCGAGTCGACTACGCCAAAGGCTGGGGCCTGGTTCGCGCGTCCAACACCACACCGGTGCTGGTGCTGCGCTTCGAGGCCGATGACGAGGCTGAACTGCAGCGCATCAAGGACGTATTCAAAGTCCAGTTGAAGCGTGTTGCACCTGATCTCCAATTACCGTTTTGATCTTCTGAAGTACCCGGAGCCCTGAATGACCCTCGAACGCGAAGCCGCCGCCAACACCGCCAAGGTCCTGTCCGAAGCGCTGCCTTACATTCGCCGCTATGTCGGCAAGACGCTGGTGATCAAATACGGCGGCAACGCGATGGAAAGCGAGGAGCTGAAAACCGGCTTCGCCCGCGACATCGTGCTGATGAAAGCCGTCGGCATCAACCCGGTGGTGGTTCACGGCGGCGGCCCGCAAATCGGCGACCTGCTCAAGCGTCTGTCGATCGAGAGCCACTTCATCGATGGCATGCGCGTGACTGACGCGCAAACCATGGACGTGGTGGAAATGGTCCTCGGCGGCCAGGTGAACAAGGACATCGTCAACCTGATCAACCGTCATGGCGGCAGCGCCATCGGCCTGACCGGTAAAGACGCCGAGCTGATTCGTGCGAAGAAACTCACCGTCACCCGTCAGACGCCGGAGATGACCCAACCGGAAATCATCGACATCGGGCAGGTGGGCGAAGTGGTCGGGATCAACACCGACTTGCTGAACTTGCTGGTCAAAGGTGACTTCATCCCGGTGATCGCGCCAATCGGTGTCGGCGCCAACGGCGAGTCATACAACATCAACGCCGACCTGGTGGCCGGTAAAGTTGCCGAAGCACTGAAAGCTGAAAAGCTGATGCTGCTGACCAACATCGCCGGCCTGATGGACAAGTCGGGGACGGTCCTGACCGGCCTGACCACTCAACAAGTCGACGACTTGATCGCCGACGGCACCATCTACGGCGGCATGCTGCCGAAGATCCGTTGCGCGCTGGAAGCCGTGCAAGGTGGCGTGGGTAGCTCGTTGATCATCGATGGCCGGGTGCCAAATGCGATTCTTCTGGAAATCTTCACCGACACCGGTGTGGGTACCTTGATCAGCAATCGCAAGCGTCACTGATTCAAGAACGCAAAAGATCGCAGCCTTCAGCAGCACCTATGGATGTACGAATATTCCGTAGGAGCTGACGAAGTCTGCGATCTTTTTTATGCGCGCAGGAAATGCCTGACCTGATTAAGCGAAACGTCCGACATCCAGCCAGCACAAGTCCGCATAGGATCTTCCCTGTATCCACAGGAGATCTTCCCCATGCAAAAAGACCACGTCCCCTACGGCAGTGATGTTTCAGCAGGCACTTACGAGTGCGCAGACTGCGGGCGCGAATACACCAATCAGTCAAAGACTTCGCTTCCGCCGTGTCCAGACTTCAAACCAAGCACCCACGTACTTAATGGCTGGAATATCCTGACCGGCCAAGGTGACGCCGTGGCAGATCCGTATCCAAACAAGCCTTCCAAGTAATCACGGGGGTCTGAACCATGCAGATCTCGTTCACGATCGACGCCCAGGTATTCGACCTCGAGCAAAGGGAGCCGGTCAAAAAGACCTTGAGGATCTCCGACCACGAAATCGCCCACGCCCTGCAGCGAATCGCCAAGGCGAGCCTGACCGAATACTTGAAAATGCTGGTAGAAGGAGGAATGCCGAGTCGGGCCGATGAAGCGAAACAGGACCGCTTGCTGTATCTGATTCAAAGCTACTTCGGGCAGACATTGCCGACCGAATCTCAGATATCGACGATTTTTCAGCTGACCCAGAGCCAAAGCAAAACCCTGCTGAAAAACACGGTTTCGCGCTTTCGCAATCAGCTGGACGATATTCTGCAGCACAGCATGCGAGCCGTGATCGAGTCTGCGGAACATGCGCAGACGGTGTACCTGGTGGTGATCAGTTCGGACGTCATTCGTGATGAGCTGAACATGCTGATCACACAGAACGAACCGACCTTCAAACCCATCACAAAACGTAAAGGCAGCGCCGGGCAGTTCGAGATCAGCGAGGATTCCCACGACTTGCTCTGCGCAACGCTGGGGATCAATGCCGTTCAGTGACATCGTGGCGGTCAGTGGATTGCTGCTGACCTTGACCACCTTCATGTTCAACCTGGCGTGGCCGAGGCTGCATGAAGCACTGGAGCTGGATGAAAGCCAATCTGGCCCGCTCGCCAGAAAACGTAGCCGAAAAAAGGTAACGAACGTTTTGTTCGCCTGCGCCCTCCCTCTGACCAGCGCCTTCCTGGCGCTGTTTTACGTCAACTTACCTGCCGCCGTGAAAATCATGGGCAGCAGCACGCTGAATCTTTGGGACTTTGACGTGGATCGCACGCTTTACGTGATGGTTGTGTTTGCACTGATGGTGTTTGCGTTGTTCAACCTCGGGGCGGCGCTAAAGCTGATAGGTAAATGGCGCAGGCTTCGCTGACGGCAAAAAAAAAGACCTCGCTCAGGCCGACTGAGCGGGGGGTTTTTGGCCTGCACAACCCTGTGGGATTATGGTCAGACGCCGAACTGCGCGCGGTAGGCTTCAACCGCCGGCAGGTGTTGCTTGAGCTGCGGATCATCTGCCAGGAATTCGAGCACCTGGTTCAACGAAACAATGCTGATCACCGGGATGCCGAAGTCACGCTCCACTTCCTGGATGGCCGACAACTCGCCGTTGCCACGCTCCTGACGGTTCAGGGCGATGAGCACGCCCGCAGCCTTGGCGCCGTCCTGGGAAGCGATGATCTGCATCACTTCACGGATGGCAGTGCCAGCGGTGATCACGTCGTCGATGATCAGCACGTCGCCGGTCAACGGTGCGCCGACCAGGCTGCCACCTTCGCCGTGAGCCTTGGCTTCCTTGCGGTTGAAGCACCACGGCAGGTCGCGGCCATGATGTTCGGCCAGGGCCACTGCGGTGGTCGCCGCCAAAGGGATGCCTTTGTAGGCCGGACCGAACAACACGTCGAACGAAATACCGCTCTCGACGATGGCCGCCGCGTAGAAACGACCCAGCTGCGCAAGGGCCGAACCCGAGTTGAAAAGGCCTGCATTAAAGAAGTAAGGACTGGTGCGCCCGGACTTCAGGGTGAACTCGCCGAAGCGCAAAACGCCGCGATCGATGGCAAAACGAATGAAATCGCGCTGATACGCTTGCATGAAAAAAACCCCAAATACCACGGATTTAGCTAATTAGGTTGACGCCGTGTATCATACACGCACGCGATTTTTGGGGCCATTTATGCGGATCATCAGTGTGAACGTCAATGGTATTCAGGCTGCAGTGGAGCGAGGTTTGCTCAGTTGGCTGCAAGCACAGAATGCCGACGTCATCTGCCTGCAGGACACCCGCGCCTCCGCCTTTGAACTGGACGATCCAGCTTTCCAACTGGATGGCTACTTCCTTTATGCCTGCGAAGCCGAAGTTCCCGCCCAAGGTGGCGTGGCTTTGTATTCGCGGCTGCAACCGAAGGCAGTCATCAGCGGTCTCGGCTTCGAGACGGCCGACCGCTACGGGCGTTACCTGCAAGCAGATTTCGACAAGGTCAGCATCGCGACCTTACTGCTCCCTTCGGGGCAGAACGGCGATGAAGACTTGAACCAGAAGTTCAAGCTAATGGACGATTTCGCCCGTTATCTGGATAAACAGCGACGCAAACGTCGCGAGTACATTTACTGTGGCTCGCTGTACGTGGCGCAACAGAAGCTGGATATCAAGAACTGGCGTGACAGCCAGCAATCCCCGGGCTTCCTGGCACCTGAACGTGCCTGGATGGACGAGATTGTCGGCAACATGGGCTATGTCGATGCCCTGCGTGAAGTCAGCCGTGAAGGTGACCAGTACAGCTGGTGGCCGGATAACGAACAGGCTGAAATGCTCAACCTCGGTTGGCGTTTCGACTATCAGTTGCTGACTCCGGGCCTGCGTCGCTTCGTACGTAGCGCACGCTTGCCACGTCAGCCACGGTTCTCGCAGCACGCACCGCTGATCGTGGACTACGACTGGACGCTGACCATCTAAGCGTCTTTTCGCAGACACAAAAAAGCCGACATCAACTGTCGGCTTTTTTGTGCGCGCTGACTTTCCAATGTGGGAGCGGGCTTGCTCGCGAAAGCGGTTGAACATTCAACATTGAAGTTGACTGACCCACCGCTTTCGCGAGCAAGCCCGCTCCCACATAGAGATCTGTGTCGACGTTTATTTGATCAACCGCCAGGTGAATGGGTAACGATAGGGGAACCCCTCATTAGCCTTCACGCCCGCAATGATTGTCAGCACCAGCGCACCGATCGCCAACAGACCGAACAGGAAGAACCCGACGATCACCACCATCAGCAGCAAGCAGATGGCGGAGGCAATGGCGACGGTGATCTGAAAGTTCAGCGCCTCCTTGCCTTGAGCATCAACAAACGGGTCCATCTCGCGCTTCATCTGCCAGAGAATCAGCGGGCCGATCAGCGTACCGAACGGAACCCAGATCCCCAGCAAGGCGGACAGGTGACAAAACATCGCCCACTGCCGAACCTCTTTGCTCGGGGTGGGAAGCAGCTGTTGCTCGTCACTCATGGCGTCCTCCTTGGTTGGAGCAGATCCGATCAGTCGGCCAGTGCAGCCTTTTGCAGCTCGAAGATTTCGGACATGCCTTTCTTCGCCAACTCAAGCATAGCGTTCAGTTCTTCCGGCTGGAACGGAGCGCCTTCGGCAGTGCCCTGGACTTCGATGAAACCGCCAGTGCTGGTCATCACCACGTTCAGGTCAGTCTCGGCAGCCGAGTCTTCCAGGTAGTCGAGGTCGAGCACCGGCTCGCCCTGGTACATGCCCACCGATACGGCAGCGATCATTTGCTTCAGCGGGTCGCCGCCTTTCAGGCCGCCGCGCTTCTTGATCACTTTCAAGGCATCGACCAGTGCAACCATGGCGCCGGTGATGGACGCGGTGCGGGTGCCGCCGTCAGCCTGGATCACGTCGCAGTCGACGTACAGGGTGACGTCGCCCAGCTTGGACATGTCCAGCGAAGCGCGCAGGGAACGACCGATCAGACGCTGGATTTCCAGGGTGCGCCCGCCTTGTTTGCCGCGGCTCGCTTCACGCTGGTTACGCTCGCCAGTGGCGCGCGGCAGCATGCCGTATTCGGCGGTCAACCAGCCTTGGCCCTGACCTTTGAGGAAACGCGGCACGCCGTTTTCGACGCTGACGGTGCAGATGACTTTGGTATCACCGAACTCGACCAGTACAGATCCCTCGGCGTGTTTGGTGTAGTTGCGGGTAATGCGGATCGAGCGGAGCTGATCGGCAGCGCGACCACTTGGACGTTTCATAGGGAATACCTGTACGGGGGACGGAAAACTGCGGAGCATTATAGAGCCGCAGGGCCACGAGTGGGCACTTCTAAAAAAATCCCCCGACGACTGAAGGCCCTGCACAGCGCTTTGCCGACGACCTGCAGCCCTTTGTCACACCGTGTGTTTGGGCGCATTCGCCCCACTGCGCTACAATCCTGCGCCTTTGCTGCCTCTGGGCTTAAATTCATATAGATCAGGCCTGCGAAACCTTTGGTAACGTATGAACCTGCATTGCGAGGTACCTCCATGGTGCACAGCATGACCGCCTTTGCCCGCGTCGAAAAAGCCGGCGCCCAAGGCACCCTGAGCTGGGAACTGCGCTCGGTCAACAGCCGCTACCTGGAGCCGCATTTGCGCCTGCCTGAGTCCTTTCGCGACCTCGAAGGCGCGGTCCGCGAAGCACTGCGCCAGGGAATCTCCCGGGGCAAGCTCGAATGCACCCTGCGCTTCACCGAAGAAAATACCGACAAACCACTGCAAGTGGACCGCGAGCGCGCCGCGCAATTGGTCGCCGCCGCCGAGACCATCGCCGGCCTGATCAAAAATCCGGCCGCGCTGAACCCGCTGGAAGTCCTGGCCTGGCCCGGCGTGCTGGTGGGCGATGCGACCGACCCGCAAGCCTTGAATGCAGAAGCACTGGCGCTGTTCAACGAAGGCCTGAAAGAACTCAAGGCCGGCCGCGAGCGCGAAGGCGCGGAGCTGGCACGGTTGATCAATGATCGCCTGACCTCTATTGAAGAAGACGTGGTGACCCTGCGTGAACTGGTCCCGCAGATGCTCGCCACCCAGCGCCAGAAAGTGCTCGACCGCTTTGCCGACATGAAGGCCGAGATGGACCCGCAGCGACTGGAGCAGGAAATGGTCATGCTCGCGCAAAAGAGCGACGTCGCCGAAGAACTGGATCGCCTGAGCACTCACATCATCGAAGTTCGCCGGGTGCTCAAATCCGGCGGCGCTGCCGGTCGGCGCCTGGACTTCCTGATGCAGGAGCTCAACCGCGAAGCGAACACACTGGGCTCCAAAGCCTTCGACCCGCGCAGCACCCAGGCGGCGGTCAACCTCAAAGTGTTGATCGAGCAGATGCGCGAACAAGTGCAGAATATTGAGTAAGGCAACCCTGACATGACCCACAGCACCGGCACCCTGTACATCATTTCCGCACCTTCGGGCGCGGGCAAGAGCAGCCTGGTCAAGGCCCTGACCGACGCTGATCAGGAGATCCGCGTCTCCGTCTCCCACACCACCCGCGCCATGCGCCCCGGTGAAGTGAACGGCGTGAACTATCACTTCGTCGAACGCAGCGAGTTCGTGAAGATGATCGAGCATGGGGATTTCCTCGAGCGCGCCGAAGTGTTCGGCAATCTCTACGGCACTTCGCAAAGCCTCCTGCAGCAGACCCTGGACGAAGGCCACGACCTGATTCTGGAAATCGACTGGCAAGGCGCCGAACAAGTGCGCAAGTTGATGCCCCAGGCTCGTTCGATCTTCATTCTGCCGCCGTCTCTGCAAGCCTTGCACCAGCGCCTGACCAATCGTGGCCAGGACAGCGACGAGATCATCGAAGGCCGGATGCGCGAAGCCGTCAGCGAAATGAGCCACTACGTCGACTACGATTACCTGATCATCAACGACGATTTCGCCCACGCACTGCGCGATTTGCAGGCGATTTTCCGTGCAAACCAGCTGCATCAGAAGCGTCAGCAGCAACGTAACGGAAAACTTTTGGCTGAATTGCTCGGCTAAACAGCTCTTCCCAAAACTGCTGCAAGGGCTTTACATTGGCACTTGCAGCGCGTTGAAGGGCTTGGTCAAAAAATCAGCGCTTCCCTAATCGCTGGTGATTTTTTAAACTGTTGAGTCCGCTCGCCCAACCGGGCAGCGCGCATATTGCATTCGCTCCGAGGAATACCATGGCCCGCGTAACCGTTGAAGATTGCCTAAACCACGTGGAAAACCGCTTTGAGCTGGTCATGCTGTCTACCAAGCGTGCCCGTCAACTGGCCACCGGCGGCAAAGAGCCACTGGTTCAGTGGGAAAACGACAAGCCTACCGTTGTAGCCTTGCGTGAAATCGCTGAAGGCCTGATGAGCTACGAGTTCATCGCCAACGCTGAAATCGTCGAAGACGAACCGCTGTTCGCAGCGTTCGAGGACGAGTCCAACGAGGCAGTCTAAGCCATGCCTGGTCGACGTAGCACGGCGCGGGGTCACAGCGAACGGCAGGAATTATCATGCCGAGCATAGACGCCCTCGCCGATCGCTTATCGACCTACCTCGGCAAGGACCAGGTCAACCTGGTCCGCCGAGCGTACTTCTACGCCGAACAAGCCCACGACGGCCAACGCCGCCGTAGCGGCGAGGCGTACGTCACGCACCCACTCGCGGTTGCGAATATTCTTGCCGACATGCACATGGACCATCAGAGCCTGATGGCTGCGATGCTGCATGACGTGATCGAAGACACCGGTATTGCCAAGGAAGCGCTGCAAGCGCAATTCGGTGAAACCGTGGCCGAACTGGTCGACGGGGTCAGCAAACTGACCCAGATGAACTTCGAGACCAAGGCCGAAGCCCAGGCCGAAAACTTCCAGAAAATGGCCATGGCCATGGCCCGCGACATTCGCGTGATCCTGGTCAAACTGGCTGACCGCCTGCACAACATGCGGACCCTGGAAGTCTTGTCCGGCGAAAAACGCCGACGGATCGCCAAGGAAACCCTGGAAATCTATGCGCCCATCGCCAACCGGCTGGGCATGCACGCCATCCGCATAGAATTCGAAGACCTCGGCTTCAAGGCGATGCACCCGATGCGTTCCGCACGGATCAACCAGGCGGTCAAACGCGCCCGGGGCAATCGCAAGGAAATCGTCAACAAGATCGAAGAGTCCCTCAGCCACTGCCTGGCCATCGACGAAATCCAGGGCGAAGTCAGCGGTCGCCAGAAACACCTCTACGGCATCTACAAGAAAATGCGCGGCAAGCGTCGGGCCTTCAACGAGATCATGGACGTCTACGCGTTCCGGATCATCGTCGACAAGGTCGATACCTGCTACCGCGTGCTGGGTGCTGTGCATAATTTGTACAAACCGTTGCCGGGGCGCTTCAAGGATTACATCGCGATCCCCAAGGCCAACGGCTACCAGTCGCTGCACACCACGCTGTTCGGCATGCACGGTGTTCCGATCGAAATTCAGATCCGCACCCGTGAAATGGAAGAGATGGCCAACAACGGCATCGCCGCCCATTGGCTGTACAAATCCAGTGGTGACGAGCAGCCAAAAGGCACTCACGCTCGCGCCCGTCAGTGGGTCAAAGGCGTGCTGGAGATGCAGCAACGGGCTGGCAACTCGCTGGAATTCATCGAGAGCGTGAAGATCGACCTGTTCCCGGACGAGGTCTACGTGTTCACGCCCAAAGGCCGGATCATGGAGCTGCCCAAAGGCTCCACGGCCGTCGACTTCGCTTACGCGGTACACACCGACGTGGGCAACAGCTGCATTGCCTGTCGGATCAATCGTCGTCTCGCACCGCTGTCCGAACCGCTGCAAAGCGGCTCCACGGTCGAGATCGTCAGCGCCCCCGGGGCACGACCGAATCCGGCGTGGCTCAACTTCGTGGTCACCGGCAAGGCGCGGACCCACATCCGCCATGCGCTGAAACTGCAACGCCGCTCCGAATCCATCAGCCTCGGCGAGCGCCTGCTGAATAAAGTCCTCAACGGTTTCGACAGCTCGCTGGAGAAAGTAGCAGCCGAGCGCGTCAAGGCGATGCTCACCGAGTACCGCCTGGAACTGATCGAAGACCTGCTCGAAGACATCGGCCTGGGCAATCGCATGGCTTATGTGGTCGCCCGCCGACTGCTTGGTGAAGGCGAACAGCTGCCGAGCGCGGAAGGCCCGCTGGCGATTCGCGGCACCGAGGGCCTGGTACTCAGTTACGCCAAGTGCTGCACGCCGATCCCGGGTGACCCGATTGTCGGCCACCTGTCCGCGGGCAAAGGCATGGTCGTGCACCTGGACAACTGCCGCAACATCAGCGAAATCCGCCACAACCCGGAAAAATGCATCCAGCTCTCATGGGCCAAGGATGTCACCGGCGAATTCAATGTCGAACTGCGCGTCGAGCTGGAACACCAGCGCGGCCTGATCGCTCTGCTGGCCAGCAGCGTCAACGCGGCCGACGGCAATATCGAAAAAATCAGCATGGACGAACGCGATGGTCGCATCAGCGTGGTCCAACTGGTGGTCAGCGTGCACGACCGCGTGCACCTGGCCCGCGTGATCAAGAAACTGCGCGCCCTGACCGGGGTGATTCGCATCACTCGCATGCGTGCGTAAGCCACTCATTACAAGGAGTCATTCATGACCAAAACAGTTATCACCAGCGACAAGGCCCCGGCCGCCATCGGTACTTACTCCCAGGCGATCAAGGCTGGCAACACCGTTTACATGTCGGGCCAGATTCCTCTGGACCCAAAAACCATGGAACTGGTTGAAGGCTTCGAAGCCCAGACCGTCCAGGTGTTCGAGAACCTCAAAGCCGTGGCTGAAGCTGCTGGCGGTTCGTTCAAGGACATCGTCAAACTGAACATCTTCCTCACCGACCTGAGCCACTTCGCCAAGGTCAACGAGATCATGGGCAAGTACTTTGACCAGCCTTACCCTGCCCGCGCCGCCATCGGCGTAGCGGCCCTGCCAAAGGGTTCGCAGGTTGAGATGGATGCCATTCTGGTCATCGAGTAAATGCGTACGGCGCAGCCTTTAAAGGGCTGCGCTGACCGATCTTGTAAAGAAAGGGTTCTGAAAGGATTCCACCATGCGCAAAGCGCTAGCTCTCTCGCTGGTCGCCCTACTCTTGGGCGGTTGTGCCAGCAACCCTGCCGACCGTGACATCAGCGGCACCTGGATCAATCAGGTGGCGATCGATGCTGCAGCCAAAGGCGGCCCCCTGCGCGAAGCGCTCCAGGCCTATGGCCCGAACCTGGAATGGGACGTCAACACCAAGGCTGGTCAGGCCCGCTACACCAATGGTTTTGAAAATGTCGACGGCAAGTTGCTGGGCGAAGCGTCCGGCGCCTGGAAGGTCGACTTTTATGGCAGCTCCGCCAGTGAGCTGAAGCGTGACGGCAAGCAACTGAGCCAGGTCGCCAGCGACAATGAGCCGGAGCAAGTCTTCGACCGCGCGCAGGTTACGGTGCCGGACGGCGCACCGGTGGGTGCCAGTTTCGAACGCGCACTGTATTCGGCCTACATGGGCGGCAGCTGGAAAGTCGTCAGCGGTCCCGGTGAAGGCAATACCGTGCAATTCCAGGCTGACGGCCAGGTTGCCGGCCTGCCGGGGGCGGATCGCTATGCCCTGTGTCTGGCAGGCGATTGCGCGTCGATGAGCGGCGGCAACGACAACATGTGGCTGCAACTCAATGGCCAGGGCAATACCTGGATCTTTGCGCGCAAGGGCAAAGAGCTGGAGATCTTCCAGACCATGAACACCGCTCAGACGGACGAGATGCCATCGTTCACGCCGGGTGATCGCAAGTGGTTGCTCGAGAAGCAATAACCCGGCCATAAGGCCAACGCATAACCAATGTGGGAGCGAGCTTGCTCGCGATGAGGCCGTAACATTCAACATCATCATTGACTGTTATGCCGCCATCGCGAGCAAGCTCGCTCCCACATTTGGTTTGTGGTGCTTGATAGTCAGCTGCGGCCTTCAAGAATGGCGGCGTAACCTTCGCGATAGCTTGGGTACTTCGGTGTCCAGCCCAAGGCTTTGGCCCGCGCATTGCTGCAGCGCTTGCTGCCAGTGCGCCGCACGCTCGCGTCTTCGGCCCATTCGGTCACGCCCAGATACTCACGCAACCAGCCCACCACTTCGGCCAGTGGCGCAGGCGCATCGTCCACACCAATGTAGACGTCATCCAGCGCCACGCCGCGACGATCCGCTTCAAGCAGACACGCCAGCAACCCCGCCGCATCGTCGGCGTGAATGCGATTGCCGTACAACGGTGGATCGATGGCCACGCGATAACCCCGACGGACCCGAGTCAGCAGCGATTCGCGACCTGGGCCGTAAATGCCGGTCAAACGTACGATGCTGGCCGGGATGCCGCTTTGGAGTGCCACTTGCTCCGCCTCCAGCATCAATCGACCCGAATAGCCTGTTGCAATGGTCGGCGAAGTCTCATCGACCCACTCGCCATCCTGCTGGCCATACACACTGCTGCTGGAAACAAACAGCAGGCGATTGGGCACCTGCCCGTAGTCGTTCAGCCATTCCAGAACATGCTGCAAGCCCTGCACATAAGCTGCGCGATAACCGGCTTCATCGTGATCGGTGGCGGCCGCGCAATACACCAGGTAATCCACCGCACCGACTGGCCAGGTCGCTGGACAGTCTTCATTGAACAAGTCACCGGCAACGCCGATCACGCCCTTTGGCAGACGCGAGACATCACGCCGCAAGCCGTGAACCTCCCATCCGCCAGCCAACAATTGCGTGGCCAGACGACTACCCACATCACCACAGCCGGCGATCAAAACAGAAGGCGCGGACATCAGAAAACTCCCATCAGAAAGGCACAGACTAGCGCTGGCAATGGACGAGCGGCTAGCAATGAAGGAAAAAAAGATACTCTATTACTTTTGTTAACAAGAATTACTTGCAATAATGCCTGCCACTTTTGTTCTCGGCCTCACGAGGCCTGGAAGAACATTTACCGTCTTTTTCTCTCAGGTCCGGCCAGCATGACACGCAATCAATTCCCCGCTTCGCCAACCAAACGACCTCGCGCCTGGAGCGCGGTGGCCGCCCTGCTGCTCAGCCTGATGCTGGCGCCGACCGCCGCTTTCGCTGACGCACAAGCGCCAGCCGCTCCGGCAGCCACTGCTGCTCCAGCTCCAACTCCAGCTGATCATGTTACCCCGGCTGCGACCGACCCGGCCCAAGCCGTAGACACCACCGCCGAAGACGTTCCGGAAGTCCTCGAAGCCGACAACACCCTGGGCATGGCCCACGACCTGTCGCCGTGGGGCATGTACCAGAACGCCGACATCATCGTGAAAATCGTGATGATCGGCCTGGCCATCGCCTCGATCATCACCTGGACCATCTGGATCGCCAAAGGCTTCGAGCTGATGGGCGCAAAGCGTCGTCTGCGCACCGAAATCGTCCACCTGAAAAAAGCCACCACCCTTAAAGAAGCCAGTGTGACAGCCACCAAGCAAGGCACCCTCGCCAATTTGCTGGTGCATGACGCCCTGGAAGAGATGCGTTTGTCGGTCAACAGCCGCGAGAAAGAAGGCATCAAGGAACGCGTCGCCTTCCGCCTTGAGCGTCTGGTTGCGGCCTGCGGTCGCAATATGAGCAGCGGCACCGGCGTGCTCGCCACCATCGGTTCCACCGCGCCGTTCGTCGGCCTGTTCGGCACCGTGTGGGGCATCATGAACAGCTTTATCGGCATCGCCAAAACCCAGACCACCAACCTCGCCGTCGTGGCTCCCGGTATCGCCGAAGCCCTGCTGGCAACCGCGCTGGGTCTGGTTGCAGCGATCCCGGCCGTTGTCATCTACAACGTCTTCGCCCGCTCCATAGCGGGTTACAAGGCCCAAGTGTCCGACGCTTCGGCTGAAGTCCTGCTGCTGGTCAGCCGTGACCTCGATCACCTGCCGACCGCCGAGCGCACCACGCAACCGCACATGGTCAAAGTAGGGTAATCAGCCATGGGCTTGCATTTGAAAGAAGGCGCAGACGACGATCTGGCCGAGAACCACGAAATCAACGTCACACCGTTCATCGACGTGATGCTGGTGCTGTTGATCATCTTCATGGTGGCAGCCCCGCTCGCCACCGTGGACATCAAGGTCGACCTGCCCGCTTCCAGCGCCAAACCGGCGCCACGGCCGGAGAAACCGGTGTTCCTCAGCGTCAAGGCTGACCAACGCCTGTTCCTCGGCGAAGACGAAGTGAAGGCCGAAGCACTCGGCGCCACGCTCGATGCCAGGACCAAAGGCAAGAAAGACACGACGATCTTCTTCCAGGCCGATAAAGGCGTGGATTACGGCGACCTGATGAGCGTGATGGACAACCTGCGCTCTGCCGGTTACCTGAAGGTGGGTCTGGTCGGACTCGAGACGGCAGTCAAGAAATGATCACGACGCGCCAAAAGCTGACGCGTTATAGCGGGAGCCTGGCCGTGGTGCTGGGCGTCCATGCGCTGGCCATTGCGCTGGCGCTGAACTGGACGTCGCGCCCACCGATCGAGCTGCCGCCACAGGCGATGATGGTCGAGTTGGCGCCGGTTCCGGCACCGCCACCGCCGGCACCGCCGAAGGTCATAACGCCGCCACAGCCACCCGCCCCGGTGGAAGAATTGCCGATACCGAAGCTGGCTGAAGTGCCGAAGGCCGAGATCGCCGTGCCGAAACCGGTCAAACCCAAGCCCAAGCCTCAACCGCCCAAGCCTGTGGAGAAAAAGCCGGAACCGCCTAAAGAGAAGCCGTCCGAGGAAAAACCGAGCGACGCGCAACCGACTCAGGCGCCAACGGAGAAATCCGCTCAGCCGGCACCGGGCCCATCACCGGCGCAGCAAGCGGCCAAGGCCAGCTGGCAAGGCACCCTGCTCGCTCACTTGGCCAAGTACAAGAAGTACCCGGCCAGTGCGCAGGCGCGGGGCAAGGAAGGCATGAACCGCCTGCGCTTCGTGGTGGATGCCGAAGGTAACGTGTTGTCGTTCGAACTGGTGGGCGCCTCTGGCACTGCCGATCTGGACCGGGCCACCCTGGAAATGATCCGCCGCGCCCAACCGCTGCCCAAGCCACCGGCTGACATGTTGACCAACGGCGCCATCGAAATCGTTGCACCGTTTGTTTACTCGCTGGAAAAACGCCGGCGCTAAGCCACCGCAGATCCCCATGTGGGAGCGGGCTTGCTCGCGAAGAGGCCAGCACATTCAACATCTATGTTGACTGACACACCGCTTTCGCGAGCAAGCCCGCTCCCACAGGGACTTCCAAAAGCAGGGATATCTACGAAAGGCACCCGAAAGGTGCCTTTTGCATATCCGCCAGCGGCAAACCTGCTTTGCCCTGTGTCACTCAACACACTCAGTCTGATAACGTGCGTCTATCGATTGCAGCCGGTATGCTTGGCTCGCAACTTCATGGACGCTTGCTATGACTCTTACAGAATTACGCTACATCGTTACCCTCGCCCAAGAGCAGCACTTCGGCCACGCGGCCGAGCGTTGCCATGTCAGCCAGCCGACCCTGTCGGTGGGCGTGAAAAAGCTTGAAGACGAACTCGGTGTGCTGATTTTCGAGCGCAGCAAGAGTGCCGTGCGCCTGACCCCGGTCGGTGAAGGCATTGTCGCCCAGGCGCAGAAAGTCCTGGAACAGGCCCAAGGCATCCGCGAACTGGCCCAGGCCGGCAAGAACCAGCTGACCGCGCCGCTAAAAGTCGGCGCGATCTACACCGTCGGCCCGTACCTGTTTCCGCACCTGATTCCACAACTGCACCGGGTCGCCCCGCAGATGCCGTTGTACATCGAAGAAAACTTCACCCACGTGCTGCGCGACAAACTGCGCAACGGCGAGCTCGACGCGATCATCATCGCCCTGCCGTTCAACGAAGCCGACGTGCTGACTTTGCAGCTCTACGACGAGCCGTTCTACGTCCTGATGCCGGCCCAGCACCCGTGGACCCAAAAAGAATCCATCGACGCCGCCCTGCTCAACGACAAGAGCCTGCTGCTGCTCGGCGAAGGCCACTGCTTCCGCGATCAAGTGCTGGAAGCCTGCCCGACCCTGGCCAAAGGCAACGACGGCGCCAAGCACACCACGGTGGAATCCAGCTCCCTGGAAACCATCCGCCACATGGTTGCGTCCGGCCTGGGCATCTCGATCCTGCCGCTGTCGGCAGTCGACAGCCATCACTACGCTCCCGGCGTGATCGAAGTGCGTCCACTGACACCTCCGGTGCCGTTCCGCACCGTGGCCATCGCCTGGCGCGCGAGCTTCCCGCGGCCTAAGGCGATTGAAATCCTCGCTGACTCCATTCGCCTGTGCTCGGTGGCCAAGCCGCAAGCACCGGTGGTTGCGGCCTAAGTTGCTGCCATGACCGAGTTGTCGCAAGTGTCGGTGACGGCACTCAAGGGTGTCGGCGAAGCCATGGCCGAGAAGTTGGCCAAGGTCGGCCTGGAGAATCTCCAGGACGTGCTTTTTCACCTGCCGCTGCGCTATCAGGACCGCACTCGCGTGGTCCCGATCGGCCATTTGCGACCCGGGCAAGACGCCGTGATCGAAGGCACCGTCAGCGGCGCCGATGTGGTCATGGGCCGTCGCCGCAGCCTGGTGGTGCGCCTGCAGGACGGCACCGGCGGGCTCAGCCTGCGTTTCTACCATTTCAGCAACGCCCAGAAAGAAGGCCTCAAACGCGGTACGCGGATTCGCTGCTACGGCGAAGCACGGCCCGGTGCGTCGGGGCTGGAAATCTACCACCCGGAATACCGCGCCATCACCGGCGACGAGCCGCCGCCGGTGGATGAAACCCTGACCCCGGTTTACCCGCTCACCGAAGGCCTGACCCAACAGCGTCTGCGCCAACTGTGCATGCAAACCCTGACGATGCTCGGCCCCACCAGCCTGCCCGACTGGCTGCCGACCGAACTGGCGCGGGACTATCAACTGGCGCCGCTGGCCGACGCGATCCGCTACCTGCACCACCCGCCGGCCGATGCCGACGTCGATGAACTCGCCCTCGGTCATCACTGGGCGCAGCACCGTCTGGCCTTTGAAGAACTGCTGACGCATCAACTGTCCCAGCAGCGCCTGCGCGAGAGCATGCGTTCCCTGCGCGCGCCAGCGATGCCGAAAGCCAGCAAGCTGCCGGCCCAGTATCTGGCCAACCTCGGTTTCACTCCGACCGGCGCCCAGCAGCGGGTCGGCAACGAAATCGCCTACGACCTCAGTCAGCACGAACCGATGCTGCGGCTTATTCAGGGCGACGTCGGCGCGGGTAAAACCGTGGTCGCCGCCCTCGCCGCGTTGCAGGCGCTGGAGGCCGGATATCAAGTGGCGCTGATGGCGCCCACCGAAATCCTCGCCGAGCAGCACTTCATCACCTTCAAGCGCTGGCTCGAACCGCTGGGCATCGAAGTCGCGTGGCTGGCCGGCAAGCTCAAAGGCAAGAACCGCGTGGCCGCACTGGAACAGATTGCCAACGGCACACCAATGGTGGTCGGTACCCACGCGCTGTTCCAGGACGAAGTGCAGTTCAAAAACCTCGCACTGGCGATCATCGACGAACAGCACCGCTTCGGCGTGCAGCAACGGCTGGCCCTGCGACAGAAAGGTGTCGGCGGGCGGATGTGTCCGCATCAGCTGATCATGACCGCCACACCGATTCCCCGGACGCTGGCCATGAGCGCCTACGCCGACCTCGACACCTCGATCCTCGACGAACTGCCGCCCGGCCGAACCCCGGTGAACACCGTGCTGATCACCGATACCCGGCGCGTCGAAGTCATCGAACGCGTGCGCGGCGCCTGTGCCGAAGGGCGTCAGGCCTATTGGGTGTGCACGCTGATTGAAGAGTCGGAAGAGCTGACTTGCCAAGCCGCCGAAACCACCTACGAAGACCTCACTGCCGCCCTCGGCGAGTTGAAGGTCGGGCTGATCCACGGCCGCATGAAGCCCGTCGAGAAAGCCGCGGTCATGGCCGAATTCAAGGCCGGCAACCTGCAACTGCTGGTCGCCACCACCGTGATCGAAGTCGGCGTCGACGTGCCCAATGCCAGCCTGATGATCATCGAAAACCCAGAACGCCTCGGGCTTGCGCAATTGCACCAGTTGCGCGGTCGAGTGGGTCGGGGCAGCGCCGCCAGTCATTGCGTGCTGCTCTACCATCCACCGCTGTCACAGATCGGTCGTCAGCGGTTGGGCATCATGCGCGAAACCAACGACGGGTTTGTCATCGCTGAAAAAGACCTCGAGCTGCGCGGCCCCGGCGAAATGCTCGGCACGCGCCAGACCGGCCTGCTGCAATTCAAGGTCGCTGACCTGATGCGCGACGCCGATCTGCTGCCCGCCGTGCGCGACGCCGCCCAGGCGCTGCTGGAGCGCTGGCCGGATCACGTCAGCCCGCTGCTCGACCGCTGGCTACGTCATGGGCAGCAATACGGCCAAGTGTGAGCACCGTCGCAGTTTCTGAACCACCGTTCTGAGCAAGCTGGTTATACTCCTGCCATTGTTTTAAAACGGATACAGACCATGACCGAAGTTGCCCTCGCACCCGCCACCCCGCACGCTCCGTCGGTTATTCGGCTGATGCTGGGCAAACTGGGTATCGCCTACGAAGAAGTCCTCGACCATCACGGCCTGAACGCCGCACGCAAAGTGCAGGCTGTTCTGCTTGATGACGCCGTGGGCACGCTCATGGTGCTGTTCCCGCAGAGCCAATTGCTGGACCTCAATCGCCTCGCCGAACTGACCGGCCGCCGCCTCACCGCCGTGTCCACCGAACGCCTGGTAAAAATGCTCGGCAAACACAACCTGAGCCTGCTGCCCGGCATGCCGGCGCTCACCAGTTCACCGTGCCTGTATGAAGAAAGCCTGCTGCGCGAGCCGAAGTTGCTGATCAACTCGGGCGAGCCGGGCGTGTTGCTGGAGATCACCAGCGAAGACTTCAAGACCATGCTGACCAAGGCCAGCGCCGCCAACTTCGGCGAAGCGCTGATCAGCATTCGCCCGAACCTCGACCGCCCTCACGATGACCGCGAGGAAATCACCCAGGCCGTTCAAGCGTTCACCGCACGACGCATCCAGCAACGCCTGGAAGAGACCATCGAGATTCCGCCGCTGGCCGAGACCGCGCAGAAAATCATCAAACTGCGCGTCGACCCCAACGCCACCATCGACGACATCACCGGCGTCGTCGAAACCGACCCGGCCCTGGCCGCACAAGTCGTGAGCTGGGCGGCGTCGCCGTACTACGCCTCGCCGGGCAAGATTCGCTCAGTAGAAGATGCCATCGTGCGGGTGCTGGGCTTCGACCTGGTGATCAACCTGGCGCTGGGCCTGGCCTTGGGCAAAACCCTGAGCCTGCCCAAAGACCACCCGCAACACACCACGCCGTACTGGCAGCAATCGATCTACACCGCCGCCGTCATCGAAGGCCTGACCCGCGCCATGCCGCGCGCCCAGCGCCCGGAAGCCGGCCTGACCTACCTCGCCGGCCTGCTGCACAACTTCGGCTACTTGCTGCTGGCCCACGTGTTCCCGCCACACTTCTCGCTGATCTGCCGTCACCTGGAGGTCAACCCGCACCTGTGCCACAGCTACGTCGAGCAACACTTGCTGGGCATCAGCCGTGAACAGATCGGCTCGTGGCTGATGCGCTACTGGGACATGCCCGAAGAACTGGCCACTGCGCTGCGCTTCCAGCACGACCCGGGCTACGACGGCGATTACGCCGAGTACCCGAATCTAGTGTGCCTGGCAGTGCGTTTGCTGCGTAGCCGTGGCATCGGCTCCGGCCCGGATGAAGACATCCCGGATGCGTTGCTGGAACGCGTCGGCCTGACTCGCGACAAAGCCAACGACGTCGTCACTAAAGTGCTTGAAGCCGAAGTGCTGCTGCGCGAACTGGCTTCGCAATTCACCCAGGCCTAAAAGCATCGTCGGAACGCCGCCCGGAGCCGGCTCACTCCCACAGGGGATCACCTAAATCCCTGTGGGAGTGAGCCTGCTCGCGATGAATCCACCCCGGTCTACCTGAATCACCACACCCCCTGTGGTGAGGGGATTTATCCCCGTTCGGCTGCGCAGCAGTCGCAAACCCAGCCAACACGGTACGCCTGATACAACCCAGTCTCAGGCTTGAGGGCCGCTTCGCAGCCCAACGGGGACAAGTCCCCTCGCCACAGGGTTAATCATCGACCTCAAGCCTTGGCTTTTACCTTCGCCTTCCTAGGCTTCAAATACTTGGTCAACCCCTGAAACCAGATCACCAGCGCCGGGTTGCCCTTGATCTGAATCGACTTGTCCTGAATCCCCGTCATAAACGCCAACTGCTTGTTCTTCGCCTGCATCGTGGCAAAGCCATACGCCGCATCTTTAAAGGCAATCGCAAACGCAGGCTCGGCATACACGCCCGACTTGCTGGTGATGCGCTGATCCTTCACAAAGAAATGCCGCGCCACTTTCCCGTCCAGGGTCTGTAGCTGAAACACCAACTCCTTGTCACCCAACTGCTGCTGAAACGCAGGATTAGTCCGACTGGCCTTACCCATCAACAAACCCAGCATCCACAGAAGAAAACGAAATTTCATGCGCACAGCCTCAAAAGGAAAATGAACGGCCGGCGCAGTGTAGCGGCTTCAAGCGAGAACGCCACTGTCTGGTTGCGTTAGAAGAAGATGCAGGTATTTTTGACGCCAATGACTACCAAGTCACGCCAACCTGATCGTTCCCATGCGCAGCAAAGTAATGCATCCCGTGACGCTCCGCGTCACCTCCCGACACATTCCCTACACCTGAAGAAACACAATCCCGTAGGAGCTGCCGCAGGCTGCGATCTTTTGATCTTGATCCCCTCAAACCTCTCGGACATTTCCTTCAACACGCCGGGCTGTCCGTGAACTAGGCAGTCTTCGGTATCACCGATAGTCTTTGGTGGTCGCCGCAAATCGGTGACACGGACGTGCAAGTCCGAATCCAGGTGCGCAATTGCTTATGGCTATTCGTCGAGCGTTTTCCTATGCTCGCGGATCGTTATGGCGGCTGTGCGTCGGAGACCTTCGGGTCTGCCGGTTCCTGGATCGGTCTTGCACACCAACGCACAGCTGCCACCTCTTTCGAAGTGCAAAGCGAAACGGTGTCAGTCTCTTTATTCCAGGAGATACATCTATGATCAAGCCAACACCTAATCCCCCCGAACACGAAGACACATCGCCCTACGAATCCTTAGATTCAAAAAAACTCCACGAAGCCGCCGAACGCGCCCTGGATCTTCACCTCGGCACACCTGCAGATAAAAAACCTAAACGTCGCAATGGCGATCTCTTCATCGTCGCTCCCGACCTCCACACCGAAACCATCCTGGCCAACGCCTCAGAAGACCTGCTGTCCATCAGCGCCATCGCCGCCGACCTGGCCGACAGCGTAGAAGGCTCACGCCGTTCCGTTGCACTGGCACTCAGCAGAATGGCGGTCGGTGTGCATCTGTTAGTGGAGCGAGCGCTGGATCATATTGATTCGCCGAATCCGGCGGAGCATCGGGCCAAGGTGTAGCAGAACCGCGAATACAAAAAGGGGACGTAAAGTCCCCTTTCTTGGCAGCAGCGTCAAACATAGCCTTTTCAAAAATCACACCGATTTCATTGTTTTTAAGGTTCTGCGCATTTCATATTTTTGATGTCGCCTCCCTGGATCGGAATCACACATTCGCGACGCTCCTCGCCATTGCCACGAAGCTCGGAAAGGCTAAGCGTCACATGCAATCCGTCAGCAGCAAACGCATGGTTTTCAAACCCGGCATCGGAATAACCATCCCAAAACGACTTGTCATCAAAACTGCAAAACTCGGCGGTTGACATCACTCGCCAACCGCCGTCAGGTGCCAGGAGTTGGACGTTGAGGCAAGGGCTGCCAAAGGTCGTCACATAACGAACCACGACATCGCCGTAACGTTGGGCGCCTGCCTTGGAAATCCTGTTGGGATCAATCACGCCACCCTCCCCATCCGGCGCGATCCCGTCCAGATAAGCCGCACGCTCCACACTCATTCTGGCGATGCAGTTATTGATCGTCGTGGTATGCGCCGCGACACCTGGCTCGGTATTCGTGGCTTCGAGTGGGCAAGTGCTGTCCCGCAACTTGATCCAGGCGCGCTGGGCGTCTTTGGCCATGGCCATGAATACCTTGCCCTGATCGGGGTCATGTTTTTGCTGGAGCTCAAACCTCGCCAGAAGCGTTTTGTAGCTGTCATTGAGCGACACATCGGCTGTCTTGCGGGTCATTTCCGCGCATTCATCA
This sequence comes from Pseudomonas sp. Root329, assembly GCF_001424925.1. NCBI lineage: Bacteria > Pseudomonadati > Pseudomonadota > Gammaproteobacteria > Pseudomonadales > Pseudomonadaceae > Pseudomonas > Pseudomonas sp. Root329. The sequence continues at coordinate 263,656 of NZ_LMCV01000001.1, read as the reverse complement.
ACCTGCGCACTCGAGGTAATTACCTTGCAATTGTCCTGCGCCAAGGCAATTGAAGCGGGCAGGAATGCAATCATCAATGCTACGGATCTGTTAAACATTTTCATTTCTTCAATCTCTGATTTGGAGAGGCTATTTCCCAGGGCTAAAGCGAATAATCCATAACCTCTCTAAGCACCCAACACTGCCCACGCACAAATCGGTACTCGAATACATAATCGGTATCAGGCTTTTGCAGAAGCGCCGTGGCGGTGTTGCCCTGCTGTTCCTTGACGGAAAGCGTCAAGCCATCCGCCTCGCGCCTCGCTCGATCCGGCATCAGCGGAAACTTGATCTGCTCGTCACTCAACGTGTTTTTGTTCATTTCCGGTTCGGAATCTCCAGCCACCGTAGTGACGAGTTGCAGCGGCCGTTGTACAAAGACTTTTTGCACATCCACGCGCTCCGAAAAGGACGCGAGGAAATCAGCGAAGTCGGTCGAGGGACAGGCGATTGCTGGCGGGGCGATTCCGTCCAGTTCGACCGAGCGCTCCTGACTCATCCGGGTGATGCAATTGTTCACGGCCGTCGCGTAAGCGGGTTTATCAGCCCCAATTTCAAAGGCCTCCACAGCACAGTTTGTATCGCGCAGTTTCACCCACGCCCGCTGCGCTTCCTTAACCTTTACTGCATACGCCGCGCCCAGTTGGGGGTCACGTTTATACTGGGTTTCAAGCCGCGCCATCAGTTCGTGATAACGCGTATTCAACTGCGAATCAGCGTTTTTCATCGCAAGCTCGGCACAGTGGTCAGCCTGCGTGCTGGATGTGATTTCTTTGCAATCGTCATCGGCAAATGCAGGTGAAAGCGGAACCAGACCAAGTAATAGCAATGCAAAACGACTGGGCATTTTCATTTTTTCAGTCCTTGAAGAATCTCACCCCCTTTTCCCTAACTGAGAAGGGTCAAAAGAAAAGGGGACGAATTTATTTATTGGCGACCATATCATCACAAATAAACCCGTCCCCTTTGGGCTGTTCAAAATAGAGCGGATTTATTTACGTTAAAAAACAATCCGCCCCAATTCGCTCAATATTAAGATTACTTCAACAACGCTTTCAAACCTTCATAATCATAGCGTGTAAAGGTTTTTTCGATACCTTTTTCCGCCACTTCTAAATACTGAGGAGACTTCAAGTCACTGGCCTTATATACAGAGAAGATTGCGTCAGAGTTGAACTGATGTTGGGTGCTGCCTTGCTTAACAGCACCCGACGGCGATTTAGATACCAAATCGTCCTGAGATTTATAAGTTCTCACCAAATGGATGTCCTTGTACTGAGCCTCATCTACATTCAAAGCTACCGACGGAGTCCTGTTCAAAGACTCTATTGAGATTCTTCCCGCAATGTTCTTCCACTCGTCAGAAAACTCATAGATCGACTCCTCATAATCCTCGACGAGCTGTCTGTTAAGATCACAAACAGCCTTGTTGATGAGAATACCATTTCTGTCATTACGTATATTTGCATATATGCAATCGACAACGACATTGTCTCCTTGCCTACTCAGCGTAAAGTACGCTTCAAACGGAGTGCTCGATGCCAGGTTTTCATAGTGCAACGCTTTAGTGCCATTGAAGTCAACGAAGTCTCTCGTAACTTCTCCTTTATCGCCAATGACACCTTCAACAATTTTGCTTCCGCCCGACCAGCTAACTTTCAGGCTCTGAGTCGCTTCATCTACTTCATAAACATCGCCCGTAGAGACCGTTGCTTTTTCAGCAGCAGATACGGTAAACGAGAGGCCAATGAACAACAAGACAAACAGGTTTTTCTTTTTCATTCTTATCGAGTCTCCGGCGCTACGGATGTAGCTCTCAAAATAGCTTCAAATTTAGTGGCATAACTCGCGATCAGAACCTTCTGATCAGAACCGTTGATAACTTTACGGGCGCCTTGATAGTCCTTGGTGGTGTTATTTACATAGGTGCCCAATTTTTGATTGGTAAAAATACCCTCTTTCATACCCCAAATCATAATGGGAACTGAATTTTTAAATCCAGCAGCCTCTTCAGGACTTCCAACAAAATCTATCCCGAAATAATCTTTGGCTTTCTGATAGTTGTTTTTCCATGTCAAGTGCACCAAACCACGCCCGCGGTATTTAAAACCGTCACCTTGGACGGTGTTTCCGTTACCTACCGCTCTCTCCCTATGCGCAGCACTCGCTGCAAGAACAGGATCATACTTGTCGAAATAACTAACCGACCCAATCTCCGGCGCGGCACTAAAATATTCTGCGATTGTGTAGTTGTATGCCTCATGCCTCGCCGTTGCGAACATATACGACAATTCATATATCGTCAGCATTTCTCTATTTTTATCGACGTAGATATTTATGTTTTTTACGATTTCCCGTAGATTTTCTTTCGACTTCGCTGAAAGTGCGGGAGATTCCGCTTGGAATGATGCGTGCTGTTCGGCATACATAGCAACAAATCGCTCTACATCTATGTATACGGATTGACTCATGAAATTATCAAGCAACGCTATCGGGTGAAAATGCCAAATCAAACTAGAACTGATAGCCGCCTTTCCCGCGAGCTCATCCCAAAAAACATACTTATCAATACGCTCTTTCTCATGCTTCAACGTTTTGGGGGAGGTTTCTAACAACTGATCTAATTTACTCCACTTTGCAGAGTCCGCTTTGTCCTTCCATTCGGTCGGATGATGAGCGATCAACTTCGACCACCGTGAACGTGTTTCAGCATTTTTTAACGCATTCGCGAGCTCAGCTGGTTCGACTTGGCCGTCGTGGTTTGTGTCAATTTTTGCGAACAAGTCTTTAAAGAACTGCGGCATGTCTTCGGGATCAAGGAAACCATCCGCCGTAGCGTTTGTTTCTTCAACAATCTGGAACCCCAGTTTTTCCCAGTCGTGCTGGGTGATGATTTTCGCGCCTGTTTTTTTTACCAGTCCGCTAACCGGTTGACCGTCGTCGGTGATGCTAACGTTGTACCAGTCTTCCGGGCCGACTTTGACCACAGGGGCCTTGCCGAGGTCGACAGCGTGGTCGAGCTTTAGCGGTGTCGTGCCAGTCGCCGGGGCTACTTTCTTAAGCTCCGTTCCGGTCGGCAATTGAAGGTACTGCTTACCTGTTTTAAGGCCAGCGAGGTTTTTGAGGAAATCTTTCACTTCCGCTTCGGCGGTGAATATTTCGACGTGAACCTGAAACTTGCTGTCCGACGCGCCTTGCTCGCTGGTGAGATTTTCCGTCTGCCCCAAGTAGCCGATCGGGTCACCCGCCTTGATGCCGGTGCTGGTGGCTACAACACTATCGAATTCGCTGGGCGTGACGGTCTCCCAACTTACGTATTTATTCGGCAGTACGTTCTCCACACAGGCCCAGAACGTCGGCGGCATAACACCATTCCCCCAAAGCGAACCACTCACTAATGTGCAAGCGGCCATACGCAGCGTTTGATTGCCGACGGAAAGGTTTAACACCGCTTTACTGTCGAACTCGATGACGCTGCCAACGTTCAGCTGCAGCGTCCCTTTCGGACTACCGGCTGGCTGTCCATTAGTAGGGGTTGCAGGCGCGTCGTACAGCGGCAAGCGCTTCACCAACTTCGCTTTAACCTTGCCCTGCCAATAGTTCGGCCGAAGACGCTCGGGCAACAACTCTTCCTTCCAGATTTGAGTATTTGCGGTGTTTTTGTAGGGCTCTCCATTTTTCAGGTAAGCGAACCAGACTGCATCTCCAACACCACGGGTTTTGGTCGAGCCTTTTTTCACGCTTCCGGAAAGAATTTTACCTTTGGCATAAGTCAGCTCGCCGCTGTCGGCCGTTTCGAGAATTTCCAGTCGAGTGCCATTAACCAGTTTTCCGTCGGCCTGCGAGACGACACCGGGCTGGGGCGCCGTTGGATAGGCATTGAAGTCACCGACTTTCATGGTGACTTTCTTGGCGGGCGTTTCTTCAGGAGCCAGCGGGTAACGAGCATGAGGCAACAAGTGCATGTAGAGGCTGTAGAAATTCAGCTTGTTTTGCTTACCCTTGTTCGGTCCTTCTTCCGCATTCGGCGCGGATTTGTATTCGTGGCGCACCAGGCAGAAGGAGTTGGAGTACTTCAGTTTTTTCTCGTTGTCGCCGAAAGTTGACTCTAGATAATCTTCGTTAAGACGATAAGCAACGACTTCACCATCGGCCATGCAGCGAACGGGCTCATTCAGTACACATTGGGGAGCACTTGAGTTGGTAATGTGGATGCCTCCATGCCAAAACTTGTTGCTGCCCAACAGGTAGTGACCCGAGGTTTCAACTTCAAGGACTTTGTAGATCTCCTCGGCGTCGGTGAACTGCTTCCCATCAGCCTTCCTGAATGGATACTGGAAATTCATCAGAGGTGCAGGACCTGCCGGGGAAGGTGCTGGAGCAGGAGCAGCCACTGGCGCCGGTTGCGCCCCCGTCCTGTATTGGGCTTTCGGACGCAAAAACTTTTCTGGCATCGGCCAGTAACCGCTCAGGTGCCCATACTTAGCGGATTTCGGCCCAGAAGAAGATTGCGAGCCGAAAAAATTCCCCGCGGTCCGTACTGAGTTGATGTCCTCGACTACCCCCGTATGCCCGTGGAAATTGATCCAAAGTGCAATATCGCCGGGCTCGACGCTCGCGAGCGGGATGACGTTAAAATGGGTTACGTCAACATTTAACTGTCCCGTAGTCAGGTATGGGATTGAATATCCCGCATCCTTCAACATTCGGTACAACAGCCCTGAACAATCGATTTCCTTGCGACCGTCGGCGTCTGCGTCGGCGTACCCTTTCGCAGGGCCGTATTCATATTGGCTATGTGGGTAGTTAACCCGCTGTTCAAGTAGGCCGGTACTCATCGGAAGCTTCCTGCTTTAAGACATTGAGTTGAGTTATCAGCGACGACGCCTTGGGCCGCTAAGTGGTCAACACCTCGCGCACCGGACTCACGATCCGTTTTCTGAACCTCCTGATAACACGCCATTGCTCTGGGCAGATCAGCTGGGACGATGCTGCCGACTTCATACACTTGGCCCAGTTGGCTCAGTGCGTCAACTGAGCCTCGGTGCGCGGCGCTTTCCAATGCGGCCATTGACTGTTGCGGATTGATACAGACGTGCTTGTCGTCGTATTCACCCTCATCGCAGTAAAAATTTGCAAGCGTCACGCCTGCGTCGGGAATGCTTTTTGAAGCAGCAACCAAAAGATCCAAAATTTTGGTGTTATCCAAGCGTGGAGCTTGTCCAGAAAGACTGATTCCCGCAGCAGACAATGCAGCCTGCGGCGAACCATGTTGAGCTCCGGCTAAATAGCTATCCAGTGCTGCGGCGTACAGGTAAACACCGGATTCGGGCGAAGCATGATTAGCCAATCGGTCAAACCACACACCTTTCTTCAGCTCTCGCTCACCGGGCGATAGTTTTTCCGTTCGAGCCACACCCTCTAAAACGTTTTCAAGCGACCAATCTTCGACACGGCTCAGAACCCAGCAGTTGTCGTTTTTGAAGACGAAAATTTTCAGAAATCCGCCCACCTGGTCACGGACGATCACCTTGTTAGGTAATTCGACCTTAATGGTGAGATTCGACTCAGCGGCATTTTCTGGAATGAGAACGCTCAATTCAGTAGCGTCCAGTGTCTTGAGTTTACGTTTGACTACCTTCGGCTTATCACCATCGAAAACCACTCGAATCTCTTGGACGGGAGAGGCGATAAAGGCCTTCTGTGTCTCAGGCTGGGAGGCGAAAACTTTAACGAACTCTGCAAAGTCGTCACTCGGACATTGAGCATCAATGGACGACGAGGCAAAGGCACAGGTGTGCATACCTAAGGTCAGCAGTGCGATGGAACACCACTTCACCAGCCTTACATGTTTGTTTGTTGTCATCACGAATCTCATCACTCAGAAAACACAAAAAAAGCCTTCGGTTTAACCTTCTCAGGCGGCGCATTCAACAACGCCTGATCCATCAAACTCCCCGCCTTATCCTTATCCGCCGCCCCCGGCAGCACCGGCGGCTTAATCCCAATCCCCGTCCCACTCCCAGCAGACCCACCGGCATTAATTTTCACCACCGGCCCAACAACCGTAATCCCGCCAGCGTCGAGTTTGATAAAGCTCCCACCCGCCTTCACGGTAAGCTCCATCCCAGCCTCAATCACAATCTTGTCCCCAGCCTTCAGATGAATCTCTTTCCCAACGCTAGTCAGCTGCGCAGTCCCCAGCTTCACATGCTGGTTCTGCCCAATCGTCAGGTGATCATCCATCCGCGCTTCAGTCTTGCGATCCGCAATCGTGGTGCGATGCTCTTCAGCTTTGAGCTCGGTGTAAGTGTTCTTCTCGACGGTGTCGTGCCGCTCATTCCCAACCCGAATCTTCTGATCATGCTCAATGTTTTCATCCCAATCCCGCTGGGCATGGATGAAGATCTGCTCGGCGCCTTTCTTGTCTTCAATGCGCAACTCATTAAACCCGCCGCCACCCGGTGAACTGAGGGTTTTGAACACAGTTCGGGTTTTGTTCGCCGGCAGGTCGTAGGGAACGAGGTTTTCCTTGTGATACAGGCACCCAGTCACCAGCGGCTGGTCAGGATCCCCTTCAAGAAAGGTCACCAACACTTCCATACCGATCCGCGGGATGGCGATGGCGCCATAACGATCGCCGGCCCAACTCGATGAGACGCGCATCCAGCAGCTGGTTTTGTCATCTGCCAAACCTTCACGGTCCCAGTGGAATTGCACCTTGATGCGGCCGTACTGATCGCAGTGAATCTCTTCCCCTTTAGGCCCGGTAACCATGGCGGTCTGGCTGCCGAGTACACGCGGTTTCGGATGCTCCAGCGCCGGGCGGTAGAACACGTCCCACGGCGTAGCGAGAAAGCGGTTGCGGTAGCCTTGGTGGAAGTCGTCCTTGTTGTCGGTGGTGTCGCTGGTCACCGACTCTTCGAGGACTTGTGGTTGTTTGCCTTCGTGGAAGATTTCGGTGAGCAGCCAGAGGTCATTCCACTCGGTGCGCGGGTGGTCGGACATTTCCAGGAAGTGGCCGCTGACCAGGGTGGTCTGATCGCTTTTGCCTTCGGCCTGGCGGTAGTCGGCGCGGTGGCGTTCGAGGGCGCGTTGGCTGAGGAATTTGCCGCGCGCGCGGTCGATGAAGCGGCCGGGGTAGTCGTAGTCTTCGAGGTCCGGCGCGTCGCTTTGCGTCTCGGGTTTGTAGGCGGACTCGAGTTGCAGGCGTGGTTTTTCGAAGTCGTAGTCGCGACGGGTGACGCGGCCGGTGCGGGTTTCCAGGCGCAGTTTGAAGCCTTTGATCACCGGTTCGTCGGCGACCATGCCGCTGCCTTGCACATAGGCGGTCGGTTGCCCGAGTTTAGGGAACACGGTCTGATCGTCGCCGAACACCAACAGATGACTTTTGGAGCTGTGCTGGAAGTGGTAGTGAATGCCTTCTTCTTCGCATAGGCGCTGGACGAAATGCAGGTCGGTTTCGTCGTACTGCACGCAGTAGTCGCGATCCGGGCAGGGCTGGCTTAACTGGAATTTGTAGGCGTTGCCCTTGATCCCGTGTTCGTCGAGGATCAGCGCGATGATTTTCGGCGCGGACATCTGCTGGTAGATGCGCTGATTGTTGCGGTGGTGCAGGTATTGCAGTTGCGGCACCAGGGAGATTTTGTAGCGGGTCAGGCGTTTGCCGGCATCGCCTTGGGCAACGCGGTAGATCTGGCCATGGATGCCGCTACCCTGCGGATCGAACGCCAAAAAAGCCTGTTTGTGCAGGAGTTTTTCCAGGTCCAGATCAGGGTTTTCGCTGACCAGTTCCAGGTCGAAGCGATATGGCTGGCTGATGCCTTCGGTGCCGGTGAACGACAGCACTTGCAGGTCGCCGACGTAGTCTTCGACGGTCAGGCTGAAATGCGTTTCGTTGGAAGGGTTAAACATTGTTTGCTCCCTGTTCGGTAGTCATCCGTTACGCCCGACGTCGCAGACGTTGCAGCCAAGTCGATGTGGCGCCCATAGCGTCACGCAGTTGGGCGGCAGTGATCGTTCGATCTGCCGCATTGAATGCCAGCGCCGTTCGCAGGGCTGGCCAGCAGTGTTTCGGGAGATTCCTGGGGGCGTGCAGCTCGCGTTCGAGGTGACCGTCGCGGGCTTCGGTCGAGGGCAAGCGGCGGAACGGGTGTTTGCCGCCCGCCAATTCGTAGAGCACGCAGGCCACGCCGTAGACATCCGCACTGGCCGACAGCGGCTGGCCTTCGAGCAGTTCGGGGGCGGCGTAGCCGGGGGTCCAGGCGTTGAAGCGGTTGCGGCTCAGGTGTGGCAGGCCGGGCAAGATGCCCTCCTCGGCCTGGCCCAGACCGAAGTCGAACAGGCGCACGCCTTCTTCGCTGAGCATGACGTTGCTCGGCTTCATGTCACCGTGCAGCACGCCGCGAGCGTGGGCGAAGGCCAGCGCGTCGAGCAGCGGCAGCGCGATGTCGCGCAGTTCTTTCCACGGCAGGCCCAGTGGCCGCTCGCAGAGTAATTTGTCCAGGGTCAGCCCACGCATGAGTTCCATGGTGATGAAGGCGCGCTGGCAATCGGTGTCCACTTCAAAGCTGTGCAAACGCAGCACGTTGTCGTGGCGCAGGCGTCGGGTCAGGGCGAACTCGCTGTAGAGCAAGGCACTGGCGTCCGGCGATTCGGCAAATTCTTCGCTGAGGATTTTCAGCGCGATGTAAGGGTCGGGGTCGCCGAACTGTTCGCTCAGCAGATCCCGTGCGCGGTAAACCGCGCCCATGCCGCCGGCACCGAGCAGGCGTTCGATGCGGTAACGGCCTGCGAGTACGTCGGGCATTTCGCCGACGCTGGCCTTGGTCGGCGCCAGCGCGGGTTCAGCCTTGTGTGATTTGGCGAACGCGAAGTAAGTCAGGTTATTGGCTTCCTCGTCAGTCACCAGCAGGTCGTCGAGCGGCGGCATGAGTTCAGTCATTTTCGGATCACCACAGCAGTCAGGTTGTCCCGGGCCGAGCCACGCAGAGCGCCGTCGAACAGACGCTCCAGCGCAACGTGCGGCGCGGTCAGGCTCAGGGCGTTGCCCAAGGCATCAGTGCTCAGCCCCTGGTACAAGCCATCGCTGCACAACAGAAACGTATCGCCGGGGTAAACCTCGAGTTCGAGCACGTCCAGCGTCAGCACATCGGCTGCCCCAACCGCACGGGTCAGGGCATGGGCCGAAGGATGCGCACGAGCGTCCTCGATGCTCATCTGTTGCTCGTCGATGAGTTGCTGTTGCAGCGAATGGTCCTTGGACAGCTGATACAAACGCTGGCCGCGCCACAGGTAGCAACGGCTGTCGCCGGCCCAGATGCAGGCCGCGCGATTACCTTCTACAAGCAGCGCCACTACGGTGCTGCCCATGATGCTGTCGTGGCGCCCGGCCGTGACGGTCAACTCCTGACCCAAACGACGGTTAAGCCAGTGCAGGCACTGGCGTATGCCTTTGAGTCGTTCGTCGAAGTCGTCCTGCACCGGCAATTCCGCCAGGCTGGCAACGATCAACTGGCTGGCGATGTCGCCACCCTGATGACCGCCCATGCCATCCGCGACCACCCACAGCCCCTGCTGTGGGCAGTCCAGGAAAGCATCTTCGTTGCGCGCCCGAACCTTGCCCGGATCGGTACGCGCAGCGCTGCGCCAGGGACTGGCAACCAGCATCAGAGCTGCACCGGCATACGGAAGGTACGCAGCACGCCCATGTCGAACGGGTTCGGTGTGCGCTGGCTGCTAAGCAGGTAATTGGCGCGCAGGCCGCCTACGTCAGCTTTGAGCACCAGCACATCGCGACCGCTCAGGTACTCGGTCTGCATCAGGTCGAACAGACGGAACAGCGACCATGGGCCGGTGTTCTTCTCGATGCCGATCGGGCGGCCGGCCATTTTGTCGAGGACCAGGCTGGTGCGACCGTCTTCAGCGTCGGTCGGCCATTTGAACGACACCGGCACGATCGGGCCGTGGCGGTATTCGATGGTCTTGTCGCCAAACTTGAACTCGGAACGGCTGACGGCCGGGTCGAGGGTGTACGGCTCCAGTTTGAACTGCACTTGTGGCTCGGCCGGGTTGATCGAAAAGAAGCTTTGGCGAATCACTTGTGCCGCGGCCATCTGGTCGAGGTAGACCTTGGAGATCGGCATGCTGTGACCGTCGATGCTGCGCAGACGGTAGTTGCCTGGATCGCCACTCACGAACGGACGCATGTAGGTTTCAAAGAAGCGATCGTTGATGCCCTGCGCCTTGAAGAACTCGCGGAAGTCGCTGATCGCAACGTCGCTGGTGCTGTGGGCGCTGAACGGGTAACGCTTGTTGATCGCCTTGCCGTAGAAGCTGTACAGCTCGGTCTGATAACGCTGGTTCAGGTACTGGTAGGAATCGTTCAGCACCAGACGCCAGGTGTCTTCAGCCAGTACGTTGAACCACACGCTGACCGGACGCGGCAGACGGTTGGAGGCATTGCGCAAGTTGCTCAGCGCATCACGCTGGCCGCTCATGCGGGTCTTGGCCATTTCGAACGCAGCCTGCTCCGGCGCGCTGGCACGAGCGAGGCTCGCCAGTTGCAGTTGCAGGTCGTTGAGTGCCGTCAGGGCCGGGGTCAAATCAGCGGCCGGGCCGTTGTTGTCATCCAGCAAACGGTGCAGCGGTTCGAAGCGGCGTTGCAGGGATTTCTTCGCGGTGTCCGGCAGGTTCTTGGTCATGTCTGCGGCTTTGTCAGCCGCAGCCGCCGCGAGTTTGCCGAGCTTGCCGCCCTTCTCGCCCAGTTTGTCCGCCGCCTCGGCCGCTTCATCAGCATTGTCGGCGATCACCGAGAAACGGGTGTTCTCGCGCACTTCCACCAGCAGTTGCAGCACGGGCGAGTTGGCGGACGTCAGGCCCGCCAGTTGCTCGGCGCCTTCACTGAAGTCGCTGATTGGAGGCAGTGCAACCTGGCCGACCGCTTCGCTCCAGAAGTTGGCGTAGTCGCGGAAGTACAGTTGCTCCAGTTCGACCATCAGGCGACGCAAGTCCATGCCGCTGATGCCCGAGCCTTCGCCCAGCACCCAGTTGTCGCGCAGGATATCGGTGACCAGCGCAGAGCCCTGAACCGAGAAGTACTGCTGATAACCCTGCTGGGTGTAGAAACCCGGGATCACGTATTCGGTGCCGACAAACAGCGCACCTTGTGGACCCAAGTGTTGGCTAAGGCGATATTCGGGCAGGTTGCGAGCCTGCTCGCGCAGCATCCGGTAAACCACGTTGGCCAGCGACTCGCTGCGCAACACCTGACGCGCCTGGGCCACCAGTTGATCGTTCAGCGGGTAGATAAACGGCTGCTTGAGCAAACGCTCGAAGTGGGTGTTCAAACCGTTCTGCACGGCGGTGTTGCCGGCGTAACGCTGGGACCATTCAGTGGCCACCCAATCCTTGAGCCACGGGCCGTCGCGACGGTCTTTCATGTTCAGCATCAGGTACGCACGCAGGCTGTTGAGCAGGCGTTCGCGGTCCTTCATGTTGGCGCGGATCTGCCCTTCCAGCAGGGTCGCAACCTTCGGCAGCAGTTGCGCTTCAAGCTCACGCTCGTAGGCCTCCTTGACCACCGGATTGACCTCTTCGCCTTGGTACAGGCCGCCACGTTCGTGGTACGACACGTCACCTTTTTTCGGGAAGACCTGAGTCGCCGCGTAGCGGGTGTCGAGGGTCTTGAGCACTGCCATGGAATCATCACGCGCGGTCAGGGCCGAGCGCTGTTGAGTCCAGTTTTGAGCCAGGTTACGCAGGTTTTCCAGACGCTCGTAGTTGGCGGAGAAACCGCCCGCCCACAGCATGCCGAACAGTGCCAGTGCCGCCAATGCGCCCACGTACAGGGCACGTTGGCCCCAATGGATGCGGCTGCGTTCGCGCTTGTCCAGGCCGGCCAGGTCAGCTTCCGGGAAGATAACGCGGCTCAGCAAATGGTGAATGAAGCGCGAACGGCCGCTGCGCAAGGTCGGCAGCACGCCAGCGTTCATCCCCAGATTGGCGCCGATGCCGGCGGTGGTCTGGTCCATCTCTTGAGTCAGGTGCGGTGCGCTGGTCAGGTAGAAACCGCGCAACTGGCTGACACGCTGGTAGCGGTTGCCGGTGAACGCCATGTCGACGAACAGGCACAAGCGCTCGCCGATCTGCCCCAGTTGATGCGGGAAGTCGAGGATGCGGCCACGGCGCTGGGTGTCGCGCTCCTGGTGCATGCGCATGATCACTTGGCTGTTCAGGCGACGCAGCAGCTCTTCGAACTCGGCGCGCAGCACGGCGACGTCGGTGCCGCTCTGCTCTTTGCGGAAGCTGGTGCCGAGTACTTGATCGCTTTCTTCGCGGGTCAGTTGATCGAAGAACTCGTCGAAACCGAGCAGCTTGTCAGCCTTGCTCAGCACCAGATAAACCGGCACATCGACGTGCAGTTTTTGATGCACGTCTTGCAGACGGGCACGTACCTGGCGAGCCAGGGTGTCGAGGTCTTGCTCGGTGTTGCCCAGCAGCATTTCCACCGGAATGGTCACCAGCACGCCGTTCAACGGACGGTTACGGCGACGCTTGCGCAGCAGGTCGAGCAAGGTGCTCCAGGCGCTGCCATCGACTTCGGCATCCGGCTGGGTCAAGTAACGCCCGGCGGTGTCGATCAGCACACCGTGGTCGGCGAAGTACCAGTCGCAATGACGGGTGCCGAGGGTGTCGCGGGTCAGTTTGCGGTCGATCTTGTTGATCGGAAACTCAAGGCCCGAAAAGTCCAGCAGACTCGTCTTGCCGCTGCCCTGCGGACCGATCAGCAAGTACCACGGCAAATCGCTGCGCCAGCGCTCGCTGCGACCGCGATAGAGGCTCGAGGTCTTCAGGGTTTTCAACGCATCCTTGAAGCGTACGCGAAGCTCTTTCTGCTCTTCGTCGATCAACTCTTCACGGCGGATACGGTCCTGGCCGTCTTCGGTGTCTTCGATAGCCTTTTTGCGTACGCCAGCGCGCCAGCTGACGAAGACCATGGTCAGGCCCCAGATCAGGAACAGCACACTGATGGTCAGCAGGCGGGAGGTCGAACCTTCCCAGAACTTGTAGTCATTGACCGCCAGCAGCGGCCCGACGAACCACACCAGCAGCGCGACGAACAGCACCAGCAGCAAGGTCCAGACCCAGGTCTGACGCAAGAATGCGCCGACTTTCTTGAAAAACTTTTTCATCACACGTCCCTGTTTACGGCTGCGACTGCGGCTGGACCGCGGCCGGATCTAGCTGCTGATAAGGTTGCAGAACGGTTTCGCGTTGCTCGCCCAATACCCAGGCGAAGCCCGAATACATCACCACCAGGCAAACCACGGTAAACAGCACCACCATCCACGCCGGCACGATGCGCACCAGGCTGCGGCGCTGATCGTTCAAGCCTTCCCAATGCGGCGACAGCTCACGTGGCACGTCGCCGCGCAACTGACGAATCTGGCGATACAAGGCGTCGCGGATGCCTTCGAGCTCGAGCATGCCGCGGGCTTGCACGCGGTACTTGCCTTCGAAGCCCAGCGACAGGCACAGGTACATCAGCTCCAGCATCGGCAGGTGCTTGACCGGGTTTTTCGACAGGCGATCCAGCAGTTGGAAGAACTTCTCGCCGCCAAAGGTTTCGTTGTGGAAGCTGCTGAGCAGGCTCATCTGCGACCACTCGCTTTCGTTGCCCCACGGCGTGGTCACGACGGCTTCGTCGACCACGGTGCAGAGCACGTAACGCGCGGCCATCACCTGGCTGCTTTCGGCGCCGTTGTGCAGCGCCCGCACTTCAAACAGTTTCAGTCCGGCGGTCAGTCGCTCGTTGAGCGCGTACATGTCTTCGCGGGTGTCGCTGTGCTTGAGTCGCACCACTTCCGACAACAGGTCGGAGGCGGCGGCGACCAGCGAATTGAGGCTGATGTTGAAGGCTTCGGCCGGGCGCAAACGCGCGGCGTAGATCATCCGCTCTTCCAGCTGTTCAAAACGCGGCGGTGCGGCGAAATCTGTCAGCGGACTCTGCGCCGGGCCGTGGCCCTGGCGGTCGAGCAGGACGGTTTTATCGTCCTGGGTATGTTCCATGTCCTTGATCATGTCGGTCAGTTCCTGATGGCCCAGAATTTCAGTTCAAGCTCGGCGAATTCGCCGGACACGTGGAACGCGAAGCCGCCGGAGCGCTCGAGTTGTGCCAGGTCTTCGGAACTGAGTTCGAGAATGAAATAGGTTTTGTTGGAGTGGAACGCGATCTGCCGTGGGGCCACCGGCAACGGTTTGACCTTGATCCCAGGCAGATGCAGGTTGACCAGTTGGCGGATACGCTCCACCGGGCCGACCTTGAGGTGCGCCGGCAAGCGATGGCGCAGTTCTTCGGAGTCGCAGTTGGCGCTGGCGGCGAGCACGAACGAGGCCGAGCCCAGCAGTTTGTGGTCGTGCAACGGCGAGACGATGATCCCGTACTGACGCGCTTGCAGGACCAGTTCGATGGCGTGCTGTTCGAGCACCATCGACAGCACCTGACGAATCGCTTCCATCAGTTTGCGGAAGCTCGCGCCCTGGTCGCTGTGCTGGTAACGGCTGTCCAGACGCGGGCGTTTGCTGTCGCTGGAGAAGGTCGCCAGATCGCCGAGCATGGTCAGCAGCGTGCGGTACAACTCTTCCGGGTGAACCTGCTCCAGGCCGAGGTAGTGACGCAGCAGCAGTTCGGTGCGGTTGATCAGTTGCAGCATCATGAAGTCGCCGACTTCCGCGCCACCGACTTTGCCGTTCGAGCGGATTCGCTCGGCGATGGTATCGCCACGGTGGCCGAGCATGCTGATCACTTCTTTCAGGCACGACAGCAGGTAGCTGGACGAATGCGCCTGAATGTAGGTCGGCACGAAGTCCGGGTCGAGGCTGATCACGCCGTCGGGCGTGGTGTCGAGCACTTCGCAGATCTTCAGTTTCACGTAGGCCTGGTCGCTCTGCTGCTCACCGAGCAACAGTTTAAAGTCCGGGCGGCCGCAACTGACCTGGCTGGCGGAGTCGTCGCCGGCGTTGGAATCGGCGACTTCCGCTTCGTACGCGGTGTAGCGCGCCAGCACGTCGGATTGCTCCGGACGACGCGACTCGATGTGGTTGCCGGTGACCAGCGGCAGCGCCAGGTAGATCGGCGTGTTACCGGTGTTCGGTGGCACGTCGAGCGCCAGCGGTTCGGTGTTGCCACCGAGTTCGAACAGGCTGCCGTCCGGCAGAATCCCCGAGGCCTGGCTGATCACCAGTTTGCCCATGTTGAGGAACTGCAAGTCGATGTCCAGGTTCAGGAAGCCCCAGGTGTAGCTGCCCAGCAACTGCGTGCGGGTCTTCATCTGGTGGTCGTAGTAGCGATCGTTGTGCTGGAAGTGCTGCGGGCGCAGCAGCATGCCTTCCTGCCAAATCACTTTATGGGAATTCATGATCAGTCATCCGCCTTGGCGAGCGTTTCGTTGCTGTTGCGGATACCGGCCTGGTCGAGGGTCAGATCAGCGTCGGTGACTTCCACCGGGGTGACTTGCACCGTGTAGCGCCATTTGGTTTCCGGCAGATCGCGGTAGGCGGCGAGGATGCCGACGTAGCGACTGCCCTCCTCCACGCTGAGTTTCATCTCCACGGTTTCACCTGGACGCAGTTCGATTTCTTCGCTGGCCACCAGGTCCGGGGCCAGGGATTCCTTGGCGCGCTCGTACAGGCTGAAGAAGTCAGCGTTCTCGAACGTCACCGGGTGCTTGAGCTCGAACAGACGCACAACGATCGGCGACGGACGCCCGTTGAGGTCCGGGTTCAGCTGATCGCTGGCGGTCAACTTCAGGTTGAGTTTGGTGACGTGGGAATACGGCGACAGCGACGAGCAGCCGGCCAGCAGCACCAGGGCCGCGAACGCCGTCAGCGTCTTGAAAAAAGCGGTCGAGCAGCGAGACATGCGCATCATCCTTGGTGGTCGGTGTGAAGGGTGGAAATCAGGCGGATCTGTTCTTCGTAGGCCTGAGCGAAGTCGCGGGCCAGCAGGCGCTCGCTCCAGTCATCGTCCTGACGCAGGGCCTGGTGATAACGACCGTAGGCTCTCCAGCGACTGCCGGACGTGGCGAGCAACGGCTTGTTGTCGCGCTCGAAACGCAGGGTCAACTGCTGTGGCGAAAAGTGTTCCAGCGTGCCGCGAACGGCGGCGCGGCTGGCGGTCAGCAAGGCCACCTGATGCGCCTGCAAATCGCGGAACGCACGGGAGATCGCCTGCTCGGCCGGCAACTGACCCGGCTTGTTCGGCTGCAACAAAATGCCCAACGCTTCGCCGGCATCGACGGCAAATTTCAGCGGGTTCTTTTGGGTGCCTTGCACGGTGGTCTGGGCCAGACGCAGTTCGTTTTTCAGTTCGCTGCGGGTGCGCAGGCTCTGCTGCAAACCGCCAACGCTTTGCTTGAGCAGGCGTGCAGCGTTCAGCGCCAGGGCTTCGCGGGCGTCGTGGTCGAGGCCTTTGAGGTCCACGCCCAGCACCGCACCGAAGTGTTCCCAGAAACCTTCACTCTGACGCTCGACCGCTTTGGGCGGTGGCGCGGGGGCGGGCTCTGCCGGGGCGTTGATCAGCTCCGGCACCATCAGGCTTTCCATGTCGATACGCGCATAGTCGGCGCGCTGACGGGTGTCTGAGAGGGTGGTGCTCGGGGAGATCAGTTCGTCGATTTCCGAATACACGCGCTCTTGCTGATCGAGGGCATTGAGCGGGTCGAGATCGAGAAACGCATCGTCCGGAATGATGCTGCCCGCTGCTTGCGGACGGCCGACTTCAACGTCGAAGGTCGCCGGGTCGCGCACCAGCCGCGCACGGATCTCGAAGTCACCCAGCACGTAGACACTGCCGTGCTCGATGCGCATCGCTTCGCCCTTGCGCAGGCGCGCGCCGCTTTCGCTGTCCTGGATACCGTTGCTGCTGGTATCGGTCAGGAAAAACGTGCCTTCGCGGTAGCTGATCACCGCGTGGTGGTTGGACAGGTGACGCTTGCGGTCCGGGATGATCCAGTCGCAATCCTCACCCCGACCGATCACGCCACCGGCCTGTTTGAAGGTCTTCTGGCACAAATCCGTGGGCACGAACTGCTTGGTGTTGAGCATTTCGAAAACCAGTTCCATGGTGATACTCCTTGCGGTCACTTGCCGCGATTGACCGCCTGCGGATCACCCAATGGGCGATAGGTGTTGTCGTTGTATTTGTAATTGCCGCTACAGCCGCCGAGGCCGCATAGAACGACGAGGGTCAGCAGGACGGCTTGCCAGTGACGAACAGACATCAGAGGGTCTCCAGGGGTAGACAAAGTACAAAGCGCCGACCCGTTTGGGCGGCGCTGTTAGAAGCGGATGAGGTGAAATCGACGGTCGTTTGCCTACCCATCGAAATCACCCAAATTGATATTCAGGCGCCCGAGGCGGTACAGCAGCGTGCGGCGGGGCAGCCCGAGTTCGCGGGCGGCGAGGGTCTGGTTGCCGTCGTTTTTGCGCAGGCAATCGAGCAACAGAGTGCGTTCGACCTGCTCCAGGCGTTCGCGCAGGTTCAGGCCGCTGCTGTCTTCCGGCACCGCTTCCATGCGCAGAGAGAAATGTTCGGCCAGTAACTCACCGCCCTCGCACAGCAGCACCGCGCGCTCGACCAGGCCTTTGAGTTCACGCACGTTGCCGGGGAAGGCGTAACCGGACAGGTGATCCAGCGCCGCATCGGACCAACTCACGGCGTCCCGTTGCAAGAACGAGCACGCCTTGTCGGCGAAGTGCCGGGCCAGGTCGAGGATGTCGCCTTCGCGCTGACGCAGGGCCGGCAACTCGATCGGGAATTGCGCGAGGCGGTAGTACAAGTCCTCGCGGAATTTGCCTTCGCTGACCAGCACCGACAAATCCCGGTGAGTCGCGGCGATGATGCGCACGTCGATTTTGTGGGTGTCGTTGGAGCCCAACGGGCGGATCTCGCCTTCCTGCAGAACCCGCAACAGCTTGGCTTGCAGGGACAACGGCATGTCGCCGATTTCATCGAGCAACAAGGTGCCGCCGTTGGCCGCATCGAACAGCCCTGCACGGTCGCGATCAGCACCAGTGAACGCGCCTTTGCGATAGCCGAACAATTCGCTTTCCAGCAGGTTTTCGGGGAACGCCGCGCAGTTCTGCACGATGAACGCCTGGGAACGGCGCGGGCCGCAATCGTGAATCGCCCGCGCGACCACTTCCTTGCCGGTGCCGGTTTCACCGCGCAGCAGCACGGTATACGGGCTGTGCAGTACTTTGCTGATCAGCGAATAGGTCTGGCGCATGGCCGAACTCTTGCCGATCAAGCCATAACCGCTGGCGCTCGGAACGCTGGCCTTCGCCGGTCGCGCATCACCGGTTGGCTGACGCAGACGTTGCAGCAAATGCAGTTGACCGAGCACGAACGAACCGAGTTGACCGAGGGAATCGGCAAAGCCTTGCAGATCGACATGCCGGCGACTGGCGCACAGCAGCAAGCCTTCAACGGCTTTCTGCTGATTGACCAGCGGCACACACAACAGCGACTGCCAAGGCATGACCTGAGGTGGCAGGAAACTGGTTTCGTGCAGGCTGCCGCTCAACTCGCTGAGGCACACCACGCGGTTCTGGCACAGGGCGAATTGCAGCAGTTGTTCACCGTTGTAATCCGCCGGCAGGCTCGCCGCTTCCCGGGGTTGCAGGATGCCGTTGAGGCATTCGGCGTTCATCCCCAGGCACGTGTGAGTCGCGTCCAGCAGGTACAGCTGCGTCAACTCACAACCGCTGAGCTCGGCCAACCCGCGCACGAAGTCACCCAGCAGCGCAGCACCGTCCGCCGCGCGCGACAGGCTGGCGAATTGCGCCAGCAAGGCTTCGGCATAGACCAGCGGTTGCGGCACTTGAGTGAACATCACGCCCACCTCAGACGAACTCGCACGTCACGCTGGCGTTGCCGTCTAGCGTCGCGTGGACACGCTTGAGGCTTTCGCCCGTGGCCATCGCATCGAGCAAGCGGTCAGCCACCAGCGGCAGCACGTGCAGGTCGAGCAAATGGTCGATCAGACGTGCGCCGCTGTCGCTTTGGGTGCAACGTTCGGCCAGGTGATCGACGAGGTCTTGCGAGTAAGTGAAATCCAACTGACGACGGTTCAGGCGCTCGCCCAAACGACCGAGTTTGATTTCGATCAGCTCGCGCAGCACCGGGCCACCGACCGGGTAGTAAGGCACCACACGCATGCGCGCCAGCAACGCCGGTTTGAAGTGTTTGCTCAGCACCGGGCGGATGGTTTCTTCAAGGACTTCGGCCGACGGTCGCGCGCCGTTTTCACAGAGCTCGGCGATGCGATCGCTGCCCAGGTTCGAAGTCATCAGGATCAGCGTGTTGCGGAAGTCGATCTCGCGCCCTTCGCCATCGTTGGCCACGCCTTTGTCGAAGATTTGGTAGAACAGGTTCAGCACGTCCGGATCAGCCTTTTCGACTTCGTCGAGCAGCACCACCGAGTACGGCTTCTGGCGCACGGCTTCGGTGAGCATGCCGCCCTCGCCGTAACCGACGTAGCCCGGCGGTGCACCGATCAGGCGCGAGACGGTGTGTTTCTCCTGGAACTCGGACATGTTGATGGTGGTGATGAAACGATCACCGCCGTACAGCAAGTCAGCGAGGGCCAGCGCGGTTTCGGTCTTGCCGACGCCACTCGGGCCGACCAGCAGGAACACGCCGACCGGTGCATCAGGTTTGTTCAAACCGGCAGCGGTGGCGCGCATCGAGCGGTCCAGTGCGTGAACGGCTTGTTCCTGACCACGAATGCGCGTGCGCAAGTCGGTGGCGAAGCTCGCGACCTTGGCGTTGTGCTCGCGGGCCAGTTGCGCCAATGGCACGCCGGTCCAGGCGCTGATCACCTCCGCCACCAGACGCGGGCAGACTTCGAAGCTCACCAGACGTTCTTTGACCTGAAGCTCGGTCAGCGCTTTGTGAGTTTCGTTGAGTGCGGCTTCCAGGGTTTCGACGCTTTGCGCTTCGTCCACCGGCAGCGTTTCGATCACGGTGCCTTCGGCATCTTCTTCAACCGTGACAGTGGGCTCGACGGCGGCAGCTTCGCGGGCCTTGGCCAGTTGCTGACGCAGGTCCAGCAGGCGCTCGGCCAGTTCTTTCTGCTCGGTCCAGAGGGTTTCCAGCGCGATCCTTTCGTCGTCGGCGGCTGCCAGGCGATCTTCCAAAGCGTCCAGCGCTTCGTGATCGATCAGCAGACCGGCCTCGGCATCACGGCGCAGGGCCTGACGCTGACGACCGCCTTCAGCCAGTTCGCCACGCAGGCGTTCGAGGCTTTCCGGGGCAGCGGCGAGGCTGATGCGTACGCGGGCGCACGCGGTGTCGAGGACGTCGACAGCTTTGTCCGGCAGCTGACGACCGGCCAGGTAACGGGCGGACAGTTCGGCCGCCGCAACCACCGCGTCATCGCGCAGGTAGATGCCGTGGCTCTTCTCGTAAACCTGAGCCAGGCCACGCAGGATGGTCACCGCTTCGCTGACGGTCGGTTCGTGCAGTTGCACCGGTTGGAAGCGACGGGCCAGGGCCGGGTCTTTTTCGAAGTACTTCTTGTACTCCGCCCACGTGGTGGCGGCGATGGTGCGCAACTCGCCACGGGCCAATGCTGGCTTGAGCAGGTTGGCCGCGTCGGAACCGCCGGCATTGCCGCCCGCGCCGATCAGCGTGTGAGCTTCGTCGATGAACAGGATGATTGGTTTCGGCGAGGCTTTGACTTCGTCGATCACGCCTTTGAGGCGACGCTCAAATTCACCTTTGACGCTGGCGCCGGCCTGCAACAGGCCCATGTCCAGCGACAGCAACTCAACGCCTTTCAAGACTTGCGGCACTTCACCGGCGGCGATGCGTGAGGCCAGGCCTTCGACGATGGCGGTTTTGCCGACGCCGGCTTCACCGACCACAATCGGGTTGTTCTTGCGGCGACGGGCGAGGATGTCGACCATCTGCCGGATCGCGCCATCGCGGCACAACACCGGGTCGAGTTTGCCGTCGCGGGCCTGTTGGGTCAGGTTGTGGGTGAAGCGCTGCAGCAGCGATTCGCCCGGCACGGCAGGTTTGCCGGTGGCCGGTTGTTCTTTCTGCGACAGGGCGAATTCTTTCAGACGCTCGATATTCAGTTTGGCCAGCAACGATTGGTAGCGGCTGCCAGCGTAGCGCATCGGATTGCGCAACAGCGCGAGGATCAACGCGGCTTGCTCGACCTGGCTCTGGCCCAGTTCAAGGTTGGCCACCAGCAACGCGTCTTGCAGCCACTGCACCAGTTCCGGGGCGAACACCGGGTTGCGCGAAGCGCTGTGCTCGACCCGCGATTGCAACGCGGCGCTGAGCTCACCGGCATCCACTTCGGCGTCTTGCAGCGCGCGTGCGAGCAAGCCTTGCGGGCGCTCCAGCAAGCCCAGCAGCAAGTCTTCGACGAGGATCTTGCTGCCACCACGGGCGACGCAGCGTTCGGCCGAACTTTCCAGGTCACGACGGGTTTCGGCGTCCAGCGCCTGGATAAGTTGTTGCAGGTCTACGTTGATCATTGGTCATCTGTCCTTAATGAATTTTGCTGCCCAGGGTCACCACGCCGTCCGCTTTTTCGCGGCCGAGCCAACTGGTCCATCCCAGGCGACAGGCGTTCTGCTCACCGATGCGCAGTTCGCGGATTTCTTCCTGGCGCAGCACCAGGCGAATGTCGTAATCGAGCGGGTCACGCAGGGTGAACCGCACCAGCGCACAGAGCGGCTGGTAGCCGAAACCGATCGGCAGGAATTCGTGGAAGCGTTGCCAGTCGAGTTCGCGGATGTGGATGCGGAATTTGCCGCTGCGGTCGCGCACGTGTTCGCCCAGCACCAGGTCTTCGCCGAGCAGGCTGTTGGCGCGGCCCAAGCGATTGCGCTGCTCGTCGAGGATTTCGACGCGACGCTCGATGCACTGCTCGATGGTCAGTTCGGCGTGCTTGAAGTAGTAACGCAGCACCGCTTCGATCAGCGCCGCCGAGTGCGCCCGCAAGCTGAGCAAACCGAGGTACGGCAGCAGGCGTTTCCAGTTCAGTTCGCCGGCCTTGCGGATCTCTTCGCCACCCAGGCCGATCAACGCAAACAGCTGCGAAGAAAACGGGTCGAGGGCACCGCTCTGGAAGCTTGCGCGGTAGCGGTATTTTTTCCAGATCGGCAGCATCAGCCGTTGCAGGCGATGGTGGAACAGGTCGAGGAAGTTGCGGGTCGGGTTGCCGTCTTCGCTATCGCCCAGGGCCTGTTCGCCGTAGAACGCCGGCAGCGGCGAGCCGGAACCGACCAGGCCAATCAGGTTGAATCGCAGACGCGCGCGCAGGTGGCCGTGCTCGGTGAAAAACTCCACGCGATCAACGTCACTGCCGGGAAAACCCAGGCTCGGGTTGGCCTGGAATTCCAGCTGATCGTACAAATCGTCCTGGCTCAGGTGCGGGTGGGCCTCACGCAGCCGGTCAACGACCAGCAGCACGGCCTGAAACAGCGAGTACTCGCGTATTCCTCGGGTCAGTCCGCTTAAAGAAGCGGCTGAAGGCCCATACGTGGTGTCCATTGGTACACCTCTCCCTGTGTGCTTTTTACCCGCAGCTCGTGGTACGAATTGAGACTGGCGTAAAGCGCGAAAAACTCGTTAAGAACCGAAGCGAAAACGAACAGGTCGCCCTCGCCGATATACCCTTCCGGGTCGATGGTCAGCTCGGTGCGCAACCCGCGTACCGGCAACCCTCGGTGCAATCGGTCGACGTGTTGGTGTTTGATCGACTTGAGCCCGCCCAGCAGACGCTTGCTGACTTTTTCAGCGTGTTGGTCGTAGTAGCGCGGCAGGTCGTAGGTTTCGAGAATCACCTTTAACGCATTGACGTCGGCCAGCGACAGATAGTTAAGCGACATGTTGCTGATCAGCTTCCAGAGGAAGTCACGGTTCAGCGGCGGCGCATAACTGGGCGTGGCCGGGGTGATATTGCGGAAACTGAGGAACTCCGGCGTCTCTTCGCAGGCCATGCAGATGTCGCCGAGCTTGAGCTTGCGCGGCAGGTTCTGGTTGGTGCACATCAGCTCGATCGACAGGGTTTCGTGGGCTTCGGTATGGCGAATGCCGAAGCTCAGATACGTGTCGAGGCCGTCGTGCAACGAGGATGAACGCTGGCGAATGCTGTAGTGCGGACGGCTGTTGGGCACGTCGAAACTCGGATCGTGCTCGAACGATTCGAACGGCACGTACTCTTGATAACCGAGGCCGCCGGGTTTCCAGCCGGTCACGGTTTCCACCGAGAACACACCGCAGTTTTGCAGGTCGTATTCGGCTGGCAGCAGCAGGTATTCGTCCTGTTTTCCATCGAGGCGGATCGGCAGCGCATCGTGCTTGAACAGGTTGACGATTGGCGTGCAATAGAGCTTCACGTTGTCCAGCGTCGGACGGAGGCGCTGAATGCCGCTCTTGCGAATATCGAAGCGCAATTCGAGGCCGCGCATCTGCTTCAGCGTGTCTTCCGGCAGCGCCTTGAGCAGGTCCAGACCGTTGATATCGACGAACAGGAATTTGTCCTGGAAGGCGAAATATTCCTGCAGGTAGCGGTAGCCACGGAAGGTGTTCAGCGGATACGGGATCAACGCCTCTTCTTCGGCGAAACCCACCGGCTGCACGCGGTCACCGGGCATCTTGAAGGCCATTGGCGTGCCGTTGACGCCGTTGATGGGCTTGCCGGCGCCGTCCAGCGGGATCAACTCGATGCCTTCCAGGTTGCGCAACAGGCTCAGGTAAAGCATCTGGCTGATGTAGCGCTCACCGGCGAAGTGCAGGCGCAAGCGACTCAGCTCCAGCTCACCGAGATGACCGTCAGCGCTCATCTCCAGACGCAGGCTCAACAACGAACCGTCGCCCTTCACCGAGTAATTCAGCGCCGCCAGATCCAGCGGCAAGACTTCGGTCGGGTAGCAGGTACGGAAACGGCAACGCACGTCATCGATCGGCACACTCTCGACCGGCGTGTCGCGCTCGACCATCAACGCAGGTCCCGATCGCTTCAACGGATCGAACTGCAGAATGCTGAACGCCGGCAGCGGCCGCATGTAGTTGGGCCACAGCAGATGCATCAGCGAATGGCTGAGCTCCGGCAGTTCGTCGTCGAGCTTCTGGCGCAGGCGACCGGTCAGGAACGCAAAGCCTTCCAGCAACCGCTCCACGTCCGGATCCCGCCCGGCCTGACCCAGGAAAGGCGCCAACGCCGGGCTACGCTCGGCGAATCGACGACCTAACTGGCGAAGTGCGGTGAGTTCGCTTTGGTAGTAGTGGTTAAACGACACGGGTTACCTGCCTGGTATTGAATCTCATGAAAAAACTGTCCTGTAGAGCGCGACCGTCAGACCGGAAACCACGTAGCCGGCGATGAGCAGGTACCGAAGAAAGGCCAGCCAGCCCACCATCATCCTCGACCAGGGTCAAAGCCAACTTCACCAAGAGCGGAGACCAAAGCGCTGCCCTGAAAAAATTTGGATTAGGACAGCATTCATTTCTTTGAATGCTCTGCGACGGATCGTTAGTAAATTTCACTGAACACCCAGTGATTAAAGCTGTAAAGAGCAACAACACCTACAACAGAAGAAGCCAAGAATAAAACACCATCGCGCGAGTTTTTATATTTAAAGAATTTCGTTAGCGCCTTTACAAAATAATAAAAAGAAAACGCCATCATCGGAATATAAAGAACCATACAAAAAACAAACAAGCTTCCGTAGACATCAACTCCGGCTATTGACCTTTGAGTTTTCGGATCAGTGCACGACATCAGCAGAAAAACCGCGGAGGTCAAAAAATAAAAATAGTTGATCATTTTAAGAATTTTCAACACGACCAAATCTTTCGAATGCAGCAGCTCAAGCGCAATCTTTGGAACGGGGTTAGTTTCATAACTAATCACGACATCGGCCCCTCTGAAAAAAACTTCGGAAGCACGAACAACACCAGCAAACTGATAATATTATGGACAGTTCCCTTTTTCGTCCCTTGTTTTCTCTTTATTGGCTCGCATAGAGCCCCCCGCGCTAGATAAACCATCAGTTATCCATGATTTCATAAGGGGTGTTACTAATTAAGAAACTTGCCCAGTGAGCCTTCCAATTTGGAACAGACAACGTAAAAGTCCGGCGATCCTTGTTAAAATCAATCCATGTAATTCCGACGATGTCTTTATCTTCAAATGACTGCATATCCAGAGACGTCTCCGACGTCAGCGGCGTTCGATAAACTTGACTGGAGTTTTTCTTGTCAACAAACCGCAAATACACCATGCCTGACGCCCCCAACAGCCAGCTGGCCCGAACCGCCTCGACTTGATAATCGCCTGAAGGACTGGCAAACGACACATAAGGAGCACGCGTCAACTCGTTATTGACTACAAACAGGCCGGCGCACACCACAACTATCAGAGTGGCAACCGCTTTAATCGATCTTCTGGGATTATTCATTTGACCAGAATCTCGATCGGCGCAGCAGAAACGCTTTCATATAGGACGTCAGAATAAACACGGAAATCTCCGCCTTTCTGATTTTCTTGCCGATATTTTTGAAAGTCGCTGTTCTGCACTAACATATAGTGCTTTCTTCCCAGCTCATCATAAGCCGCTTGCTTTTCGGGGCTCATTCCGCCACGAGAGTTGAATTTCAGTCTGTTTTGTTCACGGGTGTTGCTCGCATTCTTATTAGCCCCTTCGACAATGTCCGCCTCAATCCCGTCGAAATTCCAATAGCCCAACCCTTGACTATACAGAGAGAGAGCATCATTGAAGTCATAGGAGTCTTCAATATAAAAACCTATCCGATTCGGAAGAAAAACCACGCTCTTTTCAGTAACGACTATTTCGCCT
Source organism: Pseudomonas sp. Root329 (assembly GCF_001424925.1). Classification (NCBI taxonomy): domain Bacteria; kingdom Pseudomonadati; phylum Pseudomonadota; class Gammaproteobacteria; order Pseudomonadales; family Pseudomonadaceae; genus Pseudomonas; species Pseudomonas sp. Root329. Next base: position 237,730 of record NZ_LMCV01000001.1, on the reverse strand, counting down.
TCTGCGAACACATGGATATTAAAATTGGCGAGGGCGGCGCGCAGTTCATTGACTTCGTCTTCATCAGACTGCTCAAACTCGATTGTTTCACTATTCGCGTAACCGAACCTCTCTACGGCACTTGCCACACCATTGAACGCAAATGGATAAATACCTGGTGCTCTACCGCCATAGACTGGTTTCATTTTACTTTTAATAAGATTAATCGCCGCCGGATTGTTCCATTTGGTGCGCAGACGATCGACGGACTCTTTTGCTCTGTCGAATTGAAGAGCCCAACTCATTTTCACGATATTTTCATTAATATATTCATCAGGGGCAAATTTGTGATGCCCCTTAACTTCTTCTTCCATGCCTCCGTCTTTTGTTGTGGACCATGGCTTGCCATCAAACCACTTAAGCATTAACTCGGCCGCCACCGGCCATTCTATTTTTTTCATGGCATCCGGAATATCGGTAATTTTAAATTGACGCACAGCGACAGTTTGTCCGGTTTGATTGCTTGCCGGTGTCATGGTTGACTTGATGGTTGTCGCTGCCATTTAAAAATCCGTCCCAGAAACATTAAGAACACCGTCGTCGACGGCACTTCCTTGTAATTTGCTTTAAGCGAGCACCACTTTGGACTGTGGTTGTATGACTAGCTCGAACTCTTCTGCCGTCGATGAAAAGATTTTTTGCGTTTTACCGTCACTACCTGTGACACCAGTGATGATCTTTCCCGATGCAGTTTTAAGCGTGTACTCAACCCCAGCCAACGGCTTCCCGGTGTCTTGGCAATTGATCACAAAGTGCTCGTTAAACGGCCACTGAATCTCCACCGGCAATGGCGCCACAAACGGCACCGCCGAATGCGAATTCCCAATAATCACCGTCCCGGACCCGGCCGTAACCTTGTTGCCATGAGTTCCAACGGAATCCACCGTCGCCGCCGGTTTCCCGTTAATCAAAACCGTCGTCGCCAACCCGCCCGACATCGCACCACCACACGCCGAGGCATCGCCTTGGCGGGCGGCCGCGAGGCCGTCGAAGAACACGTCGCCGGAACCGGCGGCGATCGGGTTGGTGCCGTGGCCGGGGAGCGGGCAAGCGGTGGGGTCAGATACGCGGGCTGCGGGTTTGCCGGACATCGGAGTCTCCTTAGTTGACCTTTACTTGACCGCTGCCATCCAGGCGCGCGGCGAAACTGACCTGACGCTTGAAACCATCAACTTCCAGCAAGCCTTCGATGCTGAAGGACAGGCGAAGCTGATCGTGATCACGCGGCAGGGAAATGACACGCACATTGCTCAGGCGTGGCTCGTAGGCTTCGATGAAATTTTCGATGGCCAAACGGGCCTGACTCAGGGAGTCGTGCAGGCTCAGACGCATGTCATTGAGATCGGGTAGCCCGTAATCGGACAGCGTTTGCACGCTGCCCGCACGGGTGCTGAGCATCTTGGCCAGATGGGCAGCCACGGACGCCATGGCGGAGACCTCGCGGCTCCAGCCGACGCGTTTGTCCGCGTCGCCACCCAGGCGTTCGAAAAGGCTGCCGTATCCAGTCATGAGTTAGCTCCGCTTACTCTTTGTCCAGCTTGCCAACCAGCGACAGGGTGAAATCGGCACCCATGTACTTGAAGTGCGGGCGCACGTTCAGGCTGACGCGGTACCAGCCAGGCTCGCCTTCAACATCGCTGACGATGATCTGGGCAGCGCGCAGTGGACGACGGCCACGGACTTCGGCGCTTGGGTTTTCCTGGTCGGCCACGTACTGGCGGATCCACTTGTTGAGTTCCAGCTCGAGGTCGGTGCGTTCTTTCCACGAACCGAGTTGTTCGCGCTGCAGCACTTTCAAGTAGTGAGCCAAGCGGTTGACGATCATCATGTACGGCAGTTGAGTGCCGAGCTTGTAGTTCAGCTCTGCTGCCTTGCCTTCTGCGCTGATGCCGAAGAACTTCGGTTTCTGCACCGAGCTGGCGGAGAAGAACGCCGCGTTGTCGGAGCCTTTACGCATGGTCAGGGAGATGAAGCCTTCCTCGGCCAGTTCGTATTCACGACGGTCGCTAACCAGAACCTCGGTAGGAATCTTGGTTTCGATTTCGCCCATGCTTTCGAAGTGGTGCAACGGCAGGTCTTCAACCGCGCCACCGCTCTGCGGGCCGATGATGTTCGGGCACCAGCGGAACTTGGCGAAACTGTCGGTCAGCTTGGTGCCGAACGCGTAGGCGGTGTTGCCCCACAGGTAGTGCTCGTGGCTGTTGGCGACGGTTTCTTTGTACACGAACGATTTGACCGGGTTTTCTTCCGGGTCGTACGGGTTACGCAGCAGGAAACGCGGCACGGTCAGGCCAACGTAACGGGAGTCTTCCGACTGGCGGAAGCTCTGCCATTTGGCGAATTGCGGGCCTTCGAAGTGATCTTTCAGATCCTTCAGGTCCGGCAGACCGGTGAAGCTTTCCAGGCCGAAGAATTTCGGGCCGGCCGCGGCAATGAACGGCGCGTGGGACATGCAGGCAACGCTGGACACGTACTGCATCAGTTTCACGTCCGGCGAGCTTGGGGACATGAAGTAGTTAGCGATGATCGCGCCAACCGGCTGACCACCGAACTGACCGTATTCAGCGGTGTAGATGTGTTTGTACAGGCCCGACTGCATCACTTCCGGCGAATCTTCGAAGTCGTCCAGCAGGTCGTCCTTGGAGACGTTGAGGATTTCGATCTTGATGTTTTCGCGGAAGTTAGTGCGATCAACCAGCAACTGCAGACCACGCCACGACGATTCCAGGGACTGGAACGCCGGGTGGTGCAGGATCTCGTCCATCTGGCGGCTGAGCTTGGCATCGATCTCGGCGATCATGCGGTCAACCATGGCCTTCTTGACTGGCTCACCGTTGTTTTGCGGCTTGAGCAGCTCTTCGATGAAGGCCGACACACCGCGCTTGGCGATGTCGTAGGCTTCGTCGTCCGGCGTCAGGCGGGTTTCGGCGATGATGCTGTCGAGAATGCTGTATTCGCCGTTCTCTTTGCTCTTTTGCTGTGCTGCGCTAGTGCTCATTGTGTTGGCTTCCTTGGCTGATGGAGACTCAGGCGTCCTGGGCTGCGGCGTTCAAGCCCAGCTCACCCAGTACACGACCGCGGGATTCGTCGTCGGAGAGCACGCCTTCGATGGCTTTGCGGAACGCAGGCGCGTTACCCAGCGGGCCTTTGAGGGCCACCAGCGCGTCGCGCAGTTCCATCAGTTTTTTCAGCTCAGGCACTTGCTCGACCAGGCTGGCCGGGTTGAAGTCCTTCATCGAGTTGACGCGCAGTTTCACGGCCAATTCTTCTGTGTCGCCTTCTTCCTGAAGACGGTTCGGTACGCTCAACGTCAGCTGCAGCTCTTGCTTGGCCAGCACTTCGTCGAAGGTCATCTTGTCGATGCTGATCGGCTTGCGATCTTCGACTTTACGTTCGTCCTTGCGGTGGGTGTAGTCACCGATTGCCAGTAGTTTCAACGGCAGTTCAATCTCTTCCTGAGCACCACCGGTGGCAGGTTTGAAAGTGACGTTGATGCGTTCCTTGGGGGCTACCGAGCCTTCTTTGGCCATGGCTATTCTCCTTGCGGTTGTGGCCCTGGGGCCTATTCGAGTACCACTTCGAGATCGAGGTGGCACAGCCTGCGATAAATCTCTTCCTTGCGTTCACGTACGGCATGGTTCTGCGGTAACAACTCGCAGCAGCTATGCAGTAAATGCAGCACTTCCAGCGCAAGATCGGGCTCCCAGGCGTTCAGGCCTGAGTCCTGTAATGTTTGGTCGAGTGTTTCGAGTTGGGTCCTGGCCAGTTCGTATTTCTTGGCCATGAAGCACAGCCGCGCGAGGGCGAACTGCCAGAAGAACCGGACGCGTCCACCCTGGGCGCTTTGCAGGCCTTGCTTGAGGATCTGCACGGCGGCCTTGAGGCCGTCCTTGCGCAGGATCGGCAAGACTTCTTCCAGGGCCACTTCCCAGGCCGGCTGACTGTCGGCGACTTCGACCTTGCGCGGCGCACTGGCGCTTTGCAGGTGCGGCATGACGTGGGCGCTGACCCAGGCGCGGGTCGCCGGATCGGCAAACGGGGCGCCGTCATGGAAACGCAATTCGATGATGCCGGGCAGGCGCTGAATCAAAAGCGCGAAGTGGATTTCCACTTCGCGCATAGCCATCTCGGCGTTGAGCCCCTGGAGGCACTCCCAGACCATTCGCTGGCCATCGAACCAGAACGGCGCCTTCGCCAGGCTCGCCTCCAGTTCCACCAGCAGGTCAGCGTATTTGGCCTGGTCGTAACGGTCCTGGTAGGCCTTGAGCTTGTCGGCTGGCAACCCGCGCAGAACGGTGATCTGCTCGGCGTTGCGCTCGGGCACCGCGTCGATGGGCAGCCACAACAATGTGCGATTGAGGCGCAAGGCGCGCAGGTCGGTGGCTTTCTGCTTGAGCCACCAGGCGCACAACGGCCGCGCGCTTTCCTGTTGGGCGCGCAGGGCTTTATGGGCTTCTTTTTCGTTGTCGATCGGTGCGCCGGGGGTAAACAGTTGCGTGGCGGCTTGTTTGACCTGAGCCACCGCTGCGCCGACGACGCCAGGTTCCGGCTGATTGTCGGCGGCGCGCTGGACCATGTTCTTCAGGCGGCGGGAGATCGGCAGCAGCAACGGCGCATCGTCGCCCAAGTGCTCGGTGCAAGCAGCATCGAGACCTTCAAGGTGTTCGACCAGCCGCCGGAACATCGGCAACTGCTCTTTGATCGCGACGTTTTCGGTCAGCACCTGCTCAAGACGCGGTACCAACCAACTGATGGCAGCGGAGCGGGTGCGGGCCTTGTTCGGGTGGACTTCGGCCCAGTGGCTTTCGCACAGGTAGTGCAGCAAACCGAGGCCGGCCAGCAGCCCCTGGAAGGATTCGCGCTGGTACAGGGCCCAAGTCAGCCAGGCACCAACCCGCAAGTCCTTGGACTGGGTGCGCAGCAGGTTTTCACTGTTTTCGCGGATTTTCAGCCAGTCGATCTGACCGCTTTCGTGCATGGATTGGGCTTTGCCCAGCTCGCTTTCCAGCGCCTCATATTCGCTCGAAAAGCGAACGTCCTCGCCCGCGAAATTCTCTTTGGAAACAGAGGCTTTTGCGAGTTCGAGGTAATGAGCGGAAAGTTTGCTTGAGTAGGACATCCATGGCCTTTAATTAGGATTACAGTCATACGTCTATTGGAATTCCAACGACGCGAGACAGAATCAAAGAGCTGCGATGAGTCTCATCCAATTGAGTTCGTGCTCTTTCAAGTGCGCGCATCGTACTCACGATGATGGCCACTAGCAAGCATCTGGTTAAACAACAAGACGAAGTGTCTCTATTGCTCGTAGGAGATCTCCTCATATATCGCAAGGGATTCCCTGATATCAGTTTAATGTCTCCTCACCCGGCGTATCGATCGGAAAGCACCGGCTTAGAGCCATCGCTGTCAATCACCCGTGGTCGCTGCCGATTGAATCGCTGCCACGCGTCTGAATCATGACCAAAATAAAAATTATTAAATGTAGGAGGCTTCCGAAAGTCGCTGTCATCTTTCAACAAAATGGGAGCGACAACAGCTCGAATAAAAAGTGCCATCATAATGATGGCAGCCCATACAAAAAACAAAGTTCCACAATGGAACTTTCGGTATCGCGGAAATTTCATACCGGATTTAAGGAGTACCTACATTTACGATGATTAAACACCGCTCGATCGCGTTTGTTTAAAACACTTCAAGGTTACTTCCTGAGAGCTACAACACCTTGCGCCGTTGCCTACGGCTACGCCAGAATCCGCCGGCTTGTGCGCCTTGGGGGTGGTCGGTAACTTGGTTCCTGTCACTGCCCATCAGTGATCGGGTTTAGTCGCTCGCTGGTAATTGAAGATGCATGAGCATCCGTCAGACAGGTATTCGTACCTGAGTTTGATGGTGGCTGTACGTAGGGCACCTTCGGGTGCGCCGGCTTCTTCAATTCCCCGGTCCGACTAACCTGCGTACAGCTGCCACCCCTTCGTTTAGTCGGCGAAGTGTTGTCAGCATCATTCAAGGAATTGAAGATCATGTTCAAGGTAACTCCAAATCCGCCGGACACAGATCCGGTCTCCCTATACGAAAGCCCCGATTCAAACAAACTCAACGAAGCCGCCGAGCGCGCCCTCGACCATCACTTCCCGCCAGCCGACCCCAAACCATCAAAACGCAACGGCCAGCTCTTCAGCGTCAAACCCTTCTCGCCAATGCCTCGGAAGATTTGCTGTCCATCAGCGCCATCGCCGCCAACCTCGCCGACGATGTGGACGGTTCCCGCCGCTCCGTAGCCCTGGCGCTCAGCCGCATGGCCGACGGCGTGCATTTGTTGGTGGAGCGAACGCTGGATTATCTGGATGAGCCGGAGATGGCGGCGATTTTCGCCAAGCAACAAAGCCGCGTCATTTAATCCGCCACCCATAAAAAAATGGGCACCCAACCATGTTGGCGTGCCCATTTTTTATCCCGCTCACCCGCTATGCGGGAAGTCGGTGCGTGTTACGGATTAACGCTGTCTTTCAACGATTTGCCTGGCTTGAACGCAACAGTGTTGCTGGCCTTGATTTTGACGGGCTCACCGGTTTGCGGGTTTTTGCCGGTGCGGGCACCGCGGTGGCGTTGCAGGAAGGTACCGAAGCCCACCAGCGTAACGCTGTCCTTGCGGTGCAGAGCGCCGGTGATTTCTTCGAGAACGGCGTTGAGAACGCGGTTGGCCTGCTCTTTGGTGAGGTCTGCTTTTTCAGCAATTGCAGCGGCGAGTTCTGGTTTACGCATTAGTGAAGCCCCTTTGACGGTTTTTTGTTGTTATGTCCGTGCTGTTCTCGTTGGAACAGCGCCCAAAGCGCCGCAGATGCTCTACTCTGCGGCAGACGGGAGTGAGGATGGCACGCAGCGAAGAGCCGCGCCAGTCTCGGCGCGACCTTTGTATGGGCAAAAGAGGGGTGATTCCGACAGAACGACCGGTATTTACGCCAGCAGTGCCGGAAGCTCTTTGTTCAGGGCCAGTTTTTCCATCACCGCCGCGCCTGTCAGGGCATAACCCAGCAGTTTGCCGCTGGCATCGCGGCACAATACCTTGATGTCCGCGCCCTGCCCTTCGACTGTCCAGACGCCCTCCAAACCCCGTGGTGGCGGTGAAACCACCAAGGGGCAGACCGGCGTTTTAACGGTGATGGGCATCGGGCCATAACTCACCGCCGTCGTGTTTCCGGCGAGGGTCTGGGCCAGCGCTCTCGCACAGCTCATGAGGGGCATCACGTACAACAGATTCAGCCCATCGACTTCGGCGCAGTCGCCCAAGGCATAGATATTGGCGTGGGAAGTTTTCAGGTGGCGATCGACCACCACGCCGCGATTGACCTGCACACCGGCCGCCGCCGCCAGGTCGATGCGCGGACGCAGGCCAATGGCCGACACCACCACATCGCAAGGGATCACCTGGCCATCAGACAGATGCGCTTCCAGTCCGTCAGCCACGCGCTGCAAGCGATTGAGCACCGGCCCGAGGTGGAAGCGTGCGCCGAGGCTTTCCAGCCCGGCCTGGACCGCAGCGGCCGCCGCCGGGTGCAACAGGGTCGGCATGACCTGCTCGCACGGTGCAACCAGTTGCACCTCGTAGCCACCAAGGATCAGGTCGTTGGCGAACTCGCAGCCGATCAGACCGGCGCCGAGCAGCAACACCCGACGCTTGCCCGCCGCCGCTGCGCGAAAACGCGCGTAATCTTCCAGATCGTTGATCGGGAAAACGGCGTCAGCTGCGTCGCCTTCGATCGGCACTCGTACGGTTTCTGCGCCCCAGGCGAGGATCAGGTCACGATAAAACACCGCTTCCTCACCGATCCACAAGCGCTTGTGGCCCGGGTCGATGCCGCTGATGCGCGTGTGCGTACGCACTTCGGCCTTCAACTGCTCGGCCATGGTGCCGGGTTCGGCCATGCTCAGGCCGTCGGCGTCTTTGTTTTTGCCGAAGCCGGTGGAGAGCATCGGCTTGGAGTAGGAGCGTCCGTCATCGGCAGTAATCAGCAGCAGCGGGGTTTCGCCATCGAGTTTGCGAAACTCCCGGGCCAGGTTGTAGCCAGCCAGCCCGGTGCCGACGATCACGACAGGTGCGTTCATTCCTTACTCCTCTAATTGTTTTAAGCAGCGATTTCGATCATTTCGAAATCCATTTTGCCCACGCCGCAGTCCGGGCACAGCCAGTCTTCCGGCACGTCTTGCCACAGTGTGCCCGGCGCAATGCCGTCGTCCGGCCAGCCGTCGGCTTCGTTATAGATCAGGCCACAGACCACACATTGCCACTTTTTCATTGGGTTCATCCTCAAGATTCAGGCTTTTGCCGGCGCGAACGGTCGATGATTGGAGCGCTGCCGTCCGGCTCAGCGCGTTTTGTACTGATCGGGCCCGGCAGATGCAAGCCTGTTCGACGCAATGGCCGGCCGGATCAATCAAAATCACAGGCTGACATGGTAAGCTCGCCGCCTCATTTGCTGCCAATAATGACTCACTGTGCCGCACTCAAAATCCCCTGCAGCGCCCCCGCTTTGGCTCCCTCGAAGCCAACTGACGCCCCTCCCCGACACGTCTACCCTTGACTGGCTGTTCGATGAAGGCTCTTTGACCCGACGGCTGATCCGTTTGTCGAATGACGGCTTCAGCGTCACGCCTCTCTTCGAAGGCTGGCAACCGCTGCGCGCCGACGAATGTGCCGCGCTGGACCTGGCCGAAGGCAGCGAAGGCTGGGTTCGCGAGGTGTATCTGCGCGGCCACGGCGAAGCCTGGGTATTTGCGCGCAGCGTGGCAGCGCGCAGTGCATTGCAGGGCGACGGATTGCACATGGACGAATTGGGCAGCCGCTCCCTTGGCGAATTGCTGTTTTGCGATCAGGCGTTCCAACGGCGCGCCATTCAGGTTTGTCACTATCCTCAGGAGTGGCTGCCGATGGAGTCCCGGGCACCTGAACTGTGGGGCCGCCGTTCGCGTTTCGACCGCGGCGCCTTGAGCGTGCTGGTGGCCGAAATTTTCTTGCCGACCTTGTGGAACGCTACCCGCGCCCATCCGGAGAACTGCTGATGTATCAGAGCCTGCTCAAGTCCCTGAATCGCTTGAACCCACGGGCCTGGGACTTCATTCAGCTGACCCGCATGGACAAACCGATCGGCATTTATCTGCTGCTGTGGCCGACGCTGTGGGCACTGTGGATTGCCGGCAAAGGGTCGCCCTCGTTGGCCAACATCGTGATTTTCGTCCTGGGCGTGGTGCTGACCCGCGCCGGCGGCTGCGTGATCAATGACTGGGCGGATCGCAAGGTCGACGGCCACGTGAAACGCACCGAACAGCGGCCATTGGTGAGCGGCAAGATCAGCTCCAAAGAAGCGCTGGTGTTCTTCGCGCTGCTGATGGGCGTGAGTTTCCTGCTGGTGTTGTGCACCAATGCGGCCACGGTCTGGCTGTCGTTCGGTGGCTTGGCGCTGGCCTTCACTTACCCGTTCATGAAGCGCTACACCTATTACCCGCAAGTGGTGCTGGGCGCGGCGTTCTCCTGGGGTATGCCAATGGCGTTCACCGCCGAAACCGGTGAACTGCCGGCGGCAGCGTGGTTGTTGTGGATCGCCAACCTGCTGTGGACGGTGGGCTACGACACCTACTACGCCATGACCGACCGCGACGACGACTTGAAGATCGGCGTGAAATCCACGGCGATTCTGTTTGGCGAGGCGGATCGGGTGATCATCCTGACGCTGCAAGGGTTGGCGCTGGGTTGCTTGCTGCTGGCCGGGTCGAAATTCGAGCTCGGTGGCTGGTTCCACCTCGGGTTGCTGGCGGCGGCGGGCTGTTTTGCGTGGGAGTTCTGGTACACCCGCGGCAAGGACCGGATGCGTTGCTTCAAGGCGTTTCTGCACAACCATTGGGCCGGGTTGGCGATTTTTGTCGGGATTGTGCTGGATTACGCGCTGCGTTGACTGACACGCTTTATGTAGCAGCTGCCGAAGGCTGCGTCCGGCTGCGCAGCAGTCGTAAATCCTGAGCCCGCAGTTCATCAGAGATACCGCGTGAGCAGGCTTTACGACTGCTGCGCAGCCGGACGCAGGCTGCGCCAGCTGCTACAGGGCTACAACTCTGCGGCAGCCTTAAGCGAATCGCTTACTTATGCTCGCGCATGACGTGCCAGACGTCCTTCATATTGTCGCCTGCCATGTCACCGGGTTTTTTGTCCTTCATGAACATGTAAAGCGGCTTGCCGTCATAGGCCCACTGCATCTTACCGTCGTCACGCTTGATCGTGCTCCACTTGCCTTCGGGCTTGGCGCCTGCCGGCGCCATCATTGGCGGCCAGTATTCAGCGCACTCGCCGTTGCACATCGACTTACCGCCTGAGTCCTTGTCGTATGTGTACACCGTCATGCCCTTATGATCGACCATCATCCCGTCTTTCATCATCGCCGGGTCGGCGGCGAAGGCCAGTGTCGGCAGCGTTAGCGCAGCCGTGACCAGCAGCGCCTTCCAGGTTTGAGCAATGTGTTTCATGGAAACCTTCCTTTTGTGGTTGTCAGGATTCGGAATTAGAGCTTAGTTCAGGATCATGACAATCGCCGGGCGACTAAAATACTGTCACACGACTGCAATAATTCCGTTATCTAATGCGGCGCAAGACAGTTAAATGACAAGAGGATTAAAGGCATGGTTGGCAGGAGCATTCTGATCGTCGACGACGAAGCGCCCATTCGCGAAATGATCGCCGTTGCGTTGGAAATGGCCGGCTATGACTGCATGGAGGCTGAGAACTCGCAGCAGGCCCACGCCATCATTGTCGACCGCAAGCCGGACCTGATCCTGCTCGACTGGATGCTGCCCGGCACGTCCGGCATCGAGCTGGCCCGACGCCTCAAGCGCGATGAGCTGACCGGGGACATCCCGATCATCATGCTCACCGCCAAGGGTGAAGAGGACAACAAGATCCAAGGCCTGGAAGTCGGCGCCGATGACTACATCACCAAACCCTTTTCACCACGAGAGCTGGTCGCGCGCCTGAAAGCCGTGCTGCGCCGTGCCGGTCCTACCGATGGCGAGACGCCGATCGAAGTCGGCGGCCTGCTGCTGGACCCGATCAGCCACCGTGTGACCATCGACGGCAAACCCGCCGAGATGGGCCCGACCGAATACCGCCTGCTGCAATTCTTCATGACCCACCAGGAACGTGCCTACACCCGTGGCCAGTTGCTGGACCAGGTCTGGGGCGGCAACGTCTATGTTGAAGAGCGCACCGTCGACGTGCACATCCGCCGCCTGCGCAAAGCCCTCGGTGATGCTTACGAAAATCTGGTACAAACCGTGCGCGGCACCGGCTACCGGTTCTCCACCAAGGCCTGATCCGGACCTTTCCCGCCCGACAAGCTGACAAGGACGCGCGTTCAAGTGAACCAAAACTGGCATGGCACCCTGATCCGCCACATGCTTTTGCTGGTGACCGGTTGCCTGGTGATCGGCCTGATTACCGGCTACTACGGCTGGAGCCTCGCCGCGGGCCTGGGCCTTTACCTGGCCTGGACCCTCAAGCAACTGCTGCGTCTGCACGAATGGCTGCGCCTGCACAAACCCGATGAAGCACCACCCGATGGCTATGGCCTGTGGGGCGAAGTGTTCGACAGCATCTACCACCTGCAACGTCGCGATCAGCGTGTGCGCGGGCGTCTGCAAGCGGTGATCGATCGGGTCCAGGAATCGACTGCCGCGCTGAAAGACGCAGTGATCATGCTCGACAGCGACGGCAACCTCGAATGGTGGAACCGCGCCGCCGAAACCCTGCTCGGCCTCAAGACCCCGCAAGACAGCGGCCAGCCGGTGACCAACCTCGTCCGCCATCCGCGCTTCAAGGAATACTTCGAGCAGAACAGCTACGCCGAGCCGCTGGAAATCCCGTCACCGATCAATGACCGCCTGCGCATTCAGCTGTACATCACCCGCTACGGCAACAACGAACACTTGATGCTGGTGCGCGACGTGACGCGTATCCATCAACTGGAACAGATGCGCAAAGACTTCATCGCCAACGTCTCCCATGAGCTGCGCACGCCGTTGACGGTGATCTGCGGCTACCTGGAAACCCTGCTCGACAACGTCGAGGACGTGAACCCGCGCTGGTCCCGTGCCTTGCAGCAGATGCAGCAGCAAGGCGGACGCATGCAGACGTTGCTCAACGATTTGCTGCTGTTGGCCAAACTGGAAGCCACCGATTACCCGTCGGACAACCAGCCGGTGGCCATCGACGGCTTGCTGCAATCGATCAAGAGCGACGCTCAGCAACTGTCCGCCCAGCGCAATCAGAAGATCACCCTGGAAGCCGACCCGACGATTCTGCTCAAGGGCAGCGAAGCCGAGTTGCGCAGCGCGTTTTCCAATCTGGTGTTCAACGCGGTGAAATACACACCGGCCGAAGGCAACATCCGTATTCGCTGGTGGGGCGATGAGCAAGGCGCACACCTGAGCGTGCAGGACTCTGGCATCGGCATCGATAGCAAACACTTGCCGCGCCTGACCGAACGCTTCTACCGCGTCGATTCCAGCCGCAACTCCAACACCGGCGGTACGGGGCTCGGCCTGGCGATCGTCAAACACGTGCTGCTGCGCCACCGCGCGCGGATGGAAATCAGCAGCGTGCCGGGCCATGGCAGCACCTTTACCTGCCATTTTGCGCCGGCCCAGGTCACCAAATCCCGGGTCATCAGCGCCACCGACTGATACCGGCCGGCACGCGCCACTAGGCAATCGCCCGGTCAGCCGCTACATTGGCTGACTTGCGCCTGCCCTTCAGGCGCACTTTTTTCTTTCCTTTCGAATACACGGAAACCGCAAAACTCCATCATGGACCCTTCCCCTGGCTTGACCCTCGCGACACTCTTCGCCGATTTCGGCATGATTCTTTTTGCTCTGATCCTGGTTTTGCTCAACGGTTTTTTCGTTGCGGCGGAATTTGCCATGGTCAAACTGCGCTCGACCCGTGTCGAGGCCATCGCTGATAAAAACGGCTGGCGCGGACACATCCTGCGCACCGTTCACAGTCAGCTCGATGCGTACCTCTCGGCGTGCCAATTGGGTATCACCCTCGCCTCCCTCGGCCTCGGCTGGGTCGGTGAACCGGCGTTCGCGCACATCCTCGAGCCGATCCTTGAAGCCGTCGGCGTGCAGTCGGCCGAAGTGATCAAAGGCGTATCGTTCTTCGCTGCGTTCTTCGTCATCTCGTACCTGCACATCGTGGTCGGCGAACTGGCCCCGAAATCCTGGGCCATCCGCAAACCCGAGCTGCTATCGCTCTGGACCGCCGTGCCGCTGTACCTGTTCTACTGGGCCATGTACCCGGCCATTTACCTGCTCAACGCCAGCGCCAACACGATCCTGCGGATCGCCGGCCAAGGTGAACCCGGCCCTCATCACGAGCACCATTACAGCCGTGAAGAACTGAAATTGATCCTGCACTCCAGCCGTGGCCAGGACCCGAGCGACCAAGGCATGCGTGTTTTGGCTTCCGCCGTGGAAATGGGCGAGCTGGAAGTGGTCGACTGGGCCAACTCCCGGGAAGACCTGGTGACGCTGGAGTTCAACGCGCCGCTGAAGGAAATCCTGGCGATGTTCCGTCGCCACAAGTTCAGCCGTTATCCGGTGTACGACAGCGATCGTCAGGAGTTCGTCGGCCTGCTGCACATCAAGGATCTGCTGCTGGAACTGGCAGCCCTGGACCACATTCCCGAGTCGTTCAACCTCGCCGAACTGACCCGGCCGCTGGAGCGCGTTTCGCGCCATATGCCGCTGTCGCAGTTGCTGGAGCAGTTCCGCAAAGGCGGCTCGCACTTCGCCCTGGTCGAAGAAGCCGATGGCAACATCATCGGCTACCTGACCATGGAAGACGTGCTGGAAGTACTGGTCGGCGACATTCAGGACGAACACCGCAAGGCTGAGCGCGGGATCCTCGCGTACCAGCCGGGCAAGCTGCTGGTGCGCGGCGACACGCCATTGTTCAAGGTCGAGCGCCTGCTGGGCATCGATCTGGACCACATCGAAGCCGAAACCCTCGCCGGGCTGGTCTACGAAACCCTGAAACGGGTGCCGGAAGAGGAAGAAGTGCTGGAAGTCGAGGGCTTGCGGATCATCATCAAGAAGATGAAAGGGCCGAAGATCATTTTGGCCAAGGTGTTGATGCTGGATTAATACGCAGATCCGGATCCGCGTCGATCCCTTCGCGAGCAAGCCCGCTCCCACATTGGAATGCATTTCAAATGTGGGAGCGGCGGTGCGGCGGTCCGACTTGCTCGCGAAGGCGTCAGAACAGGCAGCACCTCACTGTTTACCGAGCGCAAAGTTTGGCAGGCTGCCCACCGGTTGATTGAACTGGTACGGGATCGACACCAGCCCCAACCCGGTATTGCGCTGCACCACGAAATGCAGGTGCGGCCCGCTGCTGTTGCCGGTATTGCCCGACAAGGCCAGTGGACTCCCCACCGACACCCGTTGCCCCTCGCGAACGCTCACCGAACCTTGTTTGAGGTGCAGATACACGCCCATCGTCCCGTCATCGTGCAGCACCCGCACGAAATTACCCGACGGATCGTTGCCGCGCCCGGTCTGGGCATTCTCGGTTTTCACCACCACACCGCCACGCGCCGCGATGATCTGTGTGCCTTCGGGCATGGCGATGTCCATGGCGTAGCGGTTCTTTGGACCGAAGTGGCTGTATTGACCGTTGGCGCCCTGACTCAGCCGAAACGGTCCGCCACGCCACGGCAGCGGGTACCGATAGGCCTGGGCGGCCCCTGAGGGGTCGCCCAGGGAGTATTCAAATTTTGGGACATACGCGAGCGGCCTTTCGGGCTGCGTGGCTGTGAGCAGCGCCAGACGAATACTGCTGCGTGCCGGCATCACCCGGCGGATCGGTCGGCTCGGCGCACCACTGACGTTCTTCAGCCCGCCGAAGCTCAATTCGATTTCTACCGGCGCATACAAGTCATTGCGCACGTAAACGCTGTCCACGCCCTTCTTCTTCGTGATGACGAGGTACACCTGACGCTCTAGATTCTCGACCATGCGATCACGAAAAACGAACACCTTGGAGCCCGTCGTGGGGCGGTCGCTGTAGGAGACCACGCCATTGGCGTCGGTGGACTTGTAGATCGTCAGGGCCATCGCCGAGGCGGATGCCATGAAAAGACCGCAGAAAAACAGCAGGCGCGCGAGCATGGGCAAGATTCTGTCGAGTAAGGCCTGGGTAGGAGCCTAGCAGTTGCAATGGACCCGGGTAGTCGGCAGATGTTTCAAAATGGGCCGTTCAGCGGATGTGTGGTGAATTTGATGGCCCCTTCGCGAGCAGGCCCGCTCCCACATTTGAAATGCATTCCAAATGTGGGAGCGGCGGTGCGACGATTCGACTTGCTCGCGAAGGCGGGCTAACAGGCGACGCTGTATTACGCGCCGGGTACGAAATGCTTCTGCGCCGTACCACGTGCTATCAAACGGGAAATGTAATCGAGCTTCTGCGCATCCTGGTCGACGAAGCGGAAGGTCAGTTGCAACCAGTCGCTGTCGGGCTTCGGCTCGTGGGCGACGATGGCGTGCAGGTAGCCGTTCAGACGGGCGGTTTCGGCGTTATCGCCCTGTTCCAGGTCGAGCACGGCGCTGTCGAGCACTTGCGGTAGGGTGTCGGTACGCTTCACCACCAGCAGTGCTTCCTTGAGACTCAAGGCCTTGATCACACATTGCTGAATGCCGTTCGGCAGGCGCAATTGGCCTTGGCCACGACCGCCCGTTGGCGCTGCGGAGGACGCTGGAGGCTTGATCGGCGGGCTGTTGAGCAGACCGCGAGACGGAGCAGCCGCCGGAGCCAGCGCGGCGGCGACAGGTTTGGCGAACGGGTTGACCGGCGCCGCTGCAGGCGCGACCACGGCAGCTTTGCCACCGGTCAATGCGCTCAGGGAGTCGTTGCCGAACGCCGAGTTCATTTTGGTCGGCGCGCTGTTCATCAAGGTGTCGAGCTTGCCGACCTTGTTCAGGGCCTGCTTGACCTTGGTCAGCAGTTGCTCGTTGGTGAACGGCTTGCTGACGTAACCGGATACCCCGGCCTGGATCGCCTGAACGACGTTCTCTTTATCGCCACGGCTGGTCACCATCACGAACGGCATGGTCTTGAGGTTGTCCTGCTCGCGGCACCAGGTCAGCAGTTCCAGGCCGGACATTTCCGGCATTTCCCAGTCGCACAGGACCAGGTCGAACGCTTCCCGTGCCAGCAAGGCCTGAGCCTTTTTGCCGTTGACCGCGTCTTCGATCCGGATCCCCGGGAAGTAGTTGCGCAAGCACTTCTTCACCAGGTCACGAATGAACGACGCATCGTCCACGACCAACACACTGACCTTACTCATCCATCACCCCTTTAAAAAATCCCGGCAAGCATACCGCTTTGCTGATGGCACATTGCCAAAAACCTTCAGTCACGCCGGGACTTTTCGTTCGCGGGTGCTGCTTTCGAATTCATCAACCACAAACAAAAACGCCCGGCCAAAAGGCCGGGCGCTTTTCTCAGGCAATCTTACTTATCGTCAGCTTTGCCCGGAACATTAGCGGTTTCGCCACTTGTCCCTTCAACTTCTTCTTTCATGCGCTTGAGGCCCAGGTGCCGCACGTCGGTGCCGCGCACCAGGTAAATCACCAGCTCCGAGATATTGCGTGCGTGGTCGCCGATCCGTTCCAGCGAACGCAGCACCCAAATGATGCTCAAGACCCGCGAGATAGAGCGCGGGTCTTCCATCATGTAGGTGGCAAGCTCGCGTAGCGCGGTTTTGTATTCGCGGTCGATGATCTTGTCGTACTGGGCCACCGACAACGCCAGGTCGGCGTCGAAGCGGGCAAAAGCGTCCAGCGCATCGCGAACCATGTTGCGAACCTGATCGCCGATGTGGCGAACCTCGACGTAACCCCGTGGGGCTTCGCCTTCTTCGCACAACTGGATGGCACGACGGGCGATCTTGGTCGCTTCGTCACCGATGCGCTCCAGGTCGATGACCGACTTGGAGATGCTGATGATCAAACGCAAGTCCGACGCTGCAGGCTGACGACGGGCCAGAATGCGCAGGCATTCTTCGTCGATGTTGCGTTCCATCTGGTTGATCTGGTCGTCGATCTCGCGAACCTGCTGGGCCAGGCCGGAGTCTGCCTCGATCAGCGCGGTCACCGCGTCGTTGACCTGCTTTTCCACCAGCCCGCCCATGGCCAGGAGGTGGCTGCGCACTTCCTCGAGCTCAGCGTTGAACTGCGCGGAGATGTGATGGGTAAGGCCTTCTTTACTAATCATGTTGGCGTCCTTGGAGCGTCCGGTAAGGTGCGGTGGACCGCAGCGTCAGTTCAGTGAGCAACAACAGCTTCCTAGCCGTAGCGACCAGTGATGTAGTCTTCGGTCTGCTTCTTCGCCGGATTGGTGAACAGGGTGTCGGTGTCGCCGAATTCCACCAGTTTGCCCATGTACATGAACGCCGTGTAGTCGGAAACCCGCGCGGCCTGTTGCATGTTGTGGGTCACGATGACGATGGTGAACTTCGATTTCAGTTCGTAGATCAGCTCTTCGACTTTCAGCGTGGAGATCGGGTCGAGTGCCGAGCACGGTTCGTCGAGCAGCAGCACTTCCGGCTCCACGGCGATGGTGCGAGCGATCACCAGACGTTGTTGCTGACCACCGGACAGGCCCAGCGCCGACTCATGCAGACGGTCTTTGACTTCGTCCCACAGTGCCGCGCCTTTCAACGCCCACTCGACGGCTTCGTCGAGGATGCGCTTTTTGTTGATGCCCTGGATGCGCAGGCCGTAGACCACGTTCTCGTAGATGGTTTTCGGGAACGGGTTAGGCTTCTGGAACACCATGCCCACGCGACGACGCAGCTCGGCTACGTCTTCGCCCTTACGGTAGATGTTGTTGCCGTAGAGGTTGATCTCGCCTTCGACACGGCAGCCATCCACCAGATCGTTCATGCGGTTGAAGGTGCGCAGCAGCGTGGACTTGCCGCAGCCGGACGGGCCGATGAAGGCGGTCACGCGCTGTTTCGGGATGTTCATGCTGACGTCGTACAGCGCTTGTTTGTCACCGTAGAACAGGCTCAGGCCCGGCACTTCAATGGCTACCGTTTCCTGTTCGAGACTCAGGCTCTGTTTGTCGCGACCCAGCGCCGACATGTTGATGCCGTGGGTATGTGCTTCGTGCTGCATGGGAGGCTCCCTGTGCTAACAAATTCGGTTCGGAACACCGCTTTGCGGCATGCCAATAATTGTTCGGTTGAGCGCGGTCTAGTGTGGGAGCGGGCTTGCTCGCGAAGAGGTCAGCTCATTCAGCATCAATGTTGCCTGACCCACCGCTTTCGCGAGCAAGTCGAATCGTCGCACCGCCGCTCCCACATTTAAATCAGCTATCCAGCGCTTTGTATTTTTCGCGCAGGTGGTTACGGATATAGACGGCCGACAGGTTAAGCGTGGCGATCACCAGCACCAGCAGCAGCGCCGTGGCGTACACCAGCGGCCGCGCAGCTTCGACGTTCGGGCTCTGGAAGCCGACGTCATAAATATGGAAGCCCAGGTGCATGATCTTCTGGTCCAGGTGAAGGTACGGGTAGTTGCCGTCCAGCGGCAGCGACGGCGCCAGTTTCACCACACCTACCAGCATCAGCGGCGCCACTTCACCAGCGGCGCGAGCCACCGCGAGGATCATGCCGGTCATCATCGCCGGGCTGGCCATCGGCAGCACGATCTTCCACAAGGTTTCAGCCTTGGTTGCGCCGAGGGCCAACGAACCTTCACGCACGGTGCGAGGGATCCGCGCCAGACCTTCTTCAGTGGCCACGATCACCACCGGCACCGCCAGCAGCGCCAGGGTCAGCGAGGCCCAGAGCAGACCCGGCGTACCGAAGGTCGGTGCCGGCAGTGCTTCAGGGAAGAACAACCGGTCAACCGAGCCGCCCAATACGTAGACGAAGAAGCCCAGACCGAACACGCCGTAAACGATGGCCGGAACACCGGCCAGGTTGTTCACGGCGATGCGGATAATCCGCGTAAGCGCGTTCTGCTTGGCGTATTCACGCAGGTAAACCGCCGCCAGCACGCCGAACGGGGTCACGATCATCGCCATGATCAACGTCATCATCACGGTGCCGAAAATCGCCGGGAAGATCCCGCCTTCGGTGTTCGCTTCACGCGGGTCATCACTGAGGAATTCCCACACCTTGCTGAAGTAGAAGCCGATCTTGGTAACCGTGCCCATCGCGTTCGGCTGGTAGGCGTGTACCACTTTACCGATGCTGATTTCGATTTCTTTGCCGTTCGCATCGCGGGCCGTGAGGCTGTCGCGGTTGAATTGGGCGTGCAGGTCATTCAGACGGGCTTCGATGTCTTGATAGCGCGCATTGAGCTCCGCGCGCTCGGACTCCATGTCCGCTTGTGCGGCAGCGTCGAGCTGGCCTGCCAACTCCAGTTTGCGGCCGTGCAAACGCACACGCTCCAGACCCGAGTTGATTGCGCCAATGTCGGTTTTTTCCAGGCTCTTGAGCTGCGCGGCGAGCTTGTTGACGCGTTCCACACGCGCCTGCAACTCAGGCCACGCCGCTTCGCCTTCAGCGATGACCTTGCCGTCCTGTTTGACGTTGACCAGGTAGCCGTAGAAGTTGCCCCATTCGCGACGCTCGATGGTCATCAGCTCTGGCGGCGTCTTCTGGTTGGTCAGCCACTCGCCGACGATCCAGGTGAAGTCGTTGCCGTTCAAGTCACGGTTGCCAACCTTGATCAGCTCGCGGGTCATGAACTCCGGGCCCTGATCGGGCACCGGCAGGCCAGCGCTTTTCAGGCGCTCGCGCGGCACTTCTTCTTTCTGTACCACTTCACCGATGACCAGGTGATTGGCCTGGCCCGGCACGTCGTAACTGGCGTGGATCAGGTCCGCCGGCCAGAAGTGGCCCAGACCGCGCACGGCAATCACGGCCAGCAGGCCAATGGTCATGATGACCGCGATGGACACCGCGCCACCGCTGATCCAGACGCCGGGGGCGCCGCTCTTGAACCATCCATTCAGGGAGTTCTGTTTCACAGACTTCTACCTTTCTTAAAGCGACGAGTATTTCTTGCGCAGACGCTGACGAATCAGTTCTGCGAGGGTGTTCATGACGAAGGTGAACAACAGCAGCACCAGCGCCGAGAGGAACAGCACGCGGTAGTGGCTGCCGCCGACTTCCGATTCGGGCATTTCCACCGCAACGTTGGCCGCCAGGGTGCGCAGGCCTTCGAACAAGTTCATTTCCATGACCGGGGTGTTACCGGTGGCCATCAGCACGATCATCGTTTCACCGACCGCACGGCCCATGCCGATCATCAGCGCCGAGAAAATACCCGGGCTGGCGGTGAGGATCACCACGCGAGTCATGGTCTGCCACGGCGTGGCACCGAGGGCCAGAGAGCCGAGGGTCAAACCGCGAGGCACGCTGAACACGGCGTCTTCGGCGATGGAGTAGATGTTCGGAATGACCGCAAAGCCCATGGCCAGACCCACCACCAGTGCGTTGCGCTGGTCGTAGGTGATGCCCAGGTCGTGGGAGATCCACATGCGCATGTCGCCGCCGAAGAACCAGGTTTCCATGTACGGGCTCATGTACAGCGACAGCCAGCCCACGAACAGGATCACCGGGATCAGGATCGCGCTTTCCCAGCCTTCCGGCACTTTCAGGCGGATCGATTCAGGCAAGCGGCTGAAGGTGAAACCCGCTACCAGAATGCCGATCGGCACGAGCATCAGCAGGCTGAAGATGCCCGGCAAGTGACCTTCCACATACGGCGCGAGGAACAGGCCGGCGAAGAAGCCGAGGATCACCGTCGGCATCGCTTCCATCAACTCGATCACCGGTTTGACCTTGCGGCGCAAGCTTGGGGCCATGAAGTATGCGGTGTAGATTGCCGCAGCGACGGCCAGCGGCGCGGCCAACAGCATGGCGTAGAACGCGGCCTTCAAGGTACCGAAGGTCAGCGGAGACAAGCTCATCTTCGGTTCGAAGTCAGTGTTGGCGGCGGTCGATTGCCAGACGTATTTAGGCTCGTCGTAGTTCTCGTACCAGACCTTGCTCCACAATGCGCTCCACGAAACTTCCGGGTGCGGATTGTCCAGCAACAGTGGCTGCACCTTACCGTTGGCCTCGACGATGATGCGGTTGGCACGCGGCGACTGACCGAAAATGCCTTGGCCTTCCACCACCTGATCGACCAGCAAGGTGCGGTGAGCGGTACTGTGGAAGACGCCGAGCTTGCCGGACGCGTCGAGGGCAACGAAGCCTTTGCGACGTTCTTCGGCGGTGATTTCCACAATCGGCGCGGTGCCCATCTGGAAGGTACGAATCTGCTTCAGACGCAGCTCGCCGTCCGGGTCGCGCGCCATGAACCACTGAGCCAGACCACCCTTGGAGTCACCGAGGATCAGCGAGATGCCGCCCACCAGTTGAGTACTGGCGGTGATCTGCGCTTCGCCATCTTCCAGCAGCTTGTAGCGACCATTGAGGCTCTTGTCGCGCAGGCTGAACACGTCGGCCTGGGCGCGACCGTTAATCACGTACAGCCACTGCTGACGCGGGTCGACGAAGATGTTCTTCACCGGCTCGGTCATCTGCGGCAGATCGATGCGCTTCTGCTCATTGGTGACTTCGCCGGTCATCATGTTTTCTTCGCTGGTCAGCGACAAAACATTGAGCTGCGAACCGGTGGAACCGACCAGCATCAGCGTGGTGTCGGTCGCGTTGAGGCTGACGTGCTCGAGTGCACCGCCCGCCTCGTTCAGCGCGATCGGCGTTTCGCCGTACGGGTATTCGATGGCCGGCGAGATGGTTTTCTTGCCGTCCGGGTAGCTGACTTTATAAGTGTGACGGAATACCAGTGCCTGGCCGTTGGACAAGCCCACCGCCACCAATGGATGGCCTGGTTGGTCTTCACCGATGGAGGTCACGGTAGTGCCGGCCGGAACCTTCAGATCGACGCGCTTGAGTTCAGCGCCACTGTCGATATCGAAGAACAACGCCTGGCCCTTGTCGGAAACCCGCATGGCGACCTGGTTCTGTTCTTCCAGGGAGATCATCAACGGCTTGCCGGCGTCTTGCATCCAGGCCGGCGTGATGGCGTCCTTGGCGGTCAGGTCGGCGCCCTGAAACAGGGGTGCGACAACGTAAGCCAGGAAGAAGAAGATCAGCGTGATCGCGCCGAGAACGGCGAGGCCGCCCACGAGGACGTACCAGCGGGTCAGGCGATCTTTGAGCGCGCGGATGCGGCGCTTGCGTTGCAACTCAGGCGTATTGAAGTCAATTCGCTTGGGGGGATTAGTAGTCATGGTGGAATTGGCCAGATCATTCATTCGCACACCCTAGCGATCCTGTATGACAGAAAGATGACAATGCAGTGACGCAACAAATCCGCCGCCTGTGGGAACTGGCAGCGGACTGAAAATTTGGGGGTTGTAGGAGCTGTCGAGGGAACCGAGGCTGCGATCTTTTGATCTTGCGGTTAGAGGCCAGATCAAAAGATCGCAGCCTCGTTTCCCTCGACAGCTCCTACAGAGTCCGGGTTTATCCCGGACTCAAGGTTTTACTTTTTTGCGACTTCAGCGCCGCCTTCCTGCAGACCCAGGTCAGCCAGTGCTTTTGCAGCAACCTTGGCCGGCAGTGGGATGTAGCCGTCTTTCACTACAACTTCCTGGCCCTGTTTGGACAGAACCAGCTTCACGAACTCAGCTTCCAGCGGGGCCAGAGGTTTGTTCGGGGCTTTGTTGACGTAAACGTAGAGGAAACGCGACAGCGGGTACTTGCCGTTCAGGGCGTTTTCTTCGGTGTCTTCAATGAATTCAGTGGTGCCTTTTTTGGCCAGAGCCACAGTCTTCACGGAAGCGGTTTTGTAGCCGATGCCCGAGTAACCGATGCCGTTCAGCGAGGAGCTGATCGACTGCACGACCGAAGCCGAGCCTGGTTGTTCGTTGACGTTTGGCTTGTAGTCGCCTTTGCACAGAGCTTCTTCTTTGAAGTAGCCGTAGGTGCCGGATACCGAGTTACGACCGAACAGCTGAACCGGCTTGTTCGCCAGGTCGCCGGTCACGCCCAGGTCGCCCCAGGTTTTCACGTCGGTTTTAGCGCCGCACAGACGAGTGGACGAGAAGACTGCGTCGACTTGTTCCATGGTCAGGTGCTGGATCGGGTTGTCTTTGTGAACAAAGATAGCCAGGGCGTCTACTGCAACCGGGATAGCGGTTGGCTTGTAGCCGTACTTCTGCTCGAAGGCAGCCAGTTCGGTGTCCTTCATCTTGCGGCTCATCGGGCCCAGGTTAGAGGTGCCTTCAGTCAGCGCAGGTGGCGCAGTGGCGGAGCCAGCGGCCTGAATCTGGATGTTTACGTTCGGGTATTCTTTTTTGTAGTTCTCAGCCCACAGGGTCATGAGGTTGGCCAGGGTATCGGAGCCGACACTGGACAAGTTGCCCGACACACCAGTGGTCTTGGTGTAGCTCGGGATCGACGGGTCAACAGCGGCGAACGCGTTGGCAGTCGCAACGCCAGCAGCGACAAAAGTCATTGCCGCCATCAAACGCTTCAGTTTCATGCCTTACTCCTAGCAGATAGGTGTGTTAAGTCGGGGCCAAGTATCAGCAGGCCGTGTGAACACTCTATGGCTGAAATATGACAATTGGATGAAAGGCCAGCATTCGATCTTTTGCAGGGAAATCGCGTCATCGTTCTTCGCGAGCAAGCCCGCTCCCACATTTAACTGAGTTCCTCAGTGAGAACGCGGTCAACTGTGGGAGCGGGCTTGCTCGCGAAGGCGTCAGTGCAGTCGATACAAAGGGTCGGCTTAGCGACCTTTCTTCCAGAGGTAGGCACCCACCAGAATCCCGACACCGCAGATGATCGCTACGTAATACGCAGGCCCCAACGGGCTTTCCTTCAGCAGCAAGGTGACAACCATCGGGGTCAGGCCGCCGAAGATGGCGTAGGCCAGGTTGTAGGAGAACGACAGCCCGCTGAAGCGCACCACCGCCGGGAAGGCTTTGACCATCACATACGGCACTGCACCGATGGTGCCGACCAGCAAGCCGGTCACGGCGTACATCGGGAACAGCCAGTCCGGGTGGTTGAACAGGCTGTGATAGAAAGTCCACGAGCTGATCAGCAACGCGGCACTGCCGAACACGAAGACACGACCCGCGCCGAAGCGGTCAGCCAGTGCACCGGAGGCGACGCAGCCCAGGCTCAGAAACACGATCGCCAGGCTGTTGGCCTGCAATGCGGTGGTTGGCGAGAAGTGGTAGACGGTCTGCAGCACGGTCGGGGTCATGAGGATGACCACGATGATGCCGGCGGACAGCAGCCAGGTCAGCAGCATGGAAATCAGGATCGCCCCGCGATGGTCGCGCAACACGGCGCGCAGCGGCACTTCTTCTGCCAGGGCCTTGCGCAGTTGCAGCTCGGCGAATACCGGCGTCTCGTGCAACCAGCGGCGCAGGTAAACCGAGAACAGGCCGAACACGCCACCCAGCAGGAACGGAATCCGCCAGGCGTAATCCGACACTTCGACCGGGGTGTAAATGCTGTTGATCGCGGTGGCGACCAACGAGCCCAGCAGGATACCGGCCGTCAGGCCGCAGGTCAGGGTGCCGCAGGCGTAGCCGATGTGCCGCTGCGGCACGTGTTCGGAAACGAATACCCACGCGCCCGGCACTTCACCGCCAATCGCCGCGCCCTGAATCACCCGCATCAGCAGCAACAGGATCGGCGCCCACATGCCGATCTGTGCATAAGTCGGCAGCAAACCCATGATCAGGGTCGGCACCGCCATCATGAAAATGCTCAGGGTGAACATCTTCTTGCGTCCCAGCAGGTCGCCGAAGTGCGCCATGACGATACCGCCCAGCGGACGCGCCAGGTAGCCGGCGGCAAAGATCCCGAAGGTCTGCATCAAGCGCAGCCACTCGGGCATGTCGGCCGGGAAGAACAGCTTGCCGACCACCGTGGCGAAGAACACGAAGATGATGAAATCGTAAAACTCCAGCGCGCCGCCCAAGGCAGACAGCGATAACGTCTTGTAGTCGTTGCGAGTCAGCGGACGTGCGGACTGGGTTGGCTGCGCGATGCTCGAAGGCGCTGTGGTCATGGCAAGGCTTCTCTTATAGTCGGATCTGCAACCCCAACAACGCTGGCTGAGGCTTGGGCAGGTCCGGCACGATAGCAAATTGTTCGAAAAAGCACATAGAGGTGCGTATTTGACGGTCGAAATGAGAACCGGACGGTCGTCTAGGAGTCTACCGACCGATATACTCGCAATCCTGCACCTGCTTGTAAGGGGTTGCTGTGCGAAAACGTCGTTGGCAGCCGTCAGCCGATTTCGCAGAGTTTCCCTTTAGGCGCCTTACGAAAAACGTGACGAACGTAGTATGTTCGGGGCTGAATCGTTTTTCCTTGAGACGGCTATTCACCTGAAGTACCAATGAGAGTCACGGGTCAGAGGCACCCCCGGCATGATAGAGCTCGAACAAGAAGATCCAATCCCGCAAGGCGACCTTGCCCTGCAAATTACCGCGCTTCCTCGCGAAACCAACGGCTTTGGCGATATTTTCGGCGGTTGGCTGGTGTCGCAGATGGATTTGGCCGGCACCGCAATGGCCAGCAAAGTCGCGGGTGGCCGCGTGGCTACGGTTGCGATCGACCGCATGGCGTTTCTGGTTCCGGTAGCGGTGGGCGCTCAGCTCTCCTTCTATACCCAGGCGCTGGAAATCGGCCGCAGCTCGATTCAGATGATGGTCGAAGTCTGGAGTGACGATCCGCTGTCCAGTGAATGGCGTAAGGTGACTGAAGCCGTGTTTGTGTTCGTCGCCATCGACGGCAGCGGACGCACCCGTTCGGTTCCGCCGAGAGCTCGTTAAACACTGCGACTTTTCTGCGGTCCATTGCAGTCATTGTTCCTGATCGAGAGTTGCCCATGAGTACGCCCAACGTTGAAGCCGTGAAACTGGATGAACTGAACTGCTGGCGCATCCGCCACGGGCAGGCCGAATTGCTGGTTGCCCAGCAGGGCGCGCACATCCTCAGTTATCAAGTGGCCGGGCAACCGCCGCTGATCTGGCTCAACGACGAGGCCGCGTTCAAGACTGGCAAGAGCATCCGCGCCGGGGTTCCGGTGTGCTGGCCGTGGTTCGGCAATCTGCCGCGCAACCCGCAGAGCGTTCAGGCGATGCGCGTCAGCAACGAAGCGCCGACCGCCCACGGGCTGGTAAGGGCGATGGACTGGGAACTGGGCGGCATTGAAACCGAGGGCGAAAGCCTCAAGGTGGAGTTTGTTCTGCCTTACCCTGAAGGCGGCTTGCCAGGCTGGCCACATCAAGTGGATTTGAAGCTGAGCATTCGTCTGGATGAGCAACTGCACATCAGCCTGACCAGCCATAACCAGGGCGCTGACAACGTCACCATCAGCCAGGCGTTGCACAGCTATTTCGCGGTCAGCGATGTACGCGAAGTGCATGTCGAAGGGCTGGATGGCTTGAGTTACATCGAAACCCTGGACGACTGGAAAACCGTCACTCAGACCGGCGATCTGCGTTTTGCCGGCGAGACCGATCGTATCTATCTCAATACCCCGGCGAAGCTGAGCATTGTCGATCCGGCCTGGGAACGACGCATCGAGCTGACCAGCAGCGGCTCACGCTCGGCGGTGATCTGGAATCCGTGGATTGATCGCGCTGCGGCGTTCAGCGACATGGCCGACGATGGCTGGCAGCGGATGCTGTGCATTGAAACGGCGAATGTGATGGGTGATGTGGTGACGCTGGCACCGGGTGCGAGTCATACCCTCGGCGTCAGCATCGGCAGCAAAACCCTGTAACACCGTAAAACCAATGTGGGAGCGGGCTTGCTCGCGAATGCGATGTGTCAGTCGACATCAATGTTGCCTGACACGCCGCCTTCGCGAGCAAGCCCGCTCCCACATTTGAATCTCTACAAGTCTGATTCTTTGACCACCCGCACTTTCGCCGCATCCAGCGCATACGCCGCATCAGCCAGGTCGTTGTTGACCTTCTCGACCTTCAGCGTGCCGGTCACCCACAGCGGTGTATAGATGTCATTCAGCTTCAAACCCTTCGGATAACGCACCAACACCAATTGATTAGGTGGCGGCGGCGGCACATGGATGCAGGCGCCCGGATACGGCACGAGGAAGAACAGCGTGCTACGGCCCTGGGCGTCGGATTCCAGCGGCACCGGATAACCACCGATGCGGATGTTCTTGTCGTTCATCGACGGCACGGTTTTGGTCGAATACATCACCGCCGGCAAACCCTTGCTCTGCTTCATGCCACCCTTTTTGGTAAAGGTGCCATTGGCTTCGGGTGAGTTGTGGTCGATTTCAGGCATGGCCTCGAGGGCTTTCTGGTCCGACTTGGGCATCAGCTCGAGCCAGTCGGTTTCCGGCAGTTCGCCGGCATGGGCGAGGCCCGAGCCCAGTAAAAGGAAAGTCAGTAAAAGACGGCGCATGGAGGTGCTCGGTAAAGGAGAGGACGGTGCAACGCCGAGCATTCTAGCCCTCTCTGCGTGCGGCGCAGAGGGGGCTTTGTCGCTTTGGATCAGTTCTTTTTGATCAAACCGTAGATCACTAGCAACACCACCGCGCCAACCAGCGCACCGATGAAGCCTGCGCCTTGACCGGCCTGGTAGATGCCCAGAGCCTGGCCGCCGTAAGTAGCCGCCAGCGAACCGCCGATACCGAGCAGGATGGTCATGATCCAGCCCATGCTGTCATCGCCCGGTTTCAGGAACCGAGCCAGCAGGCCGACGATCAAGCCGATAAAGATGGTTCCGATAATTCCCATGGCATTTCCCTCTGATTGAATGGCAATGCCCAAAGCCTAGTCAGACTTTGGCATCCTGCCATGAGAGAACGGCGGCCCCTGAATGGTTCCGCCGCTGCCACATGAAACTATTCGGCGATGAGCGCTTCGACCTTGAGGATCTGCTGCTCCAGCGTGGCCTTGTCGGCGCAGCGCAGGTTGGCGTGACCGACCTTGCGACCGACCTTGAACGCCTTGCCATAGTGATGCAGATGGCAATCGGCAATGGCCAGGACTTTCTCGGTCTCCGGCACTTTACCGATGAAGTTGAGCATCGCGCTCTCGCCGACCTTGGCCGTCGAACCCAGCGGCAGACCGGCAACGGCCCGCAGGTGGTTTTCGAACTGGCTGCACTCGGCACCTTCAGTGGTCCAGTGACCCGAGTTATGCACACGCGGGGCGATCTCGTTGGCCTTGAGGCCACCGTCGACTTCAAAGAACTCGAACGCCATCACGCCGACGTAATTCAGCTGCTTGAGCACACGGCTGGAATAGTCTTCCGCCAAGGCTTGCAGTGGGTGGTCGGTGCTGGCCACGGACAACTTGAGGATGCCGCTGTCGTGGGTGTTGTGAACCAGCGGATAGAACCTGGTTTCGCCATCACGAGCGCGCACGGCGATCAACGACACTTCACCGGTGAACGGCACGAAACCTTCCAGCAGGCAGGCCACGCTGCCCAGTTCGGCGAACGTACCGACCACGTCTTCAGGCTTGCGCAGGACCTTCTGGCCCTTGCCGTCGTAACCCAGGGTGCGGGTTTTCAGCACGGCTGGCAGACCGATGGAAGCCACGGCAGCGTCCAGATCGGCTTGCGATTGAATGTCGGCGAACGCCGGGGTGGGAATCCCCAGGTCCTTGAACATGCTCTTCTCGAACCAGCGATCACGGGCGATGCGCAGGGCTTCGGCGCTCGGGTAAACCGGGACGAATTGCGACAGGAAGGCCACGGTTTCGGCCGGGACGCTTTCGAATTCGAAGGTCACCAGATCGACCTCATCGGCCAGCTGACGCAGGTGATCCTGATCGCCGTAATCGGCCCGCAGGTGTTCGCCCAACGCGGCTGCGCAAGCATCCGGCGCGGGGTCCAGGAAAGCGAAGTTCATGCCCAGCGGAGTACCCGCCAGCGCCAACATGCGACCCAACTGGCCGCCACCGATTACACCGATCTTCATCGTCAACAACCTCAGGCGATGCGTGGGTCTGGATTTTCCAGGACGCTGTCTGTCTGCTCAGCGCGGAATTTTTTCAGCACCGCGTGGAACTGCGGGCGCTTGGCGCCGAGGATGCTCGCCGAGAGCAGCGCTGCGTTGATCGCGCCAGCCTTGCCGATGGCCAGGGTGGCGACCGGAATGCCCGCGGGCATCTGCACGATAGACAGCAGCGAATCGACGCCCGAGAGCATCGACGACTGCACCGGCACGCCCAGCACCGGCAGGTGGGTCTTGGCCGCACACATGCCTGGCAAGTGAGCCGCGCCGCCGGCACCGGCGATAATCACCTCGATGCCACGCGCCTCAGCCTCTTCGGCGTACTGGAACAGCAGGTCCGGGGTGCGGTGGGCAGAGACCACCTTCACCTCGTAAGGAATGCCGAGCTTTTCCAGCATATCGGCGGTGTGGCTAAGGGTGGACCAATCGGACTTGGAGCCCATGATCACGCCAACCAGTGCACTCATCGTCGTGCCTCTTCTCTCTGGGCGCCCGCAGGCGCGTCAAAAAACAACAAGCCACGCAAAATGCGTGGCTTGATTGTACGAATTATGGCCGGACGAACCGGCCGAAGGCCGCGCAGTATACCTCAATGAGGCAGATAAACAGCCCCCATAGCGACCATCTGTCATTCGGCGCAAAGTGCCGGTTTTATTGACTTGAAGGTCAATCAATTACACCACCAAGCCCCTGTGGGAGCGGGCTTGCTCGCGAAGGCGGAGTGTCAGTCAACAGAGATAGTGGATGTCAGACCGCATTCGCGAGCAAGCCCGCTCCCACATTGGATCTTCATTGGTCTCAAATACCCGTCGCTCCTTGGGCTGCGCCGCCTTCCAGTTTGCGCCACAGCAACCGTACGTTCGCCTTGCGCACCAAGGCGCAGCGGTACAGGCGAATCTCCAGCGGCACATGCCATTGCGGGCCGCCGCAAACCACCAGTTCGCCACGAGCCAGTTCAGCGCGCACACTGAGCCGCGGCACCCAGGCAATGCCCAATCCTTCCAGCGCCATGCTTTTGAGGCTGTCGGCCATGGCGGTTTCGTAAATGGTGGTGAACCGCAGCGCACGCTGGCGCAGCAGCATGTTCACCGAACGCCCGAGAAACGCCCCGGCGCTGTAGGCCAGCAGCGGCACACTACCTTCACCCTCCAAGTCAAACAGCGGCTTGCCCTCGGCGTCCGCCGCGCAGACCGGGAGCATTTCAGTGTCGCCAAGGTGCAGCGACGGGAAGATTTCCGGGTCCATCTGCATCGCTGCGTCCGGGTCGTAGAACGCCAGCATCAGATCGCAACCGCCTTCGCGCAGGGCATGCACCGCATCACCGACGTTGGTTGCCACGAGGCGCGTCGCGATGTTCAGGCCTTCATTACGCAACTGCGCGATCCAGCGCGGGAAGAACCCCAACGCCAGGGAGTGAGCAGCGGCAACCTGCATCACTTCACCCTGCCCGCCTTCCAGATGATGAAGGTGACGCAACACTTCACCAAGCTGCTCGACCACCGTCCGCGCGGTGACCAGAAACAACTGCCCCGCCGCCGTCAGCTCGATCGGCGTGCGCGAACGGTTGACCAGTTGCAGGCCGAGCGCGGCTTCGAGGCTGCGGATTCGCCGGCTGAACGCTGGCTGCGTCACGAAGCGTCGTTCGGCAGCCTGGGAGAAGCTGCGGGTGGCGGCCAGAGCACTAAAGTCCTCCAGCCATTTACTTTCAAGGTTCATCACGCCCTCCCGGACACGCACCAATTTAGGTCACACGCTCGCCGCACACGCGGCGTCACACGGGCATTATGCCGAATGTGCATAGGCTAGTGTTTAACAGCATTGGCCCAAAATTCTCCACAAGCCTAGCATTTGCAGTGTTCCGGCACAGACCGGGTCCATATCGAGATGATTTCTATCATGTCCTCCGCTGCATCTTTCCGCACAGAAAAAGACCTGCTTGGCGTACTCGAAGTACCTGCTCAAGCGTATTACGGCATCCAGACCCTGCGAGCGGTGAACAACTTCCGTCTCTCCGGCGTTCCGATTTCGCATTATCCGAAGCTGGTTGTCGGCCTGGCGATGGTTAAACAAGCCGCCGCTGACGCCAACCGCGAGCTGGGTCACCTGAGCGAAGCCAAGCACGCTGCCATCAGCGAAGCCTGTGCACGTTTGATCCGCGGCGATTTCCACGAAGAGTTCGTGGTGGACATGATTCAAGGCGGCGCTGGCACTTCAACCAACATGAATGCCAACGAAGTCATCGCCAACATCGCGCTGGAGGCCATGGGTCACCAGAAGGGCGAATACCAATACCTGCACCCGAACAACGACGTGAACATGGCGCAGTCGACTAACGACGCCTACCCGACCGCGATCCGTCTGGGTCTGCTGCTGGGTCACGACGCGCTGCTGGCCAGCCTCGACAGCCTGATCCAGGCGTTCGCCGCCAAGGGTGTTGAGTTCAGCCACGTCCTGAAGATGGGCCGTACCCAGCTGCAAGACGCCGTGCCGATGACCCTGGGTCAAGAATTCCGTGCCTTCGCCACCACATTGAGCGAAGACCTGGCACGTCTGAAAACACTGGCACCTGAACTGCTGACCGAAGTGAACCTGGGCGGCACCGCGATCGGTACCGGCATCAACGCCGACCCGCGTTACCAGCTTCTGGCCGTTCAGCGTCTGGCGCTGATCAGCGGTCAACCGCTGGTTCCAGCCGCCGACCTGATCGAAGCCACCTCCGACATGGGCGCCTTCGTGCTGTTCTCCGGCATGCTCAAGCGCACCGCGGTCAAGCTGTCGAAGATCTGCAACGACCTGCGCCTGCTGTCCAGCGGCCCACGCACCGGCATCAACGAAATCAACCTGCCAGCGCGTCAGCCAGGCAGCTCGATCATGCCCGGCAAGGTCAACCCGGTTATCCCGGAAGCGGTTAACCAGGTGGCGTTCCAGATCATCGGCAACGACCTGGCGCTGACCATCGCAGCCGAAGGCGGCCAACTGCAACTGAACGTGATGGAGCCGCTGATCGCGTTCAAGATCTTCGACTCGATCCGCCTGCTGCAACGCGCCATGGACATGCTGCGCGAGCACTGCATCGTCGGCATCACCGCCAACGAAGAGCGTTGCCGCGAACTGGTCGAACACTCGATCGGCCTGGTCACCGCGCTGAACCCGTACATCGGCTATGAAAACGCCACCCGTATCGCCCGTATCGCCCTCGAAAGCGGCCGCGGCGTGCTGGAACTGGTGCGCGAAGAAGGCTTGCTCGACGACGAAATGCTCGCCGACATCCTGCGCCCGGAAAACATGATTGCTCCGCGTCTGGTTCCGCTTAAAGCCTGATCCGACGCGTTACTTGTGGCACCGCTCACCAGGTCGAGGGACTAGACACCTCTCACCTTTTGAGGGCTTGGGGATTTATTCCCCAAGCCCTTTTTTTTAACTATTTGGCAGCAACGCAGAACCTGTGGGAGATGAGAAATGTGGGAGCGGGCTTGCTCGCGAAGACGGCGGCACATCCGGCAACTCTTTGACTGATACACCGCCTTCGCGAGCAAGCCCGCTCCCACAGAAAAGCAGCTCCCGCATAAACCTGACACCGAAAATGTCAGGTGTTTCAAAGGCTTCGATTTATCGCTTGCACCACAACCGTGCAGACGGACGGCACGCTCATCGGTATAGTGCCGCCCCTCTTCGTGTGAGCGGTCGTCGGTAACCAGGCCCAAACCCATGCGAAACCCGAACTAATAACAAACCCGCAATATGAAATCGGGACGAACCTTCGCCTCACCTGTTTTGCCGCGCGCAATCCGGTGTAACGCGATGTTTCTGACCGCCAAACATTTGCCTACACAAAAAACAGCGAGGAATAATCCATGCTCGAAGTCATTAACGACTTCCTCTCAGGGAAAGTACTGATCGTGCTCATTGTCGGGCTCGGTAGCTACTTCACGATCCGCTCGCGTTTCGTTCAATTGCGTCACTTCTTCCACATGTTCGCGGTGTTCCGCGACAGCCTGAAAAGCAGCGCCGGCCAACTCAGTTCGTTCCAGGCCTTGATGCTCAGCCTCGCCGGCCGCGTCGGTGCGGGTAACATCGCCGGTGTCGGTATCGCCGTGACCCTGGGTGGTCCGGGTGCGGTGTTCTGGATGTGGGTGACCGCGCTGGTCGGCATGTCCAGCAGCTTCTTCGAATGCTCCCTCGGCCAGCTCTACAAGCGTTGCGACTCCGACGGCACATACCGTGGCGGCCCGTCCTACTACATCCAACACGGCCTGCAGAAACGCTGGCTGGGCATGATCATGGCGTTCCTGCTGCTGATCACCTTCGGCTTCGCCTTCAACGGCCTGCAATCCCACGCCGTGACCCACTCGCTGAACAACGCTTTCGGCCTCGACACCACTTACACCGGCCTGGCGCTGGCAGTGTTGCTGGGTCTGGTGTTCATCGGTGGGATCAAGCGCATCGCCAAGGTCGCTGACCTGCTGGTGCCGGTGAAAACCCTGGTGTACATCGGCGTGACCCTCTACGTGATCGTGCTGCAATTCGACCACGTGCCGGGCATGTTGATGACCATCGTCAAAAGCGCCTTCGGTCTCGACCAGGCCTTCGGCGGCCTGATCGGCAGCGCCATCGTCATGGGCGTGAAGCGCGGCGTGTTCGCCAACGAAGCAGGCCTGGGCAGTGCGCCAAACGTGGCCGCAGTCGCGTCGGTCGAGCACCCGGTGGCACAAGGCGTGGTTCAGGCGTTCAGCGTGTTCCTCGACACCTTTGTGATCTGCACCTGCACCGCGTTGCTGATCCTGCTCTCGGGCTTCTACACCCCAGGCTTCGAAGGCGACGGCATTGCCCTGACCCAGAACTCCCTGGCTGCCGTAGTCGGTGACTGGGGCCGGAGTTTCATCTCCGTAGCCCTGTCGTTGTTCGTGTTCACTTCGATCCTCTACAACTACTACCTGGGCGAGAGCAACCTGCGTTTCCTGATCGGTGAAAACCGCAAGGCGCTGATCGGCTACCGCGCGCTGGTACTGGTGTTGATCTTCTGGGGCGCTATCGAAAACCTCGGCACGGTGTTCGCCTTCGCCGACATCACCATGACGATGCTGGCGTTTGTGAACCTGATCGCGCTGTTCCTGCTGTTCAAAGTCGGCATGCGCATCCTGCGTGACTACGATGACCAGCGCGCGGCCGGCATCAAGACGCCCGTGTTCGATTCGAGCAAATTCCCGGATCTGGACCTGGACCTGAAAGCCTGGCCAGCCAATCCACCAGCGGCCACCAAGGCTGAAGCCGAGCCGCAAGGCGTACCCGCAGCGCAACGCTGATCGGTTAAAGTGCGCAATCCCCTGTGGGAGCGGGCTTGCTCGCGAAGAGGGAGTGTCAGGCGACATTGATGTTGGCTGATACACCGCTTTCGCGAGCAAGCCCGCTCCCACATTAGGAATGTCATCGTTCTCGGAGACCCCCCATGAATTCCTCGACCTTCCCTGCCGCCCAGCACGTCATGGTGCTCTACACCGGTGGCACCATCGGTATGCAAGCCAGCGCTCATGGCCTGGCCCCGGCGTCCGGTTTCGAAGCCCGGATGCGCGAGTATCTGCACAGCCAGCCTGACCTTGTCGTACCGCAGTGGCGCTTTCGCGAGATGTCGCCGCTGATCGACAGCGCCAACATGAGCCCGGCTTACTGGCAGCAACTGCGTGAAGCGGTGGTCGACGCCGTCGATGTCCAGGGCTGCGACAGCGTCCTGATCCTGCATGGCACCGATACCCTCGCCTACAGCGCTGCGGCCATGAGTTTTCAGCTGCTCGGCCTGCATGCCCGCGTGGTGTTCACCGGTTCCATGCTGCCGGCCGGCGTGACCGACAGCGATGCCTGGGAAAACCTCAGTGGCGCGCTGGTTGCTTTGGGTCACGGCCTTGCCCCGGGCGTTCATCTGTACTTCCACGGCGAACTACTGGACCCGACCCGTTGCGCGAAGGTGCGCAGTTTCGGTCGTCATCCATTCAAGCGTCTTGAGCGTCAGGGTGGCGGTGCGAAGGCGTCTTCAATACCGGTGCCGCTGACCTACAACCAGCCCAAGCAACAGGCGAAAGTCGCTGTGCTGCCTCTGTTCCCCGGTATCGGCGCCGAGATACTCGACGGCCTGCTCGACAGCGGCATTCAGGGCCTGGTGCTGGAGTGCTACGGCAGCGGCACCGGACCGAGCGACAATCCAGAGTTCCTCGCCAGCCTGGAACGGGCGCGGGACAAGGGTGTTGTGGTAGTCGCGGTTACGCAATGCCATGAAGGTGGCGTCGAGCTGGACGTCTATGAGGCTGGCAGTCGGTTGCGCGGCGTGGGCGTGCTGTCCGGTGGCGGGATGACGCGGGAAGCGGCGTTCGGCAAGTTGCATGGCTTACTGGGTGCCGGGCTCGACACCGCTGAAGTACGACGCCTTGTAGAACTCGACCTCTGCGGCGAACTCATCTGACACCCTGCAAAACCCTGTGGGAGCGAGCCGGCTCCGGGCGGCGCTCCGACGATAGCGGTCGTCCATCCAACAATGATGCTGACTGACACACCGCCATCGTCGGAGCGCCGCCCGGAGCCGGCTCGCTCCCACAGGATCTCCATCAGGCATGTAACTTGCTGCCGTTCCAGCATCCCAAGGCTGGAACACCCCATGCTCCACTCCCACCTCACCACCCTCAACGCCGTCTCTTTGGTGCTCAGCGCTTTCAAGGACCAGGGACTGCCCAGCGAAGCCTTGCTGGCTGGAAGCGGCATCAGCGCGGCGGATCTGAGCCGGGCGGACACGCGCATCACCACCAATCAGGAGATGCAGGTCTGCGCCAACGCCGTCGCGCTCAAGCGTGACATCGGCCTGGAACTGGGCCGGCGAATGCATGTTTCGTCCTACGGCATGCTCGGGTACGCCTTACTCACCAGCGCCACTTTAGGTGACGCCTTGCGGCTGGCACTGCACTATCCGGCGCTATTAGGAACACTGTTCGAGTTGAGCCTGGAAGAGGATAACGAGCGCATCTGGCTCACCGCTGGCGACTATCGGGAAAACCCTGCGCTGGCGCCATTCAATGTCGAGTTTTGCCTGGTTTCGATGAAGGTCACTTGCGAAGACCTGCTCGGCCAACCGTTGCCGCTGCTTGGCGCCCGCTTCGAATACCCGGCACCGGACTATCAGGCACGCTACACCGAACGTTTCGATTGCCCCTTGCAGTTCGACGCTGCGTCCAACGCCTTTGCCTTCGACAAAGCCTGGCTGGAGCACCCCCTGCCTCTGGCCGACGCCATCACCCATCAAGCCATGGCCGAACGGTGCCGCAAACAGAACACCGAGTTCACGGGTCGCCAGGTGTGGCTGGGACGAATCCGCCAGCTACTCAGCGCGCAGTTGAATGCGGCGCCCGGCCTCGAAGGTTTGGCCGAACAGATGAATTGCTCGGCGCGCACCTTGCGTCGGCACCTGAAGGATCTGGGCTGCAGCTATCAGGAATTGCTTGATGAGCTGCGGTTCGAACAGGCCAAGCAAATGCTCTGTGAGGACCAACTGCCGATCTATCGGATTGCAGAAGCGCTAGGTTTCAGCGAGACCGCGAGTTTCCGTCATGCGTTTGTGCGCTGGAGCGGTGTGGCGCCGAGTCAATTCAGGCCATACGGATAGCCCCTGTGGGAGCGAGCCTGCTCTGAGGTGGGGCATGTCGCGCCAACAAGGGGCGAATTCCGGTCAATTCTTTTGGCCATATCGATCCCCTTTTGGCCTTTCCTGCCGTTCTCTCAAACGCCGCGCACCGCAAGACTGTGTTCAACCGAATCAGCCTGCGGAGAACAAGAAATGCTGACGATCTACTCGGACGATCACCACCTGCACCACGGCCGTTGTGAATTGATGGACGGGCAACTGATGCCCTGCTTCGAAATGCCCTCGCGGGCCGACCATGTTCTGCAGCGCGTGCAGTACCGCGACCTCGGTCCGGTCGAAGCGCCGCAGGATTTCGGCCTCGACCCGATCGCGCGCATTCACAGCCGCGATTATCTCGACTTCTTCAAAGGTGCCTGGGCACGCTGGACCGAATTCGGTACCGACGGCGACTTGCTGCCCTACACCTGGCCGGCCCGCACCCTGCGCCGGATCATCCCCACCAGCCTGCACGGCCAGCTCGGCTATTACAGCTTCGACGGTGGCGCACCGATTACCGCCGGCACCTGGCAAGCAGCGTACAGCGCGGCGCAAGTCGCGTTGACCGCGCAAGCCGTCATTCAACGCGGCGCCCACAGTGCCTTCGCTTTATGCCGTCCACCAGGACACCACGCCGCCAGTGATTTGATGGGCGGTTATTGCTACCTCAACAACGCCGCCATCGCTGCGCAGGCGTTCCTCGATCAGGGCCACAAAAAAGTCGCGATCCTCGACGTCGACTACCACCACGGCAACGGCACTCAATCGATTTTCTATGAGCGCAGCGACGTGCTGTTCACCTCGATCCATGGTCATCCGGAAGCCGAGTTCCCGTTCTTCCTCGGCTATGAAGATGAGCTGGGTGAAGGGGCCGGCGAAGGCTTCAACTTCAACTACCCTTTGCCGGCCGGTAGCGGCTGGGACAGCTGGAGCGCCGCGCTGGAACAAGCCTGTAAAGAGATCGAAAAGTACGGCGCCGATATCGTCGTCGTATCCCTGGGCGTCGATACGTTCAAGGACGATCCGATCTCCCAGTTCAAGCTCGACAGCCCGGATTACTTGGCCATGGGCGCACGCATCGCGGGCCTCGGCAAGCCGACGCTGTTCGTGATGGAAGGCGGCTACGCGGTAGAAGAAATCGGCATCAATGCCGTGAACGTTCTCGAAGGTTTTGAAAGCGCCCAATGAGGAAATTAGAACAATGAAAAGTCTCAAGCGTTTTATCGCTCCAGCCCTGTGCGCCACGGTGCTCAGTGCTGCTGTCCACGCCGAAGAGCGAACGTTGCGCGTCTACAACTGGTTCGACTACATCACCCCCAAAGCGCTGGAAGACTTCAAGGCTCAGAACACCCAGACCAAACTGGTCTACGACATCTTCGACACCAACGAAGCGCTGGAGGCCAAGTTGCTGACCGGCAACTCCGGTTATGACGTGGTCGTGCCGTCCAACGTATTCCTTGCCAAGCAGATCGAGGCCGGCGTTTTCCAGCCGCTGGACCGCAGCAAACTGCCGAACTGGAACCACCTCGATCCCAAGCTGATGAAGCTGATCGAAGCCAACGATCCGGGCAACAAATTTGCCGTGCCGTACATGTACGGGACCATCCTGATCGGCTTCAACCCGGCCAAGATCAAGGCTGCACTGGGTGACAATGCACCGGTGGACAGCTGGGACCTGATTTTCAAGGAAGATAACATCAGCAAGCTCAAGCAGTGCGGTGTCGCGCTACTCGACTCGCCGTCGGAGATCCTTCCGCTGGCCCTGCAACACCTGGGTCTGGACCCCAACAGCAAGAAACCGGCGGACTACGAAAAGGCTGAAGCGCTGTTGATGAAGATCCGTCCGTACGTCACCTACTTCCATTCTTCGAAGTACATGGCCGACATCGCCAACGGAGACATCTGCGTCGCGGTCGGTTACTCCGGCAGCTTCTCCCAGGCAGCGAACCGCGCCAAGGAAGCCAAGAACGGCGTGATCGTCGACATGCGCCTGCCGAAAGAAGGCGCGCCGATCTGGTTCGACATGCTCTCGATCCCCAAAGGCGCGAAGAACCCGGAAGACGCCTACACCTTCATCAACTACTTGTTGCAGCCGCAGGTGATAGCACCGGTCAGCGACTTCGTCGGCTACCCGAACCCGAACAAGGACGCCACAGAATTGGTCGACCCGGCGATCCGCAACAACCCGAATCTGTACCCGACCGAAACGGCGATGAGCACGCTTTACACCCTGCAACCGCTGCCCCGCGACGCCGAACGGGCACGGACCCGGGCCTGGACCAAGATCAAGTCCGGTACCTGACGGAAGTCCTCGATCTCAGGGCCGCCAGGCCTTTTGCAATCGCCCGAGCGCTGCGCTGATCGCCGCCTCGGGCACCGCCGCAAAGCCCAGCACCAGCCCGGCGCGTTCATCCACAGTGTTTGTCGAATCCGGTAGCCAGTAACTGCTCAGGCCGTTGATCTCGACATCGACGCTGGCGGCGGCTTCAATCAGTTCGCGTTCGCGGGCCTGAGTGTCGACCGCCACCGTCAGGTGCAGCCCTGCCGCCACACTCGGCAGGCTGCCCACCCCTGGGATATCCGAAGGCCAGTTGGCCAGAAGCGTATTGCGACGACTCAACGCGGCGCGGCGCATGCGGCGGATG
Source organism: Pseudomonas sp. Root329 (assembly GCF_001424925.1). Taxonomy (NCBI): domain Bacteria; kingdom Pseudomonadati; phylum Pseudomonadota; class Gammaproteobacteria; order Pseudomonadales; family Pseudomonadaceae; genus Pseudomonas; species Pseudomonas sp. Root329. The sequence goes on along the minus strand of NZ_LMCV01000001.1, from coordinate 198,286 downwards.
TGCCGCTGGAAATGCCCGGCCGCCATGAACTCGGCCATGACGGCCTGGGTGCTCACCTCGGAGTGGCGCACATCGACCGCGCGACGCTGGGCGAAAGCGTCCACCAATGCCGGTGGCAGCACCAGATAGCCCAGGCGCAATGCCGGGAAAGCCACTTTGCCGAACGTGCCGACGTAGAGCACCCGCCCGTGACGATCAAGCGCAGCCAGCGGTGCCAGTGGCGCGCCGCTGTAACGATATTCGCCATCGTAATCATCCTCGACGATCCAACCCTCGGTTCGCTCGGCCCAGGCCAACAACTCCAGCCGCCGCGCCAGACTCATCACCACCCCGGTCGGGTATTGATGCGACGGCGTGACATAGGCCAATCGACAATCGTTGAGCCCGTTCAATTCGGTGCAGTCGATACCGTCGCTGTCCACCGCCACCCCATGCAATCGCGCACCGGCCACGGCGAACGCATGACCCGCCGCCCGATACCCCGGATTCTCGATCGCCACGCCATCGCCCGGCTCTACCAGCAGCTGTGCACAAAGGCTAATCCCCTGCTGTGCGCCACTGGTGATCACTATTTGCTCAGCCGTGCACTGCATCCCCCGGGAGCTGCGCAAATACGCGGCAATCAGGCCGCGCAAGCGCGCATCGCCCGCAGGATCGCCGTAACACAGTTGCTGGAGATCCGGTTTACGCCAGAAAGCCGCATTCAGCTTGGCCCAGACCTCGAAAGGGAACAGGTCGAAAGCTGGAACACCCACGCGAAATGCGCGGGGTGGACCGGCGGGAGGCAGGGCCAAATGGTTCCTTTCAACCCGCCCCAATGCGCCGTTGTGGATAACTTTGCTGGATGAAACCACAGGTAAATCCAGCCAATTTGTGGATAAGGCTGTGGGTAACCCTGTTGACAACCCTGTGGATACTTTTGTGGATAGTTTTTTCACCGGCAACACTGATTGAGGCAATTGCGCGACATACGTCCCGTCACCCACACGCCCTTCAATAAAGCCCTCGGCGTAGAGCTGATCGTAGGCCCGGACCACGCTGTTTCGGGAAATCGACAACGCCGCCGCCAGATCGCGACTGGCCGGCAATCGCGTCCCACTTGCCAGACGACCGTCGAGCACTCGCACCCGCAAGGCTTGATAGAGCTGACGACTCAAACCCTGACGGCGATCGAGTTCGATACCCGCCGGGTTGAATGACAAGGACAGTGGCTCGCTGGTCATCGTAATGGACCTATGAAATTGGTCGTTAATGGCTCTTACAACAGACCAATAGCCTGCCTAGGATGCAGGCATTCGCCAAGGAAAATCTCCATGTACACGCCAAACAGCTTTGCCATAGATGATTTGCATGAACTGCACCAGCAGATACTCGGCACCCGCCTCGCTGTGTTGGTCACACACGGGGAACAAGGTCTGCAAGCCAGCCATTTGCCGCTGCTGTTGAGTTCGGACCAGGGACCGAATGGCACCCTTTACGGACACTTCGCCAAGGCCAATCCGCAATGGAAGGAACTGCAGAACGGCGCCGAAGCCCTGGTGGTTTTTGCCGGTGCCGATGCTTATGTCAGCCCGGGGTTTTACCCGAGCAAAGCCGAGCACGGCAAAGTGGTGCCAACCTGGAACTACGTCGCCGTGCATGCGTACGGCACGGCCGAAGTATTCACCGACGCCGATCGCCTGCGCACGCTGGTCAGCGCGCTGACTGATCGTCATGAAGCGGGTCGCGCCAGTCCATGGAAAGTCGCCGATGCACCCGCCGACTACATTGACGGGATGCTCAAGGCCATCGTCGGTTTTGCTTTGCCGATTCAGCGCCTGGAAGGCAAGCGCAAGCTCAGCCAGAACCGCAACGCTGCAGACATCACCAGTGTGCGCGAGGGGCTTGCCGCCAGCCCTGATGTGCACGACCAGGCCCTCGCCCACTTGATGCGTTAAGGAACGAACATGAGTCAGATCGACATCCGCCAGGTCTCCGCCGACGATCACGCCGCCTGGTTACCCTTGTGGCAAGCGTACCTGCGTTTCTACAACACCGAACTGCCTGAGGCCGTCACCCAAAGCACTTGGCAACGTATGCTCGATCCGAGCGAGCCGACCCATGCCGCGCTGGCCTGGGCCGATGGCAAAGCGGTGGGCATGGTGCATTTCATCTACCATCGTTCGAACTGGAGCATCGAAAACTCCTGCTATCTGCAAGACCTGTTGGTAACGCCTGAAACCCGCGGCACTGGCGTCGGCCGGCAGTTGATCGAATTTGTTTACGCGACAGCCAAAGAGGACGGTTGCTGCAAGGTCCACTGGCTGACCCACGAAACCAATGCCACGGCGATTCAGCTCTATGAGCGCATCGCCGAACGCCCCGGTTTCATCCAGTTTCGCAAAGCCATTTAAGGTTCAAGGAGAGCAGCATGTCGACTTCACTCGCCGACTGGAAAGGCGTTCCGGCACCGTCGGTTCAAACCATCGAAGGGCGTTTCATCCGCCTGGAAAAACTCGACCCGGCGCGTCACGCCGACGGTTTGTGGAAAGCCCTGCAAGGCCCGGGTGCCGACCCGAAACTCTGGGATTATTTGCCATACGGTCCTTTCCCGGAGCGCAGCGCGTTCAACGATTGGCTGAACAATCATGCGGCCAATAGCGACCCGTATTTCTTCAGCGTGATCGACCGTGCCAGCGGCGATGTGCAGGGCATCCTCAGTTTGATGTCGATTGTTCCTTCACAAGGTCGGATCGAGATCGGCCATGTCACGTTTGGCGCGCCAATGCAGCGCTCGCCGAAAAGCACCGAGGCGGTTTTTTTACTGGCCAAGGAATCCTTTGCGCTGGGTTATCGCCGTCTGGAGTGGAAGTGCAACAACGGCAATGCCCGCTCCAAATACGCGGCCGAACGGCTGGGGTTCAGTTTTGAGGGCGTGTTTCGCCAGCACATGGTGGTCAAGGGTCAGAACCGGGATACGGCGTGGTATTCGATTCTGGACTCGGAATGGCCAGCGATCGGGGCGGGGTTTGAGCGCTGGCTGTCCGATGAGAACCAGACGGATTCGGGGCAGGTGAAAACCCTGGCGGAGTGCCGCGGGTGATCTTCAGCGCCTGAACGGACGCCTTCGTCGGAACGCCGCCCGGAGCAAGCCCGCTCCCACACTGGATTGGGGGCGGATCACAATTTTGTGGTCAATCCAAAACCCTGTGGGAGCGGGCTTGCTCGCGAATGGCTTCACGCCAACTTTTGGGCGAGCACAGCAATATGCTCAGGCCCAATCCCGCAGCAACCACCCAAATGACTGGCGCCGCGTTCTTTCCAATCCGCCGCCCACTGCAAATAACCCGGCGGATCAAGGTCTTCACGCAACGGGTCCAGACCGTCGTTGGCCGTGGCCTCTTTCGGTTGCGGCGGGAAGGCATTGGCGTACGCGCCAATGTGAATCTTCACCCCCAAACGCTCGAAGGTTTCCCGCGCCGCATCAATCGCAGCACCGATCACTTCCGGCTGGCTGCAGTTGAACAGCAACGTCTCGACGCCCAGCTCAGCCGCCACTGCTGCGGCGTCGGCCACAGGCTCACCCGAACGCAAGCGCGGCACTTCGTCCGTGTCCTCATCCTTCAGGGTAAACGACAGCCAGAACGGCTTGCCGTCTGTTGGCAGACCGGCATGGATCGCTCGCGCTTCAGCGATCGAACTCTGGGTTTCTGCCAGCCACAGATCGACATGAGGTGCCAGCCCCTTCACCAGCGGCGCCAATAATTCGGCCGCCCGAGCAGCGTCGAAAAGGTCCGGACGATAGGACCCAAACAGCGGCGGCAATGAACCGGCCACACGCACCGCTTTGCCCGAAGCCTCTACCGCGCGCCGAGCCAGCTCACCGGCCAACGCCGCGAGCGCCTGCCCTTCTGCTGCAAAACGCTCTTCGCCAATGTGAAACGGCACCACCGCGTAACTGTTGCTGGTGATCACGTTCGCACCGCTTTCGATATAAGCCGTGTGCACCGCCTCTACCGCTTGCGGCGCTTCGCTCAAGGCCAGCGCCGACCACTCGGGCTGTCTGAACGGTGCGCCTCGGCGTTGCAACTCACGACCCATGCCGCCATCCAGAATTACTGTGCTTGCTGCGCCCATATGCTTTTCACTCATAAGCTTATGAAAATAACTCACTATCGGAGTCGTTCTTATAACTATTTAATACGCACCATCCGGTTAATAACAACCTCTTTTTTATCAGGGATCGACTGTGAAATTCCAACCACTCCTGGCCCTGGGCCTGACGATTCTGGCTGCCTCCACCCAAGCCTTTGGCGGGGCCACGCTGGATCGCGTCGAAAAAAAGAAAGAACTGGTCGGCGTGTTGATGGAAAGCTATCCACCCTTCTCGTTCCTCAATGACCAGAACCAACTCGATGGCTTCGACGTCGACGTGGCCAAGGCCGTGGCAGACAAACTGGGCGTCAAACTGCGCCTGGAAACCCCGTCCTGGGACGTGATCGCCGCCGGCCGCTGGAGTGGGCGCTACGACATCTGCATCTGCTCCATGACCCCGAGCAAGGCCCGCGCCGAGGTCTTCGACTTCCCGGTCGAGTACTACGCCTCGCCAGCGGTGATCGTGGTCAACGCCAAGGACGACAGCATCCACAGTGCCAAAGACCTGAGCGGCAAGAAAGTCGGCCTCACCAGTGCTTCCAGCTACGAAAGCTACCTGAACAAGAACCTGGTGATCGAAGGCGCCGAAGACACTCAATTGCAGTACCCGTTCGAGGACGTGCAGATCGCGCCGTATGACACTGACAACGTGGCGTTCCAGGACCTCGGCCTGGGTGCCGGCGTTCGACTGGATGCGATCCTCACCAACCTTGTCACCGCCCAACCGCGCCTGACCGAAGACAAGCGCTTCAAGCTCGCCGGCGAGCCGCTGTACTCGGAGCCGAACTCGGTGGCCATTGAAAAAGGCGACGCCCAGTGGGACGCCAAAGTGCGTGACGTCTTCGCTCAGCTGAAACAGGACGGTACGTTGAGCAAGCTGTCGCAGAAATGGATCGGCGCCGACATCAGCAAATGACTTCTTTCCCCAAACCTCCTCAGCCGCCACAACCGGTGGCTGAGTCGCTGTTGCAACGGATCTTCGGTTTCCGCACACGGCTGTACCTGACCTGGGCAGCGATGCTCGGGTTGTTCGCCAGCTTCTTCCTGAGCTTCGACCTGAAGTTCTCGATCATTCTCGACAAACTGCCGAACCTGATCGGTCTGCACCTGGCGCCCAACGGCTTCTTGCAAGGCGCGGCGCTGACGCTGTTTCTGTGCCTGTGTTCGATCGTGACCTCCTCGCTGCTGGGCTTCATCACCGCCCTGGCGCGGCTGTCGAAAAGCGCCGTGGCCTTCGGGATTGCGAGCTTCTATGCCTCGTTCTTTCGTGGCACACCGCTACTGATCCAGATCCTGCTGATCTACCTCGGCCTGCCACAACTCGGCATCGTCCCGGGCGCCATCGCCGCCGGCATCATCGCCCTGTCGCTCAACTACGGCGCGTACCTCAGCGAAATCTTCCGCGCCGGCATCCTCGGCGTCCCTCACGGCCAACGCGAAGCATCCCTGGCCCTCGGCATGCGCGAAACCGTGATCTTCTGGCGCGTCACCCTGCCCCAGGCCATGCGCACCATCATCCCGCCAACCACCAACCAATTCATCTCGATGCTCAAAGACTCGTCGCTGATCTCGGTGATGGGGGTTTGGGAGGTGATGTTTCTGGCGCAATCGTATGGACGGTCGAGCTATCGCTACATCGAGATGCTGACGACGGCGGCGGTGATTTATTGGGTGATGTCGATTGGGCTGGAGCTGATTCAGGCGCGGATGGAGCGGCATTATGGGAAGGCGTATTTGAGCCGTAGCTAGCGAAAGGCAGATGAGTTTCCGAGTTGCGATAGCCGACCATGTCTCAATTTGTTGTAAGAAAAAGCGTCAGCCCGAACGGGTAAAAACAGCCTTCCTCAAGAGGCTGGCAATTTTCTACACAACCTTCTGACAACCCCCGCAAGCTCGCCGGAAGCAGCTGACATCGGCACCTATAGCCTCCCTCTTAGAGTTTGGCCTCCTATCAACAGAGGCCGAATTCGATGTCCGTTCAACATAAATACCGACCAAAACACCTGGCGCTGGCCGTTGCGCTTGCAGTGGGTTGCGCAGAATTTACAAACGCCCAAGAACTACCAGAGCAAGCTGAACCGACGGGCCTCGCTGAGGCAACCAAGCAGCCTGACTCTATGCCGGACCCATTGTCCCGGCTCCAAGCCTTTATCAATGCGGACAGCACCTTCAAGAAGGAGATTGATTCGCCGCAGCCTGCTCGGCGAGGTATTTCCGTGAGACCGGAAGACAGAGATGACCTCATCATCGTCAAGAATGGTGGAAGCTTCGAAGGTCGGGTCGATGGCGGCAAAGGAACCAACGTCATACAACTTATTGGTACCGACGGTGGCCAATTGGGGAACACCCGCAACTTCAACGGTCTGTATGTTTCCCAGGGATCTTGGACGCTGACCAGCACGGGAGATTTTCATGAAGGAGTGTTGGTGCTGAGTGACGGGATACTGACCAACAAAGGAGAAATCGAAGGCGGAGCGATTGTAGCCGGAACGCTCTTCAACAACGGCGATATAAAGGGTCATGTGGACGTCTACGAGGAAGGTACTTTTGCAGGAGCGGGCACCGTCGCTAGCCTGGATGTGCAGGGCCGTCTCAACGTCAACAGCTTGCATGGCGCCCCAAAGGTCAAAGGTGACTTGAAACTCTCCAAGACCGCTGTACTCGCCTATGAGGTCAATCCCGACGGCCGTCACGAAACAATCAAAGTCGACGGCACCGCCAGCCTCGGCGGTGCAACTCTGAGAATCATCGCAGCACCGGGTGACTATCCGCAAACCACCCAGTACACCATTATCGAGGCCGACAAGGTCGATGGGCATTTCGGCGATATCGAAAACAATCTCGCATTCATGACGGCCAACCCGGATTACAGCGACGAAAAGGCCGTTCGCCTGACCTACGCTCGCAACGAAGTGCCTTTCGAGAATCTCGCGACCAACGAAAACGGTCGGGAACTCGCCCGCAGTATTGAAGAACCCAAAGCCAGTCCTACGACGCAGACACCTCCCAATAACACGAACGCCGCTGTCACGGCCCTGCTCTCCTCCACCACCGAAACAGCCTCCCAGGCCATCGACCAACTGGACGGCGGCCAGAACGCCAACCTTGCGAAAGCGACCCTGAACAGTGACAGCCCAATCAGCGCAACCATGCTCTCGGCCATGCGTCAGCTGGACAGCGCCAGTAGGTATAGCAATTCCAGTAAGCGCAATGCACCACGCCTGGCCGCCGGCAGCGAAGACAATGGCCGAGTCTGGCTTCAAGCATTGGGTCACGGCGGGACGCTGGATCGCGACTACGACGCGCTGAAACACTCCACCCAAGGCCTGGTTTTGGGCGCAGATTGGGGAATTGATGAGGAATGGCGCATCGGTGTAATGAGCGGCAAATCCGAAACGCGCCTGGACAGCCGTGGACTCGACGGCGATCTCGACAGCTGGCATTTGGGAGCTTATGCCCTGCGTCAAAACGGACCAATGTCCCTGCGCCTGGGCGCGACCTATAGCAACCACGACGGCAGCACTAAACGCCGGGTTGCCTTCAAAGGTTTCAGCGACCGCCCCGAAGGCCGTTACGATGCCAACACCCAGCAGGCCTTTGCGGAATTGGGTTACAACCTGGGCCAGGCGAACGTCAGCATCGAACCGTTTGCCAGCCTGGGCTACCAACGCTATCAGCGCGACACTTACACGGAAAAAGGTGGCGCAGCGGCACTGAAGGTACACGGCCAAACGCAGAACAATTTGAACAGCACATTCGGCCTGCGGCTGGCGAAGCTCAACACGCTGGATAACGGCATGCGACTGACGCCGCGGCTCAGTGCCGGCTGGAAACACACTTACGGGGACGTCTACAGCGATACCCGTCAACGATTGGTGACGGGCGGAAAAAACTTCACCGTTTCCGGTGCGCCGCTGGATCGTGACAGTCTGCTGGTCGATGCAGGGCTGGACCTTGGATTGTCAGCAAAACACACCCTGGGCGTCGGCCTCACCGGCGAGATCGGCACCGACAGCCGAAACCATGGCGTAACGGGTCAGTGGCGAATGAGTTTCTAACAGCCACAAACCCGGGGCGAAAAAAAAGGGGAGCACATGCCCCCCCGAGGTTTAAAGCGGTGTATCGAGGCTGTTAACTCAGCCTTCGATCTCGATCAGGATTTCGCCCGGGTTCACCCGGTCGCCCTTGGCCACATGGATGGCGGTGACTTTGCCGGCGATGGCCGATTGGACTTCGGTTTCCATCTTCATCGCTTCGGTGATCAGCACGGCCTGGCCGGCTTTCACGGTGTCGCCTTCCTTGACCAGCACGTCGACGATGTTGCCCGGCATGGTGGTGCTGACGTGGCCCGGTGCAGTGGCTTGCTTGCGCTTGCTGCTGCCGCCGCTGACGAATTCGTTGAGCGGTTCGAACACCACTTCTTCCGGCATGCCGTCGATAGACAGGTAGAAGTGACGCTTGCCTTCAGCCTTGACGCCGACACCGGTGATGTCGACGCGGTAGGTTTCGCCGTGGACGTCGATGACGAACTCGGTCGGCACGCCTTCGCCACCGGCCGAGGTCACGCCGCCGGCCTCAGGAATCGGCAGCAGCACTTCAGGCGTCAGGGTGCCGGCGGCGCGTTCTTCGAGGAACTTGCGACCGATGTCCGGGAACATGGCGTAGGTCAGCACGTCTTCTTCAGACTTGGCCACGGTGCCGATTTCGGCACGCAGTTTGGTCATCTCCGGCTTGAGCAGGTCGGCCGGACGCACGTCGATCACCTCTTCGCTGCCGATCGCCTGGCGACGCAGTTTTTCGTTCACGGTGCCCGGCGCTTTGCCATAGCCTCCTTGCAGGTAAAGCTTCACTTCGTTGGTGATGGTCTTGTAGCGCTCGCCGGCCAGCACGTTGAAGAACGCCTGGGTGCCGACAATCTGCGAGGTCGGGGTCACCAGCGGCGGGAAGCCGAGGTCTTCACGAACGCGCGGGATTTCGGCCAGCACTTCGCTCATGCGGTTCAGGGCGCCCTGCTCTTTCAACTGGTTGGCCAGGTTGGAAATCATCCCGCCCGGTACCTGGTTGACTTGAACGCGGGTATCGACGGCGGTGAACTCGCTTTCGAACTGGTGGTACTTCTTGCGCACGGCGTAGAAGTACAGACCGATCTCTTGCAACAGTTCCAGGTTCAGGCCGGTGTCGAACTCGCTGCCTTTAAGGGCGGCAACCATCGACTCGGTGCCCGGGTGGCTGGTGCCCCAGGCGAAGCTGGAGATCGCGGTATCGATGTGGTCGGCACCGTTTTCGATGGCCTTGAGTTGGCACATCGCGGCCAAACCAGCGGTGTCGTGCGAGTGAATGAACACTGGCAGCGATTGCTCGGATTTCAATGCCTTGACCAGTTCGCCGGTGGCGTAAGGAGTCAGCAGGCCAGCCATGTCCTTGATCGCCACCGAGTCGCAACCCATGGCTTCCATTTGCTTGGCTTGCGCCACGAACGCCTCGATGGTGTGCACCGGGCTGGTGGTGTAAGCGATGGTGCCTTGAGCGTGTTTGCCAGCGGCTTTCACCGCTTCGATGGCGACTCGCAGGTTACGCACGTCGTTCATGGCGTCGAAGATGCGGAACACGTCAATGCCGTTGACCGCGGCCTTGGCGACGAAGGCTTTGACCACGTCGTCGCTGTAGTGGCGGTAGCCCAGCAGGTTCTGGCCACGCAGGAGCATTTGCAGGCGAGTGTTAGGCAACGCCGCGCGCAGCTGGCGCAGACGCTCCCACGGGTCTTCTTTCAGAAAGCGTACGCAGGCGTCGAAAGTCGCGCCGCCCCAGACTTCCAGAGACCAGTAGCCGACTTTGTCGAGCTTGTCGCAGATCGGCAGCATGTCTTCGGTGCGCATGCGGGTCGCGAGCAGCGATTGGTGGGCGTCGCGCAGGATTGTGTCGGTAACGTAGATTTGTTTGCTCATTGTTCTATTCCTCACAGGCCTGCGTGGGCGGCGATGGCGGCGGCGATGGCCAGGGCCAGCTCTTCGGGTTTGCGCTTGATCGAGTAGTTGGTCAGTTCAGGGTGGCTTTCAACGAAGCTGGTGTTGAACTGACCGCTACGGAATTCCGGGTTACGCAGGATTTCCTGGTAGTACGCGGCGGTGGTCTTGACCCCTTGCAGACGCATGTCGTCGAGGGCACGCAAGCCACGGTCCATCGCCTCTTCCCAGGTCAGCGCCCAGACCACCAGTTTCAGGCACATGGAGTCGTAGAACGGTGGAATGGTGTAACCGGTGTAGATCGCCGTGTCGGTGCGCACGCCGGGGCCGCCGGGGGCGTAGTACCGGGTGATCTTGCCGAAGCTCGGCAGGAAGTTGTTTTTCGGGTCTTCGGCGTTGATCCGGAATTGCAGCGCGAAACCGCGGTGCTGGATGTCTTCCTGTTTCACCGAAAGCGGGAGGCCTGACGCGATGCGAATCTGCTCGCGAACGATGTCGATGCCGGTGATTTCTTCGGTGATGGTGTGTTCCACCTGCACCCGGGTGTTCATCTCCATGAAGTACACCTCGCCCTCGGCGAGCAGGAACTCCACGGTGCCAGCGTTCTCGTAACCCACGGCTTTGGCTGCGCGCACCGACAGGTCGCCGATGTAGGCGCGCTGTTCCGGGGTCAGTTGCGGACTCGGGGCGATCTCGATGAGCTTCTGGTTGCGACGCTGGATCGAGCAGTCACGCTCGAACAGGTGCACCACATTGCCAAAGCTGTCGCCGAGGATCTGCGCTTCGATGTGTTTTGGATTGACGATGCATTTTTCCAGGAACACTTCCGCGGAACCGAAGGCCTTGGTGGCTTCGGAAATGACACGAGGGAATGCTTGTTCAAGTTCTTCCCGGCTGTCGCAGCGACGGATACCACGGCCACCGCCACCGGAAGTCGCCTTGAGCATCACCGGATAACCGATGCGGTCGCCTTCGATCAAGGCTTCCGCGATATCCGCGACGTTGCCTTCGGTCCCCGGGGTGACGGGTACGCCAGCCTTGATCATGCTGCGACGGGCTTCAGTCTTGTCGCCCATGCGGCGAATCACTTCAGCCGATGGACCGATGAACTTGATGCCGCGCTCGGCGCAGATATCCGCCAGTTCAGCGTTTTCCGAGAGGAAACCGTAGCCGGGGTGCAGCGCATCGCAACCGGTTTCTACCGCCAGATTCACCAGCTTGCGCGCATTCAGGTAGCCGGCCAGTGGCTCGGCACCGATGCTGTGGGCCTCGTCCGCACGCTTCACATGCAGCGCATGGCGGTCGGCGTCGGAATAGATCGCGACCGAGCGAATGCCCATCTCGGCGCAGGCACGTACGATTCGTACGGCAATCTCACCACGGTTGGCGATCAGGATCTTTTTTATCACTTGGAGGTTCCCTTGAGCCGGTGGTACCCACGACCTGCTAGACCAGGTCGACGCGTGACCAAATGTTTCAATTCAGTCGCAGCCCCACACTAGCCCCCACAAGGGATTAACAAAAATGAATAATAATTGGGTCAGGCATAAGCAAAGACTTATAGTTGGCTCATCAGCCTGCGACCAGAGTCCTTAGATAATGCGTAAGTCCTTGATGCGTATGACATTGCGTCAATTGCAGATCTTTAATGAAGTCTGTGATTTGCGGTCCTACAGCCGCGCAGCCGATGAAATGTCTCTCACACAACCTGCCGTGAGCCTACAGATTCGTCAACTTGAAGAGCTGATTGGTCAGCCTTTGTTCGATTACGTCGGCAAAAAGCTCTACATGACCGAGGCGGCCGAAGCCCTTCAACGCGCCAGCCGGGACATTTTCGGACGCCTGGAAAACCTCGACATGCAGCTTTCAGACATGCAGGGATCGCTGCAAGGACAGCTGAAACTGGCGGTGGAATCCAGCGCCAAGTATTTCGTGCCACACCTGTTTGCCGCGTTCAAGCGCCAGCATCCGGAAGTGAATCTGCAACTGACGGTGGTCAATCGCGGGCAGGTCATTCGACGACTGTCGGACAACCGCGACGACCTGGTGATCATGTCCATGGTGCCGCAGGACATGGGTCTGGAGTTCTTGCCATTCCTCAACAACCCGATCGTTGCCGTGGCGCCACCAGATCATCCGCTGTGCCACATGGGCCCGCTGCGTTTGCAGGATCTTGAACCCTACACACTGCTGATGCGTGAATCCGGCTCCGGGACGCGGCTGGCTTGCGAAGAATATTTCAAAGAGAAGCGCGTGCACTTCAACCAGACCCAGGAAGTCTCGTCAGCCGAAGCCCAGCGTGAATGTGTGCTGGCGGGTCTGGGCGTGGCGCTGTTGACGCGTCACGCCCTGAACCTTGAGTTGGCGACCGGCGGATTGATCGAGTTGCCGGTCGAAGAGCTGCCGCTGTACCGCAGCTGGTGCCTGGTGCAAGCCAAGGCGAAACGACTGTCACCGGTGGCGCACGCGTTCCTTGCGTTTATTCGCAGCGAGCGAGTGCAGATCAGCGTGCTGGTTGAGCGTTTCGACGGGAAGTTGCCGGTGCCGCCTGCCAGTAGTTGAGCTCCAGCTCAGGGAAATCACCGATCTCGGCCAGCAGTTGGCGACGTTCGCAGCGATCTTCGATAGCGCGGCGAAATTCCATGCGGCGCTGGTCTTCCTGCTGACGACGGGTTCTGGCGGCGCTGTTGCGTTCTTCGTAGGGCTGGGCCATTTCGAGTCTCCCAAGGCGATTACGGGAGTTTCAAGATAGGCGCGAGGGATGACGGTTTGGCGGCGGGCGGGTTACAGGGATGTGAACATTGAAAAGCAAAGATCGCAGCCTTCGGCAGCTCCTACAGGTGTACACATTCCCATGTAGGAGCTGCCGAAGGCTGCGATCTTTTGACTTTAATCGTCCAGCGCTTTTACCGATTTAGGCGACAGCCGCAAGCTGCGCAGGCTGCGCTTGACGCTCTTGAGGTGATTGACCAGGCTCGGCCCGCGCGCCATGGCCACGCCCATCGCCAACACGTCGATCACCACCAGGTGAGCGATGCGCGAGGTCAGCGGCGTATAGATCTCGGTGTCTTCGTGCACATCGATCGCCAGGTTGACGGTCGACAGTTCGGCCAGCGGTGTCTGGCTCGGGCACAAGGTAATCAGCGAAGCGCCGCTTTCGCGCACCAGGTTGGCGGTGATCAACAAATCTTTGGAACGCCCGGACTGGGAAATACAGATCGCCACATCGGTCGGTTTCAACGTTACCGCGGACATCGCCTGCATGTGCGGGTCGGAATACGCCGCCGCCGTCAGCAACAAACGGAAGAACTTGTGCTGGGCATCGGCCGCCACTGCGCCCGAAGCACCAAAGCCATAGAACTCGACCCGCTGAGCCTGAGACATGAGCGACACAGCACGCTGCAACTCCACCGGATCGAGCTTCTCGCGAACCTCCATCAGCGTGTGCAGGGTGGTGTCGAAGATTTTCAGGCTGTAGTCAGCGACCGAGTCGTCTTCATGAATCGCGAACTGCCCGAAGCTCGCGCCAGCAGCCAGGCTCTGTGCCAGCTTCAGCTTCAAGTCCTGGAAACCGGAGCAACCGATGGCGCGGCAGAACCGCACGATGGTCGGTTCGCTGATGCCCACGTTGTGGGCCAGGTCGGCCATGGAGCTGTGCATCACCGCCGCAGGATCAAGCAGCACGTGGTCGGCGACCTTGAGCTCCGACTTGCGTAAGAGGTGGCGTGACTGGGCGATGTGTTGCAGCAGATTCAAAGGGCTGGACTCTTTGTTATTGGCAGGTGCCGGGGATGTAGCACGCTTGTAGTTATACTACATGAATCGGCTTTTTGCCTGCTCAATGCGTAACTCGATGTCCCCATTTCACGCCACATGCGCTCCATGTAGCCCTTACAAGGGTTTCGCGTCCGCACGCAACAGCGCAGCCAGGCCATCGGCTTCGACCGGGCGGCTAATCAAATAGCCCTGCACTTCATCGCAGTGCTCGGCTTTCAAAAACGCCAACTGCTCTGCCCGCTCCACACCCTCAGCCACCACTTTGAGCGACAGGCCGTGCGCCATGGCAATGATCGCCCGGGTGATCGCAGCATCCTCACTGCTCTCCCCCAGACCGCGGATAAATGCCTGATCGATTTTCACATAGTCCACGGGAATGCGCTTGAGATAGCTAAGAGACGAATAGCCAGTGCCGAAATCGTCGATGGCCAGCTTCACCCCCAAATCACGCAATTGCTGGAAGGTCGCGATGATGTGCTCGACGCTGTCCAGCAACTGACTTTCGGTGAGTTCCAGCTCGAGGTAGTGCGGCGCCAGGCCGGTTTCCTCCAGCACCTGACGCACCAGGCTGACCAACTTGCCCTGACGCAATTGATACACCGAAAGATTGACCGACACCCGTATCGGTTCAAGCCCCTGACGCTGCCACTCACAGGCTTGCCAGCAGGCCTGACGCAACACGAACTCGCCGATCGGGCCGATCAACCCGGTTTCCTCGGCCAGACCGATGAAGTCCCCAGGCGGCACACGCCCCATGGTCGGGTGATCCCAGCGCACCAGCGCCTCGGCGGCATTCAACCGCCCCGTGGCGAGGCACAGCTTCGGTTGGTAAAACACCTTCAGCTGCTTCTCTTCGATGGCTTTACGCAGCTGATTTTCCAGCTGCAAGCGCTCCAGCGTGCTGGCTTGCAGGCTGTCGGTGTAGAACTGGAAGTTATTTCCGCCCAAGTGCTTGGCGTGCTGCATGGCCATATTTGACTGATGGACCAGCGCGGAAATTTCTCGCGCGTTGTCCGGCAACATACTGATGCCCATGGACGCGCTAACCACCAGTTCATGGCCCTCGACAGTGATCGGCAAACGCAGCTTGGTCGACAGTCGGGTCGCCACCCGCGCCAGGCTCGACAGGTTGCCGTAGGCATTGAACAACACGGCAAACTCATCGCCGGATAAGCGAGCGATGGTATCCGCCTCAGGCAACGCATTGACCAGCCGCCGAGCCATTTTCTGCAAGAGCTGGTCGGCGATTTCATGGCCAAGGCTGTCATTGAGCAGCTTGAAACGATCCAGATTGATGTGCAGCAACGCCAGACTGCGGTAGCCGCCCTGGCGCACCCGCTGATGAGCTTCGCTTAGCCGTTCGCGGAACAGAGAACGGTTGGCCAGGCCCGTTAATTCGTCGTAATGCGTCAGGTAACGCATGCGCTCTTCAGATTCGCGCCGAGCCGATAGATCGGCGAAGAAGCCCACGATATGGCTCACATTTCCCCGAGCATCGCGCACAGCGTTCAGTTGCAACCACTGCGGATACAACTCGCCATTCTTGCGGGTTTCTACCAGCTCGCCCTGCCAACTGCCGTGCTGCTCCAGCGCCTGATGAATCGCCGTGTAGTGCCGGCGGGCATCGCGGCTGCACGGCAACTCGACCACGTTGCGTCCGATCATGTCTTCAATGTCATAGCCAGTGACTCGGCTGAAGGCCTGATTGACCGCGATCAGCGTGTAATTCGGATCGAAAATCACGATGCCTTCGCTGGCGGCTTCGAACACCGTCGCGGCCAGTTGCCGTTGCTCTTCCAGAGCTTTGCTGTCGCTGATGTCGCGACGGGTGCCGACCATGCGGATCACCCGGCCATTTTCGCCGCGCTCAACCGCTCGACCTCGGTCCTCGATCCAGACCCAATGGCCATCGCCGTGGCGCACGCGGTACTCAATCTGGTAATCCTCGCTGCGGCCTTTCAGATGCTCGACCAGCGCACGCTTGAGCGACGGCAAGTCATCAGGGTGCAGGCGCGGCTTGAGGTGGCGAAGCATCGCCGTCACGAATTCCGGCTCCAGGCCGAACAGTTCCTGAAGATGGGTGTGATGGACTTCGTCGGTTTGCAGGTTCCAGTCCCACAACCCGAGTTCACTGGCCTTCAACGCCAGGGCGAGACGCGCCTCACTCTTGCTCAGAGCCTGATTGGCAGCGTCCAGCTCCAGGCTGCGCTGGGCAACACGGCTTTCCAACTCGATCTGAATTTGACGTAGCTCGTCTTCAGCACGACGGCGCTGGTCGATTTCCTTGGCCAGCTTTTGATTGAGCTGGTCGCTGCAGCTTTGAGCTTGCTGCAAATGCTCGATCAATGCCTGATTCTGGAAGCGCCGCAATAATCCACTATCGATGAGCCGATTGACCTGCCAGGCGACCACACTCAACGCGCCGAGCAAAATCAGACCAAACCAGCCCCAGCCCTGACTCTGTTCATCGCCGCCCCAGAACAGATAGCCGATGGCCGGCAACAAACAGGGCAAGGTAAAGGACAGGAACGCCGGAAGACTGACCGCGTAGGCAACGCTGGCCGAAAGCGCTGCGGCACCGATCAGGCCGAACACCCAGGCTTGTTGAATGAAGTTATCGGCGGGGACCAGCGCAATGCCGGCGCCGGCCAGGGTCAGGCCGGTCATGGCCGAACCCAGCAAAAACATGCGGCGCCAGATCGGATGGGCCTGACGGTTGGGTATCGCCGAATCGAAGGCCGCGACTTGAATCACCCGCAACGCCACCAGCGACAGCAGCCACACCAGCCAGACGCTGACCAGGAAGTAACGCTGCGGACTCCAAAGCAAGCCAGCGCAGACCAGACCATTGATCAACATGAATAACGTGGGCAGCAGCGAGCCCTGATAAAGCAGACGCGTGCGCTCGACCGCCATTTCCATAGCGTATTGTTTGCGGATAACCCGGGGCTCCACAACGGGGCCCGACAGGTCGGTGCTGAGGGTCATAGGCAATGTTCTTGTTCTTATAATGGTGAGCATGAGCCCGAAACGTCGAAGGAGCATACACAAGCAAATGCCCGGACCAAACTGCTCCAGATCATAAAATCGACAAAAACTGCAGCACCCCTGACCCGCTGAAAAGCCTTGGAGCGAGCCCCGCCAACGCCTGCAGCCAGTGACCGACCGGTCGTCATCCGTGCTTCTTTCATCGGCTAATGCAAAGCTCGGTTTGCCCGGTGTGACGGCGCACCCTAGAATGCCCCGATGCGCGATGATCTCTCCCTTCTGCTGAACTCCCTCAACGATGCCCAACGCCAGGCCGTAGCTGCCCGCGTGGGTCGTCAGTTGGTCCTGGCCGGTGCTGGTTCCGGTAAAACCCGAGTGCTGGTGCACCGTATCGCCTGGTTGATCCAGGTCGAAAACGCCTCGCCCCACTCCATCCTGTCGGTGACCTTCACCAATAAGGCCGCTGCCGAGATGCGTCATCGCATTGAGCAGCTGATGGGTATCAACCCGGCCGGCATGTGGGTCGGCACCTTCCACGGCCTGGCGCACCGCTTGTTGCGGGCGCACTGGCAGGAAGCCGGCCTGAGCCAGACCTTCCAGATTCTCGACAGCGACGACCAGCAACGACTGGTCAAGCGGGTGATCCGCGAGCTGGGCCTGGACGAGCAACGCTGGCCGGCCCGTCAGGCCCAATGGTTCATCAACGGGCAGAAAGACGAAGGTCTGCGTCCGCAACACATTCAAGCCAGCGGCGATCTGTTCCTGGCGACCATGCGCAGCATTTATGAAGCCTATGAGGCTGCGTGCCTGCGCGCTGGCGTGATCGACTTCTCCGAATTGCTGCTGCGCGCCCTCGACTTGTGGCGCGATCATCCGGGCCTGCTGGCGCATTATCAGAAACGCTTCCGGCACATTTTGGTGGACGAGTTCCAAGACACCAACGCCGTGCAGTACGCCTGGTTGCGTCTGCTGGCCAAGGGCGGCGACAGCCTGATGGTGGTCGGCGACGACGATCAGTCGATCTATGGCTGGCGCGGCGCGAAAATCGAGAACATCTATCAGTACTCCGATGATTTCCCGGATGCTGAAACCATTCGTCTGGAGCAGAACTACCGCTCCACCGCCGGCATCCTCAAAGCGGCCAACGCCCTGATCGCCAACAATACCGGGCGCATGGGCAAAGAGCTGTGGACCGACGGCGGCGAAGGCGAAGCGATCAATCTGTACGCCGCGTTCAACGAACACGATGAAGCACGCTACGTGGTGGAAACCATCGAAAGCGCGCTGAAAACCGGCTTGGCCCGCAGCGATATCGCGATTTTGTACCGCTCCAACGCCCAATCGCGCGTTTTGGAAGAAGCCTTGCTACGTGAGCGCATTCCGTACCGCATCTATGGCGGTCAGCGCTTCTTCGAACGGGCAGAAATCAAAAACGCCATGGCCTACCTGCGCTTGCTGGAAGGTCGCGGCAACGATGCAGCGCTGGAGCGGGTGATCAACGTCCCGGCCCGTGGTATCGGTGAGAAAACCGTTGAAGCGATCCGCGACCACGCCCGTCATAGCGATGTGTCGATGTGGGAAGCCATGCGCCTGCTGGTGGCTAACAAAGGCCTGACCGGTCGCGCGGCCGGCGCGCTGGGCGCATTTATTGAGCTGATCGAGAACCTCGCCGCCAAGTGCATGGAGATGCCGCTGCATCTGATGACCCAGACCGTCATCGAGCAGTCGGGGCTGATCGCCTACCACGAAGCGGAAAAAGGCGAGAAAGGCCAGGCCCGGGTAGAAAACCTTGAGGAACTGGTCAGCGCCGCGCGCAACTTCGAAAACGCTGAAGAAGACGAAGACCTGACGCCATTGGCGGCGTTCCTCGGTCATGCGTCGCTGGAGGCCGGGGACACTCAGGCTGACGAGCACGAAGACAGCATTCAGTTGATGACCTTGCACAGCGCCAAGGGTCTGGAATTCCCTTATGTGTTCCTGGTGGGCATGGAAGAAGGCCTGTTCCCGCACAAGATGAGCCTTGAAGAACCGGGTCGTCTTGAAGAGGAGCGCCGTTTGGCCTACGTCGGTATCACCCGGGCGATGCAGAACCTGGTGATGACCTATGCTGAAACCCGACGCCTGTACGGCAGCGAGACTTACAACAAGGTGTCGCGTTTCGTACGTGAAGTGCCGAAAGGCCTGATCCAGGAAGTGCGGCTGTCCAACAGCGTCAGCCGTCCGTTCGGCGGTGGTCAGCAGCAGAGCTCCAGCAGCCTGTTTGGCGGTAGCGAAATCCCGGACACCGGGTTCAGCCTCGGCCAGGCCGTACGGCATTCGGTGTTCGGCGACGGCGTGATCCTGAACTTCGAAGGCGCCGGGGCTCAGGCTCGGGTGCAGGTGAACTTCAGCGAAGGCAGCAAGTGGCTGATGTTGGGTTACGCGAAGCTGGAAGCGATCTAAAGCGCGCCAGAGGACTAATGTGGGAGCGGCGGTGCGGCGATCCGACTTGCTCGCGAAGGCAGCAACGCGGTTTATCAGAAACACCGCGTGATCGTTCTTCGCGAGCAAGCCCGCTCCCACAGGGTTTTGTGTTGCAGCCACACTATGTACCGACCCTATAAAGGACTTCACATGGGCTCAGGCTTCTTTTCTTCCTGGACATTCTGGGCCCTGTTGTCAGCGGCATTTGCAGCCATGACCGCGATCTTCGCCAAAATCGGTATCGAAAACGTCAACTCCGACTTCGCCACCCTACTGCGTACCGTGGTGGTTTTGGTCAGCCTGGCCTTGATTTTGTACGCCACGGGCCAATATCAGTCATTAGGATCGATCTCTGCCAGGAGCTACCTGTTCCTGCTGCTGTCGGGACTGGCCACCGGTGCCTCGTGGATCTGCTACTTCCGCGCACTGAAACTGGGGCCGGCCTCGCTGGTCGCTCCGGTGGACAAGCTCAGCGTGGTGCTGGTGGCGGTGCTCGGCGTGATCCTGCTGGGCGAAAAACTCGACCTGCGTCAATGGGGCGGAATCGGCCTGATAACGGCCGGTGTGGTCATGCTGGCGCTGCGACGCTAGAAATCCTTCCTACAGCACCAATCCGCTCGTCCTACGGACCAAAGTTAACAGGCCTTATTGCGCTGATTGAAGCTGAACACAACCTGTCAGGCAAAAGCCCGAAACACTCTGCCGCTAGCCAGTAACACTTCAGCTGTGCAACATGGCGCGCGTGCCATCCACAAATGGGAATTCCCTTTATGAAACGTTTTCTTAGCATCGCCATGGCGTTGTGCATCGGCCTGACGATGAGCCTCGACGCCAACGCCAAGCGCTTTGGTGGCGGCAAGAGCTCCGGCGCTGCGCCGACTCACCAGACCAGCCAAATGGCTCCTTCTTCTCCTGGCGTAGGCGGTGCTGCTGCCACTGCCGGTGCGGCCGGTGCCGCGGGCGCTGCTGCCAAGGCTGGCGGTGCTTCGCGCTGGCTCGGCCCTCTGGCCGGCATCGCGGCCGGTGGCCTGCTGGCGTCCATGTTCATGGGCGGCGGCTTCCAGGGCATGCAGATCTTCGACATCCTGATCATGGCGGTCATCGCCTTCCTGATCTTCCGTTTCATCGCCGCTCGTCGTCGCAAGCAGCAGGAGCACATGGCTCCAGCTGGCGCACCGATGCAGCGTGAAGTGTTCGAGCAGAAGCCAGCGGCCATGGGCTCGATCTTCGGCGGTTCGGCAGCACCGGTTGCCGCTCGTCCGGTGATCAACGCTCCGGCCTGGTTCAATGAAAAAAACTTCATTGAAGCGGCCCGCAACCACTTCCAGTCCCTGCAGCAGCACTGGGACGCCAACGAAATGGACAAGATCGCCGAGTTCGTGACCCCGCAACTGCTGGAGTTCCTCAAGCGCGAACGTGCTGATCTAGGCGACGGTTTCCAGTCCACCTACATTGATAACCTCAATGTTCAACTGGACGGCGTGGATGACCGTGCCGACAAGACCATCGCCACCCTGACCTTCACCGGTGTGTCGAAGACCTCGCGTTTCGACCAGGGCGAAGTGTTCAGCGAAAGCTGGAACATGGAACGTCCGCAGGGCGAGAACCAGCCTTGGCTGGTCGCCGGTATCCGCCAGAACGGCTGATCCCTCCCGCGTTAAGCATGCTGTAATAAAAACCCCAGCCTCGGCTGGGGTTTTCTATTTCGCAGTTGCATCTATAGCGAGCTACTGTATAAACCGCCCCAACTAAACCGCGCCATCAAGCAAGAGGATCCCGGACGTGGAAGAAATCATCGAACAACTGCGTGAAGCCAACGAACCGGTACCGGTCCCCTTGGAATTGCCTGACGAAGATCAGATTGTGGAAATCGAAGAACAGCTGTTCATCGACATTCCGTTTGTCTTCAGAGAGTTTTTGCTGACCGTCAGCGACGTCGTCTACGGCAGCCTGGAGCCGGTAACCGTTACCGACCCGCAATCCCACACCTACCTGCCGGACGTTGCCGCCAACGCCTGGGATGCGGGTGTTGATCGCAGCATGATTCCGATCTGCCAGGACGGTGACAACTACTACCTGGTCGAAGAAGACGGCACCGTGGTGTTGTGGCTGGCCGAAGAAGAACTGATCGCCGAAGAAACCTGGGAATCGGTGTGGCACTGGGCGCGGGACGTCTGGCTGGAAAGCTGAGACGCCTGACGCGCCACTGGGTTAATGCCCGGACGAATCCTTGTGGTTGTCCAATGTTTCGAGCAACGCTACCTGCATCCGTGTGTGTACGCGGATGAACCAGCGCCAGAGCAGCGCCGCTACAGCGGCCGCGACGACGACGATCAGCACCAGCAACTTGTTGGTCGGCAGAATACTGGCCGACAAGGCTGCCAGCAGCAGGAAAATCACCAGCAGCGAGAGGATCGGGATCACTTCGGCGATCACCCGACGCACTCGCTGCGTGTGGCGGCCGGCCATCTCCGGCTTCACGCCCATCTCCGCCAACAGCATCGAGAGCGCCTTGAGCTTGCGATAGGCAGCGATCAGGAACGGCAGCGACAACAGCAACGCCCCACCCCAAATCAACGCTTTCTGCCAGCTCGGGTCGCTGATCCAGTCTTGCAGGTAAGCGGACATGCGCTCGGCGAAATAAGCGCCCGAGAAGAAGATCGCAATCACCAGCGCCAGATTGACGCCCACCTGCAACAGAATCCGCCGAATCATCGACGCCAACAGCGCGCCCTCGCCCTGAGGCTGGATGCTGCGCAGCCATTCGCCGTACATCCCCAATACCCTGCCCAGTCGCTTCGGCACCACCGCGGCAAGCTTGATCGACAGCGGATCAGCCGCGCGGATCAGGTAAGGCGTCAGCAACGTGGTGATCACCGAGACGGCAACGGCGACCGGGTAAAGGAAGTTGCTGGTGACCTGCAACGTCATGCCCAGCGCCGCGATGATGAAAGAAAATTCGCCAATCTGCGAAAGCCCCATCCCGACGCGAAGTGAGGTACGTCCATCATTGCCAGCGATAAAGGCGCCAAGACCGCAAGACAACATCTTGCCCAGCACCACAGCCACGGTGATCACCGCAATTGGCCACGCGTATTGCAGCAGGATCATCGGATCGAGCATCAGCCCAATGGCGACAAAGAAGATCGCACTGAACAGATCGCGAACCGGTTCGATCAAGCGCTCGATTTTCAACAATTGCCGAGATTCAGCCATGATCGCGCCAATCAGGAAGGCGCCGAGCACCATGCTGTACTCGAGTTTGACCACCAGCAAACAGAAGCCGAAACACAGCCCCAACACGGTGATCAGCAGCATTTCATTGCTTTCGAACTTCGCCACGTAGGCCAGCAATCGCGGCACCAGCAGGATGCCGATGACCAGTGCGACGATCATGAACAGCGAGAGCTTGCCGACCGTGGAAAACACTTCGCCGGAACTGACCGTACCGCTGACCGCGATGCTCGACAGCAAGGCGATGATGCCGATGCCAAGGATGTCTTCAACGATCAGCACGCCGAAAATCAGCTGCGCGAAGCGCTCGTTCTTCATCTTCAGATCGTTGAGTGCCTTGACGATGATGGTGGTTGAGGAAATCGCCAGGATTGCGCCGAGGAACAGCGAGTCCATGGTGTTCCAGTCGAACCAGCGACCGATCTCGTAGCCGATCCAGATCATCAGCACGATTTCCAAGAACGCCGCAATGAAGGCCGTGGCGCCGACCTTGAACAGCTTGCGCAGGCTGAACTCCAGGCCCAGGCAGAACATCAGGAAAATCACCCCGAGTTCGGCGAGGGTCTTGATGGTGTCTTCATCGTGGATCAGGCTGAACGGCGGGGTGTGCGGGCCGATGATGAAGCCGGCGACGATGTAGCCGAGTACCACCGGTTGTTTGAAGCGATGAAACAGCACGGTCACCACACCCGCGATCAACATGATCACTGCCAGATCTTGAATGAAACTGATGGCGTGCATGGTGTGGGGCTCCTTAAAGGGGGACTTTTGGAGGTTAACACCACGACTTCCGCTGCAAAGGCGGTGCAATATATGGAAACAGATCGATCCGGGCGTGACGGCAGCCACCCGTCCGGCGTCCCGATAACTGTTGGTTTGAAAAAGCTGACAAGGCACCCGCAGAGGTGCCGCCCTCCCGAAATTCTGCCTTGAACCGTGAGAACGCTATGGAACCCGGAAACGCACAACTGTCGATGACGGTATTGATGACCCCCGACATGGCCAACTTCTCTGGCAATGTCCACGGCGGTACCTTGCTCAAATACCTCGACGAAGTGGCCTACGCCTGTGCCAGCCGTTATGCCGGCCGCTACGTGGTGACCCTGTCGGTGGACCAGGTGATTTTCCGCGAGCCGATTCATGTCGGCGAACTGGTGACCTTTCTGGCCTCGGTCAATTACACCGGCAACACCTCCATGGAGGTGGGCATCAAGGTAGTGACCGAAAACATCCGCGAGCGCTCGGTGCGCCACACCAACAGCTGCTTCTTCACCATGGTCGCCGTGGATGACGACCGTAAACCGGCTGTTGTCCCGCCACTGCAACCGCAGAACAGCGAAGACAAACGCCGCTTCATGCAGGCCCAGCAACGTCGGCAGATTCGTCAGGAACTGGAAAAGCGTTATCAGGACATCAAGGGCGACGCCTGAGCTGTTCAGTGAGCTTGATATCGTTCGATAGATAGTCTTCGCGAGCAAGCCCGCTCCCACATTTGGCCTCCGTCGTACACAAATTTTGTGCTCACAGGAGATCCCGTGTGGGAGCGGGCTTGCTCGCGAAGGGGTTCAACGCGGAACTCAGAGACTGATCGCCGTCGCTTCGAACCGCACCCGCGGGTGGGCAATCCGGTCCTGAGCCCGCACCAGTTCCAGCTCATAGCTGGAGCAAGCCTGGGTTTCCAGCAGCACTTCATGCACCGCCGACGCAGCGAATTCAAAAGCCGCCACCAGGCTATCGCCCAACAGCACGCGAGCCAGAAACAGTCCAGAGGTCAGGTCGCCGACGCCCACCGGCTGACGCGGGAACGCCAGCAGCGGACGGCGCAGATGCCAGCTGTCTTCGGCCGTCACCAGCAACATCTCGAAAACATCCCCCGGTTTACCGGGATAGTCCAGATGCTTGACCAGCACAGCCTTCGGACCACGCGCCAGCAGCGCTCGCGCCATGGCGAGGCAATCGAACAACGATTGCGGCTTGCGCCCCGAAAAGCTGTCCAGCTCCAGCTGGTTGGGGCACATGAAGTCCGCCACGGCAGCCGCCTCCTCCAGCAGGAAATCGCTGACTTCCGCGGGCACGCTGCACCCCTTCTCCGGATGGCCCATCACCGGGTCACACAGATACAGAGCCTTGGGATTCATCGACTTGATCCGCGCCACACCTGTCAGGATCGCCCGGCCCTGGGCAGCACTGCCAAGATAGCCGGACAACACGGCGTCGCAGTTGCCCAGCTCGCCAATTGCCGCGATGCCTTCGACCAGGTCGGGAATCTGATGCGGCGCCAGCACTTCACCGGCCCACTGGCCGTACTGGGTGTGGTTGGAGAACTGCACCGTATTGAGCGGCCAGACATTCACCCCGACCCGCTGCATCGGGAAAACCGCGGCGCTGTTGCCAGCGTGGCCGAACACCACGTGGGACTGGATGGCGAGCAGATGGGGCGTACGTTTCATGCGGTGAGTTTTCCGTCAAACGATTGAAATTCAAGCCGCGCAGTATGCGACTAAACGCAGCCTGTACGACAGACCGGTGACGCAGTTAAGCTGACACTATCTTGTTGGAGCAACGTGTTGATGCTGACCCTTGGAAATATCTTCGTCCTGATGCT
Source organism: Pseudomonas sp. Root329 (assembly GCF_001424925.1). Classification (NCBI taxonomy): domain Bacteria; kingdom Pseudomonadati; phylum Pseudomonadota; class Gammaproteobacteria; order Pseudomonadales; family Pseudomonadaceae; genus Pseudomonas; species Pseudomonas sp. Root329. The sequence goes on along the minus strand of NZ_LMCV01000001.1, from coordinate 173,122 downwards.
GCTTGCCACCGGTGGCGCGTGGATATGGCACAACCATGGCTTGCGCGAGCGCGCGCTGGAGCGGGTCAAGCTGCATTGCACAAAGCTCGGAATCGAGCTGCTGGACGGCAACGTGGCCTTGAAGAAGATAGCGTTCATTAAAGACGCCAACGGCCGGCGGCGCCTCGCCCGTGTGTATAACTTCGAATTCACCGTAACCGGTGAAAGCCGTCACAACGGCACCATCACCCAGTTCGGCGCCCACAGTGCGCAGATTGAGCTGGCGCCCTACCCGATGCCGTTCGACGACACGCCTGCGGTGACCGATGCAGTGAAACCGCGCGCCGAGGTGATCGAGATGAGCCAGTGGCGGCAAGAACACACTAAATGGCGTCCTTGATTCAAGTCGCGCTCGACCGGCAGTCGGCTAGCTCTCTTTGCAATGAATCAACATCCTGCGGCTCACTGAAAATCAGCTCGATGCGCGAATCACGCCGCCATTCGCTGGGCTGCCAGTCCAGCGCCGAGTTTTCCAGCGCATTTGCCGAAACCCACCCGTCGACGCTGTGGATAACCAGCTTCGCCCGCCGCCAGGCAAGGCTTTCAAGCCAACGACCAACGAGCGTCGCATCGAAAGTCTGACTTGGATGCCAGCGCCATCCAACGCTCCAGCCACCCTCCTGTTCCTGGCTCAAGCAAATTGGCAGCGCAGGATCGGTCCAGATGGCCGGCAACTGCGCCAATCCTTTGGGCGCAACGAAGTTATCCACACCCGCTACAGCCTGAACCCCAAGCCCTGGTAACTCACTCAATGGCAGCGCGGCTTGCTGCGTCCAGTACAACGGACGCGCCGGCAACTGTGCGGCGATTCGCTGGCGATCAGTATCGTCAATATTTTCGGCTTTATTCATCAGCAACAACCCGGCGCTCTTCAGCGCTTCCTGTTGCGCCACCGGCAGCGGTTTGCCGGCAGCAAGTGCCTGGGCGTCCAGCACCAGCACGCAGGGTTGAACAGCCAACACGCCTTGCCACGGCGCCTCACTCAACTGCCGGAGCAATTGCGCCGGATGCCCCAGCCCGGAGGGTTCGATAAACAGCCGATCCGGCCGCGCCTTGCGCAGCAAACGCCCGAGGCCGATCTGAAACGGCGCACCATTCACGCAACACAAACAGCCCCCGGCCACTTCACCCAGTGCGATACCATCGGCATCCCGGGTCAGCAACGCCGCGTCGAGGCCGATCTGACCGAACTCGTTGATCAGCACCGCCCAACGCTCATTCGCCGGCCGTTGCGCCAGCAGGTGCTTGATCAGACTGGTCTTGCCGGCACCCAAGGGGCCAGCAATGACGTGCGTGGGAATATTCTGCAACATGGTTGATGTGTTCTGAGGAGGTAAACGATGCGGTTGATGGGGTTGTCGGTGCTCTTGGCGCTCATGTCCGGTGACGCGCTGGCCCAGGCTTGCGTAGTACATAGCACGGCTGCGCGACTCGACGTGAAAGTCTGCCAGCAGAACCGCAACATCCCGGAAAAGCTATTCGCCGATGGTTTCTGCCAGCCGAACCTTCCTGGCCAGAAAGTCGAAGTGCAGTACGTCGACCAATGCCCCACCGGCGCGTTCGGCGTGTGCAGCAACGCCCAAGTCGCCAATATGCCTTACCGGCAGGATATTCACTATTACGGCGTAGCCACGGATGCGGCGTATTTGAAGCCGTTTTGCGAAGCCCAGAGCCAGGGAACCTGGCTCAAACCGTGAGCCGCTAGCTCAGCCAGTCAAGCGTCAGGATCAGCCGCCGCTCACCGGACGCAAGCTGTGGCGAGCGGTGAATAAGGCCGAAGCCTTCGTTGCCATGCCATTTCTCGCCTTTGAGTAACGCGACTTCGCCGCTAGCGATCTGCTCGATCAGCGGACCGTCCTGGGGTTCGGCTTCGGCTTTGCTCAGTTGTCGGCGATCCATCGCACCTTCCTTCAGCCATTGGCTGCCGATCCCGGAATACGTGGTGATCAACCGCACCGGCACGTGATCCACATGGAAACGCGGGCACATGGCCTTGTCCAGGACCCGCAGGCGCAGGCCGACACGCTTGGCGCCCAGCAAACAGGCGAAAGCACTGACCAGCCAGGCGACGTCGGCGATGAAGCCTTCGTAACCTTCGAGATCACTGAAACCTGAGGCTAATCCATGAAGATTGGGTTTGGTGTCATCGCTGGGCAATTCCAGAACCAGCGACTCGGCCAACGGCTCGTTCAGTGACAGCAGCAAACGCCCGAAATCAGCGATGTGCGCCGGCAGTTGGCGCTGCCAAACGGCGAGGTTTACGCCGTCATCCAGTATTCGGGTCAGCGCTTGCGGCGTCTCACCTTGAACCTGATAAATGATCGGGCGCAGTTTCAGACTGGGTGCCAACATCAGGCTGCCGCCTCTTCATGCCACGGGCCAAATGGATCTGGCAGTAGTCGCCAGCCCTCGATGCCTAACGCCATTTCATCGTCGGTCAGCAGGCAATTGTCGAGTTCGCTGATGAGTTGCGCGAAGTCGATGTTCTGGCCGATGAACACCAGTTCCTGGCGGCAATCGCCAGTGGTTGCGGTCCAGTTTTCCATGATCCCGGCGGTGCTTTCTTCGTCCTGCGGCCACTGGGTTTTCGGCACGAAACGCCACCAGCGTCCGGCGAAACCATGGCGCATCAATCCGCCGGCCTGGGACCAGCTACCGGCGTCCATGTGCTTGCTGGCCAGCCAGAAGAAGCCCTTGGAGCGCAGCAGTTTACCGTTCACCCACGGGCGGTCGATGAAGCTGTAAAAGCGCTGCGGATGAAACGGTCGGCGTGCTCGGTAGGCTGTCGAGGCGATGCCGTATTCCTCGGTTTCGGGCACGTGTTCGCCACGCAGTTCTTGTAACCAGCCCGGCGCCTGGGCGGCCTTCTCGAAGTCGAAACGACCGGTATTGAGGATCTTCTCCAAGGGGATTTCGCCCATGACCATCGGGATGATTTCCGCCTGGGCGTTAAGCCGCTCAAGGATCGCGATCAGCTCCTGGCGTTCGCTGCTGCTGATCAAGTCGATCTTGCTGATCAGAATCACGTCGGCGAATTCGATCTGTTCGATCAACAGGTCGGTGATCGAGCGTTCGTCTTCCTCGCCCAAGGTTTCACCACGGGATGCGAGGCTTTCGGCGGCCTGATAGTCGAGCAGGAAGTTCATGCCATCGACCACGGTGACCATGGTGTCGAGCCGGGCAATGTCGGCCAGGCTCTGCCCGTCTTCATCGCGAAAGGTGAAGGTTTCCGCCACGGGCAGTGGCTCGGAAATGCCGGTGGACTCGATCAATAAATAATCAAAGCGACCCTCCTTGGCGAGTTTGCTCACCTCTTCCAGCAAGTCTTCGCGCAAGGTGCAGCAGATGCAGCCATTGCTCATCTCCACCAGTTTTTCTTCCGCGCGGTTCAGGCTGACATCGCGCTGGACTTCGCCGCCATCGATGTTGATTTCGCTCATATCATTAACGATCACGGCGACGCGCAGGTTGTCGCGATTGCGCAGCACGTAGTTGAGCAGCGTGCTTTTGCCAGCGCCGAGAAAGCCCGACAGGACGGTGACGGGGAGACGATTGGGCATCAGGTATTCCTCACAGAGATGCCCGGTCGCAGTGTCGGGCTTAACTTGATGTTATAGTATAACAACACAATCAAGCCACTCTCCTCTTGTCCACGATGACAAAAGGCACGATGCTCAAGCCCGTTCGGTCCGTGAGAAATCCTATGCGTGTAGCCCTGAAAATAGCGCTGATGAGCGTTTCGCTGCTGGTCGCTGTCGATGCCTGGGCGCAAATCCCGAGCCTGGCCAAATGCACCCGAAGCGCCAATCTGCTGGCCTGCGTGGATGGCGACGGCAACGCCTACAGCGTCAACACCGTCGGAAACACGATCTATCTGCGGGGCTTCGAAGCGGCCGGAAAACGCCATTGGGCGCAGACCAACAGTCGCTACGGGCAACTCACGTTCTTCACTGGGCTCGCTTCCGATGGCGAGGCCTGGGTCGGTTACAACCGCCGCGTCGGCTGGACCACGATCAATCGGTTTTCCAGTTCCGGTGGCGGCAGCGGCAAGTTCACCTGTAGCCGAATTACGGGATGTTAGGCCTGGGATTTCTTCTGCTCTTGCTGCCAAGCGATGTAACTGTTTACCGGCGGATTTTTCTGGAAGTAGCGCTGCAGTCCTTCGAACAAGCCATCGGCTACGGCCTGCTGGTGACGCGCGGTGACCAGTCGCTGACTGTCGCGAGCGTTGGAGATGAAGCCGGTTTCCACCAGGATTGACGGCACGTCCGGCGACTTCAGCACCGCAAATCCCGCTTGCTCCACGCGCTTCTGATGCAGCGTGGTGATGCCCGCCAGACTGCCGAGCACCGTGCTGCCCAACTGCAGACTGGCGGCGAGGGTCGCGTTCATCGACATGTCGAGAATCACCCCGGCGAGCATCGGGTCCTTGTCTTTGAGATTGAGCAGGCTGGTAGCACCCAGCAGGTCTGCGCCGTTCTCTCGTTGCGCCATGAAACGCGCTGTCGCCGAGGTTGCTCCACCCTCGGACAGGCAGTAGACCGAAGCGCCTGACGCGGTGAGACGCGGCGCCGCATCGGCATGCACCGAGATGAACATGTCGGCGTTGTGCTTGCGAGCGATCTCCACACGCTTGCGCAACGGGACGAAGAAGTCGTCGTTGCGCACCAGTTTCACGTCGAAGCCCTTCTCGCGTTTCAGCCGTTTGGCCAATAGCTGGGCGATGGACAGCACCACGTCTTTCTCACGCTCACCTTTGGCGCCGACCGCGCCGGGGTCTTTGCCACCGTGACCAGGGTCGACCACGACGATGATGTCGCGCTTGGGATGAGCCTTGTCGACGGTCGTCTCGGTCGCTGCCGCCATTTGTAACGGCGCAGCCGTCTTCAGATCGAGTACCAGTCGATGGCCCTGACAGTCCTGTGGCGGCAGTAAAAAACTGGCGAGCTGCACCGGACTGCTGAGGTCAAGGACGATCCGTGTATCACCGTGGCCAAATTGTCCGGAGCGGATTGAACGAATCACTGTGTTGCTGAGCGCCAACTGACTGAAGTCGCCACTGAGGTTGGCGCCACTCAGATCGATGATCAGCCGTTCGGGAGCGCTCAGGGAAAACGTCTTGTATTGCACCGGCCCGCTCAGATCGAACACCAATCGCAACTTTTCATCCGAACGCCAGAGCCGCGCATTGCGAATCTGAGTGGCCGAGACGCCAAACGGTAAAGCGAAGGCCGCGCTGGCCAGGATCAGATTGAGCAAGTGACGTCTGTGCATGATGAAAGCCTGTTCATGAAAAAGGCATGGTTGATTTTAATGTAATAACATAACATACAGAATCGACTCCCACGATGGACCTCTGCTCATGAATGCGCTGACTCTGCCGGATATCGCCGCGCAGGCCTCACGCCAAGCCCTGCCACTTGAGTGGGTGGGCATGTGCGGCATTGCTCTTCCTGTTTTGTTCGATGGCCAACGGCTGAGTGCGAAAGCCGACGCCGGCGTTAGCCTTGATGATGGAGAGGCGCGCGGTATTCATATGTCGCGGCTGTACTTGGCGCTGGAAATTCTCGAGCGAGAAAACCTGACGCCCGCCTTGTTGCGGAAAGTTTTGCAAAGTTTTCTCGAGACGCATGAAGGTCTGTCCAACAGCGCGTACTTAAAAATCCACACCGATTTACTGCTCAAAAGACCGGCGCTGGTCAGTCCATTGGCCGGCTGGAAAACCTATCCAGTGAGCATCGAAGCACGTTTGAAAAACGCGATGTTCCACGTGGAACTAAAAATCGACGTGCCTTATTCCTCGACTTGCCCGTGTTCGGCCGCGCTTTCCCGGCAGCTGATTCAGCAGCAATTCATCGATGACTTCGCCAATAAGCCGTTGCAACACGCCGATGTGTTGGCTTGGCTCGGCTCCACAAAAGGCATCGTTGCAACGCCTCACAGCCAACGGAGCAATGCTGAATTGCGGCTTCGACTGGATGACTTCTTGGATGACTTGCCGCTGATCGCGATCATCAACGACGCTGAAGCGGCCCTCGGCACCGCCGTACAAACCGCCGTAAAACGCGCCGACGAACAAGCCTTCGCGCTGGCCAACGGGCAGAACCTGATGTTCTGCGAAGACGCCGCACGACGTTTGAACCTGGCCCTGAAACGCTCCCCCGGCATCAACGCCTTCCACCTACGAGTCGTCCACGCGGAAAGCCTTCACGCCCACGATGCCGTCGCCGAAAGCCGCTGGAATTGGGAGGCCGCATGATTCATTGCCAAGCCTTGCGATGGGGTGCACCCGGCCAACCACTGACTCCACCCGTGGATTTCGAACTGACCAAAGGAAGTCTCACCGCCGTAATCGGTGCGAACGGTTCGGGTAAAAGCAGCCTGCTTAAAGTCATCGCGGGTTTGCAAAAACCGCTGACCGGCAAAGTCATCCTGGATGTTCCACGCAAGGGCAAGCTCTCGTTCCTACCTCAGCAACAACACCTGGATCGCCAATTCCCCATCAGCTTGCAAGAGTTAGTGGCCGCCGGTTTCTGGGGTAGCACGCAGTCTCCCGAGATACGCAGACAACGCCTCAAAGCCGTGCTGGAAAACTGGTGTCTGAGCGAACTGGAACAGCGCCCGTTGATGGCCTTGTCCGGAGGCGAATTACAGCGTGCCCTGCTCGCCCGTTTGAGCCTCGCGGATTCGCCACTGCTATTGCTCGACGAACCCCACGCCGCCCTCGACGAGCTCGGCCAAGCGCTGCTCTGGAAACACATTCACGCCTGGCATGCCGAAGGCCGAACCCAAGTGATCGTGTGCCATGACCTGGCCGCCGTTCGCCAACACATACCTCGAACGTTGCTGATCAAAAGCACCGGCTGCGTCCTCGGGTCGAGCGTTGATCTGATCCACCAACAACCCCATACGCGGGTGGCCTGATGCTCGCGACCGCTCATCTTTGGCAACCGTTCCAAGAGTTCGTGTTCATGCGTCGAGCACTTCTCGGCGGGTTGGTTCTGGCATGCAGCACCGCACCATTGGGCGTGTTTCTGATCCTGCGCCGCATGAGTTTGATCGGCGACGCGGTGGCTCACGGCATTCTGCCGGGGGCCGCATTGGGCTTCTGGTTCGCCGGATTGAGTCTGCCGGCGCTGACCGTCGGCGGCCTCGGTGCCGGTCTCGGCATGGCCGGACTCGCCGCCTGGATCACCCGTAGAACCGGCCTGCGAGAAGACGCCAGCCTCGCCGCGATCTACCCGATCTCCCTCGCCTGCGGTGTGCTGATCCTCGGCATCGCCGGCAAACGTCTGGACCTGTTGCACCTGTTGTTTGGCTCGGCGCTGGCGGTCGATGGCCCGACGTTGACGGGCATGCTCTGGGTCTCCGGCTTCAGCCTGATCGCCATGGCCTTCATCTACAAACCACTGTTGCTGGACACCCTCGACCCACTCTTTCTGCAGACCGTCAGCCGACTCGGCCCCTTGGCTCACGGCGTATTTCTAACCCTGGTGGTGCTGAATCTGGTGATCGGTTTTCAAGCCATCGGCGCGCTGATGGTCGTCGGTTTGATGATGTTGCCCGCCGCCGCTTCTCGCTTCTGGAGTCGTCGCTTACCGACATTGATGGCCATCGCCGCCCTGCTCGGCTGCCTCTCGGTGTGGCTCGGACTCTTGCTGTCGTTCTACTACTCGCTGCCCAGTGGCCCGGCGATCGTGCTGGTGGCTGGCGGTTTGTATCTGCTGTCCGTGGTGTTCGGACCGGTGCACGGTTTGCTGCGCCGCCCGCCTTTGCTCACATCCCAATGAGGTGTTACCCGATGCGCGTTCTACTCGTGCTGTTCAGTTTGCTGCTGTCGATGTCGCTGTCTGCTGCGGAAAAACTTCAGGTAGTCACCAGTTTCAGCATCCTCGCCGACATGACCCATCAAGTCGGCGGCGACCATATCCAGATCACCAACATGGTCGGCCCGGACGCCGATGCTCACACGTACGAGCCGACACCTGACGATGCCAAGGCGTTGCTCAAAGCCAAACTCATCATCAAAAACGGCTTGGGTTTCGAGCCTTGGCTGGACCGTCTGGTGACCAGCACCGAGACCAAAGCGCCGGTGATCAGCGCGAGTCACGGCGTCATCCCGCGCTCCCTGGATGAAGATGGCGAGACGATTCCCGACCCGCATGCCTGGCACAATCTGGCGAACGCTGAGCTGTATATCAGCAACATCACCAAGGCGTTGATCGCCGCCGACCCGACGAATAAAAACGACTACGAACGCAACAGTCAGGCCTACCTGAAACAGATCTACGCGCTGCTTGCCGAAGCCAAGGTCAAACTCGGTTCGCTGCCACCGGGCAATCGCAAAATCGTGACGTCCCATGACGCCTTCGGTTATCTCGGTCAGGCTTATGGCATCGACTTCATGGCCCCTCAAGGTCTGTCCACTGAGCGCGAACCGTCAGCCGCGAAAGTCGCTGCACTGATCACCCAGATTCGCCAGGCCAAGGTCAAAGCCGTGTTCATGGAAAACATCAAGGATGCACGCCTGCTCAAGCAGATTGCCGATGAAAGCGGCGCGAACATCGGTGGCACGTTGTACTCCGATGCGCTCGCAGCTACCGGTCCGGCCAGCACCTTTGTCGGGTTGTTCGAGTACAACCTCAACACTCTGTACAACGCGTTGAGCAAGCCATGATCCGCAAGAATCCTTCCGGTGATTTGCCGGTGATAGCCGAATCTGCCTACGTGGATAAAACCGCCATCATCTGCGGCAAAGTGGTGATCGGCGAGAACGTCTTCGTCGGTCCTTACGCGGTAATTCGGGCCGACGAGGTGGATGCCTCAGGCGAGATGGAACCGATCACCATCGGCGCCAACTCGAACATCCAGGATGGCGTGGTGATCCACTCCAAGTCCGGCGCGGCAGTGACCATCGGCGAGTTCAGTTCCATCGCCCACCGCTCGATCGTTCATGGTCCGTGCAAGGTTGGCGACCGGGTGTTTATCGGGTTCAACAGCGTGCTGTTCAACTGCGCAGTCGGTGACGGTTGCGTGGTGCGCCACAACTCGGTAGTCGACGGTCGCGACTTGCCCGAAGACTTCTACGTGCCCTCCACCACCCGCATCGGCCCGAAGACCGATCTGTCGCAGTTCCCACCGGTGAGCGTCAGCGCCTCGGAGTTTTCCGAAGATGTGGCGCGCACCAACGTCGACCTGGTGCGCGGCTACAAAGCCCTGCAGAACGAGTTCTGACCATGAGCAGCGTGCTGATTCGCAATGCCCGGCTGGTGAATGAAGACCGTGAGTTTGACGGTGATCTGTTGGTGAGCAACGGTCGAATCGTGAAGATCGCCAGCAGCATCCACGGTGAAAATGCCGACGTGGAAATCGATGCACAAGGGCAATGGCTGCTGCCCGGAATGATCGACGACCAAGTGCACTTCCGCGATCCAGGCTCGCCAGACAAGGGCAGCTTCTACACCGAATCGCGGGCGGCGGTGGCCGGTGGCATCACCAGCTTCATGGACATGCCCAACACTAATCCGGCGACCCTGACCCTCAGCGCACTGGCCGACAAAAAGCGTCGAGCGGCGATCAACTCAGTCGCCAATTACGGCTTTCATTTCGGCGTGAGCAACGACAATCTCGACACCGTCGCCGCGCTGAATCCCTGTGAAGTAGCCGGCGTCAAAGTGTTCATGGGCGCTTCCACCGGCAACATGCTGGTCGATGACCCACAGATTCTGGAGCGGCTATTCGCCGAGGTGCCGACCCTTTTGTTGGCCCACTGCGAACACACGCCCAGCATCGACGCCAATGCCGCGAACCTGCGTGACTTGTTCGGTGAACACATTCCTGCTGCGGCCCACCCGCTGATCCGTAACGCCGAGGCCTGCTTTCGCTCTTCCTCCATGGCCGTGGACCTGGCCAGGCGTCACGGCACCCGACTGCATGTTCTGCACCTGACCACCGCCCGCGAACTGGCGTTGTTCGAGGACAAGCCGCTGGCCCAGAAACGCATCACCGCCGAAGTCTGCCTGCACCACTTGCTGTTCGATGACCGGGATTACCCGACCCTCGGCAACCTGATCAAGTGCAACCCGGCGATCAAAACCCAGTCCGACCGCGACGCCTTGCGCGAAGCATTGCTGAGCCATAGGCTCGACGTGATCGGCAGCGATCATGCGCCCCACACCTGGGCCGAAAAACAGCGGCCGTACAGTCAGGCACCTTCCGGTTTGCCGTTGGTGCAACACGCCCTGCCCGCGTTGCTGGAACTGGTCGCGGATGAAGTGTTGCCGATCACTACACTCGTGGCCAAGACCAGTCACCGGGTCGCCGATCTGTTCGCCATTCCCGACCGCGGTTATCTGCGCGAAGGCTATTGGGCCGACCTCGTTCTGATCAAACCGGAACCCGGTGGTGTCGCCGTTTCCCAGCAGCCGATCCTGTCTCAATGCGGCTGGACGCCTTTTGCCCGACAGCGATTCCGGCACAGCGTCAGCACCACGATCGTGTCGGGGCAAATTGCCTGGCACGACAAACGTCTTAATGACAACTGCCTGGGTTTACCACTACGGTTTATGCGCTAGCACTCGAGAGCACCGACATGATTCATATCACCCTGAGCGATGGTTCATTGCGTGAATACGACCAGCCACTGTCGGTGTACGAACTCGCCGCGAGTATCGGACCCGGGCTGGCAAAAGCGGCGGTGGCCGGCCGAGTGGACGGCATCCTGGTGGACTGTGAGTTCATGATCGAGGCCGATGCCCGGGTCAGTATCGTCACGCCTCAAGAGCCCGATGGGCTGGAGATCCTGCGACGCTCCTGTGCACTGATGCTGGCCATGGCCGTTAAACAACTCCATCCACAGGTGCAATTGCACTCAGGAACGGCGCTGGGCGACGGGTTCTTTCATGAGTTTTCTGTCGAGCGATCCTTAACGCAGGCAGACCTGCCACTGATCGAAGCCCGCATGCAGGCTCTGGCGGCGACCAATCACTCAATTCGCCGTCAAGGAAAGACACCGCTGTACCGCCTGGGGAACTTCGAGTCTACGACCGCTGGCCCGCATGTCCCCGCGACCAGAGTGCTGCAAGCGTTCACCCTCGACCACATCAGCGATACGTTGCCGCAACGGATTTACGGTACGTGCTGGTCCTGCCAACAAGAGCTCGATAACTGGCGGACGCCGCCACACGTCATGATCGTCAGCATGGACCAACGTCAGGCGGATTACGCGCAGTCGGTAACCGAGGCATTGCGCAGAAGTGGCGTGCGCGCCCGCGCGGATCTGCGTCACGAGAAAGTCCGCCAAAAGATTCGCGAGCACAGTCTGCACGTGCCGTATCTGGTGGTGATCGGGGAGAAAGAAAAAGAAGGCGGGTTTGTCAGTGTGCGCAGCCGCACTGGAGAGGATTTCGGCAGGATGAGCGTTGAAACGGTGTGTGAGTGGTTGAATCAGGCCCGCTCCCACACAGTCATGTAGGGCGCGGGCCTGCTGGCGGGCTTTTAAGCTCTCGGCTTGACGGTCCCGCAATCCTGCCCCAACCACACGGCGCGGCTTTCGAGGCTACCCTTCTGCTGAATACCGGTAGCATTGAACGTGCCGTTAACCTTGGTGGTGAACTCACGATCACTGAGGAACGTGGCGACACCGGCGCCCTGCGCTTTCGGACAGCTGAAGCGGAATTTCCACTGATTCCCGGTGCGGTCGGTGATTTCCTGCTTGCAGCCCGACTGTGGATCGGTCAGCGGAATATTGTCGGTCTTCACCTGCTCCGGAGTCAGACAAGCCCGAATCCCTTTGCCGCCCATGGTGATGCCCTGCTTTTCGAGCTGCGCGCGCTGTTGAGGGGTCATCTGGCTCTGTAACTGGCCAAGGATCAGCTGCAAATCCGGGAGATTCTGGTCATCGACCTTCATGTTGCTTGTGGTCATTTCCCACAAACCGGGTTGCAACATCTGCGCCTGAGCGGCCACAGGAAGTGACAAACCAATAGCCATGGCCAAACCCAGAAGACGAACGTTCATCGAGTAACTCCTGATCAGTAGTGGCCGTTAGACGTCAGCCAGTGGCTTCGGTTCATGGGCCAATTAAATAGCGACATTCTGCACGGAACATGGTCTGTTAAGCATTGAATCTTCAGGAGCAAGGCTGCCCCCATGGATTACTTTGGACCGCATATTTTCGGCTACATGATTGCACTGCTACATACGCTGGGCCTGATCGCTGCCATCCACGCCGTGCTCACCGTCCGGACCGCCCAGGGATCGATCGCCTGGGCCCTGTCATTGCTGTTTATTCCCTACCTCACGCTCATCCCCTACCTGGTCTTCGGCCGCAGTACCTTCGATGGCTACATCAAGGCTCGGCGCCAGGCCAACGAAGAAATGCGCAAGGCTATCTCCGAGCTCAACTGGCGCCCTTGGGTAGAAGAGGCGCTGACCGCTCGCGCCTCAAATGCTTACGCGTCCTTGAGGGCCATGCCGAAACTGGGGCGCATGCCGTGCCTGGCGAACAACGAAGTGCGTTTGCTGATCGACGGCCAGGCCACCTTCAACGCCATTTTTGAAGCCATCAGCAACGCGAAAGAAGCGGTGCTGATTCAGTTTTTCATCATCCACGACGATCGCCTCGGCCAACGCCTGCAAACTTTGCTACTGCAGAAAGCCGCCGAAGGCGTGGCGGTTTATTTATTGTACGACCGCATCGGCAGCCATTCCCTGCCTCACAGTTACGTGCAACCGTTACGCGATGCTGGCGTCGAGGTCAAAGCCTTTGCCACCCGCAGCGGCTGGCTCAACCGCTTCCAGGTCAACTTCCGCAACCACCGCAAGATTGTGGTGGTCGATGGAGTACTGGGTTTCGTCGGAGGGCATAACGTCGGCGACGAGTACATGGGCGAGAAACCACCCCTCGCGCCGTGGCGCGATACCCATGTGCAAGTACGCGGGCCGGTGGTGGCCTGCATGCAGGAATCGTTTGCTGAAGACTGGTTTTGGGCCGCCCGTTCATTGCCGCCGCTGATCCTGCCGGACGCTTACCCGGACGACGGCGTGCTCTGCCAATTGCTCGCCAGCGGTCCGGCGGATTCCTACGAAACCTGTTCGTTATTCTTCGTCGAGGCCATCCATGCGGCAACCGAGCGGGTGTGGATCACCAGCCCGTATTTCATCCCCGACGAAGCCGTGTTCGCGGCATTAAGGCTGGCGGTTCTGCGAGGTGTGGATGTGCGGCTGCTGCTGCCCTCACGACCGGACCACCGAATCGTCTACGCCGCCTCCAGCCTGTATGCCTTCGAAGCCGTGCGCGCTGGCGTGCGGGTGTTCCGCTACGAGCCGGGATTCCTGCATCAGAAAGTGGTGTTGATCGACAGCGAAATCAGCGCCATTGGCAGTGCCAATCTGGACAACCGCTCGTTCCGGCTGAATTTTGAAGTGATGTTGTTGACGGTCGACAGCGCGTTTGCCGCCGAAGTAGAACAGATGCTCAACGATGACTTCGCCCAGGCTCACGAGATCGCCAAAGAAGAAAGCCGGGAGACCCGCCGCCTGCAACAGGTCGGCATGCGGGTCGCCCGGCTTATTTCACCGATACTTTAAGGGTTGTAGATATCGTCTCGCGTCCATGGCAGCTCATGGCTGCCATCGGGGTGGGCTTTCACCGCCAGGATCTGGTGCAGATTGATCCAACCCTTGGCGAACGCGTAAGCGCATCCCGCCAGGTACAGCCGCCAGATCCGTAAGGCCTGCTCTGGCACCAGCCTGGAAGCCGCTTCCAGATTGTCTTCCAGGCGTTCGCTCCAGTGGTCCAGGGTACGCGCGTAGTGCAGGCGCAGACTCTCGACGTCGACGATCTCCAGCCCAGCTTCACTGATCTCGGCGGAGATCATCGACAGATGCGGCAGCTCGCCATTGGGGAACACATATTTCTCGATGAATTCGCCGGCACCGCGCCCCACCGGACGGCCGTCGATGTGTTTGGCGGTGATCCCGTGGTTCATCACCAGCCCGCCCTCTTTCACCGCACCGAACAAGGTCTTGCAGTACTCGGCCAGATTGGCGTGGCCAACGTGTTCGAACATGCCGACACTGACCACTTTGTCGAAGCGACCGTCCTGAGGCAGGTCGCGGTAGTCGAGCAGTTGCAGTTCGACCAGATCGTCCAGGCCTTCGGCAGTCACCCGTTCACGGGCAAGTGCCAGTTGCTCTTTACTGAGTGTGATCCCGAACACCTTCGCGCCAAACTCCCGAGCCGCATACCGTGCCAGTCCGCCCCAACCACAGCCGACATCCAGCAGATATTCCCCTGGTTGCAGCCGCAGCTTGCGGCACAGGTGGCGGAATTTGGCTTGTTGGGCCTGTTCAAGGGTTTCACTGCCGGTCTCGAAATAGGCGCAGGAATACGCCATGTCACTGTCGAGCCACAGCTGATAAAACGCATTGGAAAGGTCGTAGTGGTAGGAAATCGCCTTGGCGTCGGCTTCTTTGTCGTGAGCGGTGCGCACTGGCTGACTGTCTTGATCGCCGAGCAACGCCTGGCTCCACTCATCGCAGACGCGGATCACGTCGCTGATGGAGCCTTCCAGCTCAAGTTTACCTTCGACAAACGCCGCTCCGAGCGCGTCCAGGCTTGGGTGAGTGAACTGGGTAACCATTTGTGGGTCCTTGACCACAATAGTGACGCTGGGCGTCGGCCCCAGGTTGAATTCATGGCCGTCCCAGAGTCGCAGGCGTAGCGGTAACTGCAGATTCTGTAAGGCCGGGGGAAGGTGCGCGAGCATGGATAGACCCTCTTGTTTCAGACGTCTGATGTGAGGGTAGACCATCCTTGAAAAATAGCTGGCTATCGAATTAATAGCCCTTTTCTATGATTCGTAACGCTCGAACCCACCGTCGCGAATTCACAAAAGTGATTGCCCTCACCTAGATGACTACGAATTCGTCGTACAGTTCTGAAAACTTGAAACCGCCCCTGATCGCGCTGTTTAGAGCATTCACCCGGCGTACTCAATCCTCATCCTCAAGCTTGAGCAATGGTTCCTGAAAACGCAGTAAACGCCCGGCGTTCCCCAACACCAGCAAGGTGCTGAAGTTGTGCAACAACGCAGCAATCATCGCCCCCGCAGCGCCAAGCCAACCGAAGGCGGCGAAGGCAACAATCGCCAGCGTCCAGCCCAGACCGATGATCACGTTAACCTGCAACGTATGCCTGCATTGGCGACTCAAGCGTACACATGTGCCGAGTCGACGCAGGTCGCTGCCGATCAGGACGATGTCGGCCGAGGCCAGCGCAATGTCCGCCCCACCCGCGCCCATGGCGACGCCGACCACACCGGCCTTGAGCGCCAGCGAATCGTTGATCCCATCGCCCACGACCATCGGCCGGAAGCCGTTGCCGATTTCCTTCAGCACGCGATTGAGTTTGTCCTCGGGCAACGCTTGAGCTTCAACGTCGCTGATCCCGACATCTCGCGCCAATGTGCGCGCGACGCTTTGTCGATCACCTGTCAGCAGCAACTGCCGGCCCAACCCCAACTCACGTAGCTCGCTCAAAGCAAATCGAGCCTCGGGTTTGACGCTGTCGGCCAGCAACAGCCAGGCGAGGAATTCACCGTTGAGCGCCAGCCCGGCAATCGGGCCATCGTGGTCGGGGACACTTGAAGTGGCGATGCCCAATTGCGCGAATAGCTCCGGACGACCGAGCGCCGCCTCGCCCTGCTCCGTCATCGCCACCACACCCAGCCCCTGACGCTCGTGGATGTCGGAGAGCAGCAGAAAATGTTCCTGGGTGACCAGCCCGGCGAGCGCGCGGCTGACCGGATGACTGCTGGCAGACCCAAGGCTGGCAGCGAGCTTGAGGACGTGGCTACGATCCTCGATTGGGCTGTCGATGGATTGCAAACGCAAGGTGCCGAAGGTCAGGGTTCCGGTCTTGTCGACCACCAGTGAAGTCAGGTCTGCCAACTCTTCAAGGAACGCGGAGCTGCGAATCAGAATTCCGTGACGAGCCGCCACCGCCACCCCGGCAATCGCCGTGGCCGGTGCCGACAACACCAGCGCGCAAGGGCAGGCCGCCACCAACACCGCGAGCATGGCCTGAGCATCATTAGTAACGAACCAGGTCACGGCGGCCAGCAGCAACACCAGCACCATGTAGCTGCCGGCGTAGCGTTCCAGCAAACGCGTGATCGGTGGTTTGGAACGTTCGGCACTTTGCATCAGCGCAATGACTTTGCCGAGGGTCGACTCATTGCCGGTGCGGGTCACTTCGATGCGCAGCAGACCGTCGAGGTTGATCGCGCCACCGAAGACTTGCATGCCGACGCCCGCCTCCATCGGCACCGATTCGCCGGTAATCGAAGCGGTGTCCAGGCTCGCCTGACCGGACAACACCCGACCATCCGCCGGCACCCGATCACCCGCGCGCACCTCGACGAGGTCGCCGGCCTTGAGTGTGCCGTTATCGACTTCGACGATGGAGCCATCGGCCTGAACTTTGCGCGCGTGGCTGCGCGTCAGTTTGCCGAGGGCGCGAATCGCCTCCTGCGAGCCGATCACGCTGCGCTCTTCCAACACGTGGCCGAAGATCATGATGATCGGCAGCAACGCCGCGGTCAGCAGATCACCCGTGGCCCACGCCCCCAGCATGGCCAGGGCGATCAATTGATCAGTGATCCCGTGCAGGCTTGGATAGCGAAGGCTGTACCAGGCGGAGCGCATCACGGGCACGGCCACCAGTAACGAAGCAAAGCCCAGCAGCAATTGACTGACGCCCGTTTGCTCCGGCGACAACCAGCGCCAGGTCAAGCCGAGCGCGAGCAGGCCCAATGCGAGCATGGCCAGGGTCAATTGACGTGCGGCGCTGCGTTGTTCAGCCGAGGACAACATGCTCGGTGCGGCGGCGGTTTGGGTGGTCATTGTGCAGCTCCCTGAATGATCAGGCGGGAATCGTCTTTCGGGTTGACCGTGGTCACTGAGCCGGCCTGGCCGAGAATCTTCGGCATCCGCTCGCGGTAGATGCGCAGCAGCATTTGCGGGTCGGTGCCCTGTTGTTGCGCCTTGGCCAGGCTCAATACCGTGGCCGTGTCAGCCGAGGCTTTGGCCAGACGTTCGCTCGCTTGGGCGTGAGCGACTTGCAGCGTGCGATCGGCTTGTTCGTTGGCGGTCTGAGTCAGTTTCTCGGCTTCAGTGCGAGCATTGGCCACAGCTTTATCGGCTTGTTGACTGGCAGTCAGAACAGCGTTGAAGGCGTTGACCGCTGGGCCGGGCAGACTCGATTGCACGTCGACCCGCGTCACTTCAATGCCTAACCCCTGACCGGTCGCGGTCAGGTCCGCCAAGCGCTGATTGATGGCTTGCACCAGATCACCGCGCAACCGTTCGCGGCGTTCAGCAGCCTGACTATCGGCGCCGATCAGCTCCGGTCGGGCAACCAGAATAGTGTCCAGATCTCGTGCGGCAGTCAGGGCCACCGCGCTGCGAGTCACCAATCGATCCAATGCCGGCAACACATGTTCGCCTTGAAGAACGAAGGCGTACGGCTCGGTCACTTTGTAGAAAACCCGCACATCCAGTTGCACCACGCCCGCGTCACCGGTGAGCAAATAACCGGAGCCGGCGAGTGCATCGCTGATCGGTGTGGCGAAACTCGCTGCCCGGTCTGCCTGCAACGCGACATCTGTGCGCAGCAGATTTTCCACCCGACGCTCAATCACCCGATCCGCCGCAGGCAATAAAATCACCTGCTCAAACGGACGGGGCCAGGCCAATAGCAGGCCAGCATTCTGGATGCGATCCAGCGCGCCAAAGTGCAAAACCACCGCGCGATTTTGCGGATCGATCTGCCGCACATTGGAAAACGCCCACACCAAAGCGGCTAGCACTGTCACGGCGTAAAGGGCCAAAAAAGCCAATCGCCCTGCCTGAATCCAGGGACTGCTTAACTCATTTGTTCCACGTGGAACTAATTTCATGGCTGCGACCCGGACTTGTTATCAAGGGTCGGCGGACCGTCAACCAACACCCGGAACGGCGCGGCGTCGGTGCGCAAAATCAGTTTTGTTCCGGGAGTGACGATCGTGCCCAACGTGTCGAGGGAGCGCAGCAGGTTGTAGAGCTGTGGTGATCCGGCATAGGCGCGACCATAAATCTGCGCGGCTTCAACGCGCGACTGTGCTTCGATATCGGCCGCTTTCACCGTCGCATCGGCTTGTACGATTCGTGCATCACGTTCGGCAGCGGAACGGATTTGCGCCGCTTCGCGCTTGCCGATGGCCGTGCGTTCGGTGGCAATTGTTTCACGCTCGGCACGCATGCGATCGACCGTAGCGGTGAGGGTTACCGACGGCAAAGTCAGACGCTCGATACCGACTTGCAGCACCCGCACACCATAAGTGGTCAGCAGTTGCTGATCGATTTGCTGACGCAACTGCGCTTCAAAATCAGCGATGTGTACTTGATTGGCATCGGTGTTCACCAGGTTAGCCAGATCAAAACTGCTGGCCGTTGTTTCCAGCGCAGAGCCAACAAACGTACGAATCTGCCGCGCTGCTTCGTCCGGCTGATTCTGTACGGCGCGCATGAAGCGTTGCACGTTGTCCGGGTCACCCTGAACCTGCCAGGCCACATAAGCCTGAACGATGATGCGCAAACCGTCCCGCGTACCCACATCCTGTAAACCACTCGAGGTCGTGCGCAGTCGCAGATCGACAGGAATCGCCGCTTCAAAAGGAGCAGGCCAGCGCCAGCCAAGACCTGGTTCCAGCAATACCCGTGACGGATTACCGAAACGGGTGATCACCGTCGCCTCCCCCGAACGCACTTGCACCAGGCTCGCCGCCGCGATGGCGAACGCTACCAGCAACGCTGCCCAGCCCATTCGCCGCCATGGGAACGGGCCCGCTTCTTGGGGATCACCGTGGTGGTGATGGCCGTGGTGATGCCCGCCATGGCCGTGATCGTGGCCAGTGTGGTCATCGTGATCGTGAGTGTGCGACTGGCTCAATTGGCAGCTCCTGGCTGAGCGGTTTTACGCGCCGGCGCAGGGTCAGCCGGCAGCGTGAACGTACGTAAGTCGATGGTCGGCGCGTTACTGCTGCCGCCCAGACGATGATCGAGCACCAGCAATCTGGCATTGGCCAGGCCCTGGGACAGTTGGCTGAAGTACTGCTCCAGCACGAAGGCCTGGCCGGCGCTGGCGTAGGCCTTTTGCTCGGCGCTGAACCGCAGATCCGCCGCTTGGGCGGTGGCGTTGACTTCACGAGCGCTGGCGGTCGCTTGATCGCGAGCGATGCTGGCCTGCAACTGCGCCTGGTTGGTGGCTTCCGCCGCCGCACCGCGCTCGCGGGAAATCAATGCCTGGGCGCCAATCTGCGCAGCCTGAACGCCGTGATAGGCATTGGCAGCACCGGCCGGCGGATGAATCGCCTCGACCACGGTGGCGAGAATTTCCACGCCGCTGTCGAGTTTCTGCAAGTCAGCCTGTACCGCCCGACCAATCTCTTCGGCAAGCCCTACCCTGTCTTCGCCGAGCAAACCGTCGAGGGTTCGCGAGGCGAAATCGTGGACCAGAATTCGGCTGGCGGTGCTGCGGATCAGTGTCGGGACATCAGCGCTGTTGTAGGTCGCGGCCAATGCTGCTTGATCGCTCAGGCCGATGCGGTAGACGAAACGCACGTCCATGTTGACGATCTGGAAGCTCTGCCTGTCGGCTCGGCTGCTGGCAATGACTTGGGATTTGTCGTTCACATGGCTGGCGTCCCACAAGCGATTGGCAATCGCGGGCGCCGGGCCTTCGGCGGGTTCAGCCACGACCGGTGCCGGTGTGTCGCCAACACTGGTGGCCAACTCGTGGACCACACCGTTCTCGACACTCAACACTCGGCCCAGAGGCCAGGGCAAACCCGCGTGCAGACCGGGACCGAACACCTCCACCGGTTTCCCGAAACGCTCGTAGATGCCTCGCCCTTGCATTGGGATTTCGTGAATGCCGGTCAGTGACCAACCCACTATCGAGACCACGGCCAGCACCGGCAAAAATGCCCGACGCATGTAGGTGAAGGCCCAGATCTGTCGCAGGTCGATGCCGAAGCGGTTGTGCAATTCGTGCTGCAACGCCAGCAAAGGTTGCGGCGGCCAGCGCAGCATGTCGGCGACGAAGCTGCGCGCCAGCAAGGCAGGTTCGAGTTGTTCGCGCTGCGGACTGAACAACGACAGCAGGGCACGCAACAGCAGCTCGGCGGCGACCAACCCTGGCAGCAAGCCAATCAGTACCGCCAAACGCGCCGGCCATACCGAGGTTTCGCTACCCAACAACAGGCACAAAGCGCTGAGCACCAGGCCAATGATCGCCACCCGTGTCAGCTGCGCCAACGACGCTGCCTCGGGCCATTGCGCGACGTTTTCCTGCGCCAGTTGACGCTCCAGTACCAGTAAACCGAAGGCCAGCAACAACGACAGCGCCGCACCGACACTGGCCGACACTCCCAGTGAGGTCGGCGGCAGTGCAAGGTTCCAGACTTGTTCGATGCTCAACAACGTCAACAGCGACCAACCCGCGAGCCACAGCGTCGGGGCGCCGATCTGCACCAGCATTCGCAGCCATCGCTGACTGAGCCGATCCAGCAGCCGTTCGTACCAGCCCACCGGGGCAACGACTTCGTCAGCAACGACGACCTGCACGACCGGGTTCAACGCCCGCGCGCGCCACTGCGTCACCCACCAGGCCGATTGCAAACCGGCGACCAGCACCAGCAAACCGGCGCTCTGATTGACCAGCAATGCTGGCCAGAGCGACTGCGGCGCAAACAGCCCGACGAAAAACGCCAGCAACCAACCTGCCGCCGCAAGAGCGCCCAGACCGATTGCGAACTGACGCAATCGTCGCCCTTGAAAAACCGCCTGCTGGAAACGCGGCAGCCCGGCTACTTGCGTCCCATCGACATCGAGATCGACTTGCATACCACCCCAGTGTTTATCGTTGCTCATATCGCAATACGTTACGGTATAACGAAAGCCGTGAAATTTCCGTTCTTAAATGCTGTATCTAAAGGCGCTCAACCTGTCGCTTGGCTGAAGCCTTGACCGAAATGCTGCGGAACGCACATATTACGTTCGTAATTTTACCCAAGGACTACGTTTTACCCATTCCGATCCGATTCACTCCAGGAGTACACCATGAGCATCTATGACGTCGTGATTCTGGGCGGAGGCCCCGGTGGTTATAACGCGGCGATCCGCGCCGGTCAGTTGGGCCTCAGAGCGGTTTGCGTCGAAGGACGCGCCACGCTCGGCGGCACCTGCCTGAACGTCGGTTGCATGCCATCAAAAGCGCTGCTGCACGCCTCCGAACTCTACGACGCCGCCATGGGCGCGGAATTCGCCAACCTGGGGATTGACGTCAAACCCACGCTTAACCTCGCGCAGATGATGAAACAAAAGGATGAAAGCGTTGCCGGGTTGACCAAGGGCATCGAGTTTCTGTTTCGCAAAAACAAAGTCCATTGGGTCAAGGGCTGGGGCCACATCGACGGGCCCGGCAAAGTGACGGTGACCGACAGCCAGGGCGGCAAGACCGAACTGAACACCAAGAACATCATCATCGCCACCGGTTCCGAGCCCACTCCCCTGCCCGGTGTGGACATCGACAACAAACGCATCCTCGATTCGACGGGCGCGTTGTCGCTGACCGAAGTACCCAAGCATCTGGTGGTGATCGGCGCCGGGGTGATCGGTCTGGAGCTGGGTTCGGTGTGGCGGCGTTTGGGAGCTCAGGTGACGGTGATCGAGTTTCTCGACCGGATCTGCCCCGGTGTGGACAGTGAAGCAGGCAAAACCCTGCAACGCTCGTTGAGTAAACAGGGCATCAACTTCAAATTGAGTTCCAAAGTCACCAGCGCCACAACCTCGGCGACCGGCGTTCAGCTCAGCGTCGAGCCCGCCGCCGGTGGCACGGCCGAAACGATTGAAGCGGATTACGTGCTGGTATCCATCGGACGCCGGCCTTACACCCAAGGCCTGGGGCTGGAAAACGTCGGCCTCGCCACGGATAAACGCGGCATGCTTGCCAACAAGGGCCATCGCACTGAAGCGGCTGGCATCTGGGTGATCGGCGACGTGACGTCCGGGCCGATGCTTGCCCACAAGGCCGAGGACGAGGCCATGGTCTGCATCGAGCAGATTGTCGGCAAGGCGGCCGAGGTCAACTACGACCTGATCCCCAACGTGATCTACACCAAACCCGAACTGGCCAGCGTCGGCAAGACCGAAGAACAACTGAAGGCTGAAGGTCGTGCGTACAAGGTCGGCAAGTTTCCCTTTACCGCCAACAGCCGGGCAAAGATCAATCACGAAACCGAAGGCTTCGCCAAAGTGCTGGCCGATGAGCGCACCGACGAGATTCTCGGCGTGCACCTTGTGGGCCCAAGCGTCAGCGAAATGATTGGCGAATATTGCGTGGCCATGGAGTTCAGCGCCTCTGCCGAAGACATTGCCCTGACCTGCCATCCACACCCGACCCGCTCCGAGGCCTTGCGCCAGGCGGCGATGAATGTGGAGGGGATGGCGACTCAGATGTAATGGTCTCGCCCCTGATCGTTCCCACGCTCTGCGTGGGAATGCCTCAACGGACGCTCCGCGTTCGGCTCCGGAAGGGACGCGGAGCGTCCCGGACTGCATTCCCACGCAGAGCATGGGAACGATCTTAGTTCGCTGGTAAATGCTCCAGCGGCAACGCCCCCGGCGTCTTCACCGTATGAATCGCAAAGTTGCTGCGGATGTCACTTACACCCGGCAATTTCAGCAAACGCCCCGTGAGGAAACGGTCATAGGCGCGCAGGTCCGGCACCACCACTTGCAGCAGAAAATCCGATTCCCCTGACACCAGAAAGGCCGAAATCACCTCGGGTAACGCGGTCACGGCCAGGCGAAAAGATTCGGCCTGCTCATCGTTATGCCGCTCAACCTTGACCCCGACAAACACCGTCAGCCCAAGCCCTACTTCGTCGCGATCCAGATTGGCCTGGTAACCGCGTATCACCCCGGCTTCTTCGAGCATCCGTACCCGGCGCAAACAAGGCGATGCGGACAGGCCGATCTCGTCAGCCAGTTGCACATTGCTCAGGCGACCATCCCGTTGCAGTGCAGCGAGAATCTTGCGGTCGTAGGCGTCGAGTTTCATGGTTTGGCAGATCCTGATGGTTTACCTGCAATTGAGTGGCAGGTTATGCCAACCAGAAGCATTTTAGAAGCGAACTACGCAACCACCTGCCCTGCCCTTCAGCCCTAGACTGGCCGTACCGAATCGACAACGAATGAGGTGCAACGTGGCGGGACTCTGGGTGTTTTTCATGGCGCTGGCGGTGGTCTATCTATTGCCGGGCCCGGACATGATCCTGTTGTTGCAGACGGGTGCTCGTCAGGGCAAAGGCGCGGCGCTGGCGACTGCGGTGGGTTTGGGTGTGGCCCGGGGATGCCATGTGGCGTTGGCAGCGTTGGGGTTGGCGGCACTGTTCAAGGCTGCGCCCTGGACGTTCGACGTGGTACGCCTGGCCGGGGCCGCGTATCTGCTATGGATCGGCATTCAATGCCTGCGAACCACCATGCTGCCGAACTTGAATGGAACAGACGCCACCACCGAGAAACCTCGTTGGCGCGCAGCGATCCAGCGCGGTTTGCTGACCAACCTGCTCAACCCCAAGGCGCTACTGTTCTGCTCGGTGCTGCTGCCGCAGTTCATCGATCCACACGCCGGGCCGGTGCTCGCGCAATTTGCGACCCTGGGCGTGGTGTTGGTTGGCGTTGGGCTGTTGTTCGACAGCGCTTACGCACTGACCGGCGCAGCGCTGGGCCGTTGGCTGCAACGCAGTCCTTCGGCCCAGCGCCTGCAACAGTGGCTGTTTGGCAGCCTGCTGATCGGCTTCGCCGTGCGGCTGACCTTTGTGCAACAGGCTTGAGCCTTACCGCGTCTTGCGGCGGCGATTGATCAGCAACAGCGCCGCTGCCGTGACCGCTATCACACCGCCAATCTGCAACGGTGTTTTGTAGGGGCGCAGCTGCGAGCGCGCGGCGTCGGTGACCTGGGACACATAGCGCTTGTCGGCGCTCTGAAAGTCCGGATCCTGGCATTGATGACCAAAATCGCCGGCCCAGACCACATACGGGCCTTCCTCGACATACCGACGGTAGAACGCGCTTTGCTCTTGCAGGCTGGTGCCCCACGACGAAGCCTTGCACAGCACCGAAGCAAACGCCTGACTGCTGTGGGGCAGATGATCCACGGCCTTGCTTGCCAAAGCCGTGGCGACAAAACGGTAGTGGAAACGCTCATCGGGCTGCGCCACGGTGGCTTGCTGGCGCTGCACTTCACCCTCGGCCATCAGCGGCCCGACCTTGAGTTCCGCGCTTTCGAGACTGTAATTGCCACCGAAGCTCGCGTAATCCGGGGACAACTCGTAGCCCAACAACTCCATTCCGTCGAAACGGGCCAGTGTCGCGGCATGGTAATAAGCGAATGCCCGTTTGGTCGGCCACCATTTTGATTCGGCGTCGTGGCGCAACTGCCCGTACCACTTGGCCTTGGCCTGCAAGTCGGCGTTATCGAAATAGGCTGGCGCTTCGTCGTACCGCTCTTCGCGCAGCAAGCGCCGCCCGAGCAAATTACGCAGTTTCGCCGCCACCGGTAACTGCACGTAGTTATCGCGATCCTGCTGAGTCAGAGGGGGCGGCGCCGGCACTTGAGTGTCGACGTATTGCTTGAGCTCATCGACGGTCAGCACCCGCTCGGCGACCGTGGCGGCGTCGAACCAATAGATATCTTTACTGCGATAAAGCTGATCAAACGCTTGCAGGTAATCCCCGCGTTGCAACGCCAGGATTGCGCTTTCACCCTCGACCCGGCACTTGGGCTGAAGCGTTTCGAAGTCCCAGTCTGGCGTGCGCCGCTCACCCCACGACTCGTTCTGCGGGAAGGCCTGGGCAGCCTTGGCATACGCCGCGGCAGCCGCGTTTTTATCGCCATCGCGCACGGCCAGTTTGGCCCGCAGCCACCACGCCAGTCCGCCATCACCGGCATGTTCGAGGAACGCCTTGGCGCTGGCGTAATCACCCTGTTGATAATTCACAGCCGCCAGACGATCAGCGTTGTCGAGGCTACCGTGGGTGCTGTTTTGCAGCAGTTTGATCAGTTTCAATTCGTTCGGCGGTTGATCGCCGAATGACCAGCCCAGTCGGCTGATCAACGACGCCGTCACCAGTTGCTGTACCGGTTTGCCCTTGAGCAACTCGGCCAGTTGATCGTCAGGCATCGCCGCGAGGTCGGCCACCAACAGTTTCAGCGAGGTATAACCCACCGCCGAACCCTGAAGGTTTTGCGTGGCGTAGAGTTCGATGGCGCTGTTCCAGTCGCCAGCGGTGCGGGCCACGCGGGCCTCTTCACCGAGGCTGGCGACGCCCAGTTCCAGTGGGTCGCTGAAGCCGTCGATGCTCAGTTGGCGGGTCTGCTCGAAGGCCTTTCGAGACTGAGCCAACAAGTCAGGGCCAGCGTCCGCTTCGGAGCTCATGGCAAACAGCGCCCGACCTAACGAGTAAGCCGCCCAGGTACTGCGTAACGCCCGTTGATCCGCCGGCAACGCCAGCACCTTCTGGAAGTACTCGGCTGCCAGTCCATGATCACCCGCATTGAATGCCACCGCGCCGGCCAGATAAAGCTTGAGTTCCGCCGGCAGGCTCGCGCCCTGACTCTCGACCTCATGCGCATCGGTCAGGCTGCGTAGCTGTTTCACCAGCGCTTGCTGCTCAGCCGTCAAACCGGATTGCTCAGCCTTATCCCGCTGTTCTGCGTAGTCGGGCGCATCCATGTTATAGGCGGTTTCGCTGACGTTCTTCAGCCCGGCGACCGCATGCCCGAGGCGACTGATTTCAAATCTGAAATTACCTTCCGGCAGTTCCGCCAGCGACTGGCCGCGGTTGTCCAGCAGACGCATCGGGAAATCCGGCCCACAGGCCAGCGCCGAACCCAGCGGCAGGCTGAGGCTCAGGCAAAGCAGATGGCGGGGCCAGTTACGGGTCAACATTCGAACCTCCTTGATCAATATGTGCGCAACGAGCCCAACCCACGGCGCGCTGCCCGCCGGCCGGTATTCGACCGTCGCGCAGGCGGGTGAAGGTAAGCAGATCCGGGCGCTGTTGCAATGCATAACCGGCCAGCGCGTCGGCACCGTCACAACCCTGCACCGCGAGTGTCAGGCGTTCGGGCCAGGCGCTGTCGAGGTTGCCCTGATTGCTGAGGCTGATGTCATAGAGGTCGTTCTGCACCGAGAGTTTCAACGCCAGTCGACTGTCGAGTGCATCGCCACGCGCCACGGCGCCCAGGGTCGTCAGGCTCCAGGCCCGGCGGTCGCTGGCCAGCGGCAAACGAAACCAGATCAGGCCCGCCAGATGCGCCGGTGGATCGTTGCGCAACTCGGTCCCGAGTCGACTCAGTTGCCGCGGATCGGCGAGCAATTCCCGACGCTTGCCGCCCCGTTCGATGGGCACTTCGCTTTCCACTACCGGTGCACCGCCGCCTCCCGGCAACAACGCCACACCATAGGCCGGCAGCGCGAGATAGAAAGGTTTCGAAGTGATGCGGCTCCAGGCCTTGGTCCATTGTCGGGCCTGATCCGGGTCGAACAAGCCAAGACGCGGATCGCTCACCGCGTGCACCTGCAACACGCTGCTGTCGACTGTGGATAACAATGCCGGTAATTCGGGACTGTCGAGCCAGGCCGGCAATGCGGTGATGCTCAGCGCAATAGTGGCCGGCAAAACTGCGCGCAAGTGCGTAAGAAATTCGCGGTAGGCCGGTAGCCGAGCATTACCGGCATCGTGGTCGATTTCCACGCCGGAGAGATTCAACCCCTGCCCCTGCCAATCGCCGAGCACCTGCTGGATCTGCGCGGTGACTGCGTCCCGATCCAGCGACTTGAGTTGGCCGTCGAGACGAATCACCGCGATCAGCGGCCGACCATCACGTTTGAGCAGCGCTGGATCAATCCGCGCCCGGCTCCAACCCGCCTCGGGGAATGCCTGCAAGGCCAGCACCCGCAGGGTGGAAAAGTCAGCGCGGCTGTCCCTCAGCGCCGCTTCGTGGGCCGGTGTCCATTGCCGTTGCCAGACGTAGAGTTGCTGATCGAGCGGCGGCGCGTCCTGTCGTTCGCAACCGCTGAGCAACGCCACCGCGACAATCAACGCCGACAGACGAGCGAAAAAATACATAACCGAATCAGATCCTTTGTCGCAGCGGCCAGAAGCTGCGTTCGGCAGATGCTACAGGTCGAGGACCAAAGGCTGCGACCCCTGCGCCGGAATCGCACAACAAATCAGTACTTGTCCGTCGTCCGGCACTTCGGCCGGCGGCTGTGGATAATTCACCTGGCCGCTGATCAGCCGAGTTTTGCAGGTCCCGCAGGAACCGCCGCGGCAGCTGAATTCCGGGCGCAACCCACGGCTTTCCGCCAGCTCCAGCAAACTGCCACCGTCGGGTTGCCAGCGGGCCTCTTTAGCCGAGCGCTGAAACACCACCGGCACCGAGGTCGTAGCAGCGGGCGGTTGCTCCATGACCACCGCGTCAGGGTCCGGCACCCGGCGCAAAGTCGAGGGGCCGAAGGTTTCGGCGTGAATCCTTGCATCACGGATGTCCAGTTCCCGCAGGCCGTCGTACAGCCCCTGGGTAAAACTGCCCGGACCGCAGAGGACAAAATCCAGCTGATCGTAGTCCTCCACTTCAAGGAGGGTCTTGAGCAGCGCGGTGTCGATCCGCCCGCTCAGGTCGAAATCCTCACCCTCCAAGGCCCCGGCTTCGGGCTGACTCACCAGACGCAGCACCCTGACCGCATCACCTGCGCCATCGAGCAAGCGATCCAGCTCAGGACGAAACACTTGATCGGCCAACGTGCGCGAACTCTGGAGAAACCAGGTCGGCCGGATGCGGCGGGTGCGCAGGCCTTGGTAAACCACCTCGCGCAGCATCGACAGCAGCGGCGTGATGCCGACACCGGCAGCCAACAACACCAGCGGCCGACGTTCATTGGGTGCCACGGTGAAATGCCCTTGAGGCGCACGGGCCTCCAACAGATCACCGACGCGCACCTGTTCATGCAGGTGCGAAGACACCAAGCCTTCACGCTTCACACTGATGCGGAAAAAATCATCGGACGGCGCGCTCGACAGGCTATACGTGCGGATATGCACCTCGCCGGCAATGGTGAAGCGCAGCGGCAAATGCTGCCCTGCCTGAAACACTGGCAACCCCGCGCCATCGGCAGGCTCCAGATAGATCGAGCGGATGTTGTGGCTTTCCTCTTTGATGCGCGCCACCCGCAGCGGCCGCCAACGATCGCCCAACGCCTGGGCTTGCAGACGGGCGTTGGCCTGCGCCCAATTGCCGGTCAGCAAACTGGTGGGCGACACACCGTCGAAGCGCCAGCGCAGAGCAAGCGCGCCGGGCCGACGCACCACGCTTTCCACCTCTAATGTCCACAAGCGCTCGGCCCCTTGAAACGCCTCGACCTGTGGGCCTTCAAGAATGACTTCGGTGCGACCGCTGAGGTGCAGCAGATCCCCCGAATTGAAATCGATAAACAGCAAACCGGCCCGGGGATTGAGCAGCAGATTTCCCAAGGTGTTGAAAAACAGGTTGCCGGCGAAATCCGGAATAGTCAGGCGGTTGCCTTCTACCTGTACGAAACCGGCCTGGCCGCCGCGGTGAGAAACGTCCACCGAACGTTGGCCATCGACGTCCACGTAACTGGCGACAAAGAACGTATCGGCTCCTGCGATCAAGGCTTTGGCCGCCTCATCCAGCCCGTTGAGGTGTTGCGCGATGCGAGTCGACGGATCCGCCAACGGCACCGAGCGAAACTGGCGCAATTGGATGTATTGCGGGCAATTGCCGAAGGACTGCTCCACCGTCACATCGAAGCCGCTTGCCGTCATCGCGCCAACTCGGCCGTTGAGGCGGTTGCGGCGACGGGTGTGCAGTTCGATCCCCAGCAGTCCGATCGCCGCGCCCTCCGACAATGGCGCCGGATCATCAGCGCCCGGTAGGCTACGAAATTGCAATGTTCCCGGCTCGGGTGAGTGAGCGAAACCCGGTGGCCCTTCAAGAATACTGGCCCAAGGATTACCGTCGGCATCCACCGCGCCGTACAGCATGAACGGCAGTTGCTCATAGAACGTGCGGTGCTGATCCGGCATCTCGCTGCGAATCACCTTACGACCGAGCACCTCCATTCGCTCGGCAATGCCCACATGAGTCTGCAACTGTTTCTCGCCGGCGTGCCAAGGTGAACGGTCCACAACGACTTCTCCCCTGCGCCATCGGCGCAGTGTGAACGACCCGAGAGTGCCGGGCCGTAAGCATCAGGCAGTTTTTTGCAGACCGGCAACGGTACGCGGCATGCCGACAAACCCTGGCAACGCTTCGACCCGCGCCAACCAGGCGCGGATGTTGGCGTAGTCCTCCAGGGACACGTTGCCTTCTGGCGCATGGGCGATGTAGCTGTAGGCCGAAACGTCGGCAATGGTTGGCTCGGCGCCAGCCAGATACGGCGTTGCTGCCAGTTCCTGATCGATCACTTTGAGCACGGTGTGGGAATAAGCGATCACCTCTTCAGCGTTGTAAGCCGCACCAAACACCGTTATCAGCCTCGCTCTGGCGGGGCCAAAGGCAATCGGCCCAGCGGCAATCGACAACCAGCGCTGAACCTTGGCCGCCCCGACCGGATCGGTTGGCAGCCAGCGGCCGTCTCCATATTTTTGCGCCAGATAAACCAGAATCGCGTTGGAGTCGGCCAGCACCACGCCTTGATCATCGATGACCGGAATTTGACCAAAAGCGTTGAGCGCGAGGAAATCCGGCTGTTTGTGCGCGCCCTTCGGCAAGTCGACAAAGATCAGCTCGGTCGGCAGATGCAGCAGGGACAGCATCAGCTCTACACGGTGAGCGTGGCCGGAACGTGGGAAGTTGTAGAGTTTGATCGCTTGCATGGTCGACTCCGCTGGGTGGTGGCGCTGTTGAACAGTGTTCAGCACCGATGGGGCGCTATCTTCCACCCGCAACCAAAACAACAGAATAACCAGCCAACGCAATCCATTATTTCACTGGATGAAATAACCCATCACGCCTGCAAGGACGGGTGCTCACGCAGCGCGCTCACCGCAAAATCCACAAAACTGCGAATCCGCGCAGGGGCCTTGCGCCCACCCTGATAGACCACATGGATAGGCAAGGGCGGCAGTTCGAAGTCCGCCAGGACGATTTCCAGCTCACCGGAGGCGACTTTGCTCGCGACCTGATAAGACAGAACCCGGGTCAGCCCCAAACCCAGGCAAGCCGCCGTAATGGCCGCCTGATTGGCCGTCACCACCAGGCGCGGCGCGGGTCGAACACTCAGCGGCTCTCCCCCTTCGAGGAACGGCCAGGTTCTCGACTGACCGATAGAGGACGTCGCAATAACCGGCGCCTGAGCCAGGTCCTGAGGATGTCGAGGTCGACCATGGGCCGTCAGAAATTCCGGCGAGCCGCAAATCACCCGCCGAACCTCACCCACGCGAATCGCGTGCTGATTACTGTCGGGCAACTCACCGATGCGCACGGCGACATCGATGCCCTCCTCGACCATGCTGACCACTCGATCGACCAGCAAGCCATTGATGCTGACTTCAGGAAACTGCGTCAGATAATTCACCATCACTGGCGTGACAAACTGCTCACCGAACAACACCGGCGCAGTAACCGTCAATTGCCCACGTGGTTGGGTGTGGCTGCCCGCCGCCGAGTCCTCGGCTTCCTGCACCTCGGCGAGAATCCTCCGACAGTCTTCCAGGTAGCGCTGACCCGCCTCGCTCAAATGCACACTGCGGGTGGTGCGCGTCAGCAGCACCGTGCCGATGCGTTTCTCCAGCGCCGCCACGGCGCGAGTGACGCTGGCTGCCGACAAGCCCAGACGCCGCGCCGCCGCCGAGAAGCCTTGGTCTTGGGCGACGGCAGCGAAGACCTGCATTTCCTGGAATCGGTCCATGGGTGTGTCCTCAATTCAGATAAAAAAAATCGCAACCGTAGGCTGCGATTTTTAATGTTTCCATCACCTGTGGATAACTTATTCCACCGTCACCGACTTCGCCAGATTTCGCGGCTGGTCAACGTCGGTGCCTTTCAACACGGCAACGTAATACGAGAGCAACTGCAGCGGAATGGTGTAGAGGATCGGCGACAGAATGTCGTGGATGTGCGGCATTTGCACAACATGAGTGCCTTCGCCATTGGTCATGCCGGCCTGCTCGTCTGCGAAGACGATCAGCTCGCCACCACGGGCGCGGACTTCCTGGAGGTTGGATTTCAACTTCTCCAGCAGCTCGTTGTTCGGTGCCACGGTGACCACTGGCATGTCGTTATCCACAAGCGCCAACGGACCGTGTTTCAGCTCGCCGGCCGGATAGGCTTCGGCGTGGATGTAGGAGATTTCCTTGAGCTTGAGAGCCCCTTCCATCGCCACCGGGAACTGCGCGCCACGACCGAGGAACAGGGTGTGGTTTTTCTCGGCGAACAGCTCGGCGATTTTTTCGACGGTACCGTCCATGGCCAGGGCTTCGCCGAGGCGGGTTGGCAGGCGACGCAACTCTTCAACCAATGTGGCTTCGACGCCTTTGGCCAACGTGCCGTGAACCTGACCCAAGGACAGAGTCAGCAGCAGCAAACCGACCAACTGAGTGGTAAAGGCTTTGGTGGAGGCCACGCCGATTTCGCGACCGGCCTGGGTCAGCAGAGTCAGATCGGATTCACGCACCAATGAGCTGATGCCGACGTTGCAAATCGCCAGACTCGCGAGGTAACCCAACTCTTTGGCGTTACGCAGAGCGGCCAGGGTGTCGGCGGTTTCACCGGACTGGGAGATGGTCACGAATAGCGTGTCGGCCTGCACCACCACCTTGCGGTAGCGGAACTCGCTGGCGACTTCGACCTGGCACGGGATACCGGCCAGTTCTTCGAGCCAGTAACGGGCAACCATGCCGGCGTGGTAACTGGTACCGCACGCGACGATCTGCACGTTACGCACTTTGGCGAACAGCTCGGCAGCCTGTGGACCGAACGCTTGCACCAGCACTTGATTCTGGCTAATGCGACCTTCCAGGGTGCGCTGCACCACAGCCGGTTGCTCGTGAATTTCCTTGAGCATGAAGTGGCGGAATTTGCCCTTGTCAGCGGCTTCGGCGCCATCGCGGTACTGCACCGACTCGCGTTCGACGACTTGGCCGCTCACGTCCCAGATCTGCACGCTGTCGCGGCGAATTTCGGCGATATCGCCTTCTTCCAGGTACATGAAGCGGTCAGTGACCTGGCGCAGGGCCAACTGATCGGAAGCCAGGAAGTTTTCACCCATACCCAGACCGATGACCAACGGGCTGCCGCTGCGGGCCGCGACCAGACGATCCGGTTGCTGCGCGCTGATGACCGCCAAGCCGTAAGCACCGTGCAGTTCTTTGACAGTCGCTTTCAGGGCCACGGTCAGATCAGGTAGATCCTTGAGTTTGTGGTTCAACAGGTGAGCAATGACTTCAGTGTCGGTGTCGGAAGTGAACACATAACCCAAGGCTTTCAGTTGCTCGCGCAGGGCTTCGTGGTTCTCGATGATGCCGTTGTGCACCACCGCCAGATCACCGGAGAAATGCGGGTGAGCGTTGCGCTCGCACGGCGCACCGTGAGTGGCCCAGCGGGTGTGGGCGATACCCAGACGACCGACCAGCGGTTCTTCGGCCAGCGCCAGTTCCAATTCACTGACCTTACCCGGACGTCGCAGACGCTCAAGCTTTTGGTCATTGGTGAAGACCGCTACACCTGCACTGTCATAGCCACGGTATTCCAGGCGCTTCAGGCCTTCGAGCAGGATGGCGGTGATGTTACGTTCTGCGACTGCGCCGACAATTCCACACATGCTATTTCTCCTGACTGACAGCCGCGAGGATCAAGTTGATTCCGCGGGCCTGTATCTGATCCCGTGCCTCAAGCGGCAGGCGATCATCGGTAATAAGGGTATGGACGCTGCTCCAGGGCAGCTCCAGGTTGGGGATCTTGCGGCCGATCTTGTCGGCCTCCACCATGACAACCACTTCCCGGGCGACTTCAGCCATGACTCGGCTCAGCCCCAGCAGCTCGTTGAAGGTGGTGGTACCGCGAACCAGGTCGATGCCATCGGCACCGATGAACAACTGGTCGAAATCGTAAGAGCGTAGTACCTGCTCGGCCACCTGCCCCTGAAAGGACTCGGAATGCGGGTCCCAGGTGCCGCCGGTCATCAACAGCACCGGCTCATGCTCAAGTTCGCTCAAGGCATTGGCGACATGCAGGGAGTTGGTCATCACGACCAGGCCCGGTTGCTGGCCGAGTTCCGGAATCATCGCTGCGGTGGTGCTGCCGCTGTCGATGATGATCCGCGCATGCTCGCGAATTCGTGTGACGGCAGCGCGAGCGATTGCCTGCTTGTATTTGGACACCGGCTGACCAAGGTCAGCCACCAGCTCTTGAGGCAGGGTGATCGCTCCGCCATAGCGGCGCAGCAGCAAGCCGTTGCTCTCAAGCGCCGCGAGATCCTTGCGGATCGTAACTTCCGACGTTTCGAAGCGCTTGGCCAGCTCATCCACACTGACTTCGCCCTGCTCATTGAGCAAGGCGAGGATGTTGTGACGGCGTTGAGGTGTATTGCGTTTCGACATGGCTTGGCAAGTTTCGATTCGAAAGATAACGAAAGCAATAAAAACCTATTGGCGAAACTTCGTCAAGCGTGGGCCGATAAAAAGACCTGTGGATAACCAAAAAAGATCGCAGCCTGCGGCAGCTCCTACAGGGAGTTCGTGTTCACTCTGTAGGAGCTGCCGCAGGCTGCGATCTTTTGATCTTTCAATCTGTGGATAACTCAGCTCTTCTTGATTTTCTCAGGCCGCTTCCAGCCATCGATATTCTTCTGCCGCGCACGACCCACGGCCAACTGCGCGTTATCCACATTCTGCGTAATGGTCGAACCCGCCGCCGTAGTTGCACCCGAAGAGATATCCACAGGCGCAACCAACGAGTTGTTGGAACCGATGAACACATCTTCACCCAGCACGGTTTTCCACTTATTGGCGCCATCGTAGTTGCAGGTGATGGTGCCCGCGCCGATGTTGGTACGCGCGCCGATCTCGGCATCACCCAGATAGGTCAGATGACCGGCCTTGGCGCCCTCGCCGAGATGAGCGTTCTTCAGCTCAACAAAGTTACCCACATGCGCTCGTGCTTCCAGCACAGTACCTGGACGCAAACGAGCGAACGGGCCGGCATCGCTGCCTTCGCCGAGAATCGCGCCTTCGATGTGGCTGTTGGCCTTGATCACCACACCTTTGCGCAGGGTGCTGTCCTTGATCACACAGTTCGGGCCGATCACCACGTCGTCCTCGATAACGACCTTGCCTTCGAGGATCACGTTGATGTCGATCAGCACGTCGCGGCCGACGGTGATTTCACCGCGCACATCGAAACGAGCCGGGTCACGCAGGGTCACGCCCTGGGCCATCAACCGACGACCGGCGCGCAGTTGATAGTGACGCTCAAGCTCGGAAAGCTGCTTGCGGTCGTTGGCGCCCTGCACTTCCATGGCGTCATGCGGTTGCTCGGTGGCCACCACCAGACCGTCGCTGACTGCCATCGCGATCACGTCGGTCAGGTAGTACTCACCTTGGGCGTTGTTGTTCGAAAGCCGGCTCATCCAGCCAGCCAATTGGGCGAACGGCAGTGCCAGAATGCCGGTGTTGCCTTCAGTGATCGCTCGTTCGGCTTCGTTGGCGTCTTTCTGCTCGACGATGGCTGTTACTTTGCCGTCGGCGTTGCGGACGATGCGGCCATAGCCGGTCGGGTCGTCCAGTTCTACAGTCAGCAAACCCAGCTGCTGCGGCGCTACTTGCTTGAGCAGACGCTGCAGGGTTTCGACTTCGATCAATGGCACGTCACCATAAAGAATCAGGACGGTGTCGGACTCAATGAAAGGCACCGCTTGAGCAACGGCGTGGCCAGTCCCAAGCTGCTTGTCCTGCAAGACGAAATTCAGATCATCAGCCGCCAGACGCTCGCGCACTGCATCGGCGCCATGGCCGATCACTACGTGGATGCGCTGTGGATCAAGTTGCCGGGCGCTGTGGATAACATGGCCGAGCATCGAGTTGCCGGCAATCGGATGCAGAACTTTCGGCAGTGCCGAACGCATGCGGGTGCCTTGACCAGCAGCGAGGATAACGATTTCTAAAGACATGACTGGCTACCAATCCTGGGAGGTCAGCGGCTGCGACCAGGTTTTGAATATCTAAAAAGAAAAAAGGGTAGCCGAGGCTACCCTTTTTAATCAATCGCACAACAAGCGGTGGCCTATTAGTGGCCGAACTTCTTGCGGATCTGCTGGACGGTGCGCAGCTGAGCTGCAGCCTCGGCCAGACGTGCGGCAGCAGAACCGTAATCGAATTCTGCACCACGGTCATGCAAGGCCTTCTCGGCAGCCTTAACGGCTTCCTGAGCGGAGGCTTCGTCCAGGTCGGCAGCACGTTGCACAGTGTCGGCAAGTACCTTGACCATGTTCGGCTGAACCTCGAGGAAACCGCCGGAGATGTAATACACCTCCTCTTCCCCGCCCTGCTTGATCAGGCGGATCGGGCCCGGCTTGAGATTAGTGATCAGCGGCGCGTGACCCAGGGCGATACCAAGATCACCCAGTGCACCGTGCGCAACCACCATCTCGACCAGGCCGGAGAAGATTTCCCCTTCCGCGCTGACGATATCGCAATGGACTGTCATAGCCATCTGATTGCCTCAACCTAAATTAGCGCCCGTTGCCGGGCGCCGGGATTACAGTTTCTTGGCTTTCTCGATCGCTTCTTCGATGCCGCCGACCATGTAGAACGCTTGTTCTGGCAGGTGGTCGTAGTCACCGTTGAGGATGCCTTTGAAGCCAGCAATGGTGTCTTTCAGGGAAACGTATTTACCCGAAGCACCGGTGAAGACTTCAGCCACGAAGAACGGCTGCGACAAGAAACGCTGGATCTTACGAGCACGGTTTACCAACTGCTTGTCGGATTCCGACAGCTCGTCCATACCCAGGATCGCAATGATGTCCTTCAGTTCTTTGTAACGTTGCAGAACATACTGTACGCCGCGAGCGGTGTCGTAGTGGTCCTGGCCGATTACGTTCGGGTCCAGCTGGCGCGAAGTCGAGTCGAGTGGATCGACCGCTGGGTAGATACCCAGGGAAGCGATGTCACGGGACAGAACGACGGTGGCGTCCAAGTGGGCGAAAGTGGTCGCTGGCGACGGGTCAGTCAAGTCATCCGCAGGTACGTATACCGCTTGGATCGAAGTGATCGAACCGTTTTTGGTCGAAGTGATACGCTCTTGCAGAGTACCCATCTCTTCGGCCAGGGTCGGCTGGTAACCTACTGCGGAAGGCATACGGCCCAGCAGTGCGGATACTTCAGTACCGGCCAGGGTGTAACGATAGATGTTGTCGACGAACAGCAGAACGTCGTTACCTTCGTCACGGAACTTCTCGGCCATGGTCAGGCCGGTCAGTGCTACGCGCAGACGGTTACCCGGCGGCTCGTTCATCTGACCGTAAACCAGTGCCACTTTGTCCAGAACGTTGGAATCCTTCATCTCGTGGTAGAAGTCGTTACCCTCACGAGTACGCTCACCCACACCGGCGAACACGGAATAACCGCTGTGCTCGATGGCGATGTTACGGATCAGTTCCATCATGTTTACGGTTTTGCCTACACCGGCACCACCGAACAGACCGACTTTACCACCCTTGGCGAACGGGCAAACCAGGTCGATAACCTTGATGCCGGTTTCCAGCAGGTCGTTGCCGCCAGCTTGTTCAGCGAAGGTTGGCGCAGGACGGTGAATGCCCCAGCGCTCTTCGGTGTCAATCGGGCCAGCTTCGTCGATCGGGTTGCCCAGTACGTCCATGATCCGGCCCAGGGTCGCTTTACCGACCGGTACGGAGATGGCTGCGCCAGAGTCCTTGACTTCCAGACCGCGCTTCAAGCCTTCGGTGGAACCCATCGCAATGGTACGAACCACGCCGTCGCCCAGCTGTTGCTGAACTTCGAGAGTAGTCCCGGCCGCGCTTTGTACCAACAGCGCGTTGTAGATGCTCGGTACGCTGTCGCGTGGAAATTCCACGTCGATAACGGCGCCGATGATTTGAACGATACGTCCGCTACTCATAGCTGGATCCTCTGAATATTTGAACCGTTAAACCGCGGCAGCGCCGCCGACGATTTCCGAGATCTCTTGGGTGATCGCAGCCTGACGCGCCTTGTTGTAGACCAGCTGCAAATCGCTGATCAAATCACCGGCGTTGTCGGTAGCGTTCTTCATCGCGATCATCCGCGCAGCTTGTTCAGCCGCGTTGTTCTCGACCACCGCCTGGTAGACCTGCGACTCAACGTAGCGGACCATCAAGCCGTCAAGCAGCTCTTTGGCATCCGGTTCGTAGAGATAGTCCCAGTGGTGCTTGAGCGATTGATCCGGGGTTGCCTCCAGTGGAATCAACTGCTCCACAGTAGGCTGTTGCGTCATGGTGTTGATGAACTTGTTGGACACCACGGACAGGCGATCAATACGGCCGTCCAGGTAGGCATCCAGCATCACCTTGACGCTGCCAATCAGATCATTGATCGACGGCTCTTCACCCAGGTGGCTGATAGCTGCAACGACGTTGCCGCCGAAGTTGCGGAAGAAAGCCGCACCCTTGCTACCAACAACACACAGATCGATCTCGACGCCGTTTTCGCGGTTTACCGCCATGTCCTTGACCAGGGCCTTGAACAGGTTGGTGTTCAAGCCACCACACAGACCACGGTCACTGCTCACTACGACATAACCGACGCGCTTGATTTCACGCTCGATCATGAAGGGGTGGCGATATTCCGGGTTGGCGTTGGCCAAATGACCAATAACCTGGCGGATGCGCTCCGCGTAAGGACGGCTAGCAGCCATGCGCATTTGTGCCTTGCGCATTTTACTGACCGCCACTTTTTCCATGGCGCTGGTAATCTTTTGCGTGCTTTTGATGCTCGCAATCTTACTGCGAATCTCTTTTGCGCCTGCCATGTAACACCTATCAGGTTAGCAAGCGGGAGCCTTGCGGCTCCCGCTGCGGCTTACCAGGTTTGGGTGGCCTTGAACTTCTCGATACCGGCTTTCATGCCAGCGTCGATTTCGTCATTGAAGTCACCCTTCACGTTGATCTTCGCCATCAATTCGGCGTGATCGCGGTTGAAGAAAGCAATCAGCGCTTGTTCGAAGCTGCCGATCTTGGCGATTTCAACGTCAGTCAGGAACCCACGCTCAGCGGCATACAGCGACAGCGCCATGTCAGCGATCGACATTGGTGCGTATTGCTTCTGCTTCATCAGCTCGGTAACGCGCTGACCATGCTCAAGTTGCTTACGGGTCGCTTCGTCCAGGTCAGAAGCGAACTGGGCGAATGCCGCCAGTTCACGGTACTGAGCCAGAGCGGTACGGATACCACCGGAGAGCTTCTTGATGATCTTGGTCTGAGCGGCACCACCCACACGGGATACCGAAACACCGGCGTTCACAGCAGGACGGATCCCGGAGTTGAACATGGCCGATTCCAGGAAGATCTGACCGTCGGTGATGGAAATCACGTTGGTCGGAACGAACGCGGAAACGTCGCCAGCCTGGGTTTCGATGATCGGCAGTGCGGTCAGGGAACCGGTTTTGCCGGTCACTGCGCCGTTGGTGAACTTCTCTACGTATTCTTCCGAAACGCGGGATGCGCGCTCCAGCAGACGGGAGTGGAGATAGAACACGTCGCCTGGGTAAGCTTCACGGCCTGGTGGACGGCGCAGCAGCAGGGAAATCTGGCGGTAAGCCACTGCTTGCTTGGACAGATCGTCATAAACGATCAGCGCGTCTTCACCGCGGTCGCGGAAGAATTCACCCATGGTGCAACCGGAGTACGGTGCCAGGAATTGCAGTGCTGCAGATTCCGAAGCGCTCGCGGCAACGACGATGGTGTTAGCCAGTGCGCCGTTTTCTTCCAGCTTGCGAACCACGTTAGCGATGGTCGATTGTTTCTGACCGATCGCTACGTAGACGCAGAAAATACCGCTGTTTT
This sequence comes from Pseudomonas sp. Root329, assembly GCF_001424925.1. Classification (NCBI taxonomy): domain Bacteria; kingdom Pseudomonadati; phylum Pseudomonadota; class Gammaproteobacteria; order Pseudomonadales; family Pseudomonadaceae; genus Pseudomonas; species Pseudomonas sp. Root329. The sequence goes on along the minus strand of NZ_LMCV01000001.1, from coordinate 133,889 downwards.
TCTGGTTGATGATCGCGTCGATCGCCAGAGCGGTTTTACCGATCTGACGGTCACCGATGATCAGCTCACGCTGGCCACGGCCGACAGGAATCATGGCATCGACAGCCTTGTAGCCAGTCTGTACAGGCTGGTCTACCGACTTACGCCAGATCACGCCTGGAGCAACTTTCTCGACCGCATCGGTCTCGGTGTTGTTCAGCGGACCTTTGCCGTCAACTGGGTTACCCAGTGCGTCGACTACGCGACCCAGCAGTTCCTTACCAACCGGAACTTCGAGGATGCGGCCAGTGCACTTGGCGCTCATGCCTTCAGCCAGAGACTGGTAAGAGCCCAATACAACGGCACCTACAGAGTCTTGCTCCAGGTTGAGAGCCATACCGAAGACGCCGCCCGGAAACTCGATCATCTCGCCGTACATTACGTCGGCCAGACCGTGAATCCGCACGATACCGTCAGATACGCTGACGACAGTGCCTTCGTTACGGGCTTGGGAGGTCACATCGAGCTTGTCGATGCGGCCCTTGATAATTTCACTTATTTCGGAAGGATTGAGTTGCTGCATTGCTCTGCTGCCCCTTCAAACTCAAGATTTCAATGCTTCGGCAAGGTTCGCGAGTTTGCCGCGAATCGAGCCATCGATTACCAGGTCGCCGGCGCGGATGATGACACCACCAATAAGGGTGGCATCCTCCGCAGCGTGCAGTCGCACTTCCCGGCCGAGCCGTGCACTGAGAACCTTGGCGAGTTTGTCTTGCTGTTCTTGGTTCAATGCAAAAGCACTGGTTACGTCCACGTCTACCGATTTCTCTTGTTCGGCCTTGTACAGGTCAAACAGAGCGGCGATCTCCGGCAAAAGCGGGAGACGGTCGTTTTCGGCAACGACGTGAATGAAATTCTGTGCCTTGGCATCGAACTTGTCGCCACACACGTCAATAAACGTGGTGGCCTTGTTTGCGCTCGTCAGTCGCGGGGCCTTGAGCACGCGCTGCATAGTGTCGTCTTGCGACACTGCTGCAGCCAGGCCGAGCATGGCTGACCAAGAGGCCAGTTGCTGGTGGGCCTGGGCGTGCTCGAAGGCTGCCTTAGCGTAAGGTCGGGCCAACGTGGTCAATTCTGCCATGATCGCCCTCGCTTAAATTTCAGCAGCCAGTTTGTTTACCAGCTCCGCGTGCGCGTTTTGATCGATTGTGGCACCCAGGATCTTCTCGGCGCCGCCAACGGCCAGAGCACCCAATTGGGCACGCAGCGCGTCTTTGACACTGTTCAGTTCCTGCTCGATCTCGGCCTGAGCCTGAACCTTCACACGGTCAGCGTCGATACGGGCTTTTTCAACAGCCTCATCGACGATCTGGTTACCGCGTTTCTTGGCTTGCTCAATGATTTCAGCTGCCTGAGCTTTTGCTTCGCGCAGTTGATGACCCGCTTTCTCTTGGGCCAACTCCAGGTCGCGAGCTGCTCGGCTGGCAGCATCCAGTCCATCCGCGATCTTCTTCTGACGTTCGTGCAAAGCCGCGATGACCGGAGGCCACACGAACTTCATGCAAAACAGTACAAAAATGAAGAACGCAACGGACTGGCCAATCAGGGTTGCATTAATGTTCACGCCAACACCTCGCTCGTTCGTTGCACATCACACCAATTACTCGAAGGTTCGAGTAATTAGCCAGCGAGTTGACCAACGAATGGGTTCGCGAAGGTGAAGAACAGAGCGATACCAACACCGATCATGGTTACGGCGTCGAGCAGACCGGCAACGATGAACATTTTGACTTGCAGCATTGGAACCATCTCTGGCTGACGCGCTGCGCCTTCCAGGAACTTGCCGCCCAACAGGCCGAAACCAATTGCGGTACCCAGTGCGCCCAGGCCGATCAACAGTGCAACAGCGATAGCGGTTAGACCAACTACAGTTTCCATCTTTCCTCCCGACTTTTACGTCGTATGGTTTAGGTTTTTTAGATTTTAAAGCGGTAAAACAAATCGTTTCATAGCCCTGTTCGGGCACCCACTCGTTTGACCGAGTGGGACATCAGACTAGTCGAGACTGGTCTTAATGGTTCTCTTCGTGCGCCATCGACAAGTAAACGATGGTCAGCATCATGAAGATAAACGCCTGCAGGGTGATGATCAGGATGTGGAACACAGCCCACGCCCACTGCAGAACAATGCCCAGGCCGCTAAGCCAGAGCAGACCGCTGCCGAACATCACAGCAATCAGAATGAAGACCAGTTCGCCGGCGTACATGTTGCCGAACAGACGCAGTGCCAGGGAGATTGGCTTGGCAACCAGTGTCACGAACTCCAGCAGGAAGTTCACCGGGATCAGCAGGGCTTGAACGAAGATGTTCTTGCTGCCGAAAGGGTGCAGGGTCAGTTCGCCGATGAAGCCGCCGATACCCTTGACCTTGATGCTGTAGAAAATGATCAACGCGAACACCGACAGGGACATACCCAGGGTCGCGTTCGGGTCAGTGGTTGGAACAGCACGGAAGACCAGATGCGGGTCGCCGGTAATGAAGGCAGCCACTTTCGGAATCCAGTCGACCGGAACCAGGTCGACGGCGTTCATCAGGAACACCCAGACAAAAATCGTCAGCGCCAATGGTGCGATCAATGGATTACGGCCGTGAAAGGTATCTTTCACGCTGCTGTCGACGAACTCGATCAGAACCTCGACGAAGTTCTGCAAGCCGCCAGGCTGACCGGAAGTCGCCTTCTTTGCCGCCATGCGGAAAAGAAGAACGAAAATCAGACCCAACGCGACCGACCAGCCGAGAGTATCGACGTGGAAAGCCCAGAAGCCCATTTCTTTGGCTTCTGCTGCGGTGTGGGCAAAACCCCACCCGCCAGTTGGGTGCTGACCGAAGGTCAGGTTCTGCAAGTGGTGCTGGATATAGCCCGAAGCGGTTGTCTCTGCCATGGTTGCCTCAAACGCCCTAAGGTCTCGAAAGTCTTGTTCTCATCAGCAGGGGCGCGAACCAGCTGACCAGTTGGGTCAACACGAAGACGCCGAATACAGCTAGCGGCGCCAATGGCTTCACACCTGCAAACGTCAATGCAAAGAGCACTGCCGTCAAAATTAGTTTGCCCGCCTCGCCGGCATAAAAAGACCGGACGATGGCTTGAGCTGCTCGGGCGCCGGAAAACCGAAATGCCCTGTGAGCGAAATAAACATTGGGTAGCAAGGCTATCAGGCCTCCGCAGAGTCCTGAGTACCCGGCTACGACTCCATGCCAGTACCAGAGCGCCAAAGCGGCCAGTACCAAAACGACAAATTGAGCCAGTAAGACCGGAAAAACTGCCAGGCGATGGAACGGCAAGCGGTTTGGCGTGCGGCTTTCCATCGTTTTGCTCCCCAATGATCGGCTGCCAGAATTCAATAACTTGGCATAATTTGTGCCGACAAAATGCGCGCAGAGTATAGGGGCGGTTCTGCCCCTATTCAACTGTCAGGTAGTGATTTCCGACTGCACGCTACATGAGGAAATGTTTCAGCGAATGTGTGCAAGTACACCTTGAAGCTCATCGAGGGAGTTGTAACCGATCACCAACTGCCCCTTCCCCTTTTTCCCGTGGCGAATCTGCACCGCAGAGCCTAGGCGCTCAGCCAGACGCTGTTCGAGTCGAGCGATATCCGGGTCCGGCTTTACCGGTTCAGCAGGTTCCTGTTTACCACTCAACCACTGGCGAACCAGTGCTTCAGTCTGGCGTACAGTCAGCCCCCGTGCGACAACGTGTCGCGCCCCTTCAACCTGTTGATTTTCCGGTAAACCGAGCAAAGCACGGGCATGGCCCATTTCCAGGTCGCCGTGGGACAGCATGGTTTTGATGACTTCCGGCAACGCGATCAAGCGTAGCAGGTTGGCCACGGTCACGCGGGATTTGCCCACGGCTTCGGCCACTTGTTGCTGCGTCAGCTGGAATTCCTGCTGCAAACGCTGCAACGCAACCGCTTCTTCGATCGGGTTGAGGTCTTCGCGCTGGATGTTCTCGATCAGCGCCATGGCGATCGCGGTTTCATCCGGCACATCGCGAACCATCGCCGGGATGGTTTCCTGGCCAGCCTGCTGGCTGGCGCGCCAGCGGCGTTCACCGGCGATGATTTCGAAGCGACCGCTGCCAATCGGACGAACCACGATCGGCTGCATCACGCCCTGAGCCTTGATCGACTGCGCCAGCTCTTCCAGCGCCTGAGGGTCCATGTCCCGACGCGGCTGGTACTTGCCGCGCTGGATCAGGTCCAGGGGCAGGTGCTGCAACTCACGCTGATCAGCCTGCACCGCTTGTTCTTCCAGCGAGCTGACAGTCGGACCACTCAGCAGTGCATCCAGTCCACGTCCGAGACCTCGTTTCTTGACGGCCATGGGGATTCCTTAAGTTGCCTGAGCAGCGGCAGTGCGTGAGTTTTTGCGTTGACGACGAACCATCTCGCCCGCCAATGCCAGATAGGCAATGGCGCCCCGCGATGATTTGTCATACGCCAGCGCCGGCATGCCATAGCTTGGCGCTTCGGCCAGGCGGATGTTGCGCGGAATCACCGTGTCGTAGAGCTGCTCGCCGAAGTGTTCCTTGAGCTGCGCCGAAACATCGTTCATCAGGCTCAGGCGCGGGTCATACATGGTCCGCAACAGGCCTTCGACTTTCAGGTTCGGGTTCAGCAACTCAGCGATGCGCTTGATGTTATCCACAAGGTCGCTCAATCCTTCGAGCGCGAAGTACTCGCACTGCATGGGGATAATTACCCCGTCAGCGGCGACCAAAGCGTTCAGCGTGAGCATCGACAACGACGGCGGACAGTCGATCAAAATGTAATCGTAGTTTTCACGGATCGGCGCCAACGCACTGCGCAGGCGGCTTTCCTTCATCTGCATTTCCAGCAGAACCACTTCGGCCGCGGTCAGGTCGCGGTTGGCCGGCAGCAGTTGGTAACCACCGTGCTCGGAATAGTGCATGGCCTGGGCCAGATCGCATTCGCCGATCAGCAGGTCGTAGACCGAGTTTTCCAGGCCGTGTTTATCCACACCGCTACCCATGGTGGCGTTGCCCTGTGGATCGAGATCGATCAACAGCACCCGGCGCTTGGTAGCGACCAGGGAAGCTGCGAGGTTGATGCAGGTGGTGGTCTTGCCCACACCACCCTTTTGGTTCGCTATCGCGAATACCTTAGCCATTCTTGCTTGTGTTCCCAATCATGCCGTGCGGCGCAGTATCAGCAGATGGCGTTGGCCTTGGCAACCGGGTACGGCCAGGGCGTGTTCGCTATCGAGGTGGAAGTCTGCCGGCAATGCTACCAGCTCATCGGCGGGATGAACGCCCTTCATTGCCAGCCAACGTGTTTCGGTGTCGCCGAGGTGGCGAGTCCAGTTGCTGAAGTTCTCCATGCTGCTGAACGCCCGGGAGATGATCCCGTTGAATGGCTGATCAGGCTGAAAAGCTTCGACGCGACTGTGGATAACTTGCAGGTTATCCAGTTTGAGTTCGAGTTTGACCTGGGTCAGGAAGCGGGTTTTCTTGCCGTTGCTGTCCAGGCAGGTCACTTGGGACTCTGGAAACAGGATGGCCAATGGAATACCCGGCATGCCCCCACCGCTGCCAACGTCCAGCCAGCGACCGTTTTCGACGAACGACATCACGCTCAAACTATCGAGCAAGTGACGGGAAACCATTTCATCCGGATCGCGTACGGCAGTCAGGTTGTAAGCCTTGTTCCATTTTATCAACAGGGCCAGATAACCCAGCAGCTGGGCATGCTGGGTTTCTGTCAGCGTGACACCGAGCTGGCGAGCACCTGTGGATAACTCTTCTGCGTGTTGCGAGGTGACCAACGAACTCAAGCGCTTTGCTCCAACTGACGGCCCGCGCCGCGTTTTTTCAAATGAATCATCAACAGCGAAATCGCTGCCGGCGTCACACCCGGGATACGCGACGCCTGGCCCAAGGTCTCTGGACGGGTCGCACCGAGCTTGCTCTGGATCTCTTTGGAGAGACCGGAAATGTTCGTGTAATCGATATCCACAGGCAGTTTTGTGTCTTCGCTGGCCCGCAGTCGTGCGATTTCATCCTGCTGGCGATCGATGTAACCGGCGTATTTGGTCTTGATTTCGACCTGCTCGGCGACTTGTGGATCTTCTGCGCCGCCACCAGTCACTGCGATCAGACCAGCGTAGTCGATTTCCGGACGGCTCAGCAGGTTGAGCAAGTTGTATTCGTGGGTCAGCGGCGTGCCGAATTTTTCGGAAATCGCATCGCCTTGCTCGGTGCCCGGGCGAACCCAGGTACTTTTCAGGCGTTGCTCTTCCAGCGTGATGCTTTCGCGTTTGGTGCAGAACGCAGCCCAACGCGCGTCATCCACCAGACCCAGTTCGCGACCTTTTTCGGTCAAGCGCAGGTCGGCGTTGTCTTCGCGCAGGATCAGGCGGTATTCGGCGCGGGACGTGAACATCCGATACGGTTCCTGGGTACCCAGGGTAATCAGGTCGTCGACCAACACTCCGATGTACGCCTCGTCGCGACGCGGGCACCAGGCATCTTTGCCCTGTGCACGCAGTGCGGCGTTGGCCCCGGCCAGCAAACCCTGGGCGCCGGCTTCTTCGTAACCGGTGGTGCCATTGATTTGCCCGGCGAAGAACAGACCGGCGATAACTTTGGTTTCCAGGTTGTACTTCAGGTCACGCGGGTCGAAGTAGTCGTATTCGATGGCGTAACCCGGACGAACGATGTGCGCGTTTTCCATGCCGCGAATCGATTGCACGATCTGCAGTTGCACGTCGAACGGCAGGGATGTGGATATCCCGTTCGGGTACAGCTCGTTGGTCGTCAGGCCTTCCGGTTCGATGAAGACCTGATGGCTTTCCTTGTCGGCAAAGCGATGGATCTTGTCTTCGATCGACGGGCAGTAACGCGGGCCGATACCTTCGATCACACCTGCATCGGAATACATCGGCGAACGATCGAGGTTCGCGGCAATGATTTCGTGGGTACGGGCGTTCGTGTGGGTAATCCAGCAGCTGACCTGTTTCGGATGTTGCTCTTTGGAACCCATGAACGACATCACCGGGATCGGTGTATCGCCTGCTTGCTCGGTCATCACCGAGAAATCCACAGAACGGCCGTCGATACGCGGTGGCGTACCGGTTTTCAGGCGACCGACACGCAGTGGCAATTCACGCAGACGGTGAGCCAGGGCGATCGACGGCGGATCACCGGCACGGCCACCGGAAAAGTTCTGCATTCCGATGTGGATAAGTCCACCGAGGAAGGTGCCAGTGGTCAACACCACGGAATCCGCTAAGAAACGCAGGCCCATTTGGGTGACAACACCACGCACTTGTTCCTGCTCGACGATCAAGTCATCGGCAGCCTGTTGAAATATCCACAGGTTCGGCTGGTTTTCCAATATTTCGCGGACAGCTGCCTTGTACAGAACCCGGTCTGCCTGAGCGCGGGTTGCACGCACGGCTGGGCCTTTGCGGCTGTTCAATACACGAAATTGGATACCACCCTTATCGGTAGCAATGGCCATCGCGCCGCCGAGGGCATCGATTTCCTTGACCAAATGGCTTTTGCCGATCCCACCGATAGCGGGGTTGCAACTCATGGCACCGAGGGTTTCCACGTTATGCGTCAGCAACAGGGTTTTTGCACCCATACGTGCTGAGGCCAGTGCTGCCTCGGTACCGGCATGACCGCCGCCGATGACGATCACTTCAAAACGGGAAGGGAAATCCACCACGCACCTCGTGCCTGCTTCAGTTAGGTAATCCGGAATAGGTTGATCTCAGGTTTTTGGACCTGGTCGGCAAGTATAGGGACTTCGCCCTTCCTAAAGAACCCTTTGCACAAAATTTAACCAGCTGTGGAGAAGTCGTGGTTATAGAAATTAAAAAGAGAGAAATTTATTAAATCTTTGTTTTTATGTTTATTTCTACTGAGGCACATTTCTGTGGATAGATCTCTACAGGCCTTTATATACAATATGTACAGAGATTCAAAACCCTGTGGTCATGTGCCAAGGAGGCCCTTGGATAACCGGTTTAAGCCTGTGGATGAAAGGGGTGCTTATCCACAGGGGCGGTTATCTTCAGTTTTGAGGCCCTGTTATCAACTGCCCTTAGTGGCAGTTATTCACAGGGCTTAATCCACAGAAAACTGCTGAATAAGCAAATCCAGGGCACGGGAATTCCGCTCAAGCAGAAAGAATCTGCTCAGCACTGGAAGAGAATTCAGGAAAAGAAGGGAACAGACAGGCACGAATGGCCTGTCTGTGGACAACGGGAGGACTATTTACCGATACAGAAGCTGGAAAAGATTCGTCCCAGCAAGTCATCGGAGCTGAATGCACCGGTGATTTCACCCAAAGCGTGTTGGGCTTGTCGCAAATCCTCGGCCAACAGTTCGCCGGCACCCGCCAGGGTCAGCTGTGAACGGCCGTGCTCAAGGGAAGCACTGGCGTGACGCAACGCTTCAAGGTGACGCCTGCGAGCACTGAAGCTGCTTTCCGAGGTCTGTTCGTAGCCCATGCAGGCCTTGAGATGGTCACGCAGCAATTCCAGCCCTTCACCTGCAGACTTGGCGCTCAGGCTGATGGTGACGTGGCCATCCTCGCTGACTTCCAGGGCAATGGCTTCGCCCGTGAGGTCAGCCTTGTTTCGGATCAGCGTGACTTTCGCCGGATCGGGACGGATTTCCAGAAATTCAGGCCATAACGCGAACGGATCAAGTGCTTCAGGAGCGGTAGCATCGACCACCAACAGCACCCGATCAGCCTCACCGATGGCTTTCAGCGCCCGTTCGACACCAATTTTTTCCACCTGGTCGTCGGTATCTCGCAGACCAGCGGTGTCGACCACGTGCAGCGGCATACCATCGATGTGGATATGTTCACGAAGAATGTCCCGGGTGGTGCCGGCAATCTCGGTGACGATCGCGGCTTCACGACCGGCCAGTGCATTCAACAGGCTGGATTTACCGGCATTCGGCCGGCCGGCGATCACCACGGTCATCCCGTCACGCAACAAGGCACCCTGCCCGGCTTCGCGCAGTACGGTGGATAACTCGTCACGCACTTTGTCGAGCATGCTCAGTACGTGACCATCGGCGAGGAAGTCGATTTCTTCTTCAGGGAAGTCGATCGCCGCTTCGACATAGATGCGCAGGCCAATCAGTTGCTCGGTGAGGTTATGCACACGCTCGGAAAATGCGCCCTGCAAGGAACGCAGGGCATTTCGTGCAGCCTGTGCAGAACTCGCCTCGATCAAGTCGGCAATCGCCTCGGCCTGAGCCAGGTCGAGTTTGTCATTGAGGAACGCGCGCTCGCTGAATTCACCCGGCCGGGCCAACCGACAGCCCAATTCCAGGCAACGCTTGAGCAGCATATCCAGAACTATCGGACCGCCGTGGCCCTGGAGCTCCAGCACATCTTCGCCAGTGAACGAGTTCGGGCCCGGAAAATACAGGGCAATGCCTTGATCCAGCACCTCATCGTTTTCACTGAGGAACGGGCCGTAGTGGGCAAACCTTGGCTTGAGTTCACGACCGCTGAAGGCCTTGGCGGCAACACTCGCCAGCGGTCCGGAAATACGGACGATGCCCACACCGCCGCGACCTTGAGCGGTGGCGACGGCGGCGATGGTTTCACGAGGAACGCTCATAAACCGTTATCCAGACAAAAGTGACAGATAGCAAAACGCCCCACTAGGGGGCGTTTTGAGTGGTTATTCACAGTGTAAATCAGGCAGCTGCTTTGGTAGCTGCTTCGATCTTACGAGTGATGTACCACTGTTGGGCGATCGACAGGCAGTTGTTCACTACCCAGTACAGCACCAGACCAGCCGGGAACCACAGGAAGAAGAAGGTGAAGATGATTGGCATCAGCTTCATCACCTTGGCCTGCATCGGATCCGGAGGAGTCGGGTTCAGCTGCTGCTGGATGAACATGGTTGCACCCATGATGATCGGCAGAATGAAGAACGGATCCTTGATCGACAGGTCAGTAATCCACAGCATGAACGGCGCTTGGCGCATTTCAACGCTTTCCAGCAGAACCCAGTACAACGAAAGGAAAACCGGCATCTGCACGAGGATTGGCAAGCAACCACCCAGCGGATTGATCTTCTCTTTCTTGTACAGCTCCATCATGGATTGCGACATTTTCTGCCGGTCGTCGCCATGTTGCTCTTTCAGCGCGGCCAGTTTCGGTGCCACTGCACGCATGCGCGCCATGGATTTGTAGCTGGCAGCCGACAGCGGGAAGAAGATCCCTTTGATCAGCATGGTCAGGAAGATGATCGACCAGCCCCAGTTACCGACCAGCGCGTGGATGTGTTGCAGCAGCCAGAAGATTGGCTGGGCAATGAACCACAGAATGCCGTAGTCGACGGTCAGTTCCAGACCTGGGGACAACTCTTTCAGCACAGCCTGGCTTTTCGGACCGGCGTATAGAACAGCGCTGGTCTCGGCTTTTGCACCTGGCGCGACAGTCATTGCCGGTGCGGTGTAGCCGATGATGTAGTTGCCTTTGCTGTCTTTACGGGTCTGGACGAGGTTATTTTCGCCTTTCGCCGGAATCCACGCGGTCACGAAGTAGTGCTGCAACCATGCAACCCAACCACCGTTAACGGTTTCTTTCAGCTGAGCCTTGTCCATGTCCTTCATGGACACTTTCTTGTACGGCTCGTTACTTGTCCACAGGGCGGCGCCCAGGTAAGTCGCGGTGCCGGTGGCGGTGCTGGAAGAAGGATCGGAGCTGGCGTCACGCTTCAATTGCGCGAACATTGCACCGGACCAGGGTTTGGCACTCTGGTTATCGATCAGGTAGGAAACGGTTACGTCATACAGGCCACGTTTCAGGGTGAAACGCTTGATGTAGTTGACGCCGTCCTTGCTGAACTTCAGGTCTGCGACCAATTGGTCTTGACCGTCAGCCAGTTGGTAAACCTTCTTCTCCGAGGAGTAAACCGGACGACCGGCAGGACTTCCGTCCGGACCGTCGGTGCCGATCAAACCGCTTTGAGCCAGATAAGTCCGCTCGTTGCCGTTATCGAACAACTGGAATGGAATTTCCGGATGGTCCTGGCGACGTGGATACAGCGGCAGCGTCAACTGCGCAACATCACCACCTTGTGGATCGATTGCCAGGTTGAGCACATCCGTTTTGATCTGGATGAGGTCTTTGCTTGCAGCTACTGGTGTTTCAGCAGGTGCAGTTGCACTGGTATCGCTTGCGGCGCGTGGAATGTCGTCACTGACAGAAGCATTATTGCCAGTCGCCGTATCCGGTAGGCCCGGTGCGGTAGTACTGGAAGCAACATTCTGAGTCGGCAGGGCAGCCTGGCCATAGTCCTGGTTCCATTTAAGAACCATAACGTAGGACACGATTGCCAGGGCGACGATCAGGATCGTGCGTTTGATATCCATGATTACTCGGCCATCGAAGAAGAACGGGAGGTAGGGATAGATGGAACCGGGTCATAACCACCGGGATTCCACGGATGACAGCGACCTAAACGACGAAAGGCCAGCCAGCCACCGCGCAGAAGGCCATGATTTTCTATGGCTTCATACGCGTAGCAGGAACAACTGGGGTAGAAACGACAGTGACTGGCCATCAGAGGACTAATGGCATAGCGATAAAACTGGATCGGAACGAGTGCCAGTTTACGCATCGGGACTGTCTACCCCTACAGTTTCGGTTTTGACTGCTGGTACCGGCGTGCTACGTGCCAGACGCTTCCAGAGTTTGCCGAAATGCTGAATCAATTCGGGGTTTTCTACGTCACCCAAACCTTTGCGCGCGACGATAACGATGTCCCAGCCGGCCAGTGAGTCCTGGTTCAGACGGAACGATTCGCGCATCAGACGTTTGAGGCGATTGCGCTCGACGGAGAGCTTTACGCTCTTTTTCCCGATAACCAGCCCGAGACGGGGGTGATCGAGATCGTTGTTGCGCGCAAGGAGCAGGAGGTTTTTCCCCGGAACCTTGCCGGTAGGGGAGTCAAAGACTGCCTTGAAATGCCGGGGAGTAAGCAGACGCTTTTCCCGACTGAAGTCCTGACTCACCTCCAGTGCCGGCTTATCAAACTGCCAGACGCGCACGACCTTTGGCGCGACGACGCGACAGAACGGCACGACCGTTTTTGGTAGCCATGCGAGCACGGAAACCGTGGGTACGAGCGCGTTTGATAGTGCTTGGTTGGAAAGTACGTTTCATTGTCGTGTTACCTGGTTCGTCCACAACGGGCCGGAATGGCCCCCGTTTTAAGAGACCGGGGATTCTAGAGAAAGCAAGCCTCTAGGTCAATTTCCAACCAGCGTTTCCTTATAAATAGATCTCCAGACGTTTTTCCTGCCGAGCTCCCTGGCTAGATATAGAAATTAAGAAGGAAAGTATTTAAAGCTTTTCTGTAAAGCTTATAAAAGCTGGGGGCACGATCATCTGTGGATAACTGCCATCAGCCCTTTAAAGTCGTGATGTACAGAGAATGACAACTACGGTGGAAAACGGTGGTAACCCTGTGCTGCGCTGTCGGATAAGCTGTGTGTGAAAGAGGTACTTATCCACAGCGTGGTTATCCACCGAGTTTCCCCCCCACTTGTACAACGACCTTAGACCCGGTTATCCACAGAGCTTATGCACAGACCGCTGGTCGTCTTTTTTTCGTATAAATCACTGATTCTTCATGGGAGGTGCACAACCTTCGTGTGGATAAGTCGGGGCTTGGTCGGCTACAATGGCGGCTTGTTTTTGCCTCACCGGCTTTCAACTTAGGGGATATCCGTGTCAGTGGAACTTTGGCAGCAGTGCGTGGAGCTTTTGCGCGATGAGCTGCCTGCCCAACAATTCAACACTTGGATCCGTCCACTACAGGTCGAAGCCGAAGGCGACGAGTTGCGTGTCTACGCACCGAATCGTTTTGTTCTCGACTGGGTCAACGAAAAGTACTTGGGCCGCGTCCTTGAACTGCTGGATGAGCATGGCAATGGCATGGCGCCGGCGCTGTCCTTATTAATAGGCAGCAAACGCAGTTCGGCACCGCGTGCCGCCCCGAATGCTCCGTTGGCCGCTGCTGCTTCACAGGCTCAGGCACCTGTCAGCTCTACGGCGCCAGCCCCGGTAGCCGCTCCGACCAAGCGTGCAACGCAAAAAGTTGCCGAAGTTAATGAAGAGCCATCGCGCGACAGCTTCGATCCAATGGCCGGTGCCAGTTCGCAACAAGCTCCGATTCGCGCCGAACAGCGTACGGTGCAGGTCGAAGGCGCGCTCAAGCACACCAGCTACCTGAACCGCACCTTCACCTTCGAAAACTTCGTCGAGGGCAAGTCCAACCAACTGGCCCGGGCTGCGGCCTGGCAAGTGGCGGACAATCCCAAGCACGGTTACAACCCGCTCTTCCTTTATGGTGGCGTCGGCTTGGGTAAAACCCACTTGATGCACGCGGTGGGTAACCACCTATTAAAGAAGAATCCGAATGCCAAGGTTGTGTACCTGCATTCCGAGCGGTTCGTGGCCGATATGGTCAAGGCCCTGCAGCTGAACGCCATCAATGAGTTCAAGCGCTTCTACCGTTCGGTGGATGCGTTGTTGATCGATGACATTCAATTCTTCGCCCGCAAAGAACGTTCCCAGGAAGAGTTTTTCCACACCTTCAACGCCCTGCTTGAAGGTGGCCAGCAGGTCATTCTCACCAGTGACCGCTACCCGAAAGAAATCGAAGGCCTTGAAGAGCGCCTCAAATCCCGCTTCGGCTGGGGCCTGACGGTAGCCGTCGAGCCGCCGGAGCTGGAAACCCGCGTGGCGATCCTGATGAAAAAGGCCGATCAGGCCAAAGTCGATCTGCCCCATGACGCGGCGTTCTTCATTGCCCAGCGTATTCGCTCCAACGTCCGTGAGTTGGAAGGCGCGCTGAAACGCGTGATTGCCCACTCGCACTTCATGGGCCGCGACATCACCATCGAGCTGATTCGCGAATCCCTGAAAGACTTGTTGGCGCTGCAAGACAAACTGGTCTCTGTGGATAACATTCAGCGCACGGTCGCCGAGTACTACAAGATCAAGATCTCCGACCTGCTGTCCAAGCGTCGTTCACGCTCGGTCGCACGTCCGCGTCAGGTTGCAATGGCATTGTCCAAAGAGTTGACTAACCACAGCCTGCCGGAAATCGGCGATGTGTTTGGCGGCCGGGACCACACGACTGTTTTGCACGCCTGCCGCAAGATCAACGAACTTAAGGAATCCGACGCGGACATCCGCGAGGACTACAAGAACCTGCTGCGTACACTGACCACTTGATGAACACCAGCGCAGCTTATTAAGGCAAGGGACTAGACCATGCATTTCACCATTCAACGCGAAGCCCTGTTGAAACCCCTGCAACTGGTCGCAGGCGTCGTCGAGCGCCGACAGACCTTGCCGGTGCTCTCCAACGTGCTGCTGGTTGTCGAAGGCCAGCAATTGTCGCTGACCGGTACCGACCTGGAAGTCGAGCTGGTCGGTCGTGTACAACTCGAAGAGCCTGCCGATCCAGGTTCCATCACTGTGCCTGCGCGCAAGCTGATGGATATCTGCAAAAGCTTGCCGAACGATGCGCTGATCGACATCAAGGTCGACGAGCAGAAGCTCGTGGTGAAGGCCGGCCGTAGCCGTTTCACCCTGTCGACCCTGCCGGCCAATGACTTCCCGACTGTGGAAGAAGGTCCCGGCTCGCTGACGTGCAGCCTTGAGCAAAGCAAACTGCGCCGTTTGATCGAACGCACCAGCTTCGCCATGGCCCAGCAGGACGTGCGTTACTACCTCAACGGCATGCTGCTGGAAGTTTCCGAAGGCATCATCCGCGCCGTGGCCACCGACGGTCACCGTCTGGCCATGTGCTCGATGAAGGCCGATATTGGTCAGCCGGATCGTCACCAGGTGATCGTGCCGCGCAAGGGTATCCTTGAGCTGGCGCGTCTGCTGACCGAACCGGACGGCATCGTCAGTATCGTTCTGGGTCAACATCACATCCGCGCCACCACTGGCGAATTCACCTTTACCTCGAAACTGGTCGACGGCAAATTCCCTGACTACGAGCGCGTTCTGCCTAAGGGCGGCGACAAACTGGTTCTCGGCGATCGTCAGGCTCTGCGTGAAGCGTTCAGCCGTACCGCGATTCTGTCCAACGAGAAGTACCGCGGCATTCGTCTGCAACTGGCCAACGGTCAGCTGAAGATCCAGGCGAACAACCCCGAACAGGAAGAAGCGGAAGAAGAAGTGGGCGTCGAGTACAACGGCGGCAATCTGGAAATCGGCTTCAACGTGAGCTACCTGCTGGACGTGTTGGGCGTCATGACGACTGAGCAGGTTCGTCTGATTCTGTCCGACTCCAACAGCAGTGCGCTGGTGCAAGAGTCCGACAACGACGACTCGGCCTACGTTGTCATGCCGATGCGTCTGTAATCATGCTCAGCAGAAGCTAGATGTCCTTAAGTCGCGTCTCGGTCACCGCGGTGCGCAATCTGCACCCGGTGACCTTCTCCCCCTCCCCCCGAATCAACATTCTTTACGGCGCCAACGGCAGCGGCAAAACCAGTGTTCTGGAAGCCATTCATCTGCTGGGGCTTGCCCGTTCGTTTCGTAGCACCCGCCTGTTACCGGTCATCCAGTACGAGCAGCTCGCCTGTACGGTGTTTGGTCAGGTGGAGATGGCCGAGGGTGGGCACAGCGCCTTGGGGATCTCCCGAGACCGTCAAGGGGAGTTCCAGATTCGCATTGACGGGCAGAATGCCCGCAGTGCGGCGCAACTGGCGGAAATCCTGCCGCTGCAGTTGATCAACCCTGATAGCTTCCGGTTGCTGGAAGGCGCACCGAAGATTCGCCGGCAGTTTCTCGACTGGGGCGTGTTCCACGTGGAACCACGATTCATGTCCACCTGGCAGCGCTTGCAGAAGGCCCTGCGCCAGAGAAACTCTTGGCTGCGGCATGGTACACTTGACGCCGTTTCGCAAGCGGTTTGGGACAGGGAACTGTGCCAGGCCAGCGCTGAAATTGATGAATACCGCCGCGCTTATATCAAAGCCTTGAAACCAGTCTTTGAACAGACCTTGAGCGAACTGGTTGAGCTCGAGGGTTTAACGCTCAGCTATTACCGAGGTTGGGACAAAGACCGCGAGCTGAGTGCAGTACTCGCCGGGTCCCTTCAGCGGGATCAGCAAATGGGTCACACCCAAGCCGGACCGCAGCGTGCTGATTTGCGTCTTAGATTGGGCGCACATAACGCCGCGGACATCTTGTCTCGCGGTCAGCAGAAGCTGGTGGTCTGTGCATTGCGGATTGCTCAAGGGCACTTGGTCAGCCAGGCCCGACGCGGCCAGTGTATTTATCTGGTGGATGACCTGCCGTCCGAACTGGACGAGCACCACCGCCGCGCGCTTTGCCGCTTGCTGGAAGACTTACGCTGCCAGGTGTTTATCACCTGTGTAGATCACGAATTATTGAGGGAAGGCTGGCAGACGGAAACGCCAGTCGCTCTGTTCCACGTGGAACAGGGCCGTATCACCCAGACCCACGACCATCGGGAGTGAAGGCATTGAGCGAAGAAAATACGAATACCTACGACTCAACGAGCATTAAAGTGCTGAAAGGCCTGGATGCCGTACGCAAACGTCCCGGTATGTACATTGGTGACACCGACGATGGTAGCGGTCTGCACCACATGGTCTTCGAGGTAGTCGACAACTCCATCGATGAAGCGCTCGCTGGCCACTGCGACGACATCAGCATCATCATCCACCCGGACGAATCCATCACCGTTCGCGACAACGGTCGTGGCATCCCGGTAGACGTGCACAAAGAAGAAGGCGTCTCGGCTGCCGAGGTCATCATGACCGTGCTGCACGCCGGCGGTAAGTTCGATGACAACTCCTACAAAGTATCCGGCGGTCTGCACGGTGTAGGTGTGTCGGTTGTGAACGCCCTGTCCGAAGAGCTGGTCTTGACCGTTCGCCGCAGCGGCAAAATCTGGGAACAGACTTACATCCACGGTGTTCCAAAAGAACCGATGAAAATCGTCGGTGAGAGTGAAAGCACCGGCACTCAGATCCACTTCAAACCGTCCGACCTGACGTTCAAGAACATCCACTTCAGCTGGGACATCCTAGCCAAGCGGATTCGTGAACTGTCCTTCCTCAACTCCGGTGTCGGCATCGTCCTCAAGGATGAGCGCAGCGGCAAGGAAGAGCTGTTCAAGTACGAAGGTGGCCTGCGTGCGTTCGTTGAATACCTGAACACCAACAAGACCCCGGTCAACCAGGTGTTCCACTTCAACATCCAGCGCGAAGACGGCATCGGCGTGGAAATCGCCTTGCAGTGGAACGACAGCTTCAACGAGAACCTGTTGTGCTTCACCAACAACATTCCACAGCGCGATGGCGGTACTCACCTGGTGGGTTTCCGTTCCGCACTGACGCGTAACCTGAACACCTACATCGAAGCAGAAGGTCTGGCGAAGAAGCACAAAGTCGCGACCACCGGTGACGATGCCCGTGAAGGCCTGACCGCGATCATCTCGGTAAAAGTGCCGGATCCGAAGTTCAGCTCCCAGACCAAAGACAAGCTGGTTTCTTCCGAAGTGAAGACCGCGGTCGAACAGGAAATGGGCAAGTACTTCTCCGACTTCCTGCTGGAAAACCCGAACGAAGCCAAACTGGTCGTCGGCAAGATGATCGATGCGGCTCGCGCTCGTGAAGCGGCGCGTAAAGCCCGTGAGATGACACGTCGTAAAGGCGCGCTGGATATCGCCGGCCTGCCGGGCAAACTGGCTGACTGCCAGGAAAAAGACCCTGCCCTTTCCGAACTGTACCTCGTGGAAGGTGACTCTGCTGGCGGCTCCGCCAAGCAGGGACGCAACCGTCGGACCCAAGCCATCCTGCCTCTCAAGGGCAAGATCCTGAACGTCGAGAAGGCGCGCTTCGACAAGATGATCTCTTCGCAAGAAGTGGGCACCTTGATCACCGCGCTGGGCTGCGGCATTGGCCGCGATGAGTACAACATCGCGAAGCTGCGTTACCACAACATCATCATCATGACCGATGCTGACGTCGACGGTTCGCACATCCGTACCCTGCTGCTGACCTTTTTCTTCCGTCAGTTGCCGGAGCTGATCGAGCGCGGTTACATCTACATCGCCCAGCCACCGCTGTACAAGGTCAAGAAGGGCAAGCAAGAGCAATACATCAAAGACGACGACGCCATGGAAGAGTACATGACGCAGTCGGCCCTGGAAGATGCGAGCCTGCACCTGAACGAGGAAGCCCCGGGTATTTCCGGCCCCGCCCTCGAGCGTCTGGTGAATGATTTCCGTCTGGTAATGAAGACACTCAAGCGTCTGTCGCGCCTATACCCACAGGAGCTGACCGAGCACTTCATCTACCTGCCTGCCGTTAGCCTGGAGCAATTGTCCGATCACGCTGCGATGCAGGATTGGATGGCCCAGTACGAAGTTCGCCTGCGCACCGTCGAGAAGTCCGGCCTGGTCTACAAAGCCAGCCTGCGTGAAGACCGTGAACGTAATGTCTGGCTGCCAGAGGTCGAGTTGATCTCCCACGGCTTGTCGAACTACGTCACCTTCAACCGCGACTTCTTCGGCAGCAACGATTACAAGACTGTTGTTTCTCTGGGCGCTCAACTGAGCACCTTGCTGGACGATGGCGCGTATATCCAGCGTGGCGAGCGCAAGAAGCCGGTCACCGAGTTCAAGGAAGCCCTTGAATGGCTGATGGCCGAAAGCACCAAGCGTCACACCATCCAGCGATACAAAGGTCTGGGTGAGATGAACCCGGATCAGCTGTGGGAAACCACCATGGACCCAAGCCAGCGCCGGATGCTCAAAGTGACCATCGAAGACGCCATTGGCGCGGACCAGATCTTCAACACCCTGATGGGTGATGCGGTCGAGCCTCGTCGTGACTTCATCGAAAGCAACGCCCTGGCGGTTTCCAACCTGGACTTCTGATTCAGCGAACCTGCCAAACGAAAAAGGCCAACGCTCAAGCGTTGGCCTTTTTTATTGTCCGTAAATGGCTCTGGTAACAATCCACTCTTGATGATGTGCAACGATTGAAACACGGCCATTGCGGGCATAAAAAAACCGGCTATATCAGCCGGTTTTTTTACGTCCGAAAAAAACTTATGCACCTTTTTCGGTTTTTTATGGGTTTATAAAATATGTATATAAATCATAAACCTACGAACTAAATCCGACGCATTTCAACAAAACGGTACACAGGTTATCCACAAAATCTCAGACAGCCACTTGGTCAGTAGCAGTCGGGGCTTGCGGGGCGGGTGGCAGCGAACCCATTTCACGTTGCATCTGCTCGTTCCAGGTTTGGACCCGATCATTCAACTCGGCAACCGCACGCGGCCCGCTACCCTCGGCATACATGGGTGCGCCGATGATCACGGTGATGACGCCCTGCTTCTTCGCCCAACCGGTTTTCGGCCAGAACTTGCCAGCATTGTGCGCAATTGGCAGCACTGGAAGTGCGGCGTTGACGGCTAAAGCGGTACCACCCCGAGAGAACTTTCCGATGGTGCCGTAAGGAACGCGCGTTCCCTCTGGGAATATCAGGACCCAGACACCATCCTTCAGTAGTTCATCGCCTTTCTTCGCCACATGCTTGAGCGCCGCTTTCGGGTTGTCGCGGTCGATGGCGATCGGTCGCAGCATGGCCATGGCCCAGCCGAAAAACGGAACGAAGAGCAGTTCGCGCTTAAGTACCTGGCTCAATGGCTCAAAGTAGGCGGATAGGAAGAACGTCTCCCACGTGCTCTGGTGGTTCGACTGAATAACGCAGGGCTGGTCAGGCACGTTCTCAGCGCCCTTCACTTCGTAGCTGATGCCCAGAAAGACTTTGCTCAGCCACAAGGCGCAGCGGCACCAGTACACATTGATGAAGCGATACCGCGCCTTGAACGGCAGAAAAGGCGCGATAAAAAAGCTCAGGCTGCACCAAAGCAAAGAGCTGGTGCCCAGCAACAGATAGAAGAGGAGCGTTCTGATGGCCTGCAGTATCGACATGGTGACGTTTACCGTGCGGGCTCTGCCCGTCTATATAAAGCGCAATCCCGATCAATCCTTGGTCAGGAATCTCGAAACGCTCTAATTGTGGATAAGTTCTGCGGCAATCGCCGCCAGATCGTCAAAAATCAAGGTGCCTGCCGGTAGGGTCTTGCCCAAAGTCTTTTCGCCTTTCCCGGTCTTTACCAAAACTGGCTGAGAATCGACGGCTTTGGCGGCCTCCAGGTCACCAAGGGTATCGCCGACGAACCAAAGATTGGTCAGCGATACGTTGTAATGCGCGGCGATGGTTTTCAACATCCCGGGTTTTGGTTTGCGGCAATCGCAGCCATCGTCCGGCCCGTGCGGGCAATAGACGATCAGCCCGACTTCACCGCCCTGCTCCGCCACCCGCTCGCGCAAGCGCTCGTGCATGGCGTCCAGGGTGGCGATGTCGTAATAGCCGCGAGCGATGCCCGACTGGTTGGTAGCCACCGCTACCGTCCAGCCAGCCTTGCTCAACTGCGCGATGGCTTCGATCGAACCCGGGAGCGGAATCCACTCCTCCACCGACTTGATGTAAGCGTCGGAGTCGTAATTGATCACCCCGTCCCGATCGAGAATCAGCAGTTTCAACAGCAGCCCCTCAACCCAGCAGCGAAATGTCGGCGACGCCGAGGAACAGCCCACGCAGACGCGCCAGCAGCGCATAACGGTTGGCGCGGACCTTGGCATCTTCCGCGTTGACCATCACGGCTTCGAAGAACGCATCCACTGGCTCGCGCAAGGCAGCCAGACGTGCCAGCGATTCGCTGTACTGACGCGCCGCAGCCATCGGCTGGACAGCCTGGTCAGCCTGCTGGATCGCCGAGTACAGGGAGAACTCGTTGGCGTTGTCGAAGTACTTGGCTTCCACGACCGAAGGAACAGAGCCTTCGACCTTGCTCAGCAAATTCGAAACGCGCTTGTTCACCGCAGCCAGGGCAGCGGCTTCCGGCAATTTGCGGAACGCCTCTACCGCTTGTACGCGCTGATCGAAGTCCAGCGCCGAACCCGGTTTCAAGGCACGAACCGACAGGTAAGTCCCGACATCAACGCCTTCGTCTTCGTAACGGGCACGCAGACGGTCGAAGATGAACTCCAGCACCGAATCGTTGAGGCCGGCAGCCTTGACCTTGGTACCGAACGCATTCACGGCGAAAGCCACGGCGTCGTTCAGGTCGAGGTCGAGCTTCTTGTCGATCAGGATGCGCAACACGCCGAGTGCAGCACGGCGCAAGGCGTACGGGTCTTTGCTACCGGTTGGCAGCATGCCGATGCCGAAAATCCCCACCAGCGTGTCGAGCTTGTCAGCGATGGCCACGGCCGCACCGGTCAGGGTGGTCGGCAGTTCAGCGCCGGCACCGCGCGGCATGTACTGCTCGTTCAGCGCCAGAGCGACTTCTTCCGGCTCGCCGTCGTTGAGGGCGTAGTAGTAACCGGCGACACCTTGCATCTCCGGGAACTCACCGACCATCTCGGTCGCCAGGTCGCACTTGGACAGCAGGCCTGCACGGGAAGCCCATGCGGCATTACCGCCAATACGTTGGGCAATGAACGCAGCGAGTTTGGAAACGCGCTCGGCCTTGTCGTAGACGCTGCCGAGTTTTTCCTGGAACACCACGTTCTGCAGACGCAGGTTGAAGTCTTCGAGTTTCTGCTTCTTGTCTTGCTTGAAGAAGAACTCGGCGTCGGTCAGACGTGGACGAACCACTTTCTCGTTACCGGCGATGATCTGCTGCGGGTCTTTGCTTTCGATGTTGGCCACGGTAATGAACCGTGGCAGCAACTTGCCGTCGGCATCCAGCAGGCAGAAGTACTTCTGGTTGTCCTGCATAGTGGTGATCAGGGCTTCTTGCGGCACGTCGAGGAAACGTTCTTCGAACGAGCACACCAGCGGCACCGGCCATTCAACCAGCGCGGTCACTTCGTCGAGCAGCGCTGGCGGCACGATCGCCGTCCCTTCCTGCATGGTAGCCAGCTCTTCGACGCGCTTGCTGATCAACTCACGACGCTCGTTGGCATCGGCCAATACGTAAGCGGCACGCAGGTCGGTCAGGTAGTTGGCCGGCGAGGTGATGCGCACGCTTTCCGGGTGATGGAAGCGGTGACCACGGGAATCGCGACCCGCCTTCTGGGCGAGGATGGTGCAATCGATGACCTGGTCACCGAGCAGCATCACCAGCCACTGGGTCGGACGAACGAATTCTTCCTTGCGAGCGCCCCAGCGCATGCGCTTGGGGATCGGCAGGTCGTTCAGGGAATCTTCGACGATGGTCGGCAGCAGGCTCGCGGTTGGCTTGCCGGCGATGCTTTGGCTGTAGCGCAGTTTCGGGCCGCTCTGATCGATTTCGCTCAGGTCGACGCCACACTTCTTGGCGAAGCCCAATGCCGCTTGAGTCGGGTTGCCTTCGGCATCGAACGCGGCCTGACGTGGCGGGCCATCGAGGTTGATGCTGCGATCCGGCTGCTGAGTCGCCAGATCGGTGATCAGCACAGCCAGACGACGTGGCGCGGCGTAGACGGTTTTGGTCTCGTAGTTCAGGCCAGCGGCTTGCAGGCCCTTGTCGATACCGGCGAGGAATGCCTCGGCCAGGGTGTTCAGGGCTTTGGGTGGCAGTTCTTCAGTGCCCAGTTCAACCAGAAAATCCAGAGCACTCATTGTGCAGCCTCCAGCTTGGCTAGTACTTCATCACGCAGGTCCGGGGTCGCCATCGGGAAGCCCAACTTGGCGCGAGCCAGCAGGTAGGCTTGCGCAACGGAACGCGCCAGGGTGCGGACACGCAGAATGTATTGCTGACGCGCGGTCACCGAGATCGCCCGGCGAGCATCCAGCAAGTTGAAGGTATGGGAGGCCTTCAACACCATTTCGTAGCTTGGCAACGGCAGCGGCTGGTCGAGTTCGATCAGGCGCTTGGCTTCGCTTTCGTAGAAATCGAACAGTTCGAACAGCTTCTCGACGTTGGCGTGTTCGAAGTTATAGGTCGACTGCTCCACTTCGTTCTGGTGGAACACGTCGCCGTAGGTCACTTTGCCGAACGGACCGTCAGCCCAGACCAGGTCGTAGACCGAGTCCACGCCTTGCAGGTACATGGCCAGACGCTCAAGACCGTAAGTGATCTCGCCGGTCACCGGGTAGCACTCGATGCCGCCCGCTTGCTGGAAGTAAGTGAACTGCGTCACTTCCATGCCGTTGAGCCAGACTTCCCAGCCCAGACCCCAGGCGCCCAGTGTTGGCGATTCCCAGTTGTCTTCAACGAAGCGAATGTCGTGGACCAGCGGGTCCAGGCCGACATGCTTGAGGGAGCCCAGGTACAGTTCCTGGAAGTTGTCCGGGTTCGGCTTCAGCACGACCTGGAACTGGTAGTAGTGCTGCAGACGGTTCGGGTTTTCGCCGTAGCGGCCGTCAGTCGGGCGACGACTGGGCTGCACATAAGCGGCGTTCCAGGTTTCCGGGCCAATGGCGCGCAGAAACGTGGCAGTGTGGAAAGTCCCGGCGCCTACTTCCATATCGTAGGGCTGAAGTACCACACAACCTTGCTCGGCCCAGTATTGCTGGAGGGCGAGGATCAAGTCTTGGAAGGTACGCACGGCTGGCGTAGGCTGGCTCACGAAATTCACCTGTTTCTTGGGCTGCGATTTAAAGAGCGGGAGTATACCCGATTCGGTCCTGCGCACGCCCCCTGGAGCCTTATGCCACGCTGCTTTTGGTGTTCCGAAGATCCGCTGTACATGGCTTATCACGATCAGGAGTGGGGCACGCCGCTACGCGATGCGCAGGGATTGTTCGAGTTGCTTTTGCTCGAAGGGTTCCAGGCCGGCCTTTCCTGGATCACCGTGCTGCGTAAACGTGAGCACTATCGTCAGGTAATGTTCGGCTTCGACGTACAACGCGTGGCGCAGATGAGCGACGCCGAAATCGATGAATTGATGCTCGATCCGGGCATCATTCGTAATCGCCTCAAACTCAATGCGGCCCGGCGCAATGCCCAGGCCTGGCTGGCGCTGGAAGATCCGGTGGAGTTTCTCTGGTCCTTCGTCGACGGCAAGCCTGTGATCAACCATTTCAAGGACCGCAGTGAAGTGCCGGCCGTGACGCCGACTGCCGTGGAGATGAGCAAAGGCCTGAAAAAGGCCGGCTTCACGTTCGTCGGTCCGACTATTTGTTACGCGCTGATGCAGGCCTCGGGCATGGTCATGGACCACACCCAGGATTGCGATCGCTACGCGCCGCTGGCGATCGGCGGTTAGAATAGCTGCCTCGCGCACAGCACAAGATCAGGAGTGACCTGTGGATAAGTTGAAAGGCGCCTTGCTGGTAGGCGCTCTGCGGCTGTTTGCCCTGCTTCCGTGGCGGACAGTGCAGGCAGTGGGCTCGGCCATCGGCTGGGTCATGTGGAAAACCCCCAACCGTTCCCGCGATGTGGTGCGGATCAACCTCGCCAAGTGTTTCCCGGATATGGACCCGGCCAAGCGTGAGCGTCTGGTAGGCCAGAGCTTGAAAGACATCGGCAAGTCCCTGACCGAAAGCGCCTGCGCCTGGATCTGGCCGGCCCAGCGCTCCATCGACCTGGTGCGTGAAGTCGAAGGTCTCGACGTATTAAAGGACGCCCTCGCCTCCGGCAAAGGTGTCGTCGGTATCACCAGCCACTTGGGCAACTGGGAAGTGTTGAACCACTTCTATTGCAGCCAGTGCAAACCGATCATTTTCTATCGCCCGCCAAAGTTGAAGGCGGTGGATGATTTGCTGCGCAAGCAACGGGTGCAATTGGGTAACCGGGTAGCCGCTTCCACCAAGGAAGGCATCCTCAGTGTCATCAAGGAAGTGCGCAAAGGTGGTGCAGTGGGTATTCCCGCTGACCCGGAACCGTCCGAATCCGCCGGGATTTTCGTGCCGTTCTTCGCCACTCAGGCCCTGACCAGCAAATTCGTACCGAACATGCTCGCCGGCGGCAAAGCGGTCGGCGTGTTCCTGCATGCGCTACGTCTGCCCGACGGTTCGGGTTACAAAGTGATCCTCGAAGCCGCGCCAGAGGCCATGTACAGCACTGATACCGAAACGTCCTGCGCAGCCATGAGCCAGGTGGTCGAGCGCTATGTGCGGGCGTATCCGAGCCAGTACATGTGGAGCATGAAGCGCTTCAAGAAGCGTCCGCCGGGTGAAGAACGCTGGTATTGAGTTGATTGGCATGATCTGTGGATAACCTGAGTCCAGGGTTATCCACACCGTTCAATAAAGGGCGCAGAAGATGTCCGAACACCGCAAATCATTTCGTATCAAGATCAGTCACCACAGTTTCGGCGAATGCCTGGGCCAGACGCGTAACCTGTCGACGACAGGCGTCTACGTCAAGCATCCGGGCTTGTCGGCGTTGCGCAAGGGCGCGGTGGTGTACGGTCAGGTGCAGGACTTACCCACAGGCGCGCCGCGTGTGCGAATGGAAGTGGTGCTGGTGGATGCCGAGGGCATTGGCCTGCGCTACCTCTGATCAGTGAGCCTGACGCTCAAGCTTCTTCAGAAACACCGTCATTTCTTTTTCGGCCTGCTTGTCGCCATGGGCGCGAGCGGCTTCCAGGCCCTGTTCCCACGCCTGACGTGCGGACGCGAAATCCTTCAGCCCCAGATGGGCCTTGCCCAATAGCTTCCAGGCTGCCGAATATTTCGGATCGAATTCGACGCAACGCTGGAAATGCTCAGCGGCCTTGGCGTTTTCCCCAAGATCCAGATAACCCTTGCCCAGCCCGAAGCGCAGCAATGAGTTATCCACACCCTTGGCGAGCATTTTTTCCAGGGATTCGATCATGGCTGGATTCCTTATTGAGGTGTGTCAGAGATCAATATGTCTCAATGAAACCGCATTCGCGAGCAAGCCCGCTCCCACAGTTGATCTTTAGTGAACACATAATTTGTGTACGGCAGATAACCTGTGGGAGCGGGCTTGCTCGCGAAGAGGCCTGTCCTGACAACATAAATTCAGGGTCAGAAGAAGCTGAGTCCCACATGGAACAGCTTTTCCACATCCCGAATATGCTTTTTATCCACAAGGAACAGAATCACATGGTCACCGGCCGCGATCACTGTGTCGTCGTGAGCAATGATCACCTCTTCGTCACGGATGATTGCGCCAATAGTGGTGCCTGGCGGCAAGCCAATGTTCTCAATGGACTTGCCGATGACCTTACTCGACTTCTCATCACCATGGGCAATCGCCTCGATGGCTTCCGCCGCGCCCCGGCGCAATGAGTGCACGCTGACGATATCGCCGCGACGTACGTGCGCCAGCAAGGTGCCGATGGTCGCCAATTGCGGGCTGATCGCGATGTCGATGTCGCCGCCCTGGATCAGGTCGACGTAGGCCGGGTTGTTGATGATGGTCATCACCTTCTTCGCGCCCAGGCGCTTGGCCAGCAGCGACGACATGATGTTGGCTTCGTCGTCGTTGGTCAGCGCCAGGAAAAGGTCGGCGTCGGCGATGTTCTCTTCCATCAGCAAGTCGCGGTCGGAGGCACTGCCCTGCAACACCACAGTGCTGTCGAGGGTGTCCGAGAGATGACGGCAGCGCGCCGGGTTCATCTCGATGATCTTCACTTGGTAACGGCTTTCGATGGCCTCGGCCAGACGTTCACCGATCTGCCCGCCGCCGGCGATGACGATGCGTTTGTAGCTCTCATCGAGGCGGCGCATTTCGCTCATCACCGCGCGAATATTCGCCTTGGCGGCGATGAAAAAGACTTCGTCGTCCGCCTCGATCACCGTATCGCCCTGCGGCAGGATCGGCCGATCACGACGGAAAATCGCCGCGACGCGGGTTTCGACATTCGGCATGTGTTCGCGCAACTGGCGCAGTTGCTGACCCACCAGCGGGCCGCCGTAATAGGCCTTCACCGCCACCAGCTGCGCCTTGCCTTCGGCGAAGTCGATCACCTGCAAGGCGCCCGGATGCTGGATCAGGCGCTTGATGTAATTGGTGACCACTTGCTCCGGGCTGATCAGCACGTCCACCGGAATCGCTTCGTTGTCAAACAGCTCGGAGCGAGTCAGGTAGGCGGCTTCGCGAACCCGGGCAATCTTGGTCGGCGTGTGAAACAGGGAGTGGGCCACCTGGCAGGCAATCATGTTGGTTTCGTCGCTGTTGGTCACCGCCACCAGCATGTCGGCGTCGTCCGCGCCGGCCTGACGCAGCACCGTCGGCAGCGAGCCGCGGCCTTGCACGGTGCGGATGTCCAGCCGATCGCCGAGGTCGCGCAGGCGTTCGCCGTCGGTGTCGACCACGGTGATGTCATTGGCCTCGCTGGCCAAGTGTTCTGCCAGCGAACCGCCGACCTGCCCTGCGCCGAGGATGATGATTTTCATCCAGTCACTCCCTTAAAACCCATTAACCGCGCGCGGCGGCAATCTTGATCAGCTTGGCGTAGTAGAACCCGTCGTGGCCGCCGTCCTGGGCCAGCAGTTGGCGACCGTGAGGTTGCTTGATACCGGCTTGAGTCGCGAGGTCCAGTTCACGGGCGCCCGGCGTGCGAGCGAGGAAGGCTTCGATGACTTCGGTGTTCTCGGTCGGCAGCGTGGAGCAGGTGGCGTAAAGCAGAATCCCGCCGACCTCCAAAGTTATCCACATGGCATCGAGCAGCTCGCCCTGAAGCACCGCCAGCGCGGCGATGTCGTCGGGTTGGCGAGTCAGCTTGATGTCCGGGTGACGACGAATCACTCCGGTGGCCGAGCACGGCGCGTCCAGCAGAATGCGCTGGAACGGCTTGCCATCCCACCAGGTGGCGGTGTCGCGGCCGTCGGCGGCGATCAGTTCGGCGCTCAGGCCCAGGCGTGCAAGGTTTTCCCGCACTCGCACCAGACGCTTGGCTTCCAGGTCCACCGCCACCACGCCGGAGAGTGCCGGCTCGGCTTCAAGGATGTGGCAGGTCTTGCCGCCCGGTGCGCAGCAGGCGTCCAGCACCCGTTGACCCGGTGCCAGGTCGAGCAGATCGGCGGCCAGTTGCGCGGCTTCGTCCTGCACGCTGATCCAGCCTTCGGCGAAACCCGGCAAGCTGCGCACGTCGGTGGCGGCTTCGAGAATGATGCCGTCCTGACTGTAAACACACGGCGTGGCGGCGATGCCGGCATCGGTCAACGACCCAAGGTAAGCATCGCGACTGTGATGACGACGGTTGACCCGCAGGATCATCGGCGGATGCGCGTTGTTCGCCGCACAAATGGCTTCCCACTGCTCAGGCCAGAACGCCTTGAGGGATTTTTGCAGCCAGCGCGGGTGGGCAGTGCGCACCACTGGATCGTGTTCCAGCTCGGCCAGCAGCGCTTCGCTTTCACGCTGGGCGCGGCGCAACACGGCGTTGAGCAAGGCCTTGGCCCAAGGCTTTTTCAGCTTGTCGGCGCAACCCACGGTTTCACCGATGGCGGCATGGGCCGGAACCCGGGTGTAGAGCAACTGATAGAGCCCAACCAGCAACAGCGCTTCGACATCGGCGTCGGCTGCCTTGAACGGCTTCTGCAGCAACTTGGCCGCCAGCGCCGACAAACGCGGCTGCCAGCGCGCGGTGCCGAACGCCAGGTCTTGGGTGAAGCCGCGGTCGCGGTCTTCGACCTTGTCCATTTGCGTCGGCAGGGAACTGTTGAGTGAGGCTTTTCCGTTAAGAACAGCAGCAAGTGCCTTGGCGGCGGCCAGACGTGGATTCATTGAGCGTCCGCCGCTTGACCGAGGACGGTGCCAACGGCGAATTTCTCACGACGGCTGTTGAACAAGTCGCTGAAGTTCAGCGCCTTGCCGCCGGGCAATTGCAGACGAGTCAGACACAGGGCTTGCTCACCGCAAGCGACGATCAAACCGTCCTTGCTGGCGCTGAGGATTTCCCCCGGTGCGCCCTGCCCTTCGGCGAGGCTGGCGGCCAGCACCTTCAATGCTTCGCCATTTAGCGTGCTGTGACAGATCGGCCATGGATTGAAGGCGCGGACCAGACGTTCCAGCTCAACCGCCGGACGGCTCCAGTCGATGCGCGCTTCATCTTTGTTCAATTTGTGAGCATAAGTGGCGAGGCTGTCGTCCTGCACTTCGCCTTCCAGCGTCCCGGCGGCGAGGCCGGCGATTGCTTGAATCACGGCGGGTGGACCCATTTCCGCCAAACGGTCGTGGAGGCTGCCGCCGGTGTCTTCACCGGTGATTGGTGTGGTGACTTTCAGCAGCATCGGCCCGGTGTCGAGGCCCAGCTCCATGCGCATCACGGTCACGCCGCTTTCGCTGTCGCCCGCTTCGACGGCGCGCTGGATCGGCGCCGCACCGCGCCAGCGTGGCAGCAAGGAGGCGTGGCTGTTGATGCAACCCAGGCGCGGAATATCCAGCACCACTTGCGGCAGGATCAGGCCGTAGGCGACCACCACCAGCAAGTCCGGCTTGAGCGCGGCCAGTTCAGCCTGAGCGTCTTCGTTGCGCAGGGTTGGCGGTTGCAACACAGGAATGTTGTTTTCCAGAGCCAACTGCTTGACCGGACTTGGCATCAACTTTTGCCCGCGACCCGCCGGACGGTCCGGTTGGGTGTAGACCGCGACGATCTCGTAAGGGCTGTCGAGCAGGGCCTTGAGGTGTTCGGCGGCGAATTCGGGGGTGCCGGCAAAGACGATGCGCAGTGGCTCAGTCATTCAAAAGGTCTCGCAAAAGAAAAAGGCTTGCCGCAGCAAGCCTTTGAAAGGAGGGCATCAAGCGTTCTGGCGATGGAGCTTTTCCAGTTTCTTCTTGATTCGGTCGCGTTTGAGATTGGACAGGTAGTCGACGAACAATTTGCCATTCAGGTGGTCGCATTCATGCTGGATGCACACCGCGAGCAGGCCTTCGGCGATCAGTTCGTAAGGCTGGCCGTCGCGGTCCAGGGCCTTGACTTTAACCTTCTGTGGGCGATCGACGTTTTCGTAGAAGCCCGGCACCGAGAGGCAGCCTTCTTGATATTGCTCCATCTCGTCGGTCAGGGTTTCGAACTCGGGGTTGATGAACACCCGTGGTTCGCTGCGGTCTTCGGAGAGGTCCATCACGACGATACGTTTGTGCACGTTGACCTGGGTCGCGGCGAGGCCGATGCCTGGCGCTTCATACATTGTTTCAAACATGTCATCGACCAACTGACGCACTTCGTCGTCCACTACGGCCACAGGTTTGGCGATAGTGCGCAGGCGCGAGTCGGGGAATTCGAGGATGTCTAAAATGGCCATAAGCTTAATTGCTGCACGTTTGAGGTAATGTCGGGTCGATGGCCTGGCGGGTCCGAAGATGCAGGCTACCGTTGTAAAACGTAGCTTCCTGCTCTTTTTGGTAAAGAGTCGGGAGCGAGCCACGAGGGCTCTGGCGTTCTACGCGAATGCACATAATAAAGGGATTCACCGCATGAGGAAATCACTACTCGCCTTGCTCCTTCTGGCCTCGGCCGGTTTGGCGCACGGGCAAGTGCAACTCAAGGAAGGTTTTCCACAGCAATACACCGTGGTATCGGGTGACACGCTTTGGGACATATCGGGGAAATTCCTTCGTGAGCCGTGGAAATGGCCGGAGCTATGGCAAGCCAATCCACAGATCGAAAACCCCAATCTGATTTACCCCGGCGACTCGCTGTCGCTGGTCTACGTCAACGGGCAGCCACGTCTGACCCTCAACCGCGGCGCTTCCCGGGGCACCATCAAGCTGTCGCCACGCGTCCGCAGCAGCCCGGTCGCCGACGCCATCCCGAGCATTCCGCTGCAATCGATCAACAGCTTTCTGCTGAGCAACCGCATCGTCGACACGGTCGAGGACTTCAACAAGGCGCCTTATATCGTCGCCGGCGATGCCGAACGCGTGCTCAGTGGCACCGGTGACCGAATCTTCGCTCGCGGTCACTTCGACCCGGCTCAACCGGTTTACGGCATCTTCCGTCAGGGCAAGGTCTACACCGATCCTGTCAGTAAAGAATTTTTGGGGATCAATGCCGACGACATCGGCGGTGGCGAGATTGTGGCGACCGAAGGCGACGTCGCCACCCTGGCGCTGCAACGCACCACCCAGGAAGTCCGCATCGGCGACCGCTTGTTCAGCGGTGAAGAGCGATCGATCAACTCGACCTTCATGCCCAGTGCGCCAAAAACCGAGATCAACGGGGTGATCATCGATGTGCCGCGCGGGGTTACCCAAATTGGCGCGCTGGATGTAGTCACGCTGAACAAGGGCCAGCGCGATGGCCTGGTCGAAGGCAACGTGTTGGTGGTGATGAAAACCGGCGAAACCGTGCGTGACCGGATCACCGGTCAGCCACTGAAAATCCCGGATGAGCGCGCCGGTTTGCTGATGGTTTTCCGCACCTACGACAAGCTCAGCTACGGGCTGGTGCTTTATGCATCACGCTCCCTGGCGGTGCTGGACAAGGTGCGAAATCCTTAACAGGCTCCACAAGTTACCAACAGAGTTATCCACAGCTTATTCCCGTTTGAACGGGGCTCATAACGATCAAGGATGATCCATGTCGCTGTCTGCTTTTGCACCGGTTTCCCCTGCGGAACTGGAAGCTCGTTTACGTTTGCATCGCCTGCCGGAACTCGGCCCTGCGCGTTTCAAGAAATTGCTTGAGGCCTTCGGCTCGGCGTCCAAGGCCATCAGCGCGCCCGCCAGTGCCTGGCGTTCGTTGGGTTTGCCCCTCGCTTGCGCGGAGGCCAGGCGCTCCAGTGAAATCCGTGATGGCGCGAGCCATGCATTGGCCTGGTTAGAGCGTCCGGGCCAGCATTTACTGATGTGGGACCAACCTGACTATCCGGCACTGTTGGCGGAAATCAGCGATGCGCCGCCGCTGTTATTCGTGGCGGGCGATCCCGGCATTCTGGAAAAACCGCAGTTGGCGATGGTCGGCAGCCGTCGCGCTTCGCGGCCGGGCATGGACACCGCCGCTGCTTTTTCCCGCAGTCTGGCCGGCGCCGGTTTTGTCATTACCAGCGGTCTGGCGCTGGGCATTGATGCCGCGGCCCATCAAGCCGCTTTGGACGTGGGGGGGCGAACGGTCGGTGTACTTGGCACGGGACTTGAAAAGTTTTATCCACAGCGCAATCGACGGCTGGCAGACGCCATGATCGCTTCGGGCAGCGCAGTGCTTTCAGAGTTCCCGCTGGACGCCGGACCGACCGCCAGTAACTTCCCTCGGCGCAATCGGATCATCAGCGGTTTATCCCTGGGCGTGCTGGTGGTCGAGGCGAGTGTCGCCAGCGGTTCGTTGATCACTGCGAGGCTGGCGGCGGAACAAGGGCGTGAGGTGTATGCGATTCCCGGGTCGATTCATCACCCGGGCGCAAAGGGTTGTCATCAGCTGATCCGCGACGGTGCGGTGCTGGTGGAAACCATCGAGCACATCCTCGAAGCCTTGCGTGGCTGGCAACGGTTGCCGTTATCCACAGCGACACCCGCGGTGACACATCCGTTGCTCATGCTCCTTCATGCCGCGCCGCACACCAGTGAAGCGTTGTCCGTCACCAGCGGCTGGGCCCTGCCAAAAGTGCTGGCAGCGCTGACGGAGCTGGAAATGGACGGCCGTGCGGTCTGCGAAAGCGGGCGCTGGTTTGCGCGGGTGAGCTAGGTTTTATAAGGAAGATCGGTAAACTGCGCAGAGCCTTATTCCGGAGAGTTTTTCATGGTCAACAGTTGGCGTGTGCAACAAGCCGCACGAGCCATTCGCGCAGGCGCGGTGATTGCCTACCCAACCGAAGCGGTCTGGGGCCTGGGTTGCGACCCGTGGGACGAAGAGGCGGTCTATCGTCTGCTGGCGATCAAGGGTCGGTCGGTGGAAAAAGGGTTGATTCTGGTGGCCGACAACATTCGCCAGTTCGACTTCCTCTTCGAAGACTTTCCTGAATTGTGGATGGATCGCATGGCCAGCACCTGGCCAGGGCCGAACACCTGGCTGGTGCCGCATCAGAATATGTTGCCGCAGTGGATTACCGGCGTGCATGAAACGGTGGCGCTGCGGGTCAGCGATCACCCGTTGGTGCGGGATTTGTGCGCGGTGGTCGGGCCGTTGGTTTCAACGTCGGCCAACCCGCAGGGCCAACCGGCGGCGCGGACGCGGATTCGCGTCGAGCAGTATTTCCGTGGGCAGGTGGATTACGTGTTGGGTGGGAATCTGGGTGGGCGCAAGAACCCGAGCGTGATTCGCGATCTGGCGACCGGCCACGTTGTGCGCCCGGATTAAGACCGCCGCGCGGCCATTCGCGAGCAGGCTCGCTCCCACATTGGTTAGGTGTCGATCACAAATACCCTGTGGGAGCGAGCCTGCTCGCGATGGCGTCCGTCAAGGCAACAAAACAGTCGAACCCGTCGTACGCCGCGCCGACAACTCGGTCTGCGCCTTCGCTGCTTCAGCCAATGGATACTTCTGGCTGATGTCCACCTTCAGCTTCCCGCTGATGATCATCTCAAACAGCTCATCCGCCATACGCTGCAAGTTCTCGGCGTTGTTGGCGTAAGTCGCGAGCGTAGGCCGGGTCACGTACAACGAACCCTTCGCCGACAGAATTCCCAGGTTCACCCCGTCTACCGCACCCGACGCATTGCCGAAGCTCACCACCAGACCGCGAGGCGCCGCGCTATCAAGCGAAGTCAGCCAGGTGTCCTTGCCGACGCCGTCGTACACCACCGGCACTTTTTTCCCGTCAGTCAATTCCAGTACGCGCTGTGCGACGTTTTCATGGCTGTAATCGATGGTCGCCCAAGCGCCGTTAGCCTTGGCCAGTGCGGCTTTCTCTGGTGAGCTGACCGTGCCGATCAACTTCACGCCCAAGGCCTTGGCCCACTGGCAGGCCAGGGAACCGACACCACCCGCGGCAGCGTGAAACAGGATGGTTTCGCCACCCTTGAGTTCATAGGTCTGACGCAGCAGGTACTGCACGGTCAGGCCCTTGAGCATCACGCCCGCGGCCTGTTCGAAGCTGATCGCGTCCGGCAGATGCACCAGGTTGGCCTGCGGCAACACGTGAACGTCGCTGTAGGCGCCCAACGGACCGCTGCCATATGCCACGCGATCACCGACCTTGAACCGGGTGACTTCACTGCCCACCGCCTCGACCACGCCCGCGCCTTCCGAGCCCAGGCCCGATGGCAGGGCTGGCGGCGCATAGAGACCACTGCGGTAATAGGTGTCGATGAAATTCAGGCCGATGGCCTTGTTGGTCACGCGAACCTGCTGCGGGCCGGGCTCGGCGGGTTGGTAATCGACATATTCGAGTACTTCGGGGCCGCCATGGGCGCGGAACTGGATACGCTTGGCCATCAGAACTCTCCTTAGGTCTTGGCTACTGGAGTTGTAGCGCGAAGCTCCCTATCGAACTCCCATGCTTGATCTTCGTCAACTGCGGCAGGCCCATCTGCGATGTTATGCTACGCGCCCATTTGCGCCGGCCCCCGCTCCCATGGAGCGCCGCGTAGCTTTGCCCGATTCAAGGTGATGACATGACGACCCGCACCGAGGCCGTAAAAGCCTACCTGCTCGACCTGCAAGACCGCATTTGCGCGGCCCTCGAAGCTGAAGACGGCGGCACGCAGTTCGTCGAAGACGCCTGGACCCGGACTGCCGGTGGCGGCGGCCGCACCCGGGTGATCGAAAACGGCGCGGTCATCGAAAAGGGCGGCGTCAACTTTTCCCACGTCTTCGGCAGCGGTCTCCCACCGTCCGCCAGCGCCCATCGACCAGAACTGGCCGGCCGTGGCTTCGAAGCGCTTGGCGTCTCTTTGGTTATTCACCCGCACAACCCGTATGTGCCGACGTCCCACGCCAACGTGCGCTTTTTCATCGCTGAAAAAGATGGCGAAGAACCGGTCTGGTGGTTCGGCGGTGGCTTTGACCTGACCCCTTATTACGGCAATGAAGAAGACTGCGTGCATTGGCACCGCGTCGCCGAGCAGGCCTGTGCACCGTTCGGCCCGGATGTTTATTCGCGCTACAAGGCCTGGTGCGACAGCTACTTCCACATCAAGCATCGCCACGAGCCGCGCGGTATCGGCGGCCTGTTCTTCGATGACTTGAACGAGTGGGACTTCGACACCAGCTTCGCTTTCATGCGCGCCATCGGTGACGCGTTCATCGACGCCTACCTGCCGATCGTGCAGCGCCGCAAAAATGATGCGTTTACCGCCAAACAGCGTGAATTCCAGGAATTCCGCCGTGGGCGCTACGTTGAATTCAACCTGGTCTACGACCGCGGCACGCTGTTCGGTCTGCAATCGGGCGGGCGTACTGAGTCGATCCTGATGTCCCTGCCGCCGCAAGTACGCTGGAGTTACGACTGGAAAGCCGAGCCGGGCAGCGAAGAAGCACGGCTGACCGAGTACTTCCTGCAAGACCGCGATTGGTTGGCCAAGGCCTGAACGAGGAATCCTGATGGACCGTTACGTCGTATTTGGTAACCCGATTGGCCACAGCAAATCGCCGCTGATCCACCGTCTGTTCGCCGAGCAGACGGCTCAAAAGCTGGACTACAGCACGTTGCTGGCGCCTCTCGACGATTTTTCCACCTGCGCCCGGACGTTTTTCCTCGAAGGTCGCGGGGCGAATGTGACGGTGCCGTTCAAGGAAGAGGCCTATCGTCTGGCGAACAGTCTGACGGCACGGGCGCAGCGCGCCGGTGCGGTGAACACCCTGAGCAAACTCGCTGATGGCAGCCTGTTGGGCGACAACACCGATGGCGCCGGACTGGTGCGGGACCTGACGGTCAACGCCGGTTTCAGCCTCAAGGGCAAACGCATCCTGCTGCTCGGTGCCGGCGGCGCGGTGCGTGGTGCGCTGGAGCCGTTGCTGGCCGAGCAACCCGCCTCGGTGGTCATCGCCAACCGCACGGTGGAAAAAGCCGAACTGTTGGCGGAATTGTTCGCGGACCTGGGGCCGGTGTCGGCCAGTGGTTTTGATTGGTTGAAGGAGTCGGTCGATCTGATCATCAACGCGACGTCTGCCAGTCTGTCAGGGGATGTACCGCCGATTGCCAGCAGTTTGATCGAGCCGGGCAAGACGGTTTGCTACGACATGATGTACGGCAAGGAGCCGACCTCGTTCTGCCGTTGGGCCAGTGAACATGGCGCGTCGGTGTCGATGGATGGCTTGGGGATGCTCGCCGAACAAGCGGCAGAAGCCTTCTTCCTGTGGCGCGGCGTACGCCCGGACACGGCGCCGGTGCTGGCCGAACTTCGCCGGCAGTTGGCCCTTTAAGAGCTTCGCGAGCAAGTCGAATCGTCGCACCGCCGCTCCCACATTGGTTTTGTGAACGCCACAGATCAAATGTGGGAGCGGGCTTGCTCGCGAATGGCCGCGACACCGATTTCGGATCAGTCCTCAAACCGGATCGGGCATTTCTCCGCCCCTTCCAGCTTCCTCAATTCTTCCACCACCTGCGGCCGCGCGCGCCGCAGGGTCAGGCTGCGATCCTGCCGGAGCAGTCGTCGCGCTTCCTGGTGCAGCATCTCCACGCCTGAATAGTCGATGAAGTTGATCTGTTGCGCCTCGATCACCACGCGCACGCCGTGCATTCGTTGCAGGCGTACTTGCAGGTAATGGCTGGCGCCGAAAAAGATCGAACCGCCAACCCGCAGAATGTCTTCATCCCCATCCCGCCAATGCTGGACTCGCGGTTGCGAGGTGCGTTTGAGGTAGAAGAACAGTGAAGCCAGCACCCCGGCGTAGATCGCGGTCTGCAATTCCAGCAGCAGCGTGGCGACACAGGTCAGCGCCATGACCAGGAACTCGGCGCGGCTGACCCGCAACAACGCCCGAATGCCGCGATGATCCACCAGCCCCCAGGCGATCAACAGAATGCTGCCGGCCATGGCCGGGATCGGAATGTGCGCGATCAAATTCGCGCCGAAGATGGCGAACAGTGCCACCCACAGCGCCGAAAAAACGCCAGCCATCGGCGAGCAGGCACCCGCTTCGTAGCTCAGGCCGGAGCGGGTGAAGGAACCGGCTGACAGCGATCCAGAAAAAAACGCACCGACGATGTTCGATAAACCCTGGGCGCGGACCTCTTGGTTGGCGTCGAGCAACTGTTGTGAGCGGGCCGACAAGGAGCGGGCAATCGACAGACTGGTGACCAGCCCGAGCATGCCCACCGCCACCGCGCTGGGTAACAAACGCAGAATCAGGTCCAGATCCAGCGGCAGCGGGCTGAAAGGCGGCAGCCGCCCGACAAACGCGCTGACCAACTTCACATGGCCAAACATCGATGGCCAGAGCCAGACCAGCAATCCGCTCAGCGCCAGGGTGATCAATAGTGTCGGCCAGCGTGGCAACAGCAGTTTCAGGATCACGCCCACGACGACTGTCGCCAAGCCCAACATGAGCGAAGGTTTATCCACTTCGCCGAGGTGACTGAACAGCATCATCAAACTGTTCAGCGCTGTTGCCTGGTTGGGCAATTCTAGCCCCAACAGATTCGGCAGTTGGCCGATGGCAATCACCACCGCCGCGCCGAGGGTGAAACCCAGCACCACCGAGTGCGAGACGAAATTCACCAAGGCGCCGAAGCGCAGCAAACCGAGCAGCCACTGGAAAATGCCGGCCAGCAGCGTCAGCAACAGGATCAGGGTGACGTAGTCCTCTGACGCAGGAACGGCCAGCGGACTGACGCTGGCGTACAAGACAATCGAAATCGCCGCCGTAGGACCGCAGATCAAGTGCCACGAAGAACCCCACAGACAGGCGATCAGCACCGGGATAATCGCCGCGTACAGACCGTATTCAGGTGGGAGACCGGCGATCAGCGCGTAGGCAATGGATTGCGGCAACGCGAGAATCGCGCCGCTGAGGCCGACGATCAGATCGCGACCGACGCTGGCGCGGGTTTGCCGAGGCATCCAGCTGAGGAAGGGGAAGAGCGAATGGCGGCTTGGGAAGGCCATGGGTCCTCTCGGGTGAGATTTTGCGCAAGGGTAGCAGGACTAGACGTTGATCGTTCCCACGCTCCGCGTGGGAATGCATCCCGTGACGCTCCGCGTCACATCTCTAAGCGGACGCGGAGCGTCCATGGCGGCATTCCCACGCAGAGCGTGGGAACGATCGGTGGCGAGGGTTCAGAGTTTGGCTTTCACCGCCTCCAACGCATCCTTTCCATCCACTGTCTTCACCCCGTCAAGCCACTTATCCAGTACCGCCGGATTAGCCTTGATCCACGCCTTGGCTGCATCAGCATTGCTGACCTTCTTGTTCACCACCTCGGCCATGATGCTGTTCTCCATGTCCTGGGTGAAACTCAGGTTGGTGAGCAGTTTGCCGACGTTCGGACAGGCCTGTGCATAACCTTTGCGGGTCAGGGTGTGGACGCTGCCGGTGTCGCCGAAGTACTTCTCGCCGCCCTTGAGGTAATGCATTTTCAGTTGCACGTTCATCGGGTGCGGGGTCCAGCCGAGGAAGGTCACGAACTTCTGTTTCTTCACCGCGCGAGACACTTCCGCCAGCATTGCCTGCTCGCTGGACTCGACCAGTTTCCACTGACCCATGTCGAAGTCGTTCTTCTTGATGATGTCCTGCAAGGAGATGTTGGCGGGAGCGCCGGAGCCGATGCCGTAGATCTTCTTGTCGAACTTGTCGGCGTATTTGTTCAGGTCGGAAAAGTTATGCACACCCGCGTCCCAGACGTAATCCGGGACGGCGAGGGTGAATTCGGTGCCGTCGAGGTTCTTCGCCAGTTGCGTGACATCGCCGGTGGCCACGAACTTGTCGTAGAAGCCCTGTTGTGCCGGCATCCAGTTACCGAGAAACACGTCGACCTGGCCATCTTTCAAGCCGCCAAAGGTGATCGGCACCGCCAGCGTGTCGACTTTGGCCTTGTAACCCATGCCGTCCAGCAGAAACCCGGTGATGGCGTTGGTCGCGGCAATGTCGCTCCAGCCAGGGTCGGCCATTTTCACCGTCTCGCAACTCTGATCGGCATACGCCGACGCACTGCCCAGAGCCAGAAGCCCGACCGTCATTGCTGTGGATAACCTACGCATGGCATTCCCCTTAACATTATTGGTTTTGGCAGGGTTGTGGATAACGTGCTTTACGCTCCAGATCGTCGAGGTCGATGTGGTTGCGCATGTACTGCTGACTGGCGTCCACCAGCGGCTGGTGATCCCAACTCTTCAGCTTGCCGATGGTTAATGCCTCGGCGACAAATCGTCGGCGTCGCTGGCTGGCGAGCACTTGTTGATGAATCGCCGGGATATCCCATTTGGCCCGGGCTTCAGCGAGAAATTCATCGAAAAGCGGCCGATGTTGCGGCGATTGACTGAGTTCTTCCTGTTCACGCGGGTCGTTGTGTACATCGAAGAGCAGGCAAGGATCGTCTTCGCTGTAGATGAATTTGTAGGCGCCGCGACGGATCATCATCAGCGGGCTGATGGTGCCTTCGGCCATGTATTCGCCGAAGACCTCGTCATGACCGCCCTGCCCTTGCAGGTGCGAGACCAGCGAGCGGCCATCCAGCGGCAGCCCCGGCTCCAGCGAACCGCCGGCCAGTTCCACGAAGGTCGGCAACAGATCGGCAGTGGAGACCGCCGCGCTGACCCTACCAGCCCCGAATTGCCCCGGCGCACTGATCAACAGCGGCACGCGGGCGGCCATTTCGTACCAATGCATTTTGTACCAGAGCCCACGCTCGCCGAGCATGTCGCCGTGGTCGCCGGAGAACACGATGATGGTGTCATCGATCAGACCGGTTTCCTCGAGTGTTTGCAGGAGTTTGCCGACGTTACTATCGATATAACTGCACGCACCGAAGTACGCCCGGCGCGCATCGCGAATCTTATCCACAGGCAACGGTTTATCCCACAGGTCGTAAACCTTAAGCAAACGCTGGGAATGCGGATCAAGTTCGGTCTGCGCCGGGGTTTCGGGCAACGGGATGTCGGCGTCGTCGTACATATCCCAGAAGGCCTTGGGAATGGTGTACGGGTCGTGTGGGTGAGTCATCGAAACAGTCAGGCAGAACGGTTGATCGCCATCTTCCCGGATGTGATCGAACAAATACTGCTGGGCCTTGAACACCACCTCTTCGTCGAAATCCAGCTGATTGGTGCGTACGCACGGCCCGGCCTGCAGCACCGAAGACATATTGTGAAACCAGGTTGGACGCACGTCTGGCTCGTCCCAGTTCACCGACCAGCCGTAATCGGCCGGGTAAATGTCGCTGGTCAGGCGTTCTTCATAGCCATGCAACTGATCCGGGCCGCAGAAATGCATCTTGCCCGACAGCGCGGTGCGGTAGCCGAGTCGACGCAGGTAGTGGGCATAAGTCGGTACATCGGCGGGGAAATCGGCCGCGTTGTCGTAGGCGCCGATCTTGCTCGGCAACTGACCGCTGACCAGGGTAAAACGCGACGGCGCGCACAGTGGGCTGTTGCAATAAGCGGCGTCGAACACCACGCCTTCGGCGGCGAGGCGGCTGAGATTGGGCAGTTTGATGGGCGAAGGGCCGTAGAACGGCAACATTGGCGCGGCCATCTGATCGGCCATGATGAAAAGAATATTCTTGCGCTTCATGTGATCGCGGGATTCCATAGTGAATATTTATGCGAGAGTGCTGCGATCGAGCATGTAGCCCACGCAGTTTGTGGTAAAGCCCACGCGCGG
Source organism: Pseudomonas sp. Root329 (assembly GCF_001424925.1). Lineage (NCBI taxonomy): Bacteria > Pseudomonadati > Pseudomonadota > Gammaproteobacteria > Pseudomonadales > Pseudomonadaceae > Pseudomonas > Pseudomonas sp. Root329. The sequence goes on along the minus strand of NZ_LMCV01000001.1, from coordinate 93,219 downwards.
CAATGACTAGGATAAGCACAGCTTATGTATGACGCCCTTGGTGATTTGTCTCTGGATTTGCTTCGAGCCTTTGAAGCGGCGGCCCGTCAACGCAGCTTCACGGCGGCCGCGGTGGAGCTCGGCACCACGCAACCGGCCATCAGCCAGCAGATCAAACGGTTGGAAGAACAACTCGGGACGCGGCTGTTCGACCGGATCTATCGCGGCATCGAACTGACTGAGGCCGGGGCGATCCTGTTTGAGCAGGTTCAGCTCGGATTGCAGAATATCGACGCAGGATTGAGCGCGATCAGCGCACAGCACCAGCATGAAGTGTTGCAGGTCGCCACCGATTTCGCCTTCGCCGCGTATTGGCTGATGCCGCGCCTGCACCGCTTCCATGCCGCCAATCCTCAAGTGGACGTCAGCCTGGTCACCAGCGAACGCAGCCTCAACATGCTGCGCACCGATATTGATGTGGCGGTGTTGTTTGGGGATGGCAGATTCAAACAGGGCGAAAGCCATTGGCTGTTCAGCGAGGAAGTCTTTCCGGTGTGCAGCCCGCTTCTGTTGAAGGATCGTCCCCTGCCCTTACCGGCCCAGTCATTGCTCGAGTTCCCGCTACTGCACCTTCGAGGCGAAAACAGCAGCAACTGGTTCGACTGGAGCGGCGTGTTTCGGGAGTTGGGGATCGCTTCGGCACCTGCGCCTGGGCAATTGCGCTTCGACAATTACACGTTGCTGATCCAGGCGGCGATTGGCGGCCAGGGCGTGGCGATTGGGTGGCGGCACCTTGTGGATAACTTGCTGGCGCAAGGTTTGTTGTGTCGACCGATCGCGGAAACGGTGATTTCCAGGCTCGGCTATTACGTGGTCCTGCCCCAGCGAAAACGGCGTGGTGCCCTGATTCAACAGTTTGTGGACTGGCTGATGGCTGAGCAGGCCAGCAGTGCGCAATCGTTGAATGGCCTGCCGCTGCCGTCTATCGCTGTATAGCCTCTGTCGCGACAAAGGTCACGTGTTCGCCAACATGCAGGTTCAACCGCAACTCATCGGCAATCCCGACCGCCACCCGGCTCAACCGCTCAAGCGGTTCGGCGAGGCCCAGCTCCAGGCTGCGGCTGACGTGGCTGAAATGCTCGATGGTCAGCCCGGCCACCCCGCGGGGCGCATTCACCAGCGTCCAGTGCAAGGTGCTGCTTTGCAGGGCCTCGCGGATTTCTTCGGCGGCGTGGCGTTGCAGTCGATCTTCTATCTCCGGGTCGTCCAATACCTCGAAATCGCCCACCAGAAACAGCCGGGAAATCCCCGAGGCCTGCATGCCATCGATCAGCGCATCCACCGCCAGCACTTGCTCGACCGGGCCGGGCACGATGGATTTTTCCACGTGCTCGCTGTTCATCGGCAACCCGGGTGCATCCAGCAGACAGATCACCGCCGAACACCCGGCGACGCTCTGCTTGACCCGCTTGGCGTCGAACAAATCGCCGGTCTTGGTCCGCAATCCCGGGCGCGGCGCGAGGGCCGTAAGGTCATCGAGAATCGCGATCACTTCATGTTGGCGCCGCAGCATTTCAGCCATCAGCGCACTGCCCAGGCTACTCATGGCACCATAAAGCACCACTTTCACCACCGGGGTTTCGGCATTTTTCATGGCCGTGCTCCGTTCTTCCTATCTCTATGGCGTGTGACCTGTGGGAAACAACGCCGGTTCGACTCGGTTCAGAGGGTTTCAAATGCAGCGGATCAACGGCTACCACGCCCATGTCTACTTCGACGCCAGCACCCTTCCTCAGGCGCGCGCCTTGTGTGAGCAGGCGGCGCAACTGTTTCCAGTGAAGATGGGCCGCGTCCATGAACGGCCGGTGGGCCCGCACCCGGACTGGAGCTGCCAGTTGGCTTTCGAGCCGCAATACATCGGCGACGTGCTGCCCTGGCTTGCGCTCAACCGCAAGGGTTTGGTGGTGTTCCTGCACCCGGACACCGGCGACGATCTGCTCGACCACACCGAGCACGCCATCTGGATGGGCGCGATTCGGCCACTGGATCTGTCTATTTTTTGATCAGTTTACAACTGTTCCTCGGCTTCGCCGGGCAAATGTTCGTCCAGATGCAGCCAGGGCAGTCGGTTGTCAGTCCAGATATGTTTTTCGGCGGGTGCCTGCTCGGGATGATCGAGGGTGGCGATGGTTACGTCGATGCTGTCCGGGCTCAACTGCGTTATCAGCGCCAGCTGCGCCCCACAGTTGCCGCAGAAATACCGCACGCAGGGTGTTGAAGAGTTGTACTGCGCTGGCGTTCCTTTCAGCCATTCAAAGGCTGACGCGGGCACGGTGATCCAGGTGGTCACGATCCCGCCGCTGACCCGTCGGCAAATCGAACAATGACAGTGGGCGATGTCGTGCAAAGGCCCACTGAATTGATAGCGCAGATGTCCGCAGTGGCAGCCGCCCGTATGAATTTCGGCCATGTTTTGTCCTCCTGCCCTGTGTTCAGGGACTTGAAACCCGTCCGACGACCGGTTGCACATCTGGTCAATGCTTTCATCCGCGAAAGCTGGCTGAAAGCTTCCGCGATTAGGATCGCCCCCACTACCGGCAACAGACCGGTTGGCCAACGTGAGTGTTTGATTGCTTACACGGTCCATTTAACAACAACAATGGTGATCCTGATGTCCTCTTCTACCCGCCGCTTCGCTGTCACTCCGCCCATACGCCTCGTGCTTCCCGTTCTGCGCTGACCCACCCGGTTCGCCCATTCCCTAGACGCGCTATGCCTGGAGTATTCCCATGCTGACTTTCCTTGGCTTTGCCATGGTCATCACGTTCATGTTCCTGATCATGACCAAGCGCCTTTCCGCGCTGATCGCTCTGATCATTATCCCGATCCTGTTCGCGCTGTTCGGTGGTTTTGCGCCGAAGATCGGCCCGATGATGCTCGAAGGCATCACCAAGCTCGCACCGACCGGTGTGATGCTGATGTTCGCCATTCTGTACTTCGCCCTGATGATCGACTCCGGTCTGTTCGACCCGGCCGTGCGCAAGATCCTCAAACTGGTCAAGGGCGACCCGTTGAAAGTTTCGGTCGGCACCGCCGTACTGGCGCTGATCGTGTCCATGGACGGTGATGGCGCCACCACTTATATGATCTGCGTGGCCGCCATGCTGCCGCTCTACGCCCGTATCGGCATGAGCCCGCGGATCATGGCCGGCCTGATCATCCTCGCCGGTGGCGTGATGAACATGACGCCATGGGGCGGCCCGACCGCTCGTGCCGCCAGTGCGCTGCATGTGGATCCGTCCGACATCTTCGTACCGATGATTCCGGCGATGGCTTTCGGGGTGCTGGCCATCCTCATGATTGCCTACTTCTACGGCAAGCGTGAGCGTGCGCGTCTGGGTGAGCTGCACCTGGTGGGCGATGAAATCGACCACAGTGAAATCAGCGTTTCGCAATTCCCGGATGCCCGTCGTCCGAAGTTGATCTGGTTCAACGGCGCCCTGACCCTGGCCCTGATGGGCACCCTGGTTGCCGGTCTGTTGCCGCTGCCGGTGCTGTTCATGGTGGCGTTCAGCATCGCGATGATCGTCAACTACCCGTGCCTGCAACAGCAGAAGGACCGCGTCGCGGCCCACGCCGGTAGCGTGCTGGCGGTGGTCGGCTTGATCTTCGCGGCCGGCATCTTCACCGGTATCCTGACCGGCACCGGCATGGTCGATGCGATGTCGAAAAGCCTGTTGGCGGTCATCCCGGACTTCCTCGGCCCGTACCTGGCAGTGATCACTGCACTGGTGAGCATGCCGTTCACATTCTTCATGTCGAACGATGCATTTTATTACGGCGTGTTACCGGTACTTGCGGAAGCCGCCAGTCATTACGGTATAACCGCGGTTGAAATGGCACGTGCCTCGATCGTCGGTCAGCCCGTCCACCTGTTGAGCCCGTTGGTACCATCGACCTACCTGTTGGTGGCCCTGGCCGGTATCGACTTCGGTGATCACCAGCGTTTCACCCTGAAGTGGGCAGTGCTGGTTTGCATGTGCATACTGATCGCCGCTTTGCTGATGGGGATTTTTCCGCTGTTCAGCACTCTATAAGCCCAAGACTCACCATGACGGGTCCAGGCATTGTTGTTTGAAGCCTGGGCCCTTCGTGGTTTAACACACGCACAAAGGAATACACATGGAATGGCTGACCAACCCTGAAATCTGGGTTGCCTTCTTCACCCTGACCGCCCTGGAAATCGTTCTGGGTATCGATAACATCATCATGATTTCGATCCTGGTCAGCCGCATGCCCAAGCACATGCAGGCACGCACGCGGATTTTCGGCCTGGCACTGGCCATGGTCACGCGGATCCTGTTGCTGCTGTCGATCACCTGGGTCATGCGCCTCACCGCGGACCTGTTCGAAGTGTTCGGCCAAGGCATTTCCGGGCGTGACCTGATCCTGTTCTTCGGTGGTCTGTTCCTGCTGTGGAAAAGCTCGCAAGAGATGTATCACGCGCTGGAAGGTGAAGACGAAACCAATGAGGAGCCGAGCGGCAAGGGCGGCAACTTCCTCTACACCATCATTCAGATCGCAATTATCGACATCGTGTTCTCGCTGGACTCGGTCATCACCGCTGTTGGCATGGTGTCCCACGTACCGGTCATGGTCGCGGCGATCGTCGTTGCCGTGCTGGTGATGATGTGGGCTTCGGGCACCATCAGCGAGTTCATCGACAAGCACCCGTCGCTGAAGATGCTGGCGCTGTCGTTCCTGTTGATAGTCGGTACCGTGCTGATTGCTGAATCCCTCGACGTTCACGTGCCAAAAGGCTACGTCTACTTCGCCATGGCGTTCTCGCTGGCGGTGGAGGCGATCAACATCAAGATGCGCACCGCGATGGCGAAAAAGCGCAAACAGCAGGACCCGGTGAAACTGCGCAAGGACATTCCGGGTCAATAACCCGAGCCTGTGCACTGGCTGGTGTCAGCCAGTGCACAAAACTTGTGGGAGCGAGCCTGCTCGCGATAGCGGCCTGTCAGTCAACATCGATGTTGAATGTGACGGCCCCATCGCGAGCAGGCTCACTCCCACATTTTTTTTGCTCTGTGATTACCCTGGCGGATCGAGGTTATCCAGCACTCGATTCACCGCCAATTCCCCCAACATGATGCTTTGCTGAATCCCCAGCAGAGTGCTGCGCTGTGGGCCATCCAGAAACCCTGCGAAATCACTGGCCATTACGCTGGCTGACGCCAACGATTCGCAGGCGTGCCCGAGCAAGGTTTCGTTATCGACCTTGGGGTCTATGAAGAAAATGCTGCTGGGTTTGCGCGGCGGGAAGTCGTGGGGGACCGGATCGGTGTCCGGTGGGTTGGGCGTTACCTTGAACATAGATAGAACTCCAGTACTGATTACGTGGAGCCATCACTCTCGCTACCAAACGAAGGGTGGCGGCCATACACAGGTTGGTAGACCGGAGTACTGGAACCGGCGCCCCCGAAGGGACCCTGCGCATGGCCACCATAAAGCTGCGACCTCAATAAGCGTCCGCAAGAAGTGGCTATGCGCCAGACTCCGGGCTACCAAACCCGATCACTGTTTTTCAGCGACTGGGAAACGATAGAGACCCGGGCCACGGCGCACAAGCCGGCGGATTCTGGCGTAACCGTAGGCAACGGCGCAAGGCGTTGTAGCCTCCGAGAAGTAACTCTGGGTGTCATTAAACATGTGTTGCAGAGCGCGTGAATCACATCAACGCAGTTGAAGAATTAGCCGACAGTTTTTTCCAAAGGTTGACGCACAGACCGCAGGTTATGTTCGCGTAACCTTTCAACTGAGGTGCTGAGATCTATGGGCCCCTATTTCATACCTGCATCAACCTGTTTTCATGACAGTTTTGTTTCAATCGTTTCTTTAGCTGTGCGATGCTGGCGCGCAGACCGTTAGCCAACTACAGCTTAAGTACAGAACGTAGAAGAACGCGCGGCACCGTCAAATTTGCCCCAATGGGGCGCTACCACCACAGGGGGCCTGCATGCTCACCCTGCTCAATTTGTTATCTGCCGTGGCCTTGTTGATTTGGGGCACGCACATCGTCCGAACCGGCATCCTGCGGGTCTACGGTTCCAACCTGCGCCATGTGATTGGCCGGAACATGTCCAAGCGCTGGCTGGCGTTCATCTCGGGGATCATCGTGACGGCGATGGTCCAGAGCAGCAACGCCACCGCCATGCTCGTCACCTCCTTTGTCGGTCAGGGCCTGATGGCGCTGACCCCGGCCCTGGCGACCATGCTCGGGGCCGACGTCGGTACTGCGCTGATGGCGCGGGTGCTGACCTTCGACCTGTCGTGGCTGTCGCCGCTGCTGATCTTTCTTGGGGTGATTTTCTTCCTGTCGCGCAAACAGACCCGGGTCGGACAGATGGGTCGGGTCGGTATCGGCCTGGGGCTGATCATCCTGGCGCTGCAACTGATCGTCGAATCCGCTGCGCCGATCACCCAGGCCCAAGGCGTGAAGGTGATTTTCGCCTCGCTGACCGGCGACATCCTGCTGGATGCCCTGGTCGGTGCGTTGTTCGCAATGGTTTCCTACTCCAGCCTGGCCGCCGTCCTGCTGACCGCGACCCTGGCCGGTGCCGCAGTGATCAGCCTGCCCGTGGCCATCGGCCTGGTGATCGGCGCCAATATCGGCAGCGGCATCCTCGCCTTCCTCAGCACCAGCATGCAGAACGCCGCCGGCCGCCAGGTGGCGTTGGGCAGTTTGCTGTACAAGTTGATTGGTCTGTTGCTGATCATTCCGGTGCTCGACCCGTTGGTGCACTGGATCGACAGCCTGGACTTCAGCCCTCAGGAAATGGTCATCGGCTTTCACCTGCTCTACAACACCGCGCGCTGCCTGCTCTTGCTGCCGAGTGTCGGGCCGATGGCCAGGTTCTGTGCGTGGGTGCTGCCGGAGCGCCCGCAACTCAACGGCACTGCCAAACCGCGGCATCTTGATCCGACAGCGCTGGTCACGCCCAGCCTGGCGCTGGCCAATGCCGCCCGGGAAACCCTGCGTATCGGCGACCTGATCGACAACATGCTCGAGGCCATGCTCGACGTGCTGAACGGCAAGCAAACCGCCGTTACCCAGGAAATGCGACGCCTGACCGATGATGTGGAATCGCTCTACGGCGCGATCAAGCTGTATCTGGCGCAAATGCCTCGTGAAGACCTCAGCGAGCAGGACAGTCGGCGCTGGGCGGAAATCATCGAGCTGGCGATCAACCTCAAGCTCGCCAGCGACCTCATCGAACGCATGCTGCGCAAGGTCCAGCAGCAGAAAACTTCGCAGCGCCGGTCTTTTTCCGAAGTCGGCCTGGAAGAGTTGGCGGGGTTGCACACTCAGTTGATATCCAATCTGCGCCTGGGGTTGTCCGTGTTCCTCAGTGCCGACAGGGAAAGTGCCCGCCAGTTACTGCGTGAGAAACGTCGCTTTCGCGCACAGGAACGGCGCCTGGCCCATGCTCACGTCAGCCGATTGCAACGTAAGATCGTGCAGAGTATCGAAACCAGCTCGTTGCACCTGGAGTTGATTGCCGATATGAAGCGTCTGAATTCGCTGTTTTGCAGCAGCGCCTATGTGGTGCTGGAAACTTCCGACACCGGTGCTCTGGCGGTCGACGAATTCGCTGACATTACGCATTCACCCTGAACGTCCGCAGTTGCCTGAAGTCTGTTGAACTTACGCTGGCCGTATGGAAACCCGTTATGCGTTGTTTGTTGTTCGCCTGTCTGTTGCTTGGCTCATTCCCTTCATTTGCCCTGGATCGCTTTCAGGTCGAGGGCTATACGCTGCCCAACGGCCTGCAATTAATGCTCAAACCCGGCACCGAGCACGGGCATGTGGCGATTCGTCTGGTGGTCGGCGTCGGCATCGATGATTTCAGCTGCGCCGACAAGGAGCTGCCGCACCTGCTTGAACACTTGCTGTTCAGCGGCATCGACGCCACGGGCGAAGGCGGGCTGGAAGAGCGCATGCAGGCCTTGGGTGGCGAGTGGAACGCCTACACCAGTAATGCCGACACGACGTTTGTCATCGAAGCCCCGGCGAAAAACCAGCGCAAGGTCCTCGACCTGCTGCTGGCGCTGCTGACCCAGACCCGAATCGACGACAACGCCATCAACGCCGCCAAACAAGTGGTCGAGCGCGAAGACGGCGGCCATTACTCGCACCTGCAACGCTGGCTGGATCGCCAGGACCTTGGCCACACGGCGAGTAATCAGCTGGCGGTGGAACTGGGCCTCAAATGCCCCGAGCGGCCTGAGGTCGATCACCTGACCCGCGATCAGTTGGAAAAGGTACGCAAGGCCTGGTACGCGCCCAACAACATGACCCTGATCGTGGTCGGCGACCTCGAGCGGTTGCTGCCGGCCTATCTGGAACGGTCTTATGGCGCGCTTGAAGCGGTCGACCCGACTGATCACCCGCCTCTGCCGGCGATCCAGGCCAGTGCTGCCCATGAGCGCACCCTGAGTCACGGTTTTGTCGGCGGCAGTGCCAAGTTGCATTGGCTGGTGCCAGAGCCGGTGCTGGAGGATCAGCACGATGAAACCTTCGACTTGCTCAAGGAGTATCTGGACTGGGCGCTCTACCGCAAATTGCGCTTGGCCCATGGCTTGTCCTACGGCCCCTCGGCCGAGCGCGAGGTGTTTGGCGGCGTGGGCTTCATGAGCCTGAACGCAGACCTTGAGCGCGACGACGTGCCCGAGGCCGAACAGGTGCTGGAGGATCTGAAGGCCGGGTTGCTCAGGGACGGTCTCAATGCCAACACCTTCAACCGCCTCAAGCAGGCCGCCATCGCCCGCCAGGCCTGGGCCGTGCAAGGCAACAGCGCGTTGGCCGATTATTACTGGAGTGCCCTTGGGGACTACGAGGACGGCCGTTTCGCCAACCCTGCCAAGGAACTGCAAGGAGTGACGCTGGAGGAAGCAAACAAGGCCATGCGTGAATTGCTGATGCAGCCGGGCTACCTGCGGATCGAAAAGCCGTTGATCAGTGATGATCAGTTTATGTGGGCGATTGCCGGGGTGCTGGGGCTCATCGTATTGATACTGATGGGTTGGCGCTTGCATCGAAGAGCACCGCGAACCCCGTAGCAGCTGGCGTAGCCTGCGTTCGGCTGCGCAGCAGTCGTAAAATCATTCAACGCGGTCCGTCAGGTTTATCTGACATAACGGATTGGCGACTGCTGCGCAGCCGAACGCAGGCTACGCCAGCTGCTACGGGGTTTTGTGATCGGATCGCGAGCCCCTCGCCACGCTGACCTCCGGCGGTTACCCTGTCGAGGATTTTTCCCACGACTATTGCGAACCGCCGAATGCCTACTCTGACCCTATACGTACAGCGCATCCTGGAATTGATGAAGCGCTACCCAGGGGTCATTGCGCTCGGCGGTTTCATTTCCGGGGTCGGCAGCTTCATTCTGGTGGATCGCCAGCAAGGTCTGGCGACCTGGATCACCACCATCATGCTGGTCAGCTGGATCTGGCTGATGCTGGAAAACAGCCTGACCAAGCTGTTCGTCAGGATCTTCAAACGCGAAATCCCCCAACCTCTGCTGCGCTACGCCACGCAGATGATCCACCAGGAAAGCCTGTTCTTCGTCCTGCCGTTCTTTTTTATCACCACCACCTGGAACAGCGGCCAGCTGTTCTTCACCGGTCTGCTGGGCATTGCCGCGCTGATTTCCATCATCGACCCGCTCTACTACAAATGGCTGGCCCCCCGGCGCTGGGCGTTTCTGGCGCTGCACACACTGACGCTGTTCGCTGCACTGCTGACCGCCCTGCCCGTCATCCTGCACCTGACCACCGCTCAGAGTTTCAAACTGGCCCTGGGCACCGCCGTCGTGCTGTCGTTCCCGAGCCTGGCATCGATCTTTCCGATTCGTACCGTGCGCAACGCGCTGGCGATTCTCAGTATCACGCTGGGCATCGGCGCGCTCGGTTGGGTGCTGCGATCCTGGGTGCCTCCGGCGACCCTGTGGATGACTGACGTGGCGATCAGTACGCAAATGCAGGACCGCACACCTGGCAAGAGTCTGGAAGAAGTCAGCGCCGACCAGATCCGTGGTGACGGGCTGTACGCCTACACCGCAATCAACGCCCCGCGCGGTCTGGATGAGCGGATCTATCACGTGTGGCAGTTCAACGGCAAAGAGGTCGACCGTATCCCGCTGGATATCCACGGCGGGCGCAAGGAAGGTTATCGGGCCTGGACCCACAAGCAGAATTTCCCCGGCAACCCCGCGGGTAAATGGCAGGTTCGGGTGCTGACCGAAGATGGCCAGGTCATCGGTGTGTTGCGCTTCGTGGTAAAGGACAACAAGCCGGCGACTGCCGCAAAGTAACCCGTTCGTGCTATTACGTAGAGCTGCGTAATAGCCGATAAAGCACGGAGCTTATGACCAGCAGCACAATGCCCGGCAGTGTCCGACTGGACACCTCTCACTCCCCTGCTCAGTTGCGGGTCACGGGTGACTGGACGCTTGCCCATTACGCCGATCTCAAGCACCTGAGCGAAAAGCTCCGCGGCCAATACGACGACAGCACTCACATCGACCTCAACGGCCTCGGCGCGCTCGACACCGCTGGCGCGTCGCTGCTGGTGGAGTTGCTCGGGTCCGAGCGTTTGGGCCGATCCGCCGAACACCCCGATTGCACACTGTCCTCGGCCGACCGTGCCTTGTTGCAGACGGTCTATTGCTCGCTGACCGACTTCTGCGTGCCGATCAAGGAACCGGAAATCAGCGTCGGCATTCAACTGCTGACCCGCATCGGCCACGCGGTCGACGCGGTCTGGCAGGACACCCTGCAACTGCTGGGTTTCGTCGGCCTGATACTGGAAACCATCGCCCGCGGTCTGTTTCGCCCCAAGCGCTGGCGCATTACGCCGATGGTGGCGCACATCGAACAGACCGGCCTCGACGCCGCACCCATCGTTGCCCTGCTGACCTTTCTGGTGGGTGCCGTGGTGGCGTTTCTCGGGGCGACGGTGCTGGCGAGTTTCGGTGCGAGTATTTTCACCGTGGACCTGGTGGCGTTCTCCTTCCTGCGCGAATTCGGTGTGTTGCTGACCGCGATCCTGATGGCCGGCCGCACCGCCAGCGCGTTCACTGCGCAGATCGGCTCGATGAAAGCCAACGAAGAAATCGACGCCATCCGCACCTTGGGCCTCGACCCGATGGAGCTGCTGGTGGTGCCGCGCGTGTTGGCCCTGCTGGTCGCACTGCCGATGCTGACCTTTCTGGCGATGCTTTCGGGGATCGTCGGCGGCGGTGTGGTTTGCGCGGTGGCGCTGGATATCTCGCCGGCGATGTTCCTGTCGCTGCTGCAATCGGATATTGGCGTTCAGCATTTTGTGGTGGGGATCGTCAAAGCGCCGATTTTCGCGTTTCTGATCGCCGCGATCGGCTGCCTAGAGGGCTTCAAGGTCAGCGGCAGCGCCGAGTCCGTCGGCGCGCACACCACGTCGAGCGTGGTCCAGTCTATTTTCGTGGTGATCGTGCTCGACGCCGTGGCTGCGCTGTTTTTCATGGAGATGGGCTGGTGAATCGTCTACCCCGAGCGCCCTCCGAGGCGGTGATCGAAGTCCGTGGGCTGTGCAATCGCTTCGGTCGCCAGAGCGTGCATGAGAACCTCGATCTGGATTTGTACAAGGGCGAAATCCTCGCCGTGGTCGGCGGTTCCGGCAGCGGCAAGTCAGTGCTGTTGCGCAGCATCGTCGGCTTGCGTCAGCCCAGCGAAGGGGTGGTGAAGGTCTTTGGCAAAAACCTGCCGACGCTGTCCGAACACGAACGCTCCATGGTCGAACGGCGCTTCGGCGTGCTGTTCCAGAAAGGCGCCCTGTTCTCTTCGCTGACCGTGACGGAGAACGTCGCCCTGCCCCTGATCGAGCATGCCGGTTTGAGCCGAGAGGACGCCGAGCATTTGGCGGCAGTGAAAATGGCCTTGGCCGGGCTGCCGCTGTCGGCAGCCGACAAGTACCCCGCTTCGCTGTCCGGTGGCATGATCAAGCGTGCGGCACTGGCCCGGGCGTTGGCGCTGGACCCGGACATCCTGTTTCTCGACGAACCCACCGCCGGCCTCGATCCGATTGGCGCGGCGGCGTTCGATCAATTGATCCTGACCCTGCGCGATGCGTTGGGTCTGAGTGTGTTTCTGGTCACCCACGACCTTGACACGCTCTACACCATCACCGACCGGGTGGCGGTGCTGGCGCAGAAAAAAGTGCTGGTGGCGGATGCCATCGACAAGGTGTCGGAAACCGCCGATCCGTGGATTCACGAATACTTCCATGGCCCTCGCGGCCGCGCGGCGCTGACCGCCGCTCAACAGCTTAAGGAGGTCTGACATGGAAACCCGAGCCCATCATGTATTGATCGGCCTGTTCACCGTGATTGTGGTGGCAGGCGCCCTGCTTTTCGGCTTGTGGCTGGCCAAGTCCAGCGTCGACACCGAGTTCAAGGATTACGAAATCGTCTTCAACGAGGCCGTCAGCGGCCTGTCCAAGGGCAGCGCCGTGCAGTACAGCGGGATCAAGGTCGGCGACGTGGTGGCCCTGCGCCTGGACCCGAAAGACCCGCGCAGGGTGTTGGCGCGGATTCGCCTGGGCGGTGATACGCCGATCAAGGAAGACACCCGGGCCATATTGGCGCTGACCGGGATCACCGGCACCTCGATCATTCAGCTCAGCGGCGGTACGCCGCAGAGTCCGAAGCTCAAGGGCAAGGACGGTGAGTTACCGACCATTATTGCATCGCCCTCGCCTATCGCTCGCTTGTTGAACGACAGCGGCGACCTGATGGCTGGCGTGAACATGCTGATGCATAACGCCAACCAGATGTTTTCTTCGGAGAACGTCGAGCGCATCAGCAATACCCTTGAGAATCTGGAACAAACCACCGGCACCATCGCCGACCAGCGCGGCGATATTCGCCAGGCGATGCAGCAACTGGCCTCGGTCGGCAAACAGGCCGGCGCCATGCTGGAACAGACGTCGGCGCTGATGCGCAACGCTAATGGCATGCTCAACGATCAAGGCAAGCAGATGTTCGGCAGTGCCGAGCAGGCGATGAAGTCGCTGGAACAGAGCAGCGCGACCATCAACACGTTGCTCACGACCAATCAGGATTCGCTCAACAGCGGCATGCAAGGTCTCAATGGCTTGGCTCCAGCAGTGCGTGAACTGCGCGACACCCTGACGTCGTTGCGGGCTATTTCCCAGCGTCTGGAAGCCAATCCCACCGGTTATTTGCTGGGCAATGACAAGAACAAGGAGTTCACGCCATGAAGCGGCCTCACCTCGCCCTCCTCGCCAGCTTCATTGTGCTCAGCGCCTGCTCGATCCTGCCCAAGGCCGAGCCGTCCGATGTCTATCGGTTGCCTTCGGCCCAGAGCAGCGCAGCGGCCAGTCACGGGACGCCGCAACGCTGGTCGCTGCGCCTGACCAAGCCGCAGGCCAGCGAGGCCTTGAACAGCCCGAAAATCGCCGTGATCCCGCAGGGTGATCTGATCAGCAGCTACAAGGCTTCGCGCTGGAGCGACCCGGCACCGGTGTTGCTGCGCAATCGTCTGTTTGATGGTTTCCAGCGTGATGGTCGGGTGCCATTGCTCAGTACCGATGACAGCAATTTCCAGGCTGATCTTGAACTGGGCGGTAGCCTGCAGGCGTTTCAGACTGAGTACCAAGGCACGAGTGCGAGTGTCGTCGTGCGTCTGGATGCATTGCTGGTGCGCGGTTATGACCAGCGAATCCTCGCCAGCCGACGCTTCGAAGTGCGCCAGCCGTTGAGCGATGCGAAGGTACCGGCGGTGGTGGCCGGGTTTGGCCAGGCCAGTGACCAGTTGACGGCGCAGGTGGTGGCTTGGGCGGTTGAGCAAGGACAGAAAGTCGCCCCGCCGCTGAGGCCATAAAGGTCGCACGCACATCTAATGTGGGAGCGGGCTTGCTCGCGAAGGCGGTGTGTCAGTCAACAGAGATGTTGAATGTACCGGCCTCTTCGCGAGCAAGCCCGCTCCCACAGGGTTCTCGTTTAGCCAAAGAACCAGTAGCAGACGCCGATCGCGCCCAACACCCCGGCAAGCTCCGCCAGCAACGCACACCCCACCGCATGCCGCGCCCGCTGGATCCCCACCGCGCCGAAGTACACCGCCAATACATAGAAGGTCGTTTCGGTACTGCCCTGAATCGTCGCCGCCACCAGCGCCGGGAAGCTGTCCACGCCTGACGTTTTCATGGTTTCGATCAGCATCGCACGGGCGGCACTGCCGGAGAACGGCTTGACCATGGCGGTCGGCAGCGCATCGACGAAGCGCGTGTCCCAGCCGGCCCATTCCACCAGATGCCGAATTCCGTCCAAGCCAAAGTCCAGCGCTCCGGATGCCCGCAGCACGCCGACGGCACACAGCATCGCCACCAGATACGGCAGCAGGTTCTTGGCCACGTCGAAGCCTTCTTTGGCGCCTTCGACGAACGCTTCGTACACCTTCACCTTACGCAGCGCGCCAATCACCAGAAACAACATGATCAGCCCGAACAGCGTCACGTTGCCGAGGATCGATGACAGGCTGGCCAGAGCGGTCGCTGAGAGCGTCGCCAGCAGCGCCATGAAGGCACCGAGGGCCAAGGCACCGGGAATCAGGTATGCGAGCACCACCGGGTCCCACAGGCGCAGACGCTGCATGAACGCCACCGACAGCAGGCCGACCACTGTCGAGCAACTGGTGGCGAGCAGGATTGGCAGGAACACCAGGGTCGGATCGGGCGCACCTTGCTGGGCGCGGTACATGAAGATCGTCACCGGCAGCAGGGTCAGGGAAGAGGCGTTGAGCACCAGGAACAGGATCTGCGCGTTGCTGGCGATGGTGTCGCTGGGGTTGAGCTCTTGCAGCGCCTTCATGGCTTTAAGGCCGATTGGCGTGGCGGCGTTGTCCAGGCCCAGGCCGTTGGCGGCGAAGTTCAGCGTGATCAGGCCGATGGCTGGGTGCCCGGCCGGCACTCCCGGCATCAGCCGCAGGAACAACGGGCCCAGCGCTTTGGCCAGCCACTCGACGATCCCGGCCTTCTCGGCAATCCGCAGAAAGCCCAGCCAGAGCGTCAGGGTGCCGAACAACAGGACCATGACTTCGACCGACAACTTGGCCATGGCGAAAATGCTTTCCACCATCGCCGCGAAGATCCCGGCGTTACCGCCGATCAGCCATTGCGCCAGTGCCGAAACGGCAGCCACGATGAAGAAGCCAAGCCACAGGCCATTAAGCATCAGTCAAATCCCCCGAAGAATGCGGCGAATGATAGCGGGGTAGCCAGAAACGACAAACCCCGGATTTCTCCGGGGTTTGTTTAGCGCGATGTACGCTCCCACAAGGGGTTTTGCATTAGTTGCTGGAAATCTCGCCAGTTGGCAATTTTTCCTTGCTGCGCCAGTGCGGCAGCGAGTTCCAGTAGCGCTCGCCCTTGGCGTCGTCGTACATGCCTTCCCAGCGGGAGATGACCAGCACGGCCAAGGCATTGCCGATCACGTTCAGTGCGGTACGGGCCATGTCCATGATGCGGTCGACACCGGCGATGAACGCCAGGCCTTCGAGCGGAATACCCACGCTGCCCAAGGTGGCCAGCAGCACCACGAAGGACACACCCGGTACGCCGGCGATGCCTTTGGAGGTGACCATCAGGGTCAGCACCAGCAGCAATTGCTGGCTGATCGACAGGTCGATGCCGTAGAGCTGGGCAATGAAGATGGCCGCGATGCTCTGGTACAGGGTCGAACCGTCGAGGTTGAACGAGTAGCCGGTCGGTACCACGAAGCTGCAAATGGCTTTCGGCGCGCCGTAGGCTTCCATTTTCTCGATCACGCGCGGCAGCACGGTTTCGGAACTGGCGGTGGAGTAGGCCAGCACCAGCTCATCCTTGAAGATGCGCATCAGCTTGATCACCGAGAAGCCGAACAGGCGAGCGATCAGGCCCAGCACCACGAAGGCGAAGAAGGCGATGGCGACGTAAACCAGGATCACCAGTTTGGCCAGCGGTATCAGAGAGGCGAAGCCGAAGTTGGCCACGGTCACTGCGATCAGTGCGAAAACGCCGATCGGGGCGTAGCTCATGATCATGTGGGTGACTTTGAACATGCTTTCCGACACGCCCTGGAACATCTTCACCAGCGGCTCGCGCAGGTCCGATTGCAGGCTCGACAGACCGAGACCGAACAACACGGAGAAGAAGATGATCGGCAGCATCTCGCCGCGGGCCATGGCCGCGAAGATGTTCGACGGGATCAGGTTGAGGATGGTTTCGATGAACGCATGTTCATGCTGAACCTCGGCGGCAGTGGCCTGGTACTTGGAAATATCCACAGTACCCAGGGTGCTCATGTCGATGCCGGTGCCCGGATGGAACACGTTGGCCAACACCAGACCGACCACGATGGCGATGGTGGTGACGATCTCGAAGTAAAGGATGGTCTTGAGGCCGATACGCCCGAGCTTCTTCGCGTCGCCGACGCCTGCAATACCGACGATCAGCGAAGAGATCACGATCGGGATCACAATCATCTTGATCAGACGGATAAAGATATCGCCTGCTGGTTGCAGGACGTTGCTGACCCACCAGGCTTTTTCGGCACTGAAATGGTTGAGCAGCGCACCGATTGCAATCCCCAATACCAGACCGATGAGGATCTGCCAGGCGAGGCTAAGCTTTGCCTTCTTCATATCTTTACCCTTACTTGCGTTTGACTCAGACAGATGCAAGAACTGAAACGCTTGTGGCGAAAAAGTCTTGTGCATCTGCCCCCGTATAAGGTGCCCCGGAGCGCTTGTTATCGGCTCTCTGGCAGGCGAAAAAAGGCGCAACTATTCAGATGCAAGGAAGCGACGTCTAATGCCGTAAACGCCTACCCTATGCCGAATCGGCATGAGCTTTTTTTACTGAAACTCGCGTCCCAACCGGTTCGAATACGACATTTCGGCAGGCATAAGTGCCGTGAACCGGTCATCGCAGAGGAGATTGGTTGTTTTTTGAACAAGGGAATGAGGACTAAAACTTGGGAAAAAGCCTACGTTTAAGCGCGAAAATTCTCGGTCTTTGAGGCGCAGTTTTCTCGATATACGGTCACCAAAGAAACACCGCGAAATGGTTTTGCGAGGGATTGACGGAGCAGGCGAGCAGAACGCTCTAGGACAACACTTTGCGCTGAGGAGCTCTTCGCAAGTCCGTCGATCCATGAGTGACCGACGAACTTGCGTCGCAGCTTCTGCCTGACCCGGCCCTTGCGCAGGCACTCCCTGTACCCGTAGGTCACTCCGCCCCTGAAACAGGCAGAACGTCCCGGCCCCTTGATCATGCGTCTACCGTCCTCGGGTAGCGCAGTGGAAAGAAGCCATGCTGCTTCTTTCATGTTACGAATTCAGTACCCGTGTGGATCTTTCTTCCATGGCACTACCGCCCGGAAGCAGGGCGGCTGCCAGTGTCTTTAACAAAACGCTCATGTTCACCCTCGACCGCGACGGCCAAAGAAGAAGGAAGCAATGAACATCACCAGGAACACGACAAAGAGAATCTTGGCGATACCCGTGGCGGTGCCCGCGATACCACCGAAGCCCAGTACCGCAGCGATGATGGCAATGATCAAGAATGTGATTGCCCAGCTCAACATGGTGATTCTCCTTACGCTTCTATTTAGAGATGTTGCTTGTGGTGCTTTTCCCGGCGCCTTGAACGCGCCAAGTTCATGTGTCTAGAACACCCAACGTTCCTGGCGAGGCATCTCATCCGCAGGCTGAGCCTGATCGACGTCCATCATTCGCATTGGGGGGCTGTCAGCCTGGTTACTGCTGGCCGCGCTGAAATGGGTTTGGGTCGGGTGCTGAATCGACAAGCGTGGCGCTTCTTGCTGCTGGTTCTGCTCCCAACGCTGAAACTGCTGGCCGGCGATCAAGGTGATCAATAGCGCCAGAACAGCAAACAGGCCTTGCTGGATATGCAGTGGCGAGATACGCAACTGGGCGGCACGTTGGCGACTCATCCTGAAGCTCCTCCCACACTGTGGTGATCTTGTTAGGGGCGACTTTTAAATGCCCCGGTTAATCAGACCATTGCAGCCTGCATGCCAGCTTTTACTGATAATAAAAACCAATAAAATCAGTTGATTATGAATGATGTAGGAAACGGATCGGACGCATCCTGCACGATGGTCCTTTTGAAGTCGTGCGTAATGCACGATGGACTTGTAAGAAATTTCAATATTTTTGAATTGCGAGGAGGAGGTGGATGTCACAAGGGGACAGCGGGAATCGCCCGCGAACCGGCTATCTGATAAAAAAACAACAAAATCAGGCGATTAGCCGTAGGGTGAGGAGAGAGCTACGCTGCTGTGGCTGGAATCGACCAGAATCAACCATGCAACTTGCCCGATTATTCCGGGACTAACCAAGATCATTCTTTAAGGAGCGTAGGAAAATGGAATCAGCCACTGAGCATCAAGGCCGCATTCTGCTGGTGGACGATGAGTCCGCCATCCTGCGTACTTTCCGTTATTGCCTCGAAGATGAAGGCTACAGCGTCGCTACCGCCAACAGCGCCGCTCAGGCTGATGCACTGCTCCAGCGCCAAGTCTTCGACCTGTGCTTCCTCGACCTGCGCCTGGGTGAAGACAATGGCCTCGATGTGCTGGCCCAAATGCGCATTCAGGCGCCGTGGATGAGGGTCGTGATCGTCACCGCTCATTCGGCCGTGGATACTGCCGTGGATGCCATTCAGGCCGGTGCCGCCGACTATCTGGTCAAGCCTTGCAGCCCCGACCAATTGCGCCTGGCCACCGCCAAGCAGCTGGAAGTGCGGCAACTGTCGGCACGTCTGGAAGCCCTTGAAGGCGAAGTGCGCAAACCCAAGGATGGCCTCGACTCTCACAGCCCGGCGATGAAAGTTGTGCTCGAAACCGCCCGCCAGGTGGCCAGCACCGATGCCAATATTTTGATTCTCGGCGAGTCCGGCACCGGTAAAGGCGAACTGTCCCAGGCCATTCACGGCTGGAGCAAGCGCGCGAAGAAATCCTGCATCACGATCAACTGCCCGTCCCTGACCGCCGAACTCATGGAAAGCGAGCTCTTCGGCCACAGCCGTGGCGCGTTCACCGGGGCCAGCGAAAGTACTCTGGGTCGTGTCAATCAGGCCGACGGTGGGACGCTGTTTCTTGACGAGATCGGCGATTTTCCGTTGGTTTTGCAACCTAAGTTGCTGCGTTTCATCCAGGATAAAGAATACGAACGGGTGGGTGACCCGGTCACCCGCCGCGCCGATGTGCGCATCCTCGCTGCCACTAACCAGAATCTCGAAGACATGGTCCGCGATGGCCGTTTCCGCGAAGACCTGCTCTACCGCCTGAACGTCATCACCTTGCACCTGCCGCCACTGCGCGAACGCAGGGAAGATATTCTGAACCTGGCCGATCGCTTTCTGGCCCGTTTCGTCAAGGAGTACGCGCGTCCGGCTCGGGGCTTCAGCGACGAAGCCCGTGAAGCGCTGCTCGGCTACCGCTGGCCGGGGAACATTCGCGAACTGCGCAACGTTGTGGAGCGGGCAAGCATCATTTGTCCACAGGAACGGGTCGAGATCAGTCACTTGGGCATGGCTGAAACCCCGGTCAACAACGCTCCTCGCATCGGCGCTGCGCTGAGTCTGGATGAATTGGAAAAGGCCCACATCGGAGCGGTGCTCGCCACTGCAGATACGCTGGACCAGGCCGCCAAGACCCTGGGTATCGATGCCTCGACGTTGTACCGAAAACGCAAGCAGTACAACTTGTGAGCTGTCTCCGATGAGACTGGCGATGAAGTTGCGCACGCGGCTGTTTCTGAGTATTTCCGCACTGATCACCGTGGCGCTGCTTGGGCTGTTGCTCGGGCTGGTCAGCGTTATGCAGATGGCGAGTTCCCAGGAAGCGCTGAATCGCAATAATTTCGTCATGCTCGACCTGGGGCTGAAAATGCGTCAGACCTTGGGCGATCAGCTGATGATCATGCTCAGCGAGAAGCCGGATCCTGCAGCGTACGAGGCGTCCAAGCAGCATTATTTTCAGTTGCTTGACGACGGCATTGCTCATTCCCAGGCTGGCGATGAGCGCCAGTTCGGTTTCGAACAGGCCAAGACTGACTACCTGAGCTTTCTGCAGGCGTACGACCTGTCCCGTGATTCGACGCAGGTGTTGAGTGGCAACAAAGAACTCACCGAAAAATTCAATGCGCTGCGCAATGGTTTGATCGTCGAGCAACAGCGTGCGCTGGATAACATCAATGCCACCGAACGGCAGGCTCGGGAGAGGGCGCTCCTGATTGCCGGCCTGCTCGGGTTGGTGGGGTTGGCGGTGCTGATCATCGGTTTCGTCACTGCCCACGCTATTGCTCAACGTTTTGGTGCACCGATCGAGGCTCTGGCCCAGGCGGCGGATAACATTGGCCAAGGCAATTTCGAAGTGACGCTGCCGATTTCCTCGGCCGTGGAAATGAACCTGCTGACCAAGCGCTTCGGGATCATGGCCGAGGCCTTGCGCGAGCATCAGGCCACCAATGTCGATGAACTGCTCGCCGGCCAGCAGCGTTTGCAGGCCGTGCTCGATAGCATCGACGATGGGTTGCTGATGATCGACCGCGATGGTCATTTGGAGCACCTCAATCCAGTGGCGCAGCGTCAGTTGGGTTGGGACAGCGATCGTCTCGGTCAAGGTCTGGGTACGGCGCTTGAGCGTCCCGAACTCGATGATCAGCTGCAACTGGTGCTGCGCGGCGGCACCCTGGAGCGGGCGCCTGAGGACCTGAGCATCGAGGTCGACGGTGAGTCGCGGTTGCTGACCTTCAGTCTGACGCCGGTCAGCCATACACAGGGACATATTCTCGGTGCCGTGATGGTGCTGCATGACGTCACCGAACAGCGGGCATTTGAGCGGGTGCGCAGCGAGTTCGTGCTGCGCGCCTCGCATGAATTGCGAACGCCGGTTACCGGGATGCACATGGCGTTCGGCCTGTTTCGCGAGCGCGCGCACTTTGCCAAGGACTCGCGTGAAGCTGATCTGCTGGACACCGTGAATGAAGAGATGCAGCGCTTGATGCAGTTGATCAACGACCTGCTGAACTTCTCCCGCTACCAGAACGGATTGCAGAAACTCACGTTGGCGCCGTGCTCCATCGAGGATTTGCTGGAGCAGGCCCGGGCACGTTTTGCCGGTCCGGCAGAAGAGCAGGGCCTCGACCTGCTGGTGGAAGTGCAAGGGCCATTGCCGCGATTGCAGGCCGATCAGCCGCAGCTGGACCGGGTGCTCGATAACCTGATCGACAACGCGTTGCGCCACACCGCTTCCGGCGGGCAAATACGTTTGCAGGCTCGACGCCATGGAGAACGAGTGATTATCAGCGTCGAGGACAACGGCGAAGGCATTGCCTATGGTCAGCAGGGGCGGATTTTCGAACCTTTTGTACAGGTCGGTCGCAAGAAGGGCGGAGCCGGACTCGGTCTGGCGCTGTGCAAGGAAATCGTGCAGTTGCACGGCGGTCGGATGGGTGTTTATTCGCGGCCGGGGCAGGGTACTCAGTTCTATATGGCGCTGTCGGTATAAGCCGCAGCCGCTTCAGGCTTCGTCATCAAGACGTCGGGCAGCCAATCGGCGTCCACGGGTAATCAGCTCGATGAACTGCACCGCACTCAACGCATGGGCGAATAGCCAACCCTGACCGAATTTCACGCCTTCACTGCTTAGAAGCGCCGCCTGGGATTCAAGTTCGATGCCCTCGGCAATCACCTTGAGTTGCAGGGCCTGGGCCATGTGAATGATGTGCGGGGCGACACCGCTACTTGCAGCGTCATGACCCAGCGCATCGATAAACGCCTTGTCGATTTTCAGGCAGTCGACTGGCAGGGTTTGCAGATAGGCGAGGCTGCAATAGCCAGTGCCGAAGTCATCAATCAGCACTTGATGCCCGACATCCCGCAAGGCTTGCAGGTTTTCCCGGGCTACCACGACATCGATCAATCCCCGCTCGGTGACCTCAAAGGCAATTTGCTTTGCCGCGACGCGGTGCAAGGTCAGCAGTCGTGCCATGACTTGGCCGATACGCGGCACCATGACGTCGCAGGCCGCCAGGTTGACCGAGATGTACAGTTGCGGATTGGCCCGCAACAATTGACCCAGCTGCTCAAGCAGGCGTTGCAGGACGAAGTCGGTCATCTGGCGGATCTGGCCGGTGTTCTCCGCCATCGGAATAAACAGGTCGGGGCTGGTCAGGGTGCCGTCCGGCCGTCGCCAGCGCAGCAAGGCTTCTGCCCCGACACAGTTGCGGCTGTCGAGGTCGAAGATCGGCTGATACAGCACCTGCAATTCGCCTCGCCGTATGGCGCCACTCAGTTCGGCGTCCAGCGACTGTCGCTGGCGCACCAGCAGAAGCACCAGAAAACCCACGCATAAGGCGAGTGCCAGGCTGGCCGGCAGCAACCACCACCAGACTGCGGGCACATGCATACCGGTGCGCGGGCTGATCAGCACCAATTGGTATTCCGGATTGTTGGTGGGCATGCGGTAAATCAGGCGGGAATGCGTCACTTGTAGCGCGTCGAGACTTTTCGGGGGCCAGGGTTCTGTGGGTGGCCAGGCCTGCGAGACACCCAGTACCGGAATCGCGCGCGTACCGTGGTCGAGCACCACCAGCAGGCTGCTTCCCGGCGGCAAGTCGACCATGTCGGTCAAATGCCCGCGAGACGTCGCGACCCGAAAATTGCCGCGTCCGAGCATCAGCGCGGCGCGGTTTTCATCGGGTTCGGTGGTGGTGTTCAGCCAGTAACTGTAGGTCGGCCCCTTGATGTCTGGCGGCCTTATCATCGACAGCCCTTCCTGGCGGGGGCGGTTGGAACAGATCCGTGAGGCGTCCATATAGGCGGCTTCGTAAACGAAGCGGTAATTGAAGCTGACCTGTTGCAAGGTCGCGATCATTTCGTCATCGCAGCCGCGTAACGGCTGGGCTTCCAGGTCGTCGAGGCTTTCACGCAGCTGCCCGAATAGTTGCTCCAGGCGAGCAAGGAAGCGCTCGCCCTGGGCATTCATTTCTTCGCTTTCGCTCTGCTCGACTTGATGCATGGCCACGAACAGGCTGCCGGCCATCAGGAGTGTCGCGCTCAAGGCAGCAGCCAGTATCGCCAAAAACCAAGGGCGAAAGAACCAACTACGTAGTGTCTCTCGAGCAGCAGGCATAGGGAATATCCGAAGAATTACCAATGAGTTATAGCTGCTGATTGGAAAAAAGCCCTGACCGTCGGGCGGGCGTCATTATTTTGTCTGGTTCAAGACTTGTAGAAGTGCCGCTGTTTGCGCATCTGGCGTGCCATCGAAACGTGACGGTCGGAAATGCATCTGGAAGGCCGCAATCACATGGCGTGTCGCAACATCCAGTTCGCCGGTTTGCGGCGTGGGATAACCCGCGCGAGCCAGCTGTGCCTGAAACCAGCTGATGGTTGGCAGTTGTACTTCGAACTGTGCTTGCTGGCGCGTTACCGCCTGCTCATTCGGCCAGACTCCCAGGCCTTCGGCAGCCAGGCGCTTCCAGGGGAACAGCGGCCCCGGATCAAGCTTGCGCAGCGGGGCGATGTCGCTGTGGCCGATGATGCTGCGGGGATTGATGGCGTAGCGCTTGCTGATGTCCTTGAGCAGGACGATCAGGGACTGGACCTGGTCTTCACTGTAGGGGTACCAAAGGCGCCCGGTCGGGGTGTCTTTAAAGCCTGGATTGACGATTTCGATACCGATGGAACTGGAGTTCAACCAGGTCCGGCCTTGCCATTCGCTTTCCCCGGCGTGCCAGGCTCGGAGGTTTTCATCCATTAGCTTGTAGATGGTGGCGCCCTTGTCGTCGCCAATCAGATAGTGGCTGCTGACCTCGCCGTGGGTCAGCAGTTGCAGCGAGCGCTCCAGTGACGCGGAGGTGTAGTGCACCACCACGAACTGAATGCGGCTGTCGTAATTGGCTGAAGGGTGACGGGTGTCGAACCGGGGGCCGCTGGCACAACCGGCCAACAGAATCAGCGACACGATGAGAGATAGATATTTCATGGCAGAAGGCAATACACGCAAGACAGTAATGCAACAGTGTAACGTACTGCCTTGCGCGCAGACGGCCAACGCGAAGTTTTAAACAAAATGGAACAATTGACTGTCAGCCCAGTGCCACTTGGTTGCGGCCAGCATGTTTCGCGCGATATAGGGCCTGATCGGCTCTTTTAAGGACCAGATCGCTATGTTCGCCGGGTTTGAATGCAGTCAGGCCCATGGAAATAGTGATGGTTACCGGCTCACCCTTGAAGTGGAAAGGGCAGGCTTCGATCGAGGCGCGCAGCTTTTCCAGCAGTTTCGCACCAGCAGATGGCACTGTGTCTGGCATCAACAGGACAAACTCCTCACCGCCGAACCGGGCAATGAAATCCGTCCCGCGCAGGCGCTTGCGTAGCACGCTGGCGATGATTTTCAGTACTTTGTCGCCCGCCAAGTGACCATAGTTATCGTTAATGCGTTTGAAATGGTCGAGGTCGAGCATTGCCAGCAACAGGGTGTTGCCGTGTTGCTGCCACTGGTTGATTTCGTGATCCAGCCGTTCGCTCCAGGCTGCCCGGTTAGGCAGGCCGGTAAGCGGGTCGATCAAGGCTTTCTGACGCTGCTCTTCAAGATGCTCGCGGTAGCCCAGGGCTTCCTGCTCCATGTGCGCAACGCGTTCGGCCAGACCATGGAGGCGGGCCGCGACTTCCTGCTCGCGCTCGTTACGCTGCTTCTGGTGCTGGTCCATGGTGCCGAGCAGGCCTTCCAGATGGTTTTCCAGAACGTGCTTGAGATCGTCCAGGTCGGCGGCTTCCTGCATGCTGCTCTGCAAGCCGTCGACCTGCTCGCGGATCTGCGTGTCCATCTCGCGTGCGGCGGAACGGTTGTCGGCATGGCCTTCGCTGGCGGCTTGCAAGTTGCTTTGGAACGACTCGAGGCGTTCGTTTAGCTGTTGCAAGTAAGCTTCGAATTCATGCTGGCCACTGTCGGTGATTGCCAGCATCAAGGTTGCCAGATCGTCGAGGATCGGCAGAAGTTCGTACCAATTCAAACCGTTTTGCAGACGATCACGCATCGCTTCGGCTTGCGGACGATGACGCTCGGGCAGCGTCAGGTCGTCGAGCAGGCCCAGTAACGTGTCTTCGATGTGCTTGGCCACCGAGCTGTAGGACGGCTCGGGTGAGTCCGGCAGGGCGTAGAGAACATCCGGCTCGGATTGTTCAGCGTCTACGGCGGCCAACACCTCGGCCATGGCCGGGGGCAACGGCAGGCTGTCGAGATAGACCACCGGGGTCAGTTCGTCGGGATTGATTGCCGGTTGAGTCTGTATTTCTGGCTCGATGATTGATGGCGCGGGTTCTTCTGGATGGTCTATGTCCGGTTGTGGTTGCGTCTCTGGAGTCTGGGCGTGTGCTCGCTCCGGCTCGAGCACCGGCGGGACAAACGCTACAACTGCAGGAGAAGGCGCTGCTGCGGGCGGAGCCTCGATCGTCGTTGGCTCGGATGCAGTCGCGGGCGCGGCAACATGTGTAACCGCCACTTGCGGCTTATCAATCTCTGGTGCGAGATTGACGGTTACCTGTGATGTCTCGGCATGAGGCACGGCAACCGCTTCGGCATGCTGCAGGGTGGGCGTCGGAACAATGCCGGGGACAACCTGTAATGCCGCTTCATCCGCTTCACGGCTGCCAAAAAGCCGCTGCAGCAAACCAGGGCGGCCGGGTTCTGCCGGGTTTTCAAGCTGATTCAGCGCTTTGCCTTGCAGACCGCTCAGTTCACTGAGCAGCAACGGAATCTCGCGCGCCTGCCCGACTCTTGCATCCAGTTGCTTGGCGAAGTTTTTCAGCGGCCGGCTTACTTCGCGGGGCAGCGGTAATGTTTGCAGCTGCGAGACCAGCGCGGTCAATGCGGCGCTGGTCTGATTGACCCGGGTTTCCCGGCGTTGTTCGGAGTCGAGCACGGCTTTTTCCAGCCGCGGAAGCAGGGCGGCCAGGCCGGCGTCCATGTCGTCGGTGCGCACGACTTCACGCATTTCCTTCATGCATTGGTCAACGACGCGGTCGGTGCCCTCGGCGGCCAGCGTGCTGCGTACCAGGCCGCGACGCAGCAGGTCGAGCCGGGCGTCCCATCGACGTTCGAGCTTTTCCTGTTGTTCGATGCTCTTGAGGTATTTCTCTTTCCAGCGCTGTGCTTCGTCGCTCATTCATGGGATCCGCGAGGGGCAGGACTCAACGCGGGTAATGCATCGGCCGTGAGCGAACCCGGCAGACGAATCTCTACCGCGACCGGCAGGTGATCGGAAATGGGTTGTGCCAGCACCTCGACCTTTTCAAGGGTCAGGGTGGGGCTCAGTAGAATATGGTCCAGGCAGCGCTGCGGGCGCCAGCTAGGGAACGTCGCTTCCAGTTGCGGCGCGAGCAGGCCGAGGTCACGCAACGGGGAGTTTTGCAGCAAGTCACTGGCATGGGTATTCATGTCGCCCATCAGCACCTGGTGTTTATAGCCGCCAATCAACTCGCGGATGTAAGCCAGTTGCAAGCTGCGGGCGCGGGCGCCCAGTGCCAGGTGCATCATGACCACCACCAGTGCCTCAGGACCTTCGCCAAAGCGCACCAGAATCGCCCCACGACCCTTGGGCCCCGGTAGCGGATGATCTTCAATCGCCCACGGGCGCAGGCGGCTGAGCACACCATTGCTGTGCTGGCCGAGGCGTCCGAGATTGCGATTGAGTTGTTGATACCAGTAGGGGAATGCGCCGAGCTGGGCCAGGTGTTCGACCTGGTTGACGTAGCCTGATCGCAAGCTGCCGCCATCGGCTTCCTGCAAGGCGACCAGATCGAAGTCGCCCAGCAGATTGCCGATCTTTTGCAGATTGTCGGCACGCCCGGTGTGCGGCAACAGATGCTGCCAGCCCCGGGTCAGGTAATGGTGATAGCGCTCGGTACTGATGCCGACCTGGATATTGAAGCTGAGCAAGCGCAGACGACTGTCTGCGGGCAGGCCCGTCGATTCCAGATGATGTTCGTTGACCCGCGGATCATGCAGGCCAACGACGCGTTCAGTGCCCCAGCGGCGCATGGCAGTCGCCGCGCTTAGTTGGCAGCAGCCTTGTTAGCCGCTCGCTCTTTGTCGATCAGCTTGTCGGCCAGTTGCAATGCTTGCTCGGCACCGCCGGCAGAGCCCACGTCGAAGCGATACTTGCCGTTGACGATCATGGTTGGAACGCCGGAGATTTCGTACTTTTTGGCCAGGTCAGTGGCCTTGACGATCTGGCCCTTGATGGCAAAGGAGTCGAAGGTGGCCAGGAACTTGTCCTTGTCTACGCCCTGAGTGGCCAGGAAATCGGCCATTTCATTCTTGTCGACCAGCTTCTTGTGTTCTTTCTGAATCGCGTTGAACACCGCAGCGTGAACCTTGTTTTCGACGCCCATGGCTTCAAGGGTCAGGAACATCTGACCGTGTGCGTTCCACGGGCCGCCGAACATGGCCGGAATGCGGACGAAGTTCACGTCGGAAGGCAGTTTCTCAACCCATGGATTGATCACGGGCTCGAAAGCGTAGCAGTGCGGGCAGCCGTACCAGAACAGCTCCACCACTTCGATCTTGCCAGGCACAGCTACCGGGACGGGATTGGTCAGTTCGACATATGGCGCTGCGGGTGCTTCAGCAGCTTGGGCGGTCATGCCGAACAGGCTGGCAGCGACGAGTGCGGCGCTGATGATCAGATTACGCATGCTTTACTCCTGGACAATTTTGGTCGCCTCGCGCGACCTGTTTTCAGACAGGTCCTGGCGGGCTTGAGTTCTGTAGTGTAACGGCAGCGGCCACAAAAAAGGGCGGCCAAAGCCACCCTTTTTATGCTTGCATCGACGGATTAATCGAGCGTTAACGTTGCGGAAGGTGTAGACCTCGCGCAACGCCAGATTCGTCGGTCTTAGTGCAGACCTTGAATGTAGCTGGACACCGCGGCGATATCTTCGTCGCTCAGCTTTTTGGAGATGCTCTGCATCGGCTTGGTGTCGCCATCGTTGGTGCGGCCGGCCTCTTCCTTGCGGAAGTCGGTCAGTTGCTTGGCTACATACTGAGCATGCTGGCCACCCAAGTGCGGGAAGCCGGCAGCTGCGTTACCCGCACCATTTGGCGAGTGGCAACCGGTGCAGGCTGGCAGACCCTTGGCCAGATCGCCGCCGCGGAACAGTGCTTCACCGCGAGAAACGACTTTCGGGTCGGCGGCGCCAACGCTGCCTTTCTGGCTGGCGAAGTAGGCGGCGATATCGGCCAGGTCCTGATCGCTCAGGTTGGTCAACAGGCCGGTCATTTCCAGTACCGTGCGTTTGCCGGACTTGATGTCGTGTAGCTGCTTGTTCAGATAACGCTCGCCCTGGCCTGCCAGTTTCGGAAAGTTAGGCGCCATACTGTTGCCATCCGGGCCATGACAGGCGCCACATACTGCGGCTTTCGCCTGACCAGCAGTCGCATCACCTGCAGCATGGGCAATGCCGGAGATCCCCACGGTCAACAGCAGACTCACGATCAATTTGTTCATCAGCTAATCCAACTACGGCTAAGGGTTAAAGAGTTATGGACCGGGATCACTCGCTCATCCACTGGATGATTGCTTGGTAATCCTCGGCACTGCAGTCCATGCACAAACCACGCGGCGGCATCGCCTTGAAACCCTGGGTCACGTGTTGCACCAGCGTCTCCATACCTTTCGCCAACCTCGGCGTCCAAGCTTCCTGATCGCCCTTTTTGGGCGCCATGGGTAGTTGGCCGGAATGACAGGCACCACAAACACGGTTGTACACAGCTTCCGGATCCTGTGTAGCCTGAGCGCTGTAAAGCGGCATCAAGACACCGGCAGCTAGCAGCCATTTCGTCATAAAACGACCTTTTCAGGGTTGAGAGCGTTCTGCGTTCTAGTGCGCAATCAAGGTCAATCGCTCTCGTGAACTTCATCCTACGCTGGGACAAAGCGCACACAAAATCTGCGGCATTATATACTGGCGTCACTGAAACGGAAACGACACTGCTCGCCGCGTCCATTCCCGGCGCCGCCCACATCGGAAATCCCATGCAACTCAAGAACCCCATCCTCGGCCTGTGCCAACAGTCCACCTTCATGCTCAGCGCTGCCAAAGTCGATCAATGTCCCGACGACGAAGGCTTTGAAGTGGCCTTCGCCGGGCGTTCCAACGCCGGCAAGTCCAGTGCGCTGAACACCCTGACGCACGCCAGCCTTGCGCGGACCTCGAAAACTCCAGGTCGCACGCAGCTCTTGAACTTCTTCAAGCTAGACGATGATCGTCGTCTGGTCGACCTGCCGGGTTACGGTTACGCGAAAGTGCCTATCCCGTTGAAGCTGCACTGGCAGCGTCACCTGGAAGCCTATCTGGGTGGTCGGGAGAGTTTGAAGGGGCTGATTTTGATGATGGACATCCGTCATCCAATGACCGACTTCGACCTGCTGATGCTCGACTGGGCTGTCGCCAGCGGCATGC
The DNA here is from genome assembly GCF_001424925.1 of Pseudomonas sp. Root329. Classification (NCBI taxonomy): domain Bacteria; kingdom Pseudomonadati; phylum Pseudomonadota; class Gammaproteobacteria; order Pseudomonadales; family Pseudomonadaceae; genus Pseudomonas; species Pseudomonas sp. Root329. The sequence goes on along the minus strand of NZ_LMCV01000001.1, from coordinate 63,641 downwards.
CGATGCACATTTTGCTGACCAAAGCCGACAAGCTGACCTACGGCGCGGCGAAAAACGTCCTGCTCAAGGTTCAGGCAGACATCCGCAAGGGTTGGGGAGATGCGATCAGCATCCAGCTGTTCTCGGCGCCAAAACGCATGGGCCTGGAAGACGCCTACACTGTACTGGCGGGTTGGATGGAACTGGCGGACAAGGGCGCCGAGCTCGCGGAGTAAGCTCATTTACAAAAACCGCGGGCAAAAAAAACCCCGGACTTCTTATGGGGAGGGGGAAGTTCCGGGGTTCAAGTTCCGGACCGCTAGGGCGGGGTCCAGATATCTGCCAACACTTAACACAACATTAGGAGCATCGAAGGGCTTCACCACCCATTCAGTAACTCTGAGTGGCGATTCAGGCGATTAGTTCAGAATTTTTTAAAAAGCCTTTGGAATAGGCCATCGAATTTTCCGAACTAAGCACCCTTCGGTCCTTCTGCCGCGGCACTATGCCGCAGCAGAAAACGCCTGTTCAGACGGCTCAGTGAGCCTCATCCCAGTTATTTCCTACACCAACCTCGACCAACAGCGGCACATCAAGCTTCGCTGCGTCGCTCATGTGCACGCGAATTTCATCGCGGACCTGGTCGACCAAATCTTCACGCACTTCCAGAACCAATTCATCGTGCACCTGCAGGATGACTTTGGCGTCAAGGCCTGACGCTGTCAGCCAGCTATCCACGGCAATCATGGCTTTCTTGATGATGTCCGCCGCAGTGCCTTGCATCGGGGCGTTGATCGCCGTGCGTTCGGCACCTTTGCGCAGGGCCGGGTTTTTTGCGTTGATTTCCGGCAGGTACAGACGACGACCGAAGATGGTTTCGACGAAACCTTGTTCGGCGGCCTGGGCGCGGGTGCGTTCCATGTATTCCAGCACGCCTGGGTAACGGGCGAAGTATCGGTCGATGTAGGCCTGGGATTGCTTGCGATCAACACCAATCTGCTTGGCCAGGCCAAACGCGCTCATGCCGTAGATCAAACCGAAGTTGATCGCCTTGGCACTGCGCCGTTGGTCGGTGGTGACGTCTGCCAGTTCAACCCCGAAGACTTCCGCTGCGGTGGCTTTGTGCACGTCCAGATCATTGCGGAACGCGTGCAGCAAACCTTCGTCCTTGGCCAGGTGAGCCATGATTCGCAGTTCGATTTGCGAGTAGTCCGCTGCCAGTAGCTTGTAGCCTTTTGGCGCGACGAACGCCTGACGAATCCGACGCCCTTCGGCGGTGCGGATCGGAATGTTCTGCAGGTTCGGGTCGCTGGACGACAAACGCCCGGTCGCCGCGACGGCCTGATGATAAGAGGTATGAATTCGCCCGGTGCGCGGGTTGATCTGCTCTGGCAGGCGATCGGTGTAGGTGCTTTTCAGCTTGCTCATCGAGCGGTACTGCATCAGTACTTTGGGCAGCGGGAAATCCTGTTCGGCCAGTTCCGCCAGCACGGCTTCGGCGGTGGACGCCTGGCCCTTGGCGGTTTTGCTGATGATCGGCAGGCCGAGTTTTTCGTACAGGATCACGCCCAATTGCTTCGGCGAGCCGAGGTTGAATTCTTCCCCGGCAATGGCGAACGCCTCACGCTCGAGGGCGACCATTTTCTCGCCCAGCTCGACGCTCTGAATGCCCAGCAGGTTGGCATCGACCAGCGCGCCTTGGCGTTCGATCCGTGCCAGCACCGGCACCAACGGCATTTCGATTTCGCTCAGGACCTTGCTCAGGCTCGGGATGGCATTGAGCTTTTCCAGCAGGGTTTGATGCAGGCGCAGCGTCACGTCGGCGTCTTCGGCGGCGTAAGGTCCGGCCAGTTCCAGGGAGATCTGGTCAAATGTCAGCTGTTTGGCACCCTTGCCAGCGATGTCCTGAAAACTGGTGGTGGTGTGATTCAGGTACTTGAGCGCCAGGCTGTCCATGTCGTGACGGGTCGCGGTGGAGTCCAGCACGTAGGATTCGAGCATCGTGTCGAAAGCGACGCCTTGTACGGTGATGCCGCAGCTCTGATCGCCACCGATGGCGCAGTTGGCCAGGATGTTCATGTCGAACTTGGCGTGCTGGCCAACCTTGAGTTTGCTCGGGTCTTCCAAAATCGGCTTCAGCGCGCGCAGCACGGTGTCGCGATCGAGCTGATCCGGAACGCCCATGTAGGAATGGGTCAGCGGGATGTAGGCCGCTTCGTTGGCTTGTACAGCGAAAGACAGGCCCACCAGTTGCGCCTGCTGCGCATCGATGCCGGTGGTTTCGGTATCGAAGGCAATCAGCTTGGCGTCGTTGAGCTTCTTCAGCCACAGGTCGAAATCAGCCTGGGTGAGGATGGTGGTGTACTTGAGTTCGGTATCGACGGCCGCTTCTTCAGCCACCGGAGCGACGACTTCCTGGCCGGAACGCTTGGCGTCGCGCTGGTTATCTTCGAACCAGCTCTTGAACTCCAGCAGGGTATAGAGCTCGGCGAGCTTGTCGTGATCCGGCTTGCCCATTTGCAGGTCGTCGAGGCCGATATCCAGCGGTACGTCGATTTTGATGGTTGCCAATTGATAGGAGAGAAACGCCATCTCCTTGTGCTCTTCGAGCTTGGCCGGCAGGGTTTTGGCCCCGCGAATCGGCAGGGTCGGGACGATGTCGAGCTGCGCATAGAGCTCGGTCAGGCCCCCGTTCACACCGACCAACAGGCCGGAAGCGGTCTTCGGGCCAATACCCGGAACGCCCGGAATGTTGTCGGAAGAATCGCCCATGAGTGCCAGGTAATCGATGATCTGCTCGGGAGCGACGCCGAATTTCTCCTTCACGCCCTCCACGTCCAGCGCGCTACCGGTCATGGTATTGACCAAGGTAATGTGGCCGTCGACCAGCTGCGCCATGTCCTTGTCGCCGGTGGAGATCACCACCGGGCGGTCGGCTGCCGCGCTGCTGCGGGCCAGGGTGCCGATCACGTCATCGGCTTCAACGCCTTCGACGCACAGGAGCGGGAAGCCCAGGGCGATCACGCTCTGGTGCAGCGGCTCGATCTGAACACGCATGTCGTCGGGCATGCTTGGGCGGTTGGCCTTGTATTCGGCGTACATGTCATCGCGAAATGTCCCACCCTTGGCGTCGAACACCACGGCGAACGGACTTTCCGGATACTGCTTGCGCAGACTCTTGAGCATGTTCAGTACGCCCTTGACCGCACCGGTCGGCAGACCTTTGGAGGTGGTCAGCGGTGGGAGGGCGTGAAAGGCGCGGTACAGGTAAGAAGAACCGTCCACCAGGACGAGGGGGGCTTGGCTCATGAGCAGGATCAACCTTTTCGGCGGGTCCGGCGCTAGAATAGCGGGACCGTTGACGACAAAGGGACAAGGTTATCATGCGCACACTAAATCGCCTGTTGCTGGCTGGGTTGTTTGCATCCGTTCCGTTGGCCGTCATGGCGGCGAACGATGCGCCGACACCGGAGCCGGAAGTCACTATCCGCACGGAAGGGGATAAAACCATCCAGGAGTACCGTCAAAACGGTTTCCTGTATGCAATCAAGGTCACACCGAAGGGCGCACCGCCGTATTTTCTGGTGCGTGCGGACGGGACAGATGCAAACTTCATCCGCTCGGATCAGCCGGATATGCTGATTCCGTCGTGGAAGATCTTTGAGTGGAAGTAGTTTCTTAATTTCAATCGGCGCTGGCTCAAGCAGCGGCGCCCGTACTGGCAGTTCAAACATGTCTGTGTTCACCCCGCTGGCTCGGCCCGAGCTGGAAACCTTTCTCGCCCCTTACGGGCTCGGCCGCCTGCTTGATTTCCAGGGGATTGCCGCTGGTAGCGAAAACACCAATTTCTTCATCAGCCTGGAGCAGGGCGAATTTGTCCTGACCCTGGTTGAGCGTGGTCCGGTTCAGGAAATGCCGTTCTTCATAGAGCTGCTCGACGTGCTGCATGACGCCGACCTGCCAGTGCCTTATGCCTTGCGCACCACTGACGGCGTCGCCTTGCGCGAACTGGCCGGCAAACCTGCGCTGTTGCAGCCGCGTCTGGCTGGCAAGCACATCAAGGAAGCCAATGCGCAGCATTGCGCTCAGGTGGGCGAGTTGCTCGGCCATCTGCACCTTGCGACCCAGGCCAACATGATCAAGCGCAAGACCGATCGCGGCCTGGACTGGATGCTGGAAGAGGGCGCGCAGTTGCTGTCGCACCTCAATCCCGAGCAAAGCGATCTGCTGCAACGGGCGCTGGACGAAATCACACAGCAGAAGACGAAAATTCTTGCGTTGCCACGAGCCAACATCCACGCCGACCTGTTCCGCGATAACGCGATGTTCGAAGGCACCCACCTGACCGGGTTGATCGACTTCTACAACGCGTGTTCGGGGCCGATGCTCTACGACGTGGCGATCGCCTTGAACGACTGGTGTTCGGACGAGAGCGGCTTGATCGACGGGCCGCGGGCGAGGGCGTTGCTCGGTGCTTATGCAGCGCTGCGACCGTTCACGGCAGCCGAGGCGGAGTTGTGGCCGACCATGCTGCGGGTGGCCTGCGTACGGTTCTGGTTGTCGCGATTGATCGCCGCCGAGTCGTTTGCCGGGCAGGACGTGTTGATTCACGATCCGATGGAGTTTCAGCAGCGTCTGGCGCAGCGGCAGAAGGTCAACACACCACTGCCGTTCGCGCTCTAAAAGCTTCGCGAGCAAGCCCGCTCCCACATTGGATCTCAGTCGGCCACAGAATTTGTGTGCACAGGAGATCCAGTGTGGGAGCAGGCTTGCTCGCGAATGGTGGCGCCACAAATGTCTGGGTTACAACGACTCCAGACACCCTGCCAAATCATTCCCCAACTTCTCCAATACCTGCTCATACCCCTGAGCGGTCGCCGGCGTGTACCCGCCCAACGCGTCCAGTTCCGCCAGCTTCACCGGCAGACCTGCCACCAGGGTTTCCGCCAGGCGCGGACGCAGAGGCGGTTCGCTGAACACGCAGGTTTTACCGACTTCCTGCAATCGAGTGCGCATCGCCGCGACGTGCTGGGCGCCGGGCTGGACCTCGGCGGCGACGCTGAAAACGCCAGCGTGCTTGAGGCCGTAGGCATCTTCAAAGTAGTCGAAGGCCTCGTGGAATACGAAGTACGGTTTGCCCGCGATGCCGGCCAGACGTGCCTTCAAGCGAAGATCCATAGCATCCAGACGCTCATCGAACGCCTTGAGGTTGCTCTGATAACGCGCGGCATTGGCCGGATCGGCTGCACTCAGGTCTGCGGCCATTTTTGTGGCGATGACACGGGCGTTGACCGGCGAAAGCCACAAGTGCGCGTCCAGGCTGCCGGGACGGTGATCGTGATCATGCTCGTCGGCTTCTTCAGCATGGGAGTGGCTATCTTCGGCGAAACGTCGCAGTTTCAGGCCCGGTAAATCCTGCACGGCGACGCTGGGTAGCGTACGACCATTCAGCACGCGGGGCAGGAAACCTTCCATGCTTGGACCGATCCAGTAAACCAGATCCACAGATTGCACTTTCCGTACGTCGGATGGGCGCAAGGCATAGTTATGAGGCGAGGCACCAGGCGGCAGCAAGACTTCCGGTATCGCCACACCGTCCTGCACCGCCGCGGCGATCAGCTGTAGAGGCTTGATACTGGTGAGAACTTTGACTTCGGCTTGAGCTGAACCCATCAGCAGAAAACTGGCGACAAATGCGACAAAGATAGAAAAAAGTCGGGACACGATGACCACTCGAAGAGGCGAGAACGGGTAACATAATAACGTCTCTCACAAAACTCGTCGCCGCTCATGCCTAAAACACCGATTGCCAGCCGTCCCCACGACCACTCTCATTGCGTCCATAGCGCATTGTCTGAGGCCGATGCTCTGTGCGCACGTCAAGGCCTGCGCCTGACCGCCTTGCGTCGGCGGGTGCTGGAACTGGTCTGGCAAAGCCACAAACCGTTGGGTGCCTACGACATTCTCGCGGTACTCAGCGAGCAGGACGGCCGCCGTGCGGCGCCGCCGACTGTGTACCGTGCGCTGGATTTCCTGCTGGAAAACGGCCTCGTACACCGCATCTCCTCGTTGAACGCCTTCGTTGGCTGCAATCACCCGGAACATGCCCACCAGGGCCAGTTCCTGATTTGCCGCGAATGCCACGCCGCCATCGAGCTCGAACAGAAATCCATCAGTGACGCGATCATCAGTAGCGCCAAGGATGTCGGATTTGTCGTCGAAGGCCAGACCGTTGAAGTGGTCGGCCTGTGCTCAGGTTGCCAGGGGGTTTAATGAGCAATGCGCTGATCCGCCTCGAGCAGGTTGCCGTCACCTTTGCCGGGCAAAACGTGCTGGATAACATCGAGCTGAGTGTCGAGCCGGGGCAGATCGTCACTCTGATCGGCCCTAACGGCGCCGGCAAGACCACGCTGGTGCGCGCGGTACTCGGTCTGTTGAAACCGGACAGCGGCAGCGTGTGGCGCAAGCCGAAACTGCGGGTCGGTTACATGCCGCAAAAACTTCACGTCGATCCGACGCTGCCGCTGTCGGTGCTGCGCTTCTTGCGCCTGGTGCCGGGCGTGGACCGCGCCATGGCCTTGGCGGCACTCAAGGAAGTCGGCGCCGAACAGGTGATCGACAGCCCGGTGCAAACTGTTTCCGGTGGCGAAATGCAGCGGGTGCTGCTGGCCCGGGCATTGCTGCGAGAGCCGGAACTGCTGGTGCTCGACGAACCGGTGCAAGGCGTCGATGTGGCCGGTCAGGCCGAGCTCTACAGCCTGATCACACGATTGCGTGACCGACACGGCTGCGGCGTGTTGATGGTGTCCCACGACCTGCATCTGGTGATGAGCACCACCGACCAGGTGGTCTGCCTCAACCGTCACGTCTGCTGCTCCGGGCATCCCGAGCAGGTCAGCGGTGATCCGGCTTTCGTCGAGCTGTTCGGAAAGAACGCACAAAGCCTGGCGATTTATCACCACCATCACGACCACGCCCATGACTTGCATGGCTCGGTAGTCAACGCTGCCCCGTCGGCCCCTACCCACGTTCACGGAGATAGCTGCAAGCATGGCTGATTTTCTGCTCTACGCCCTGCTTGCAGGTCTGGCCCTGGCGTTGGTCGCGGGCCCGCTGGGTTCGTTCGTGGTCTGGCGGCGCATGGCCTATTTCGGCGATACCCTTTCGCATGCCGCGCTGCTCGGCGTGGCGCTGGGTTTTCTGCTGGATGTCAGTCCGACCGTTGCGGTCACCGTAGGCTGCCTGCTGTTGGCGGTGTTGCTGGTGACCTTGCAACAGCGTCAACCGCTGGCGTCCGACACGCTTTTGGGAATTCTCGCACCGAGCACGCTCTCTTTGGGTTTGGTCGTACTAAGCTTCATGCACGAAGTGCGGATCGACCTGATGGCTTATCTGTTTGGCGACTTGCTGGCGATCAGCCCGACCGATCTGGCCTGGATACTCGGCGGCAGCGCGGCCGTTCTGGCCTTGCTGGTGACGTTGTGGCGGCCATTGCTGGCAATCACGGTGCACGAAGAATTGGCCAGGGTTGAAGGTCTGCCGGTGGCGGCGTTGCGCTTGACCCTGATGTTGTTGATCGCTGTGGTGATCGCGGTGGCGATGAAAATCGTCGGTGTGTTGTTGATTACGTCCTTGCTGATCATCCCGGCAGCTGCGGCACAACGTCACGCCCGGTCACCGGAGCAGATGGCACTGGGCGCGAGCCTGCTGGGCATGCTCGCGGTCTGTGGCGGGCTGTCGCTGTCGTGGTTCAAGGACACCCCGGCGGGCCCATCGATTGTTGTGACGGCCGCCGCACTGTTTCTGCTGAGTTTTGTCCTGCCCCGTCGAGGGGTGTAGACTTGCTCGTTTTTTGCGCAAATAGAGAGTCGCAGGAATGAAGCCGTTCGCCTCCCGTTATCTGCTCCTTGTCGTATTTTCGCTGCTACTGGGCGCTTGTCAAAGCACGCCACCGGCGGCCACCGAGGCTACCGGTGCACGGGCCACGGCCATCGCACAGCTGGAACAAAGCCTCGCCAGCAGTGAGCTGGCGACTGCCGAAGATCAACTCGCTGCCTTGCAGGCCGAGTCGCCCAACGATCAATCGCTTGAGCAATACCAGCGGCAACTGGCCGAAGCCTATCTGCGCCGCAGTCAGATCGTGCTGCAAAAGGGCGATGTGAATGCGGCTGCCACGGCGCTGAGCCGCGCCCGGTCGTTGATGCCCAAGGCTCCGGCGCTGACTGGTGGGGTCAACAATGCCATCGTTGATGCCCGCAAAGCTGAACTGGATAGAGCCGAAGCTGCGCTCATGGCTGCCGAAGCCAAGCCACAGGCCAAGGTCATTGATCCGACGGCTGAAAGCACCACGGTTGCGTTGAACCTGACGGATATGACCAAGCTTCGCCGCCAATTGGATGCGATCGCCGCCGATGTGGTGAATTACCAGTGCGACGTGAGCATTCAGGCGCCACGCACCCAGGACTTCCCTTGGTTGACCACGTTGCTGACCAAGCGCGTGAAGAAACTCGATGCGGATTTTGATCTGAATCTGGAGAAGCAGATTCTGCGCAACGTGCCGGCTCAGATGGTCTTGAGTCCGCGTAAACCCTAAAAGCTTCGCGAGCAAGCCCGCTCCCACAGTGGGTTTGTGTCGTTCACAGATCCAATGTGGGAGCGGGCTTGCTCGCGAAGGCGTCCTTCCATTCACGCAGAACTTCAGGCCGGAATCGCCTTGGCCTTAGGCTCCCTGTCCCACACCCGATGCTGCCCGATCGCGGCAAAAAACGGTTTGATCAACTTCGCATCTGCCCCCACGATCAACCCCGCATCAGCCTCCAGCTTCAACACATCCAGCAACTGTTTGGCCTCGCCTTGCAGCGCAATCGCCTTCAAATGCTTGTACGCCTCCAACAGGTAATGCAGCGCCACGCCGTCGGTGCTCAACGCCTTGATCGACGCCGTGCCACCGGGCACAAACACCGCATCGAACGCCACCGAAGGCAAGCCCTCCATCGACGCATCGACCGGCAGCGTCTTGCCATCGGCGGTGGTCACAGGGGCAGACGTCGGGCCGAGCAGTTTGGCGTGCGCACCTTCGGCCTTCAGCGCTTTCTTCATGGCATCAATCGCTGCACCATCGACGCCATTGGCTGCCAGGATTGCCACTTTGCGGGTTTTTATATCTGCCGGCAGCAAGTTGGCCTGACTCAGGGCTGGCGAGCGATCCGGTGAGGTTTTGCGTACTTCGACCGTCCCGGCTTTGGGCGCTGGCAACCCCAGGTTCTGCGCCACGCGCTTGGCCAGATCCAGATCGATGTTGGCCAGAATCTCATTCACCTGGCGCGCGCGGATGAACGCCCGCTCAACCTTGCCCAGCTCGAAGCTGTAAGCCGAGATGATGTGCTCCTGCTCGTGCTTGCTCATGCTGTGGAAAAACAGCCGTGCCTGGGAGAAGTGGTCGCTGAAGGATTCGCTGCGCTGACGGATCTTGTTGGCGTCGATGCGCTCTGGGTAACTTTCAAAGCCACCATCTTGTGCTGCAGGCGGCGTTTCTTTCGGCCAGCCGCTATCAATGGAGTTCGGCTCGTAGGACGCGCGACCCTTGTCGATGGTGGAGCGGTGCAACGCATCCCGTTGACCATTGTGGAACGGTGCGACCGGGCGGTTGATCGGGATCTCGTGAAAGTTCGGCCCGCCAAGTCGGCTGATTTGCGTATCGGTGTAGGAAAACAGTCGACCTTGCAGCAATGGATCGTTGGAAAAGTCGATCCCCGGCACGATATGCCCAGGGCAGAAAGCAACCTGTTCGGTTTCGGCGAAGAAGTTGTCGGGGTTACGGTTGAGTGTCATTTTGCCCAACGGGGTGATTGGCACCAGTTCTTCCGGAATCAGCTTGGTCGGGTCGAGGATGTCGAAGTCGAATGTATGTTCGTTCTCCTCCTCGATGATCTGTACGCCAAGCTCCCATTGCGGGTAGTCGCCCATCTCGATCGACTCCCAGAGATCGCGACGGTGGTAATCCGTGTCTTTACCGGCGAGTTTCTGCGCCTCATCCCACACCAGCGAGCAGGTCCCGGCCGTGGGGCGCCAGTGGAATTTGACGAAGCGCGATTTACCTTCGGCGTTGATCAGGCGGAAGGTGTGTACGCCGAAGCCTTGCATGCTGCGCAGGCTTTTCGGGATCGCCCGGTCGGACATGGTCCAGATCACCATGTGCGCCGATTCCGGTACCAGCGAGACAAAATCCCAAAAGGTATCGTGAGCTGAGCCGCCGGTGGGTATTTCATTGTGCGGCTCGGGTTTCACCGCGTGCACGAAGTCAGGAAACTTGATCGCATCCTGAATGAAAAACACCGGCATGTTGTTGCCTACCAGGTCGAAGTTGCCTTCGTCGGTGAAAAACTTCACCGCGAAACCGCGTACGTCCCGCACGGTATCGCCCGACCCGCGCGGGCCCTGCACCGTGGAGAAGCGGACGAAGACCGGGGTTTTTTGGCTTGGGTCTTGTAGGAACCCGGCCTTGGTCAGCACGGAATGGGTTTCATAGCTCTGGAAGTAGCCGTGAGCACCGGTGCCGCGGGCGTGGACGATGCGCTCGGGAATGCGTTCATGGTCAAAGTGCGTGATCTTTTCACGCATGATGAAATCTTCCAGCAACGATGGCCCGCGGGCGCCGGCCTTCAACGTGTTCTGGTTGTCCGAGACCTTCACGCCCTGATTGGTACGCAGGGCCTGTTCAGTGGCGTCGGAACGAAATGGCTCCAGGCTGTCGAGCTTGGCATTGGTGTTACCGCGGTCCGGGGTATCGGTCCCGGCCAGTGCGCTTTTGGTTGCGGCAGGCTTTTTAGTAATCATCAGGCAAAACTCCTCGTTGCGATTCCCGCCGTAGCCAGGACTCTTGAGCAATACCCCAGGCACGGACCGGGGCGTTTTCGAGTTGCCTAATTAGTGACTGATGACGTTTTGCGCCGTTCCTTTTTTCTAACCTTTGATCGCGTTATTGCCAAATGGAAGGTTGAATGCGGAATAAATGCTAATAACCTCTATACGGACAGGCTAAAATGCGCGCCCGGCTAACCGCTGATCCTTTTCCAACGCGCCCCACAAGGTTCGCTACGTGATCGAGTTTCAAAACGTCCACAAAACCTACCGCGTCGCCGGTAAGGATATTCCCGCCCTGCATCCGACCAGTCTGACGATTGAGAACGGTCAGGTCTTTGGTCTGATCGGCCATTCCGGTGCGGGAAAAAGTACCCTGCTGCGTCTGATCAATCGCCTGGAAGAGTCCAGTGGCGGCAAGATATTCGTCGACGGCGAAGAAGTCACCGCGCTCGACGCCAACAGCCTGCGACGCTTCCGTCAGCAAGTCGGGATGATTTTCCAGCACTTCAACTTGCTGGCGTCCAAGACCGTGGCCGATAACGTCGCGCTGCCACTGACGCTGGCCGGTGAACTGTCGCGCAGCGAGATCGACCGTCGTGTGGCCGAATTGCTGAAGCGGGTCGGCCTGTCCGACCACGCCAAGAAGTACCCGGCGCAATTGTCCGGTGGCCAGAAGCAGCGCGTCGGCATTGCCCGCGCCCTGGCAACCAAGCCGAAAATCCTGCTGTGCGACGAAGCCACCAGCGCACTGGACCCGCAGACCACCGCGTCGGTCCTGCAATTGCTGGCCGAGATCAATCGCGAGCTGAAGCTGACCATCGTCTTGATCACCCACGAGATGGACGTGATCCGCCGGGTCTGCGACCAGGTCGCGGTGATGGACGCTGGCGTGATCGTCGAGCAAGGTTCGGTCGCCGAGGTGTTCCTGCATCCGAAGCACCCGACCACCAAGCGCTTCGTGCAAGAAGACGAGCAGATCGACGAGAGCGAACAGCGTGACGACTTCGCTCACGTGCCGGGCCGTATCGTGCGTCTGACCTTCCAGGGCGAAGCGACCTACGCACCGCTACTGGGTACCGTCGCTCGTGAAACGGGTGTGGACTACAGCATCCTGGCCGGTCGTATCGACCGCATTAAAGACGTGCCCTACGGGCAGTTGACCCTGGCCGTTACCGGTGGCGACATGGAAGCGGCGTTCGCCCACTTCACCGCAGCTGACGTCCACATGGAGGTGCTGCGCTGATGGAAGTCCTGGCAAGTTTCTTCGTCAATATCGACTGGTTCGAAATCTGGCTGGCCACCGGCGATACCTTTCTGATGCTCTTCGGTTCGCTGTTGTTCACCGTTTTGCTCGGTCTGCCCCTGGGCGTGCTGTTGTTCCTCTGCAGCCCGCGTCAGTTGCTGGAAGCCAAAGGCGTCTACGCAATGCTGTCGCTGATGGTGAACATCCTGCGTTCGCTGCCGTTCATTATTCTGCTGATTGTGATGATTCCGTTCACGGTGTTGATCACCGGTACGTCCCTCGGTGTCGCCGGTGCGATTCCGCCGCTGGTGGTGGGCGCTACGCCATTCTTTGCGCGGCTGGTGGAAACCGCCCTGCGTGAAGTGGATCGCGGCATCATCGAGGCGACCCAGGCCATGGGCGCGACGACCCGGCAAATCATCACCAATGCCTTGCTGCCGGAAGCCCGCCCGGGCATCTTCGCGGCGATTACGGTGACAGCCATTACACTGGTGTCCTACACGGCGATGGCAGGTGTGGTCGGCGCGGGTGGTTTGGGTGACCTGGCGATCCGTTTCGGTTACCAGCGTTTCCAGCCCGATGTGATGGTCGTGACGGTGCTGTTGCTGTTGGTGCTGGTCCAGGTGCTGCAAACCGTTGGCGATAAGTTGGTTGTGCACTTCTCCAGGAAATAAAGAGTCCCGTAAATGACAATTGAGCCGGCCATTCGCTGGCAGGCGTCGAAGACCGGCGCCGCACAAGGAGTTAGCTGAATGAAAAAACTACTCGTAGCGCTCGCAGCAGTTGCGGTGTTCTCTGCTCAGGCCAATGAAACCCTGACCGTCGCGGCCACCCCGGTTCCGCACGCAGAAATCCTCGAATTCGTGAAACCGGCCCTGGCCAAAGAAGGCGTGGACCTGAAGGTCAAAGTCTTCACCGACTACATCCAGCCGAACGTGCAGGTGGCCGAAAAACGTCTGGACGCCAACTTCTTCCAGCACCAGCCGTACCTCGATGAATTCAACAAGGCCAAGGGCACCAACCTGGTAGCCGTTGCCGGTGTGCACCTGGAACCGCTGGGCGCTTACTCCAGCAAGTACAAAGCGCTGACCGAGTTGCCCGGCGGCGCCAACGTGGTGATCCCGAACGACGCCACCAACGGCGGCCGTGCGCTGTTGCTGTTGGCGAAGGCTGGCCTGATCAAGTTGAAGGATTCGAACAACATCCTCGCGACCGTGAAGGACATCACCGAGAACACCAAGGACCTGAAATTCCGTGAACTGGAAGCCGCGACCATCCCGCGCGTGCTGACCCAGGTCGACCTGGCGCTGATCAACACCAACTACGCGCTGGAAGCCAAGCTTGATCCGTCCAAGGACGCGCTGGTCATCGAAGGCAGCGACTCGCCTTACGTGAACATCCTCGTTGCCCGTCCAGACGACAAGGACAGCGAAGCGATGAAGAAGCTGATTGCTGCCCTGCACAGCCCGGAAGTGAAAGCCTTCATCCTCGAGAAGTACAAAGGCGCGGTCGTGCCGGCGTTCTGATCTGAAGCTTTAACGAAAAATGGGGCGCATTGAATGCGCCCCATTTTTTTGCCTGGAATACGGACCCTGTGGGAGCGGGCTTGCTCGCGAAGGGGCCAGTACATTCAACATCCATGTTGACTGGAACACCGCTTTCGCGAGCAAGTCGAATCGTCGCACCGCCGCTCCCACATTTGTTCTATGTCAGCACAACTATTTGCGGTTAAGCATCACTGGCAACTGCGCCACCAATTTCACGTTGTTCAACGGCGCCCGAATGAACCCACGCTGCGTCCCGTCCGGCCCAATCACCGCCAGGTTGCCGCTGTGGTCGACGGTGTAGTTCGGCTTGCTGGTGTCCGCCGGAATGAACGGAATACTCACCGCGTTGGCCAGTTTCTGAATGTCTTCAACCGACGAAGCCGTCAGCCCTTGGAACTGCGGATCGAAGTAGCCCAGGTACTGCTTGAGCTGTTGGGGCGTGTCGCGGTTCGGATCGATGCTGACCAGAATGATCTGCAACTTATCCACAGCCTCTGGCGGCAGCTCGCTTTTGATCTGGCGCAACTGGGCGAGGGTGGTCGGGCAAATGTCGGGGCAGAAGGTGTAGCCGAAGAACAGCAGCGACCATTTGTCTTTCAGCTCGTTGACCACCACCGGTTTGCCGTTCTGGTCGGTCATCGTCACGTTCGGCAGGTTGCGGCTTTGCGGTAGCAGAATGATCCCGGCATCGATCAGAGCCGTCGGGTCGCCCTGGCCTTTTCCAGACAGCACTTTGTTGATGGTCAGGCCCAGGACCAGCGCGATCAGGGCAACGAGGATGAAGACGGTTTTCTGGGTTCGAGTCATAGGTTCAACAGTAAGTAGTGGTCTACGAGCAGCGCGATAAACAGCAGGAACAAGTAGTAAATAGAGTACTTGAACGTGTTGATCGCCGCGTGCGGCCGAGTGCCACGGTACAGCACGATGGCCCATTGCAGAAACCTCGCACCCAGTCCCAGCGCGCAAATCAGGTAGAGCACGCCGCTCATGTGGATCACGTACGGCATCAGGCTGACGGCCAGCAGCGCAAAGGTATAAAGCAGGATGTGGACCTTGGTGTAGTGCTCGCCATGGGTCACCGGCAGCATCGGAATGTCGGCCTTGGCGTATTCCTCTTTACGGTGAATGGCCAGCGCCCAGAAGTGCGGCGGGGTCCAGGCGAAGATGATCAACACCAACAGCAAGGGTTCGGCGCTGACATGACCGGTGGCGGCGGTCCAGCCGAGCAGTGGCGGGGCAGCGCCGGCCAGTCCGCCGATGACGATGTTTTGCGGCGTCGCGCGTTTCAGGAAACCGGTGTAGACCACCGCATAGCCGAGCAGCGAGGCCAGGGTCAGCCATGCGGTCAGTGGATTGGTGAAGGCCAGCAGTACGGCTTGCCCAAGCACCGCCAACACCAAGGCAAACGTCAGCGCGGCCGCCGGTGACACTCGACCTTCGGCCAGGGGACGTTTGTGCGTGCGGGCCATGACCGCATCGATGCGTCGGTCCACCACATGATTGACGGCTGCCGCACCACCGGCACACAAGGCGATCCCCAGATTGCCGAACACCAGCACCGTCCACGGCACCCCGGCGCGGGTCGCGAGGAACATGCCGACCAGCGAGGTGATGAGCATCAGCACCACCACTTTCGGTTTGGTCAGTTCCAGGTAGTCACGCCAGATCGCCTGACTGTGACGTGCGCCGATCAAAGTCGCCATGGCATCTCTCCTTTTATTGTTATGGGCCCGGCTGAGTGTTTACGCGGGCTGAACCGCCAGCGTGCAGGGGGTTGCTGCTTGACCCGAACCAGACTGGTTCGCGCGTGATAATTGACCAGCACCATCGTCAGCAACAGTGCCGCGCCGCCCGCGTTGTGTGCGACGGCCACTGGCAGCGGCAGGTGAAACAGCACATTGCTGATGCCAAGGGTGATTTGTGCGGCAAGGGCGATCAGCACTAACCCGGCCAGGCGCGTCATGCCGACCACCTTCAGTTGCCAGGCCAGCCCCAGCAACACCAGGGTCACCAGCAAAGCGCCGATGCGGTGAGTCAGATGAATCGCCGTGCGGGCATCGCTGTCCAGTTGCCCGCCGAGGTAATTGGGGCCGATGTGTTGAGTCAGGTGAAAACCGTTGGCGAAGTCCGCGGGCGGCAGCCACTGCCCATGACAGGTCGGGAAGTCGATACAGGCCACCGCTGCGTAGTTGGAACTGACCCATCCACCCAAGGCAATTTGCAGGATCACCAGCAGTAACCCGGCGGTCGCCCAGTACTGCAAACGCCGTGGCACGGTCAGCGCTGGTAGTACGCCGGACAGGCGCAAGGTCAGTAAAAACAACAGACTCAACGTCGCAAAGCCGCCGAGCAAATGCCCGGTGACCACTTGCGGCCAGAGCTTGAGCGTCACCGTCCACATGCCGAATGCTGCCTGGGCGAACACCACGGCGAGCAGGAACAACGGCAACTTCACCGGCTGCCCCGGATGACGACGATGAACCCAGGCGCGGCCGGCCAATACCGAGATCAACAGCCCCAGCGTGCCGGCGAAGTAGCGGTGAACCATCTCGTTCCAGCCCTTATGGGCTTCGACAGGAGCGTCGGGAAAATGCAGTTCGGCATGGGCCAATTGAACTTCGCTTTTCGGTACGCTGATAAAGCCATAGCAACCCGGCCAGTCCGGACAGCCGAGGCCGGCGTGGGTCAGGCGGGTGTAGGCGCCGAGCAACACCACAATCAGTGCCAGCAAGGTGGCAAACAGCGCGAGGCGAAATCCAGGTTTGGCCATGACGATGCCCTTATCCGATGTTCGACAGTTTCAGCAAATGGCGCAGGTCGTTGAGCAGATCCTTACCCTTCACCGTCGGGTCGTAGCGCAGCACCAGATTGCCATGCGGATCGATGATCCACAGCTGCGGCACTGACTGGTCGCCGGCGGTCTTATGGAAGTCGGTCAAATTCAGTGGATAACGCTGTAATTGAGGATACTCGCGCGTCAGCTTGGCGTCGTATTCACTGCTCAGCGGTTGTGCCGCAGCCAAGGCATGACTGGCGCGCCCGGCATCACGGCCGAGGCCGATCTGGATCTGCCGCGCCAGGTACACCAGTTGCTGGCAGTCCACCGAGCAATCCTTGGGCGCGGTCACCAGTATCTGCCAACGATCCTCCTGCGCCTGGACGCCGAGGTCGGCGCGGGTCTGGCCGTTGCCGATCAGTTCGCCGTGATAGCTGCGACCTTCCGGCACCCAGAACTGCAATTTGTACATGCCGGTGGCGAGGATCATCGGACCGATCACCCCAAGCAGGATCAGCAGTAACTGCAAGCGACCTTTGCGCCGACTCGCCGGCGATTTCGCCTCAGACATGCGGGGTGGATTCATGGCCGCTCCCATGGTGTTTCTCCTTTGCGTTGTGCCAGCCGAGATAGAGATAGAGGCCGAACAGGGCGATCGACATGGCGAACCACTGCACGGCATAAGCCAGGTGTTTTTCCGGTCCCATGGCGACTACCGGCCAGTCAGCCTGGTAAGTCGCGGGACCGCTTTCTGCGCGTAATTCGTAGGCAAAACCTTCGCGATCCAGCGCCGTCCAGAGCTTGGCTGGTTCAACTGCGGTAACCAGTTGTGGCCAGGTCGTGGTGCTTGGGTCAGCGTGCAACTGGAAGGTGGCGCCGGGGGAGACGTAGACCCAGGCCACGAGGCTCAAGGCCTGAGTCGGTGTGGTGAATTGCGGTGGGGTGCGGCGATCCGGCCACGGCAGCCAGCCGCGATTGACCAGCAGCCAGAGCCCGGTCGCCTGATCCTGAAACGGTTGCAGCAGTTCGACGCCAACCTTGCCGTCGCGCTGACGGTTATCCAGCAACAAGCTGTGTGCGGCATCGAACTGGCCGTGCAGGTGAACGCGGCGAAAGGCTGGATCTGCGGTGGGTTGCAGCTCGGTGCTGGCCATCGGTTCAGCGGCACGGCGCTCGGTGTAGCTTTGCAGCCGCGCGCTTTTCTCTGCGCCCCGGCTCAATTGCCAGAACCCGAGTGACACCAGCATGGGCAACAACACCGCGACCACCAGGGTCGGCACGATACCCGGCCGGAAACGCTTCATGGCGTCGCCAGAAAGTCGGTAGTCGCGATAGCTATACTCAAGTGCATCGCCTTTCCCCCGGAGTCTCACCATGCTCAAAGCAGCCATCGTCCTGATGCTGATTGCCACGGTTGTCAGCCTGTTCAGCGGCCTGTTTTTTCTGGTCAAGGACGACAGCAGCTCGAACCGCCTCGTCATTGCCTTGAGTGTTCGTGTGGCGCTGGCCGCCATTACCGTCGGCTTGATTGCCTGGGGTTTTTTCAGCGGCCAGTTGGTGTCGCACGCACCTTGGTAAGCCTCAGAGCACGTAGACGAAAACGAAAAGCCCGATCCACACCACATCCACGAAGTGCCAGTACCAGCTCGCCGCTTCAAACGCGAACTGGTGCTCGGCGTCGAAGTGCCCGCGCATGATCCGCATCAACATCACAAACAAGATGATGGTGCCGATGGTCACGTGGGCACCGTGGAAGCCGGTGAGCATGAAGAAGGTCGCGCCGTAGATGCCCGAACCCAGGGTCAGGCCCAGTTCGTGGTAGGCATGCATGTATTCTTCGGCCTGAAAACCAAGGAACGCGCAGCCCAGTAACACGGTGAGCGCCAGCCAGATTTTCAGCGCGCCGCGATGACCTTTCTTCAAGGCGTGGTGGGCGATGGTCACGGTGACGCTGGAGCTCACCAGCAAAATGGTATTGAGCAGCGGCAGGCCCCAGGGACTGATGACTTCCTTGGGTGGCGGAAAGAGTTTCGGGTCAGGGGTGTGCAGCAATGGCCACGCAAACTGGAAATTTGGCCAAAGCATATGAGCGATGCCTTTAGCCCCTTCACCACCGAGTGCCGGGCCGGAAATGTTTCTCACATAAAACAGCGCGCCGAAGAACGCGATGAAGAACATCACTTCCGAGAAGATGAACCAGCTCATGCCCCAGCGGAACGAGCGATCCATCTGGGCGCTGTACAACCCCTGGCGGCTTTCCTTGATCACCGTACCGAACCAGCCGAACAGCATGTAGGCCACCATCAGACCACCGACGAAAAAGATCAGCGGGCCGTGGGACTCCGGCCGCGCCGCCTTCAGGTCGTTGAACCAGGTGGCCAGGCCGAACACGGTGGTGAACATGCCGGCGGTGGCAATGATCGGCCATTTGCTCTGGGCCGGTACGTAATAGTGTTCATGAGTTGCCATTTATTGTTCTCCTTATCGGGCACGCTCAGCCGCCAGTATTTACAGCCACCGGTGGATGTCGGGCGGTGATATCGAACAGCGTGTAAGACAGCGTCAGGTGCTTCACATCCTTGGGCATGTCACGGTCAACGATGAAACGTACCGGCATCTCGATCCGTTGACCGGGCTGCAGCACTTGCTGGGTAAAGCAGAAACATTCGGTCTTGTGGAAGTACGCCGCCGCCGCGCTGGGCGCGATGCTCGGAACCGCCTGGGCGCTCATCGGGCGATCGGTCGGGTTATGGGCGATGAAAATCATCTCGTTCACCGCTCCCGGATTTGCCACCAGTTCATCGCCCTTGGGATAGAAGTCCCAGGACATGTCGGCGGAATTGGTCGACAGAAACTGCACGCGGACCTGCCGCGAGGTGTCGACCGTTTGTTCGCCCTCGTACTGCCCGCCGGTCTTGCCGTTGATGCCGAACGCCTTGCACATCACGTCGTAGATCGGTACCAGGGCAAACCCGAAGACAAACATCGCCACCACCACCAGCAGCAGGCGCGTGACCAGTTTCTTCAACGAAATCGAATCAGCCATGATTTCCAACCCCCATCGAGAACCCTGTGGGAGCGGGCTTGCTCGCGAAGCAGACGCCGCGGTCCGTCAGATAAACCGCGTTATCGTTCTTCGCGAGCAAGCCCGCTCCCACATAGGGTTGCGCGTTCATTTCACTTCCGGCGGCGTGGTGAAGGTGTGATACGGCGCCGGTGACGGGACGCTCCATTCCAGACCTTCAGCCCCATCCCACGGTTTGGCCGGTGCTGGCGGGCCGCCACGGATGGTCTTGATCACGATGAACAGGAAGAAGATCTGCGTGGCGCCGAACATGAACGCGCCGATCGACGACACCATGTTGAAGTCGGCGAATTGCAGGTTGTAGTCGGGAATCCGCCGCGGCATGCCCGCCAGCCCCACAAAGTGCATCGGGAAGAACGCCATGTTCATGCCGATGAACGAGAGCCAGAAGTGCAGCTTGCCGAGGGTTTCGTCGTACATGTGGCCGGTCCATTTCGGCATCCAGTAGTAGGCCGAGGCGAAGATCCCGAAGATCGCCCCCGGTACCAGTACGTAATGGAAGTGCGCGACCACAAAGTAGGTGTCCTGGTACTGGAAGTCCGCCGGGGCGATGGCCAGCATCAGCCCGGAGAACCCGCCAATGGAGAACAGGATCACGAACGCCACCGCAAACAGCATCGGTGTTTCGAAGGTCAGCGAGCCTTGCCACATGGTGCTGGCCCAGTTGAACACCTTCACGCCAGTCGGCACCGCGATCAGCAGCGTGGCGTACATGAAGAACAACTCGCCCACCAACGGAATGCCGACCACGAACATGTGGTGCGCCCAAACGATGAACGACAGGAACGCGATACTCGCCGTCGCATAGACCATCGAGGTGTAGCCAAACAGCGGCTTGCGCGAGAAGGCCGGAATGATCGAACTGACGGCACCGAAGGCCGGCAGGATCATGATGTACACCTCGGGGTGACCGAAGAACCAGAACACGTGCTGAAACAACACCGGGTCACCGCCACCGGCGGCACTGAAGAAGCTGGTGCCGAAGTGGATGTCCATCAGCATCATCGTCACGCAGCCGGCCAGTACCGGCATCACCGCGATCAGCAGGAACGCGGTAATCAGCCAGGTCCAGACGAACAGCGGCATTTTCATCAACGTCATGCCGGGGGCGCGCAGGTTGAGGATGGTGGCGATCACGTTGATCGCACCCATGATCGAACTGATCCCCATCAAGTGGATGGCGAAGATGAAGAAGGTCACGCTTTCTGGTGCGTAGGTCGTCGACAGCGGGGCGTAGAACGTCCAGCCGAAGTTCGGTCCACCGCCGGGGGTGAATAGGGTCGATATCAGCAGGATGAACGCCGCCGGCAATAGCCAGAAGCTGAAGTTGTTCATCCGTGGCAGGGCCATGTCCGGCGCGCCGATCATCAACGGGATCATCCAGTTGGCGAGGCCGACGAAGGCCGGCATCACCGCACCGAAGACCATCACCAGGCCGTGCATGGTGGTCATCTGGTTGAAGAACGCCGGTTCGACGATTTGCAGTCCCGGTTGGAACAACTCGGCACGAATCACCATCGCGAACGAGCCGCCGAGCAAAAACATGGAGAACGCGAACCACAGGTACAGCGTGCCGATATCCTTGTGGTTGGTGGTCAGCACCCAGCGCATCAGACCTTTGGCGGGGCCGTGGGCGTGGGCGGTGCCGGTATGAACATGGTCATCGACGACAGCAGTCATGTCCTGTCTCCTGCAAACAGATGGGCTGGGCAGGCCGGGGCGCGATGCCCCGGCTGGTTCCTTACGTGCGCAATAGACCGGGTCATTTGCTTTCCGCCTGTTTCAGCTCCAGCACTTCTTTAGGGGTGACCATGTCGCCCTTGTTGTTGCCCCAGGCGTTACGTTCGTAGGTCACGACCGCTGCGATATCGACTTCCGAGAGCTGCTTGCCGAACGCCGCCATGGCGGTGCCGGGCTTGCCGTGGAAGACAAGGCTCAGGTGCCCTTCTTTCGGTCCGGTGGCGATTTTCGAGCCCTTGAGTGCCGGGAACATCGGCGGCAGGCCCTGACCTTCGGCCTGGTGACAGGCGACGCAGGTGGTGTGGTAGATCTTGTCGCCGCGCTCTTTAAGCTCGTCGAGGGTCCATTCCTTGCTGGTCAGTTCTTTGAGTTGCATGGCCTCAGCCTTGCGCTCGCCCAGCCATTTTTCGTAATCGGCCTTTTCCTTGACCTCGACCACGATGGGCATGAAGCCGTGGTCCTTGCCGCACAATTCGGCGCATTGACCGCGGTAGATGCCGGGCTTGTCGACGCGGGTCCAGGCTTCGTTGACGAACCCCGGAATCGCATCGCGCTTGACCGCAAAAGCCGGCACCCACCAGGAGTGGATGACGTCGGCGGAAGTGACCAGGAAGCGCACCTTGGCGCCGATCGGCAGCACCAAAGGCTTATCGACCTCAAGCAAGTAGTGCTCGCTCTTGACTTCCTTGTTGTGGATCTGATCGGCGGGCGTGGTCAGGTTGCTGAAGAACTCAACGTCCTGGCCCAGGTATTTGTAGTGCCACTTCCACTGATAGCCGGTGACCTGGATATCGATATCCGGCTCACTGGCGTCGTACATCTTGATCAGGGTTGCGGTCGCGGGAACCGCCATGGCCACCAGGATCAGGAAGGGCACGATGGTCCAGAGGATTTCAACGGTGGTGCTTTCATGAAATTTTGCGGCCACCTGCCCGGTCGAGCGGCGGTGGAGAATCATCGACCAGAACATGGCGCCGAAGACGATGATGCCGATCACTACACAGATCCAGAAAATGGTCATGTGCAGGTCAAATACTGCGTGACTGATTTCAGTCGCTCCCGGCGCCATATTCACAGTCCAGGCCGCTTGTGCCTGACTGAAAATCGACCACAACAGGAGGCCCATCCAGACGTGTGGATGTCGCATCATTGCGGGTTCCCCTTATCGTTCTTGTTATCCCGCCGGCTTTCACCTGCGGCAAGGGAGCGGCTTTTTCAGACTACGAACTTGAATCGCCGAGCCTTGCTGCGTGTGCAGTCGGGCGTCATCAGCTAACTCCATTCCCACCCGAGTATAGACAGCGACTGCCACCTCGCAATGTGAGGGCGTAAATCATCTGAAACAGGTGGGACTTGCGTTCTAGGTCACGAATGGAGAAGGATGCAGACGAGTGGTGGCAAACCGATATAACTTTGATGTCTCAAGGATGAAATAATTATGACAAATGCGTCTTAGCATTTTTCGTATGCCAGCTAAGTTATGTCTTCCCTATTTCATTGCCTTTGTTTCCTGGAGTTTTCATGAACACCGCCGCATTGCGCGAGCAGATCCAAAAAGCCCAACAACACGAAGCTGAAACCGGCCTGCTGACTCGTCAGCTGGAAAGCAAACTGCCTCATCTACACCCATCCATCCAATTGCCGGAAGCGGACGCCAATGGTGTGCTGACGCGTTTTGTCGCCGCCTACATCGATGAAGTTCCTGATCTGCTGGATGCAGCCAATGAAGTTGCCAGGGAAGCGGGTATCGAGTCACAGATCAAACCGGTGCTGAAAATTGCCGAACAGTACTTCCTCCAGCCGCCGACGATAATGGCTGGGCACATCGGGCTCGACAGCCTGTTGGACGAAGCCTATCTGGCGCACCGTTTTGTCGAAGAGGTCAACGACCTGTACATCAAGCATTTTGGCCAGCCACTGATCCCCTTGGACATGACTGTCGCCAACCTGATTGCCCACCAACTGATCGGTGAGGAGTTCGCCAACCAACTGGATGAGGCTGTACATCACGCCGTGGACGAGATGCTCGACGACGAAAGCTTCGCGCTGGAGTCGGTGGAAGCCTACCGTGGAAAGCTAAGCAGCCCGGACACTGGCGCTGCGTGGAAGCGCTGGCCGTGCATGTCGCGCCGGTTAGGCGTGGGCCTGGAACTGGATCAGCCAGCAGCTTGATCCATTGATCAACACAATCCCCCTGTGGGAGCGAGCTTGCTCGCGATTGCGGTGTGTCAGTCGACATGAATGTTGAATGACCAATCGCAATCGCGAGCAAGCTCGCTCCCACATTGTTTTCTACGCCGCCGAACCTACGCCGGTGGTGGTGCGTAATCGCCCTTCCAACCTGCGCTTCAACCCCCGCGCTTCAATCAACAGTTTTGATCCCTTGGCCGCATTGGCCCGACCCCATTCCTCCAGCAACTCCAGACACGAGTGATCGATGTAACTCAGGTTATTGAGCGGCACATGCACCGTCGCGCCTGCCGGAATGGTCCCCAGAACCTGGGTCAGCGCCGGCACTTTGAGGAAGGTCGCTGCACCTATCAATCGCAGCTCCATTTCGCCGTCCTTGGGCAGATCGATCAGGCTGATTTTCAGCCGCGAAGCCTTCCAGGCCAGTTTGGCCAAGGTCAGGCCGAAGCCGATCAGCACGCCGGTCAGCAGGTCGGTGAAGATGATCGCCAGGGCTGTTGCCGCGTAGGTGAACATCGGCATCCGCCCATAACGGCCCAGACCACGGAAGGCCTTGAGGTCGACCAGTTTGAAGCCGGTGTAAACCAGAACGCCCGCCAGGCTCGCCACCGGTATGCTTTGCAGTACGCTGGACAGCAGCAACACGAAAGCCAGCAGCCACAGGCCGTGGAAGATCGTCGACAGTCGCGTGGTGGCGCCGGCCTGGACATTGGCCGAACTGCGCACGATCACGCCAGTCATCGGCAATGCGCCGAGCAAACCGCAGAGCATGTTGCCGACGCCTTGAGCCGACAGTTCCCGGTCGAAGTCCGAGCGCTGGCCACTGTGCATGCGGTCGACCGCGGCGGCCGAGAGCAGGGTTTCGGCGCTGGCGATAAACGCCACGGCAAATGCGGCGATTAGCAGTGTCGGGTCAGCCAGGTTGAGTAAATCTGCGGGTTTCAGCCAGTCGATGGCTTCCGCCAGGTTGGCCGGGACTTCCACTCGTTTGACTTGCAAGGCGAGCACCAGGCTGGCGACGGTCGCCAGGCCTACACCCAGCAGTGCGCCGGGAATGAAGCGCAGGGAGTGGGGGCGGAATTTCTCCCACAGCCACATCACCGCAATCGTCGACAGCCCGAGCAACCCGGCTTGCCAACCCAAGGACGGCAAGGCCTGGGCGACGGCAGCCGGGAAGGCTGCCAGGTTATCCAGCCCGGAAGGCTTGGGCACGGCGTCGAGCATCACATGCACCTGTGACAACACGATCAATACGCCAATCCCGGCGAGCATGCCGTACACCACTGCAGGCGCCGT
Source organism: Pseudomonas sp. Root329 (assembly GCF_001424925.1). Classification (NCBI taxonomy): domain Bacteria; kingdom Pseudomonadati; phylum Pseudomonadota; class Gammaproteobacteria; order Pseudomonadales; family Pseudomonadaceae; genus Pseudomonas; species Pseudomonas sp. Root329. Next base: position 38,922 of record NZ_LMCV01000001.1, on the reverse strand, counting down.
GACCCGAAACCAGCAGCCCAGCTTCAAACGCCCAGCCACCAGCTGCAGAAAACCGGCCAGCAACAGGATTGGCCCGAGCATGTCGATGCCGTGCTGGCGTACCAGTTCGAACACCAGAACAGCCAAACCGGCCGCCGGGCCGCTGACTTGCAGTGGCGAACCGGCAATCCAGCCCACCACCAGGCCACCGATGATCCCGGTGATCAAGCCTTTGGACGGCGGCAGCCCCGAGGCGATGGCGATGCCCATGCACAAGGGCAGGGCGACGAGAAACACAACCACGGACGCCAGCAGCTCCCGTGGCAGAACAGCTTTAAGTTGAGCAGCACGCATGGTGACTCTCCCGAAGTTTTCTTCAGGCGTGGCGAAGCCGGGCTGCTTGATCAGCAGCCTCGGCTAAACCACACAGTAATTTAGGAAGATTTAGAAGCGCGCTTTGGGCGTCGCCACCGGAATCGGATGGCTGCCATCGAGCGGCAGGAAACACCCCTTGTCCGCGTCGTAAGCTCTGATTTCGCTGGTTTCGATGTTGTAGATCCAACCATGGATAAACAGCTGACCATTGGCCATGCGCGAGGCAACCGACGGGTGCGTGCGCAAATGTTGCAGCTGGGCGATCACATTCTCCTCGGTGAGGACGTGCATGCTTTCGTTTTCGTCAGCGCAATGGCAGTTTTCCTGGACCATGGTTTTTGCCACTTCGGCATGACGCAACCAGGCTTTGACCGTTGGCATTTTTTCCAGGCTTTGCGGGTTGAGCACTGCGCGCATCGCGCCACAGTCCGAGTGCCCGCAGATGATGATGTGTTGCACGCCGAGGGCCAGAACGGCGTATTCGATCGCCGTGGAAACACCGCCGTTCATTTGCCCATAAGGCGGCACAACGTTGCCGACGTTACGGGTGACGAACAAGTCGCCGGGGGAGCTTTGGGTGATCAGCTCAGGAACGATGCGCGAATCGGCGCAGGCGATGAACATCGCCCTGGGGCTCTGGGCCGTGGCGAGTTTTTTGAAGAGTTCTTCCTGCTGTGGAAAAACCTCGTGATGAAAATGCAAAAAGCCGTCAACGATATGCTGCAGCGCTGCATCGGCGGTTTCCGCCTCGGGTTGGGCTGAAGCCGACGCAGCCAACGGCTGTTTATCCTTGTCACTCATGATTCATCCTCTTTGGCGGAGTCAGGGAATTTTCCCGTTTTGTCCGGTGTGAAGCCAGTGGCTGTTTAAAAAACATCCAGGCCGAGCATCTCGACCCATCAGTCACTCGATGAACAAGGTAGCGACCGAAACTTAACTCAAACTGAATAAAACGCTCTAGAACGTGTGTTCCAGGTCACAAAAAACGTGACCGGCGTGGTGGCAAAGTGCATTTCACCCTACTCAACCATAGGCCAATTGTCCTCAAATCAACGACATCTGGCGACCCGGCGGACAGAAGGCTTCGCAGTCCAGATTGAAACCTTCCCGACGATTGAGCCCCAGGCGTTTGATGGTTTTGGCAAAGCGTTGCGCCAGCAGATCGGCAAACGGCCCTTCGCCACGCATCCTCGCACCGAAGCGACTGTCGTAGAGCTCGCCACCACGGCTCTGACGAATCAGGCTCAACACATGAGCGGCACGCTGAGGATAGTGGGCCGCCAGCCATTCTTCGAACAGCGGCGCGACTTCCAATGGCAAGCGCAGCATCATGTAGGCCGCACTTTGCGCCCCCGCGGCATGAGCTTCGGTGAGCAGGCTTTCGAGTTCGCTGTCGTTGATCATCGGAATCATCGGCGAGCACAGAACGCCCACCGGAATTCCCGCTTCACGCATCACGCGGATCGCTCGTAACCGGGCCTTGGGTGCCGCAGCGCGTGGTTCAAGGATGCGTTTGAGCTCGTCGTCCAGGGTGGTGAGGCTGATCATCACCGCCACCAGCCTTTGCTCGGCGAGTTCGACCAGCAGGTCCAGATCCCGAAGAATCAGCGAGCCCTTGGTAATGATGGTCACGGGATGGCGATAGCGCAGCAGCACTTCGAGGGTTTTTCGGGTGATTTTGTGTTCGCGTTCGATCGGTTGATAAGGGTCCGTATTGGAGCCCAGATTGATCGGCGCACATTGATAGCCACGTTTGGAGAGCTGCTCCTCCAGCACATCGGCGGCGTTGGTCTTGGCGATCAGTTTGGTTTCGAAATCCAGTCCTGGCGACATGTCCCAATAAGCGTGGCTGGGCCGCGCGTAGCAATAGATGCAACCGTGCTCGCAGCCGCGATAGGGATTGATCGAACGATCGAAGGGCAAGTCTGGCGAGTTGTTGCGAGTGATGATGGTTTTCGCCGTTTCGATGCGCACCTCGGTGCCTTGGGTGATCGGCGCTTCCTGATACCAGCCGTCATCCTCGGCCACCGAGCGATTCGGCGCGAAGCGGTTGTGCGGGTTGGTGGCGGTGCCGCGGCCGCGAGGGGGGGGAAGAGGGGTGGACATGAAAACGCCTCTGTACTGTTTTTATATACAGTATAGAGGCGTTATTCATCTGGCTAGTGCCGCTGGGCAGTCAGTTCTTCCGGGTGACTTGCCCCAGATCGTCGGCCGACGTGGTCTTCATATCATCCGTGCGCAGGTCTGCTACCTCGCTCGCCTTGACCGGCAAGCCGCCGTTGCCCCAGCTGCCGCGGATGAAACTCACCACATCCGCCACTTCCTGATCCGACAAACGCCATGCGAATCCCGGCATGGTAAAGGTCGAAGGTGCCGTGTGAGTCGCCGGCAGCGTACCGCCCTTGAGCACGATGTGAATCAGTGACGTCGGATCCTCCGACTGCAACACCGGGTTGCCCGCCAGCGCCGGGAACACTTTGGTGTAGCCATGGCCATCGGTACGGTGACAGGCCGCGCAGTTGTCGATGTACACCGAAGCGCCAGGCTTGCTGTCGTCCCCGTTCCACAGCGCCTGCGCTACCTGTTTGTCGTACTGGTGTGGCTGATCGTCGGGATCATTCGCCGGCAAGGACTTGAGGTAACGGGCAATCGCGGTCAGATCGTTGTCGGTCATGAACTGCATGCTGTGCGTCACCACATCACTCATGCCACCAAACACTGCGCTGCGATCACTGCGACCGGTCTTGAGGAACTGCACCAGTTGCTCTTCGCTCCAGCTCCCGAGGCCGTCTTTGTGATCGCCGCGCAGACTTTTCGCGATCCAGCCTTCAAGCGGTGCACTGCCTGACAGAAATGCGCTGCCTTCGCCTGCATTCAGGGCTTTTTCCTGCATGGTCAGGGCACGCGGCGTATGGCACGCACCGCAATGTCCGAGGCCCTCGACCAGATAAGCCCCACGACTGACCACGGCATCTTCGCCGGGTGCCGCTTTGTAGTCCGCCACAGCCGGGGCAAACATCCAGCGCCAGCCCGCAAGCGGCCAGCGCATGCTCAAAGGCCAGGGAATGTCGCTGGCCTTGTTCTCCTGAGCGACAGGCGCCACGCCATGCATGAAGTAGGCGTACAAGGCTTGTATGTCGGGTTCGTTGACGCTGGCGTAGGACGGATAGGGCATCGCCGGGTACAACGTACTACCGTTTTTGGCGACGCCATGGCGCACGGCCTTGTCGAAATCCTCAAAGCTGTAGTTGCCCAGGCCGGTTTTATCCGGCGTGATATTGGTGGAGTAGATCGTCCCGATCGGCGTTTCCATCGGCAGGCCGCCGGCGAACGGCTTGCCGTCCTTGGCGGTATGGCAAGCCACGCAGTCACCCGCGCGGGCGAGGTACTCGCCTTGTTTGATCAGGTTTTGATCGATTTCTGCGGCGTTGATCGAGCCACAACCGAGCAGCGCCAAGGTCGCGATAACAAGTGCTTTCATGGTCATCGCTCCTTAAGCCTGAACCAGCGGGCCGGGGTTTTTCAGGTACTGCTCGCGGATCGCCCGGGCCGACCAGTAGGTCAACGCTGCCACCAGACCGGTAGGGTTGTAGCCCAGACCTTGTGGGAAAGCTGATGCACCAGGGACGAAAACGTTATGCACATCCCAGCTCTGCAAGTAACGGTTCAGGGCGCTGGTTTTCGGATGGGTGCCCATGATCGCGCCACCGTTGAGGTGGGTGGTCTGGTAAGACGCGGTGTTGAAGTGATCACCAACTTTTTTGCCCAGTACGGCGATGGCCTTGGGGCTCATCGCTTCGGCGATCTTGCCCATTTTCTCGACCATGAAGCGGTTCATCTTGATGTCGTTTTCCTGCCAGTCGAAGGTCATCCGCAACAGCGGCAAGCCGTAGGCATCGCGGTACACCGGGTCCAGATCGAGGTAGTTGCCGCGGTAGGACTGATGCGCGCCGTGGGCATCCATCGACACTTGATGGGTGTAGTAATCGGCGGTGGCACGTTTCCAGGCACTGCCCCAGGCCGGGGTGCCTGGCGGGTTGGATGTGCCTGCGATTGGTCGGCTGCCGGCCTGGTTGACCCACATCGGCGAGCCGCCGACGAAGCCATGGGGCCCGTGATCGAAGTTGTCGGCGTTGAAGTCGTCCACCGCCACGCCGTTACCGCCGGCGCCGATAAAGTTATTGGTGTGGGTGTCTTTGTCGAAGTAAGCCTTGATGGTGGCCATGTTCTGGTAGGCGAAGTTCTTGCCGACCACGCCTTCGCCACTGATCGGGTCATACGGTTTGCCGATACCCGAAAGCAACATCAGCCGCACATTGTGGAACTGGAAGGCACCGAGGATCACCAGATCTGCCGGCTGCTCGATTTCCCGGCCCTGGCCATCGATGTAGGTCACGCCTGTCGCCTTGCTCTTGGTGCTGTCGAGATTGACCCGCAGTACGTGGGAGTTGGGCCGCAGCTCGAAATTGGGCAGCGGTTTGAGCGCCGGCAGAATGTTTACGTTCGGCGATGCCTTGGAATACATGTAGCAGACGTAACCACTGCAAAAACCGCAGAAGTTGCACGGGCCCATCTGTGCGCCATAAGGGTTGGTGTAGGGGCCTGACGTATTGGCCGAGGGCAGGTTGTAGGGTTTGTAACCCACTGCGGTGGCCGCTTTCTGAAACAACTGTGCGGAAACAGTGTTCTTCTGCGACTCCAGCGGGAAATGATTCGAACGATCCGGCGCGTACGGGTTGCCGCCCTTGCCTTCACCGACCAACTGACCCTTCACCGTCCAGGCCTGACCCGATGTGCCGAAAACCTTCTCGGCGTAATCGAAAAACGGTTCCAACTCCTCATAGCTGACGCCGAAGTCCTGGATGGTCATGTCCTTGGGGATGAAGCTTTTGCCGTAGCGTTCTTCATAGTGGCTGCGCATGCGCAACTCGATCGGGTCGACCCGAAAGTGCACGCCGGACCAGTGCAAACCGGCGCCACCGACCCCATTGCCGGGCAGGAAGGCGCCCAGTTGGCGGTTCGGCAACGCGATGTCATTCACGCTATGGCGAATGGTCACGGTCTCTTTGGAGATGTCCTGGAAGAGTTTTTTCCGCACGCTGTAGGTGAGTTCGTCGATCACCTGTGGATAGTTGCCGTCAGGGTAAGTGTCCTGCATCGGCCCGCGCTCCAGCGCCAGCACATTCAGGCCGGCCTCTGTCAGCTCCTTGGCCATGATCGCGCCCGTCCAGCCAAAACCGACGATCACTGCGTCGACCTTCTTCATTACCGTTGCCATGCTTACGCCCTCTCGCCGCGTATCGAAACTGCCGGGAAGGGGTATTGCTCGTTGCGTTCCACCCAATCCATGAAATCGGCGCGGGCGCCGGGGAAGCCGATCATGGTCCAGCCGACCATGCCTTTATTGCCGCCGTGAATCGGGTCGCAGAAAAATCCTTCTTTGGTGTTTTGCAGCAGCAGGTTGAAGAAAATCTTCGCTGGGACACTGTCGAACTAAGGTTTTCCGGCCTCGAGTTGTTTGAGCAAATCGTCTCGGGTAGCGCTGTCTTGCTCAGCAAATGCTTTACCGTTGAACGCTTTCGACCAAGCATCCGTGGCGGCGATGCCCAGGCGATAAATCTCTTTGGGCACCAGTTTGCTCTGCCAGCCCATTTCCGGAGCCGCGTCTGCGTTGAACGGTCCCTGCATGAACCACAGCGCGCCGGCCGCGTAAGGCGTGTTCATCTGGCGGTCGATGTATTCGGGGACACCGGCTTCCAGGGCGCCTGGCCCTTGGGCATCGCTTGGAATCAGCTGCGCGACAGCCGCCTGGATGAACGTCCATTCTTCGGCGGTGAAGTAGCTGGGTTCATAGGTGCTGGTGCTGACCGGCGCTTTGCCGGAGCTGGCCGGGGCTGCTTCGGGCGCGGCCATCAGGACCGTGCTGCCCAGACCGGTGCTGGCAACGGTGACCACCGGGATCAAGGTCAGGGATTTGCGCAAAAACTCACGCCGCGGGTTGTCTCGATCTTGATCGGACATAGGGTGGCACCTCATCAGGCATAGCGGTTTTTCAGCCGTCTCGCAGGACGACTTTTCGTTTTGGCACCGATGAAGATCGCCAGCAAGCGGGGAGCAATAGGGCGCATCGGTAATATGGAGAAACAAATGGTAGCAGGCTAAGCATAAAGATGAACCGATTCAGCTGAAAAACCTCGGTTTTGCGACGAAAGCGATCGGCCGATTCACGATTCTTTGACAGACGGCTCACAGGCCTTTGACTGCTCGGGGGGGAAGCTGGGCCGTCATCTTCCCAATTCTCCTGAACGGTCACCCCGAGCATGTCTCTATCGCGTTTTATCCCAGCGATCTGCCTGTCGCTGGCCGCACTGTTGAACCTGACGCCGGCCCTTGCCGACGACAGTGCGTTGCCCCGACCTGCGGAGTGGGCTCAATCGGTCGAGGTGCAATACAACCTCTTCAAAATGTCCCCGACGCTCTATCGCAGTGCATTGCCCGACAGCGGCGCCGTGCCGTTACTGGAAAAACTCAAGGTCGGGACCGTTATCACTTTCCTGCCCGAGTCGGACTCCAGCTGGTTGTCGACACCAGGGATCGCACAGGTACAGCTGCCCTATCGCACCAACCATGTGGATGATGCGGATGTACTCAAGGCCCTTCGCGCGATCCAGACTGCCGAAGCCAAGGGACCGGTGCTGATGCACTGCAAGCATGGTTCGGACCGCACGGGCCTGATGGCGGCCATGTACCGGGTCGTGGTGCAGGGTTGGAGCAAGGAAGACGCCCTGAACGAAATGACCCAGGGCGGCTTTGGTGACAGCACTCATTTCAAGGACGGCGTCCGTTACATGATGCAGGCTGATGTCGACAAGCTCCGCACCGCGCTGGCCAACGGCGATTGCAGCACGAGTCCGTTTGCCAGTTGTTCGATGAAGAGCTGGTTCAAATCGGCCCACGTCGAGTAAACCGTTACCTCCGCGGGCAATGGCCTCTGAGCCTGCAAAAGCGGATGGGTATCGGGCATGGCGTCTTCCTTGAGTAGAGGCTGAATGTGGTCAGCCTATAAAGGAAGCGCAGGGGAAAGGTGGTAGATAGATACCACCTTCCAATCCGTTCAGGAGTGGAAGGTGGTGTTGACTCAGTGTTGCTCGTCAGGCTTTTTCTTCAGCTTCGGGTTCGGGAAAAACTGCACGGCCTGAACCTTGGCGTCCGGCACCTTCAGCGCCGAGGTGTTGACCCGCGTGCCCAATTCCTTGGGTACCGACAGGCCTTGTTCATTCAACGTGTCGGAATAACCGCAGGCCACGCACTCGCGGTGCGGGACTTCGTCTTCGTTCCACATCATCAACTTGTCCGGCTCGCTGCAGGCCGGGCAGACAGCCCCGGCGATAAAGCGCTTTTTCGTGATCACAGGACCCTCGCTCATGCTGCCGCGACCTCAGTCAGGCCGCTGTGGCGCAAGAGTGCGTCAATCGACGGCGGGCGTCCGCGGAAGTCGACGAACAGCACCATCGGCTCCTGGGAACCACCGCGTGCCAGGATCGCTTCGCGGAATGCACGGCCGGTCTCGGCGTTGAGCACGCCTTCTTCTTCGAATTTCGAGAAGGCATCCGCCGACAGCACTTCAGCCCACTTGTAGCTGTAGTAGCCCGCCGCATAACCGCCGGCGAAGATGTGCGCAAAGCTGTTCGGGAAACGGTTGTAGGCGGGTGGACGCATCACCGAGACCTCGTCTCGCACACCTTCAAGCACCTGCGCCACGCTACGGCCGTCACCGTGGGTGGCGTGCAGGTCGAAGTCGAACAGCGAGAACTCCAGCTGACGGACCATCATCAGACCGGACTGGAAGTTCTTCGCGGCGAGCATTTTCTCCAGCAGGTCCTGAGGCAGCGGTTCGCCGGTTTCGTAGTGACCGGAGATCAGCGCCAGACCTTCCGGCTCCCAGCACCAGTTCTCCATGAACTGGCTTGGCAGCTCGACCGCATCCCAGGCCACGCCGTTGATGCCGGATACGCCGGCGTGTTCAACGCGGGTCAACAGGTGATGCAGGCCGTGACCGAATTCGTGGAACAGGGTGGTCACTTCATCGTGGGTCAGCAGGGCCGGTTTGCCGCTGTCGGCCGGGGTGAAGTTGCATACCAGGTTCGCCACCGGACTTTGCAATACGCCGCTGATCGTGCGGCGACGGTCACGGGCGCCGTCCATCCAGGCGCCGCCACGCTTGTTGGCGCGAGCGTAGAGGTCGAAGAAGAAGCGGCCGACGTGCTGGCCGTTTTCCTTGATTTCGAACAGGCGAACATCCGGGTGCCAGGTGTCGAAGCCTTTCAGTTCGGCGATTTCAATGCCGTACAGACGCTGAACGATAGCGAACAGACCGCCCAGCACTTTGTCGATCGGGAAGTAAGCGCGAAGGGCTTCCTGGGCGACGCTGTAGCGCTGCTCGCGAAGCTTTTCACCGTAGAAACCGCTGTCCCAGCTTTGCAGGTCCGGGCAGCCTTGTTCGGCGGCGTACGCCTTGAGCTGTTCCAGATCCTGGGCGGCGAACGGTTTACTGCGCTTGGCCAGATCGCGCAGGAAACTCAGTACCTGATCGCTCGATTCGGCCATTTTGGTGGCCAGGCTCAGCTCCGAGAAGCTGGCGAAGCCCAAGAGTTTTGCAAGCTCCTGACGCAGGTCGAGGATTTCTTCCATGACCGGGCCGTTATCGTTCTGACCGGCATTCGGGCCTTGGTCCGACGCACGGGTGCAGTAGGCGGCGTAGACTTCTTCGCGCAGGGAGCGGTCTTGGGCGTAGGTCATCACCGCGTAGTAGCTCGGGAATTCCAGGGTGATCAGGAAGCCTTCCAGGCCTTTGGCCTGTGCAGCCGCGGCCATTTGCGCCTTGGCCGAATCAGTCAGGCCGGCGAGGGTCGCTTCGTCAGTGACGTGCTTGGTCCAGGCCTGAGTGGCGTCGAGCAGCTGGTTGGAGAAGCGGCTGCCCAGCTCCGACAATTTGCTCTGCACTTCGGCGTAACGCTTTTGTTCGGCTTCCGGCAGGTCGATACCCGACAGACGGAAGTCACGCAGGGAGTGTTCCAGGATAGTTTTCTGCGCCACCTCGAAACCGGCAGCTTCGGGACTGTTAGCCAGCGCTTCGAACGCCTCGAACAACTCGCGGTTTTGGCCCAATTCGGTGGAGTAGGCGCTCAAGGCCGGCAGGCAGGATTCGTAGGCTTCGCGCAATTCGGCGCTGTTGCACACGGCATTCAGGTGGCTGACCGGGCTCCAGGCGGCGCCCAGTCGATCATTCAGCTCGTCCATCGCCAGCACCAGGCCGGCCCAGGTCGGTTGTTTGCCCTGGACTTTGAGGATCTCGATAATGGCGGCGCGGTTGTCAGCCAGGATCTGTTCAATGGCCGGTTGCACGTGTTCGGCCCGGATCGCCGAGAACGGCGGCAGGTCGTAGGACTGCAAAAGAGGGTTGTTCACGCTCACGTTTGGCACCTTGGCTGGAAGAAACATTGCGCCATCTTAATTACAATCGACGCTCACCGCAGCTATCAGCAAAAGAGAGAGAGCCTATCGTGACCCTTCGCAAGTATCAGAACCACACGCCGCTACTGGGCAAAGGCGCCTTTGTCGACGGTTCGGCGGTGGTGATCGGCGACGTCGAAATCGGCGAAGACAGCTCTGTCTGGCCACTGACGGTGATTCGTGGCGACATGCACCGCATCCGTATCGGCACGCGCACCAGCGTGCAGGACGGCTGTGTGCTGCACATCACCCATGCCGGGCCGTTCAATCCCGATGGTTTTCCGTTGCTGATTGGCGACGATGTGACCATCGCGCATAAAGTCATGCTCCACGGCTGCACTGTGGGCAATCGGATTCTGATCGGCATGGGTAGCATCGTCATGGACGGCGCGGTGGTCGAGGACGACGTGATTATTGGTGCTGGCAGCCTGGTGCCGCCGGGCAAACGCCTTGAAAGCGGCTTCCTTTATGTGGGCAGCCCGGTGAAGCAGATTCGGCCACTGACTGACAAAGAAAAAGCCTTTTTCACCTACAGCGCGGCGAACTACGTGAAGCTCAAGAATTTGCATCTGGCCGAAGGCTACGACCAGCTCTGACCCTGCGCCCTTATTCAGGATTCAACATGCATTACCAAACCGTATTGTTCGACCTCGATGGCACCCTGACCGATCCACGCGAGGGCATCACCCGTTCGATCCAGTTCGCCTTGAGCAAACTGGGCATCGATGAGCCCGACCTGACCAAACTTGAACACTTCATCGGCCCGCCGTTGTTGCAGGCGTTCATGCAGTTCTACGATTTCGACGAGCCCAAGGCGTGGGAAGCGGTGAACTTCTATCGCGAACGCTTCAAGGTCACCGGCCTGTACGAGAATCGCGTGTTCGATGGCGTCACACCTCTGTTGGAAACCCTCGGCGGGCAAGGGCGACAGCTGTACATCGCGACGTCCAAACCGTGGATTTTCGCCCGGGAAATTGCCCGGCACTTCGACTTCGCCAAGCACTTCAAAGTGATCTATGGCAGCGAACTGGATGGAACCCGGACCAACAAAGTCGAGCTGATCGCCCACTTGATGGCCGAAGAAGGCCTGGACCCGGCCAACACCCTGATGATCGGCGACCGTAAGCACGATTTGATCGGTGCGCGCAGCAATGGGCTGGATGCGGCGGCGGTGGGTTACGGGTTTGGCAGTCGGGAAGAGTTGAGCGCTGAAGCCCCGGCTTATCACTTTGAAACGCTGGAAGAGATGCATCAGGCGTTTTTGCAGCGATAGTTCAATCGCCTTCGCGAGCAGGCTCGCTCCCACATTAGATCTGCGAATACAAGTCCGTTGTGGGAGCGAGCCTGCTCGCGAAGAGGCCCGCTCCGCCTCTGAAGTTTTATGCTCCAGCCAATGCCTTCAAAGCCGCCTTACGTTCTGCAACCGGCAACGCGCCGAGCTTCTCGACTGCCGCATAAAACTTCACCCAATCCCCGCCCACCTGTCTGAACAACGCCGCAAACGCCGGCACCCATTGGTCGTACAGCCCAAATGGCATCAGTCGGGCATTGTTCATCGGCGCATTGATCCACGCGTCATAGCGTTTGTCCCCAGCCCATTGGCTGTCGCGCAGCTGCCGGTATTCACCCCGCAATCGTTCGAACTCGTCGGCTTTGCGCTGGCGCATCCGGTCGGCGGGCAGGGGCAGGGTGTACAGCCGTTCGAGTCGCGTGCGGGTATCCAGAACCAACTGAATGAACTGGTCCCGTTGCTGCACCTGTGCGCCGCTGTCTGGCGCCAGGCCGCGGAATGCACGCCATTGGCGGGTGCCTTCCTGTTCGACGAAGGTGGCGAAAGACTCATTGAACTCGGTGTCGTCCTTCACATAAACACGTTGATGCGCCAGTTCATGGAAGATCAGCGTGGCCAATCGTTCGTCACCCCAGGCCATCATCGAACTGATAATCGGATCGTTGAACCAGCCGAGCGTCGAATAAGCCTCGACGCCACCGATCGACACGTCCATACCTTGCAATCGTTGCAACGCAGCTTCACCGCGGGCCGCGCTCTGACTGTAATAACCGCGGTAGGCGACGCAACCGGCGATCGGGAAGCAATGGTTCTGGGGTGTCAGGGAAAATTCCGGCGTGGCAAACACGTTCCAGACTACGAACGGCCGGCCAATGTCGGCGTACAAACGGTAACTCTGGTTATCCGGCAGATGCAGCTGTTGGCTGGCGAAGGTGCGGGCCTTTTGCGATTGAGTCAGGTGCGCACGCAATAGCTGATCGCGACCGGGATCGGCAATCACTGTGGAAACCGGCTCGCGTGCCCGCAGCAATTGCAGCTGACCACTGGCCAATTGGCCGTAATAGCTGATGCCGGCGCAACCGTTGAGAAACAAAAACAACACACCCGGAAACAAAATGCGTAAAACGCGATCAAGTAACCCAAGGCTTGGAAGCGGCCTGATCAAAATGAATCATCCCTGGAGAGTCTGCCCGCAAGACTATCCCGCCTGACTGGAGCTCCGCTATGCGCACGTTGATGCTGACAGGAAGCCTGCTGTTGCTGGCCGGTTGTGCTGGATTCGGATTACCCCGCCATGATCCGGCTCAAGCGTGGATCGACCTGGAGTCGAAGCAGGAAGACACCGCGCTGCAGGCGCTGGAAGTCGATGACAAGGCCGCCACCGACAAGCGCTATTTTGAGGTCCAGCCGGGTAGCCATGAGCTGACGGTTCGTTACCAATTCCCGGTCGCGCCAAGCAACATCGGCCCCGACGCCGAGCCGCTGTGGCGTGACTGTCAGCTAAACGTGAAATTCAAGGACTTCAATGCCGGCGAGCGGTATCAGCTCAAAGCAGGAAATATCGGTTTTCGGCCGTGGGCAAAACTCTACGATCAACAGCGAAAAGTGATTGGCCAGGGTGTACCGGCAGGCTGCCAACGCACCTGATCGGCGTTATTCTTAAGGTCTAGTCCTTGAGAAAATCATCATGCGCAGGTTAATGCTGTTACTTGCTGCAAGCATCGTTGCTGGCTGTCAGAGCCCGTTGCCAGCGGTTAATCCGCAGATGGCCTGGGTCGAGTTTTCTACGCCATTCCCCAACGATAAATTGCTGATGGCCGAACGACTGGACAAGCAGCGGTTGCGCGACGGGCGTTTTTTCCAGGTCACCCCCGGCAGCCATGAGCTGATCGTTCGATTCGACTTCGAAGTGCCCGGTGGTGGTGGCTTAGGTGTGATGGACGGTCCCTCGGAACGGCTGTGCTACCTGACCATCAACTATGATCATTTCGAAGCCGGCCAGCGTTATGTGCTGGTAGGCCAGTCGATAGCGTTTACTCCCGGTGCCCGGCTGTACAACGCCAAGCGTGAAATCGTCGCTGAAGACCGAGAGTCCTATTGCCTCATGTGAGGTGAATCAGCGGTCGTTCTTCTGGTAGATGATTTTCTTCGTACCGCCTTCGCACGAGCCCACGACCATATTCTGGTCGTGTACTTCGTCGTTGGTGACGATTTCCAGCGTGTAGGACGAGACGTTATTGGCCTGGATCTTGGCTTCAATCTCGGCCTTGAGTTCTTCACAGGATTTAGCTGCCGCGAGGGCCGATGTGGCCAGCGCGCAACAGATAACCGCCAAGGCGAAACGTTTCATGGTTGAAGCTCCTTTGAGGCAGCGCGCACGATGATGCGTTTTAGCTGCTGTCATTTATTCGACCACAATCTCGCCAGCCAGGTTTTGTTTCAGCGCAAAAAAAGAACGCAGCCCGCCGAGGCTGCGATCTTTTATAGGGCGCGCGAAAAAACCCTCTATCAGCTGACCAATGTTGCATCCAGGCTGATTTTCGCATTCAACACTTTGGAAACCGGGCAGCCTTCTTTGGCTTTATTGCTCAATTCTTCAAATTGAGCCTGAGTCGCCCCAGGAATCTTCGCTTTGAGGATCAATTTCACTGCCGTGATCGCGAATCCGCCGTCCACCTGGTCCAGGGTGACTTCGGCATTGGTATCAATGCTGTCAGCCTTGAGACCGGCATCGCCGAGAATCATCGAAAACGCCATGGAGAAGCAGCCCGCGTGCGCTGCGCCAATCAGCTCTTCCGGATTGGTACCCTTGCCGCCCTCGAAACGTGCCTTGAAGCCGTAGGGCGCTTCTCTGAGGACACCGGTTTCCGTGGAAATCGAGCCGATGCCGGTTTTCAGATCACCTGCCCAATGAGCCGATGCTTTCTTCGTAATAGCCATGTCTGCCTCCTCAAGATTCCGGTGCGCAACGTCGCACCTTCGTGGTTTTCGGTTGCTAGGGTTCTGAGGATAGACCGTGGTGCAAAGTTCACCTGATCTCATTAGTCCTACCGTTTACGTAGGAATTTATGCCTTGGCTATTGAAACTCGGGTATATGCCCTCATTGCATGAATCACGCTTATAGATTCGGCAGGTTTTCGTTTGTAAGAAAAAACCTGCGCCCTCAATTGGAGAAGCAGGCTTATGAAACGACTGTCCGATATCAAGTTCTCGACCCTCGATCTGGTGCCCGTGCGGGAGAACGGCAGCGCGGCCCAGTCGCTGCGCAATTCCCTGGACCTGGCTCAGCACGTCGAAAAATTCGGCTACAACCGTTTCTGGGTTGCCGAACACCACAACATGGATGGCATTGCGAGTTCGGCGACTTCGGTACTGCTTGGCTACCTGGCGGGCGGCACCTCGACCATTCGTGTTGGCTCGGGCGGTGTGATGCTGCCAAACCACGCGCCGCTGGTGATTGCCGAGCAGTTCGGCACGCTCGAAAGTCTGTACCCGGGCCGGATCGACCTGGGCTTGGGCCGTGCACCCGGTTCCGACCAAATGACCGCCCGCGCCTTGCGTCGTGAACGCTCCGGCAGCGCCGACGATTTCCCGGAAGACGTGGCGGAGCTGATGCGCTACCTCGGACCGCGCACCCCGGACCAGCGGATCATCGCAATGCCAGGCACCGGCACCAACGTCCCGGTCTGGCTGCTGGGTTCCAGCTTGTTCAGTGCGCAACTGGCGGGTGAACGCGGTTTGCCCTACGCCTTCGCTTCACATTTCGCACCGCGCTTCATGCATGAGGCCATTCGCGTCTATCGCAATCACTTCAAGCCTTCAGCAATATTGGATAAGCCTTACGTAATGCTCGGTGTGCCCTTGGTGGCTGCCGACACCGACGAGCAGGCCGATTATCTGGCGACTTCGGTCTATCAGCGCATCCTGGCGTTGATGCGTGGCCAGAGCCTGGTGCAACGTCCTCCGGTAAAAACCATGGACGGCCTGTGGCTGCCTCATGAGAAAGAGGCGGTCGGCGATTTCCTTGGTCTGGCGATGGTTGGCAGTCCGCAGAAAATCCGCGCCAAACTGGAAGTGCTGATCGAGCAGACCCAGGCGGACGAGCTGATTTTTACCTGCGACCTCTACGAACATGCCGATCGCGTGCACTCTTATGAGCTGCTGGCTCAGGTCATGAAGGGCTGAAGCTCAAATAGCGAGCGCAAAAAAGCCGACGTCATTGCGTCGGCTTTTTCATTTTCGAGGGAGGTCAGCCCTGTTTGTAGACGATTTGCTTGGAACCTTTTTCACAGGTGCCGACGACTTTCCCACCGGCAGCAGTGCCTTTATCGATGATTTCCAGTGAGTAATTAGAAATGCCCTTGGCATCCAGTTTCGCGGCGATTTCAGCTTTTAGCTCTTCGCACGACTTGCCCTGGGCCAGGGCTGTTCCCGCAAAAATCAACAAACCTACCGCTAAAATAAAATTCTTCATCGGGTCGCATTCCCTGGTCGGGTCAATAGGGTCACCCAGCAATCAGCCGGATGTAAATATGTAGCGCTTTGCCATTCCCTATGGCGCTCGGCCAGCGCGCAGGCTCAGAAGACTAGCTCAAACTCAGCTACTGGCAATCCGGAACCCGACTTTGAGCGTCACCTGAAAGTGCGCTGCCTTACCGTCCTTGATGTGCCCGCGGGTTTCGGTCACTTCAAACCATTCCATATATTTGAGGCTTTTGCTGGCCTCGGCCAGTGCGTTGTTGATGGCGTCTTCGATGCTGCTGGTGGACGAGCCGACGAGTTCGACTTTCTTGTAGGTGTGATGGTCAGTCATGGCGTTCTCCTCAGGGTGTGAAATACAGCCTAGCAGTGATTTTTCGTATTACTTCTGTCGGCCAATCCAAAGTGGAAGTTCAGATTTACTGCACTTTCTCGAACCCCTGAAGTCCCAACCAACACACGCAACTCAATCAATGCAGGAGAGCCACCATGGCCAACACCTCTTTACGTAAAGCCTCATTGCAAAGCATGGAAGCCGAGATCGAGAGTCTGCTGAAGTCTTTGGAAAACCTGAAGGACGACGCCTCGGACGAGTCGCGTAAAACCCTTAAAGTCTTGAAAAGCAACGCCGAGAACGCGCTGAAGCATTCGCGCCATCTGCTCAGCGATGCGTACGAAGACGTCAAAGTCAAAACCCGTGAAACCGGGATTGCCACGCGGGATTACGCCCAGGAACACCCTTGGACGACAGCGGGTGTGGCTGTCGGTGCATTGGGGCTGCTCGCGGCTTATCTTCTGTTTAAACGCGGTGATTAATCCGTCTGACGCAGCTCGTTTTTGAGCCACTGCGCCAGTTGCCGAGCGCGCCCGTCCGCGGCGCGCTTGGGTAGCCACAACGCCAGTTGCGCCGGGGTTTCACTGAAGCCCCATGGCGCAACCAGGCGCCCGGCCTTCAAGTCCTCAGCGACCAGCGGCTCGGGCGCAATCGCCACACCCAGGCCGGCCACTGCGGCCTCCAACAAGTAATACAAATGCTCGAAACCTTGTCCGTACTTCAACGCTTTGGCGTCGAGGTTGCTTTGCTGTGCCCAGCTTGGCCAGGCCTGAGGGCGTGAGGTGGTGTGCAGCAATGGCTCGCTCAGCAGCGCTGCGGGCGGTGCGTCTTGCAGTCGTTCGAAGCCGGCGAATCGCGGGCTCATGACCGGGCCGATCCGTTCGCTCGCCAACTCATAGACTTGCATGTCCGCTGGCCACGGTGGCTCGGCAAACACCAGCAAGGCGTCCAGTCCCGGGCGACGTGGATCGAGATCACCCTCGCCAGCCGACAGGTGCAGGCGCAGGTCCGGCAGGTCGGTATTCAGCCGTCCCAACCTGGGAATAAACCAGCGTGCCAACAAGCTGCCCGAGCAACCCAGTACGAACGGTGCATCGGCGGTGCTTTGGGTCAGCTCTGCACACACAGTCCGTAAACGCTCGAACGCCTCGCCGCTGGCATCGCGCAAACGAATGCCGGCATCTGTGAGTTTAAGGCCGCGACCATCCTTGATGAACAGGCTCACGCCCAGGTGTTCTTCAAGCACCTTGAGTTGCCGGCTGACCGCACCATGGGTGACGTGCAGCTGTTCGGCCGCCTTGCTGACGCTATTCAGGCGGGCAGTCGCTTCGAAGGCCCGAAGGGCGTTCAGCGGGGGAAGGTCATGGCTCATGAAATATGTGAGTTTTCCTGACAGGTTGCAGCGATCTTATCGGTTTTCAGCTCAAGGCGTCAGGGGTAGAGTTAGCCCATTGTCATCCCACGCATTCAACTGGAGCGACCCATGACCCAGACTAATCTGCGCAACGGCCCCGACGCCAACGGCCTGTTTGGCGCGTTCGGCGGCCGTTACGTCGCCGAAACCCTGATGCCGTTGATCCTCGATCTGGCCCGTGAATACGAATTGGCCAAGGATGATCCTGCATTCAAAGAGGAATTGGCCTACTTCCAGCGCGACTACGTGGGTCGTCCAAGCCCACTGTACTTTGCCGAACGCCTGACAGAGTTCTGCGGCGGCGCGAAGATTTACCTCAAGCGCGAAGAGCTGAACCACACCGGCGCGCACAAGATCAACAACTGCATCGGCCAGATTCTGCTGGCGCGGCGCATGGGCAAGAAACGCATCATCGCCGAGACCGGCGCTGGCATGCACGGCGTGGCGACCGCCACCGTGGCTGCACGTTTTGGCCTCGATTGCGTGATCTACATGGGCACCACTGACATCGAACGTCAGCAGGCCAACGTATTTCGCATGAAGCTGCTGGGCGCCGAAGTGATCCCGGTCGTGGCCGGTACCGGCACCCTGAAAGACGCGATGAACGAAGCCCTGCGTGACTGGGTGACCAACGTCGACAGCACCTTCTACCTGATCGGCACGGTGGCCGGTCCGCACCCTTATCCTGCGATGGTTCGCGACTTCCAGGCCGTTATCGGCAAAGAAACCCGTACTCAACTGCAAGACCAGGAAGGTCGTCTGCCGGACAGCCTGGTGGCGTGCATCGGTGGCGGCTCCAACGCCATGGGCCTGTTTCACCCGTTCCTCGACGACAAAAGCGTCGAGATCATCGGCGTTGAAGCGGCCGGCTACGGCATCGAAACCGGTAAACACGCAGCCAGCCTGAACGGCGGCGTACCGGGCGTGCTGCACGGCAACCGTACCTTCCTGCTGCAGGACGACGATGGCCAGATCATCGACGCTCACTCGATCTCTGCCGGCCTCGACTATCCAGGCATCGGCCCGGAACACGCATGGTTGCATGACATCGGCCGCGTCCAATACACCTCGGTAACCGACGACGAAGCCCTCGACGCGTTCCACAAATGCTGCCGTCTGGAAGGGATTATTCCTGCACTGGAAAGCGCCCATGCCCTGGCCGAAGTGTTCAAGCGCGCACCGACCCTGCCGAAAGATCACCTGATGGTGGTCAACCTGTCCGGCCGCGGGGACAAAGACATGCAGACCGTGATGCACCACATGGAACAATCGAAGCAGGAGAAACACTGATGAGCCGCCTGCAAACGCGTTTTGCCGAACTCAAGGAACAGAATCGTGCCGCCCTGGTGACCTTCGTGACCGCTGGCGACCCGAGCTATGACACCTCGCTGGCGATCCTCAAAGGCTTGCCAGGCGCTGGTGCCGACGTGATCGAGTTGGGCATGCCCTTCACCGATCCAATGGCCGATGGCCCGGCAATCCAGTTGGCCAATATCCGCGCCCTCGGCGCCAAGCAGAACCTGGCGAAAACCCTGCAAATGGTTCGCGAGTTCCGTGAAGGCAATACCGAGACGCCGATGGTGCTGATGGGTTACTTCAACCCGATTCACATGTATGGCGTGCCGCGTTTCATTGCCGACGCCAAAGAGGCCGGCGTTGACGGTCTGATCGTGGTCGACTTGCCGCCGGAGCATAACGGCGAACTGTGCGATCCGGCCCAGGCTGCCGGTCTGGACTTCATCCGTCTGACCACCCCGACGACCGATGATGTGCGCCTGCCGACTGTCCTGAACGGCAGCTCAGGTTTCGTCTATTACGTGTCTGTCGCCGGTGTGACCGGTGCGGGCGCTGCGACGCTGGAGCATGTTGAAGAAGCGGTTGCGCGTCTGCGTCGCCATACCGATCTGCCGATCAGCATCGGTTTCGGTATTCGTACACCGGAGCAAGCGGCGTCCATCGCGCGTCTGGCTGATGGCGTGGTGGTGGGTTCGGCGTTGATCGATCACATCGCCAATGCATCAACGCCGGATCAGGCAGTTGATGGCGTGTTGAGCCTTTGCTCGGCGCTGGCCGAAGGCGTGCGTAAAGCCCGCGTCAGCTGAAGGTAAAGTTCCTGATACAGAGGAATTAGAGCCTCGCGGTACAGACTAAACAGCAAGACCGAGGGCTTCAGGACTACGTTCTGAAGCCCTTTTTGCTGTATGTGCAGTGAGGAAAGACCCGATGAAAATGCCGAAACGTCTGATTGCCAGCCTGGGTGTGCTGATGCTCAGTGCCACCCCGTTGCTGAATGCGAGTGCTGATCAGCGCGACGATCACGACCGCGGCGGCCCGCAGCAAGGCCATTACGATAACCGCGGTGACAATCATGGCGACGATCACCGTGGCCCGCAGGACAATCATCGCGGCGGCCCTCCGCCACGGGACTTCGGCCCGGTGCGCCAGACTATCCACGATAACCATGGCTATTTCGTGCGCGGTGCTCCGCCACCTCCAGGTATTCATCTGGTGCGTGGCCGACCGTTGCCTCACGGCTATTACGGCGAACGCCTCGATAACCGGGCGTTGGGCCGGCTGCCGTATTACCCAGGGTACGAATGGCGCCGTGCGGGCGGCGACATTGTGTTGATCGCCGTAGGAACCGGGATCGTTTATGAAATTCTCGAAGGGGTGCTTTGAATAGCAGGTAGGTGTTGAAGGCTTCGCGGATTAGCCGCGAAGCCTGTTGTTTACGGCAACTCCAAGCCGCCCGCAGCCTTGTGCAACTTCCTCAGATGCTCGCCAACCTGCTTCAGGTTGGCTTCATTGGCGGCCATTTCGGCTGCACGGCTCGGTTCGAGCAGCGCTCTCACTTCCTTGTCCAGATCGCCTGTCAGCGCCTGAAGTTGTTTTTGCCGCAGGCTGCTTTCCGATTCCAGACGCTGCCACTCACTCGGCTGCGGCAATCCATAACCACCGGTGCCAAGCAACTCCGCCGGGCGGCTGAGGAAGCCGCTGTTGGCAAGAATTTGCTGCAAAGTTGCGTTGGCCTTGTCCATGCCGCCGTTCTTCAATTCCCGAGCGCCCAGATAGCGCTGCTTTACTTCGTCCTGGGCCAGCACCAATTGTTGGCGGAAGGCTGCCTGCTCCAATAACAGCAAGGCTGCGCTGGTGCGCAAATCGGCTTGGTCGATCCATTGCCGGCGCTCTTCAGCTTTCAATGCAAGCCAGTCTTCAACCTTTTCCTGCTTGATCGGCAAGTGCTTCTTCAGCACTTCGAACATCGCTTGATAACGATCGCGGAAGGAGTCGAATCGGTAGCCCAGGCGCAGCGCTTCGCGGGGATCATCCAGCACGCTGGTGTCCGCCAGTCCGCGACCCTTGAGCACTTCCAGCAAACCGTTGGGCATGATGCTGTCCAACCCGACCAGTTTTGTATTGTTGGTACTGCTACGCAGTAACTTCAGGCCCTCAACAGCGCAGTTATTGGACAGGAAGAAGTAGTTGCCGTCGTAACTCCAGTGCATTTCGGCGGCGTGTTCCACCACGTCTTCAATCTCGTTGCGCGACAGGTTCAACGGCACCGAGGCCAGGCTGCGCAGTTCGGTTTTGGTGTATTCGTCGATCACCTGCGCCAGCGGCAGAACAAACAGGCGCGACGGGTATTTGCCCACCAATCCGTCCCAACTCGACAGCTGCACGTCACCGACGAAGGCGCGGTAGGACAGCACCAGATGCTGATCCAGATCCAGGCGACAATCCGGCCCACGGGGGCGGCCGGGTGCACAGATCACTAACCGCAACATGCTATGACCCCAGCGGCTGACCCAGTTCTGGTTGGCTTCTGCCAGCAGATAGTCGACGGCGTAGACCCGTTCCGGATCGACCTGGCCCAGTGGCGTTTTGGCGAAATCATTGCCGGCATTGAGAAAGGAGAAGGTTTTGCCGCAGATGTCTTTAGCGGCGGGCGCCCACCCGAAATGTTCTTTGTAGTAGCGGTACAGCGCAGGGCGGCGACAGGCGTAGGCCGGGTCGAGAAGGAAATATTCCATGTTGACCGCGACGAACTCCTTGGGGCTGCTCGTCTCGTAAATGTCCGGGCTGCGGGCAATTTGCCGGTTGTACTGTTCGCGTTCGCCACGACGGCCGACATACTGTGGCCAGCCGGCAAGGTCGAGCAGGTGCGGGTCGTCGCTGAGCGTAAAGCGTCGGTCGGACTGGCCGCGGCATTGATCGGGAATGCCAATCAGCCCTGAGCTGCTGTTGCGCCGGGTGCAACGCTGAATCAGCGTGCGCTCCGCGTCTGGCCACAGGCGCGAGCGATCATAGATGTGGGTGAGTTCGTGCAACACCGTGGCAAGCATTTCGCGGCGCACGGTGCCATGGGGACGATAAGTCTTTTTGGTCGCGGCGCTGCCATCAGTGAGGCTGGCTAGCAGGTTGCGGTTGAGATCGAGCTCGGACACCAGCGACGCCTGGCCGTAAGCGTTGCTCGGCATGTCAGCGGTCCAGCCAACGTCGATGCGTCGGTCGAGCTGCTCGATGAACCGCGGCGGCAGCGCCTGCATGGCTTCATCGAGCAACGCTTGGCTGGCCTGTTGTTGAGCGGGGCTGAGGCCTTCGGTTTTAAGCCTTAATTGCAAGTCAGCCTGGGCCGTGTTGCCGAGCAGCAACATGACCCCGGCCAACAGCCAGGCGCCTGGCGACCTCACAGTGCGAGGATGGCTTCGGCGAGAACCTGATCACTGGCGTCGCGGGCTTCCGGTACGCGGGTGCGCAGCGTGTTGAAGGCCGCTTCCAGGTGCGCGCCACGAATCTCGCCATCGCTGGCGACGAAACTGGCCGCATCGTCGTGGGCTTCACGAACGATCTTCGAGTCACGGATGGACGTCGTGGTATCGGACGTGAAATCAAGGGTACGCCGGGTGGCGTTGATGAGGATGTTACTGGTGGCAACCAGGGTGTGCGCCTGAGTCACATCGGCCAATAACAGCAGGCCAAGGGCGGCAACAATCAGGGGGCTACGCATGGAACGACTCCGCAAGAACAAGGATAACTATTGGACGAGAATTGCCTGCGCCAGTTCAAGGTCGCTGACATGAAGTTTTGGCTGGGTCCGGCGCAGATAAATAAGGGCGGATTCCAGTTGTGCTCCTCGCAGTTGGCCGTCACTGGCGATGAAAGCCGCAGCGTCATCCTGTGCCGCGAGTAGCAGCTTACGGTCGAAGGGGGCGGAGGTCACCATGCTTGTGGCGTAGCCGGTAGCCACGATGCCTTGTGTAGACAGGTTGAAGGCGTCAAAGGCATGGGCCGAACCCACCCAGCAGGCAATGGCGAAAACCGGAGTGATTAACAGATTTGAAAGGAAACGCATGAGACTCGAAAGCTGAAGGCGAGTCGCAAGGCTAGCGCAACGCCCGGTCTAGAGCCAGCGCCGAAACATTGGGACACGGTGGGCGTGTCCCACGTCAGTGATGTCGCTTAGATCGTCAGTATGGCTTGCGCCAGTTGTGCATCGGTCGCGCTCAATTGAGGTGCCTGGTGGCGAATATGGTCGAGTGCGCTTTCCAGTTTCACGCCTCGAATGGCGCCTTCGCTGGCCACGAAGCTGGCGGCGTCGTCACGGGCGGCGCGCACGATTTTGTCATCGCGAAAGGAAGAAGTGACATCGGAGGTCGCATCGGACGTGGCCTTGAGCGCATTGACGACGGTATCGGTGGTCACGATAAAGCTGGTGGCGTGGGAATTGGCAGCCACGGCAAGCAGGGCTGCAGCGCTGAGCAGACGAAGACGGGACATGGTGAAACTCCTTTGGAAAACCGATTGAGAGGTGGCGCAGTATCTGATGAGTCAGACGTCTGCCATGCAGCGTTCGCCACGTTCTATCTGGATATTAGGCCTATGAGTATCGGTTCGCACAGTCCCGTCTGTTCAAGTAGGAAGCTAGCGCCAGAACGGTTTGTCCAATTCGTTGAGACGATCCGCGTGGCTGATGTTCAGGTCTGAGAGCTGCCGGTCATTGAGTTGGCCCAATAAACGCCGGGTTCGAGCCCTTTCCAGGTTGTTGGCGAGACCCCTCAGCAATCTACGAACCCAGTGGGAGCGAGGCGTTGATTGAGGTGTGGAAGCGGAAACATCCAGTAAGTGATTCATGGCGCGGTCCTTTTGCTGGCAGTTCGGGATTTCATGGTGATCCCGTCCTCTCTTCCGCAACAGACACACTGCACTGAAATTGTACTGGTTCAGTTGTGCAAATAGTAAAACTGTACCTGTTAAGCGATAGCTCTACTGTATGACCCATGTTGAGGGTCCAAAACGACAAAGCCCGTCGTGGTTTCCCACGACGGGCTTTGTTTTTTCAATTTGGAGTGCTGGCGGTGGACCCGGTGGGTCAGAGCCAGCGACGCTAACTTAGCGCCAGAACGGCTTGCTCAGCTCTTCGTAGCGTTGTGCTTCGCTAATCCCTGCGTCAGCCAGCAGACGCGAATCCAGACGAGCCAGTTGGTGGCGGCTGGAGATGCGGCGCTGCCACAGCATCAGGTTGGCGAGAACGCGAAGAGGCGTGGAAGCCTGGGTTTTTACAGCGTTGTCTTCGAAAAACAGCTCGGAACTGAGTGTACGTTCCATGGTTGACATCCTTCCGCTTATGGCGGGATTAGGTAGTGGTTTAACTGATGCCAATGATCCTCTCGTTTGGCCAGTCTCCCTAGATACAGTTCACCTGTATTGTGAGGGACCAGTTAACTGTTAAAGGGTGGTGTACTGGTCGAAATTGAGGCAACTGTACTTGTCTGCACTAATATCGTGCGTTTTTGGTTGGTTGACTCGAAAAGGTAGGCAATTAAGGTAGGAAAAGACCGGTACAGCAGTACAGTTTTATTCAGTATTTGATCTGGCAACAGCAGGCTGACGAAACTGTGTTTGCGTCAGCTGCTATCTGTACCAATTACACCGTGAGCATCCGCCCGGTTTCCTCCAGGTTTATGTGCCAGCTCAGGGCATCACGCAGGATATGCGGTGTGTGCCCGCCGAGTGCACAAGCGGCCGTGAAGTAGTCATCCAGGGCTTGCCGATAGTCCGGGTGCACGCAGTTGTCGATGATGACCCGAGCGCGCTCTCGCGGCGCCAGGCCACGCAAGTCCGCCAGACCGATCTCGGTGACGAGGATGTCGACGTCATGCTCAGTGTGGTCGACGTGGCTGACCATCGGCACCACGCTGGAGATCGCGCCGCCCTTGGCGATCGATTTGGTTACGAAGATCGCCAAATGCGCATTGCGCGCAAAGTCGCCCGAGCCGCCGATGCCGTTCATCATCCGCGTGCCGCAGATGTGGGTGGAGTTGACGTTGCCGTACAAGTCGAACTCAAGCGCCGTGTTGATGCCGATGATGCCGAGCCGGCGCACCACTTCCGGGTGGTTGGAGATTTCTTGCGGGCGCAGGACCAGTTTGTCCTTGTAGCGCTCAAGGTTGCCGAAAACATCGGTATTGCGACGGCTCGACAAGGTGATCGAACTGCCCGAAGCAAAGCTCAGCTTGCCGGCGTCGATCAGGTCGAAGGTCGAGTCCTGAAGCACTTCGGAGTACATCGTCAGGTCTTCGAACGGCGAGTCGATCAGGCCGCACATCACCGAGTTGGCGATGTTGCCAATCCCGGCTTGCAGCGGGCCGAGCTTGTTGGTCATGCGCCCGGCAGCCACTTCCTGCTTGAAGAAGTCGATCAGGTGGTCGGCAATGGCCTGGGTATCAATGTCCGGCGGCAGTACGGTGGACGGCGAGTCGGACTGATTGGTGATTACGATTGCGACGATCTTTTCCGGCGGAATCGGGATGGCGGTACTGCCAATGCGATCGTCGACCTTTACCAGCGGGATCGGTGTACGGGTCGGCCGATAGGTCGGGATATAGATGTCGTGCAGACCTTCGAGATTCGGGTTGTGCGCCAGGTTGATCTCGACGATCACCTGTTTGGCGAAAATCGCGAAGCTGGCCGAGTTACCCACCGACGTGGTTGGCACGATATGGCCCTGCTCGGTGATTGCCACGGCTTCAATCACCGCGATGTCCGGCAGCTTGAGTTGCTGATTGCGCAGCGACTCCACGGTTTCCGACAGATGCTGGTCAATGAACATCACTTCGCCGGCGTTAATGGCTTTGCGCAGGGTGCTGTCGACCTGGAAGGGCATGCGTCGTGACAATACGCCGGCTTCGGTGAGCTGTTTATCGAGGTCGTTGCCCAGGCTGGCGCCGGTCATCAGCGTGATTTTCAGCGGGGTGATTTTGGCGCGTTCGGCCAATGCGTGGGGCACGGCCTTGGCTTCGCCGGCGCGAGTGAAACCACTCATGCCGACGGTCATGCCGTCCTCAATCAGAGCGGCAGCGTCAGCGGCGCTCATCACCTTATCCAACAACGAAGGCAAGCGAATACGATCACGGTACATGGATTGTTATCTCGGGCAACGAAAGCAAGGTGTGCAGTTTAGTGATTTCAAAAAAATTCCTCCCGCTACCATGGTCGAATGCAGAGCCCTGATTTAGAGCCTTTGGTCGGTTTTTAGCGGGCAATAAAAAACCCCAGCCTACTAAAGGCTGAGGTTTTGGGTATTGCGCTGGAGCAGGTTTTACTCGACGGCTTTGACCATGTCTTCGATGACTTTCTTGGCGTCGCCGAAGACCATCATGGTTTTGTCGAGGTAGAACAGCTCGTTGTCCAGACCGGCATAGCCGCTGGCCATCGAGCGCTTGTTGACGATCACGGTCTTGGCTTTATAAGCCTCGAGAATCGGCATACCGGCAATTGGCGATTTCGGATCGTTCTTCGCGGCCGGGTTGACCACGTCGTTGGCGCCGAGCACCAGCACCACGTCGGTCTGACCGAACTCGGAGTTAATGTCATCCATCTCGAACACTTGCTCGTAAGGCACTTCGGCCTCGGCCAGCAGGACGTTCATGTGCCCTGGCATCCGACCAGCCACCGGGTGGATCGCAAACTTCACGGTGACTCCCCGGTGAGTCAGCTTCTCCGCCAGTTCCATCAGTGAGTGTTGGGCGCGTGCCACCGCCAGGCCATAACCCGGAACGATGATCACGGTGTCGGCGTTGGTCAGCAGGAAGGTCGCATCGTCAGCCGAACCGGATTTCACCGGACGGGCCTCTTTCGAACCTGCCGGGCCAGCTGCCTCTGCCGTGTTGCCGAAACCGCCGAGCAATACGTTGAAGAACGAACGGTTCATCGCCTTGCACATGATGTACGAGAGGATCGCACCGGATGAACCCACCAGGGAGCCGGCAATGATCAGCATCGAGTTGTTCAGCGAGAATCCGATACCTGCCGCTGCCCAGCCGGAGTAGCTGTTGAGCATCGAAACCACCACCGGCATATCGGCGCCGCCGATCGGGATGATGATCAGCACACCCATCACGAAGGCCAGGGCCAGCATGAGGGCGAAAGCACTGAGGTTGCCAGTCATCATGAAGGTGATGCCCAGGCCGAGCGTGGCCAGGCCCAGCAGCAGGTTCAGCTTGTGCTGCCCGCCGAACTGTACGGGTGCGCCCTGGAACAGGCGGAACTTGTACTTGCCCGACAGCTTGCCGAACGCGATCACCGAACCGGAGAAGGTGATTGCACCGATGGCCGCGCCGAGGAACAGCTCCAGACGGTTACCAGCAGGAATCGCATCACCCAGTTGCTTGACGATGCCCAGCGATTGAGGTTCAACGACAGCAGCGATGGCAATGAACACCGCGGCCATACCGATCATGCTGTGCATGAAGGCGACCAGTTCCGGCATTTTGGTCATTTCAACGCGCTTGGCCATGATCGACCCGGCGGTACCGCCGACCAACAGACCTACGATGACGTAGCCGATGCCGGCAGTCGCGAGCTCAGCCCCCAGCTTATAGACGAGGCCCACGGTGGTGAGGATCGCCAATGCCATGCCGAGCATGCCGTACACATTGCCGCGCCGCGACGTGGTCGGGTGCGACAGGCCTTTCAGGGCCTGGATGAAACAGATCGACGCGATCAAGTAGAGCGCCGTTACAAGATTCATGCTCATTACTTAGGCGCCTCTTCTTTTACTGCTTTTGGGGCTTTTTTCTTGAACATCTCAAGCATCCTGCGGGTAACCAGGAAGCCACCAAATACGTTCACCGCTGCCAGAGCGACCGCCAGGGTGCCCATGGTTTTGCCCAGAGGCGTGACGGTCAATGCCGCGGCCAGCATGGCGCCGACGATCACGATCGCTGAGATCGCGTTGGTTACCGCCATCAAAGGCGTGTGCAGTGCAGGTGTAACGTTCCAGACCACGTGATAACCGACATAAATCGCCAGCACGAAGATGATCAGGTTGTAGATACCGGGGGAGATAAGCTCTTCCATCGTCTGAATCCCTGCTTAGGCGTTTTTGCGGATGACTTGGCCGTCGCGGCACATCAGGCACGCGGCGACGATGTCGTCTTCGAGGTTGATCTCGAACTGGCCTTCTTTGTTGAAGACCAGCTTCAGGAAGTCCAGCAGGTTGCGCGCATACAATGCCGAAGCGTCTGCTGCGACTGCGCCGGCCAGATTGGTCGGGCCGCAAATGATCACGCCATTCTCGACGACGACCTGATCGGCCACGGTCAGAGGGCAGTTACCGCCCTGGGCTGCAGCGAGGTCGATGACCACCGAGCCTGGCTTCATCTGTGCCACGGTTTCCACGCTCAACAGCGTCGGTGCCTTGCGGCCCGGGATCAGTGCGGTGGTGATGACGATGTCAGCCTGCTTGGCGCGTTCGTGCACGGCCAGGGCCTGACGTTGCATCCAGCTGGCGGGCATTGGTCGTGCGTAACCGCCGACACCGACGGCGCATTCACGCTCTTCATCGGTTTCGTAAGGCACGTCGACGAACTTGGCGCCGAGGGATTCGATCTGCTCTTTTACCGCAGGACGTACGTCAGACGCTTCGATCACTGCGCCCAGACGTTTCGCCGTAGCGATCGCCTGCAAACCAGCCACGCCAGCACCGAGAATCAGCACGCGCGCCGCTTTCACGGTACCCGCAGCAGTCATCAGCATCGGCATGAAGCGTGGATAGTGGTGAGCGGCCAGCAACACGGCTTTATAGCCGGCGATGTTGGCTTGGGAGGACAGCACATCCAGGCTCTGAGCGCGGGAGGTGCGCGGCGCGGCCTCCAGTGCGAAAGCGGTAATGCCGCACTCAGCCAGCTTGGCAATGGTTTCATTGCTGAACGGGTTGAGCATGCCCACCACAACGGTGCCGCTTTTAATCAGCGTCAGTTCGCTGTCGCTGGGGGCGACCACCTTGAGAATCAGCTCGGCACCAAACGCATCGTTGGCGCTGCCAATAATTGCGCCTGCCGCTTCATAGGCACTGTCGACAACGCTGGCGTTAATGCCGGCGCCGCTTTGCACAGTGACCTTATGACCCTGGCCGATCAGCTTCTTGATGGTTTCGGGGGTTGCAGCAACCCGTGTTTCACCGGTCTGGGTTTCGAGAGGAACACCAATGTGCACGTCAAATCTCCTGCGTGATCTTATTGAGTAAACCCAGGCACTTCGGATGGTGCGGCTGGGGGCGGCCGATCAGCACGATCCCGCCAAATCAGGGCGGGGCGCGGCATTTTGCAGGCGAACTTAGTGCCCTTCAAGGGTTTATGACGGGTGACGGAAAATTAACTACAAGTCACCCCGTGACCGAATGTCGCAACTGACCGGTTCAATCCCTTGCAGGCCGTGCCTTGTAAGGATTCTTGTAAAAATTGAAGAATTTACGCATCGGTCAGGTGAATGAGTCGTTATTGCTCCGCAATAGAGGCTCAAGGCCACGTTTTCAGGCTCTTGTGGGACGTTTGTACTGCTTGTCGGTACAGTCTTCGAATATGCGACAAATACTTATATCTGTAGTGCTTTGATTTTGCTGACTACGGGGTCAGCTAATCAGGCGGGACCTTTATCCTTCTAGGCTGTAGCCCTGTGCCTGATTGACCAGCCAATCGCGAAATGCCCTTAAAGAGGCCGATTCGACCTTTCGCTCAGGAATCATCAAGTAATACGCCTTGATGCTTGATAACGCTTGGGCGTTGGCAATGACCAGCCGCTTCTCGGCCAGTTCGCGTTGAATCAGGAACGGCGGAATCAGCGCTATTCCCATATCGTGCATGGCCGCTTGGGCAAGCATGGAGAATAGCTCGTAGCGCGGCCCTGTCATGTCTCTCGGGACATTTAGGTTTTGAGAGTTGAACCACTGGCGCCAGGCATAAGGGCGAGTGGTCTGCTGCAACAGGGGCAATTCGGCGATTTCGCCGGGAGACAGGGTTGTCTTTTTCCCCATGAGATTGGGGCTGCACACCGGCATCGGATTTTCGCCCATCAGCCTGTGGGATTCGGTACCCGACCAGTCCGCGTCGCCAAAATAGATCGCGGCATCGAAGTCGGTATCGGCAAACAGGAAGGGCCGCGTTCGGTTGGTAAGGTTGACCGTCACTTCCGGGTGTTTTTGCTGGAAATCCTTGAGTCGTGGCAACAGCCATTGAGTGCCGAAGGTTGGAACTACCGCCAGCTCGATCACGTTGGCACCTTGCTGGCCCATCACTGACAAGGTGTCCCGTTCAACGGCATCGAGTTGGGTGGCCACCCGGCGGCTGTAGGAAAGACCGGCCTCCGTCAGCTTGACTCCGCGCCGCGAGCGTCGGAACAGTTCTACGCTGAGGAACTCCTCAAGGCTGGCGATCTGTCGGCAAATGGCGCCTTGAGTGAGCGAAAGCTCCTGAGCGGCCTTGGTAAAACTTTCGTGGCGAGCGGCCGCTTCAAAGCTGATCAGGGCCGTTGTGCTGGGGATTTTCCTGCGCATGTACGTCAACCTCACTAATACATCGCATAAAAGCTATTTTGCGATGTTTCGGAGTGAGAAATTAGCACAACAGTATGCAAAATCCTCGTTTGCCGTAACGCCGAACCCGGCCTAGGATCAGCCCACGTTATTTGACCCGATTCGAGAGGACACACTCATGGGCGGTAAAGCTAGCTTCAACTGGATCGATCCCCTGCTGCTGGATCAACAGCTCACCGAAGAAGAACGCATGATCCGCGACACCGCTAAGCAATTCGCTCAGCAGAAGCTCGCGCCGCGTGTTCTCGAAGCTTTCCGCCATGAAAAGACCGACCCGGCGATCTTTCGCGAGATGGGCGAAATAGGTCTGTTGGGCGCGACTATCCCTGAGCAGTATGGTGGAAGCGGTCTGAACTACGTCAGCTACGGCCTGATCGCCCGTGAAGTCGAGCGCGTCGACTCCGGCTATCGCTCGATGATGAGTGTGCAGTCCTCGCTGGTCATGGTGCCGATCAATGAATTCGGCACCGAAGCCCAGAAACAGAAATACCTACCGAAACTGGCCTCGGGTGAATGGATCGGTTGCTTTGGTCTGACCGAACCTGACCACGGCTCCGACCCGGGCGCGATGATTACTCGTGCACGCAAAGTGGAAGGGGGCTACAGCCTGACCGGCAGCAAGATGTGGATCACCAACAGCCCGATCGCCGATGTGTTCGTCGTATGGGGCAAGGACGATGCGGGTGACATCCGTGGCTTCGTTCTGGAGAAAGGCTGGAAAGGCCTGAGTGCTCCTGCGATTCACGGCAAGGTCGGCTTGCGTGCATCCATCACCGGCGAGATCGTCATGGACAACGTGTTTGTCCCTGAAGAAAACATTTTCCCGGATGTGCGCGGTCTGAAAGGTCCGTTCACCTGCCTCAACTCCGCACGCTATGGCATCTCCTGGGGTGCGCTGGGTGCTGCCGAGTTCTGCTGGCATACCGCTCGCCAGTACACTCTGGATCGCAAGCAGTTCGGTCGCCCATTGGCCGCCACTCAGCTGATCCAGAAGAAGCTGGCCGACATGCAGACCGAGATCACCATGGCGCTGCAAGGCTGCCTGCGTCTGGGGCGTATGAAGGACGAGGGTACTGCTGCGGTCGAGATCACTTCGATGATGAAGCGCAACTCCTGCGGCAAGTCCCTGGACATTGCTCGGATGGCGCGCGACATGCTGGGTGGT